>AP014633.1:0-601250 GCA_000828835.1 Thioploca ingrica
ATGAATCCAGAAAAATTAACCACTAAATTCCAACAAGCTTTAGCCGAGGCGCAAAGTCTTGCTGCGGGTAAAGATCACCGTTTTATTGAACCAGCCCATTTATTATTATCTATGTTAAATCAAAGAGATAGTAATATTTATCCTTTATTAACCAGTGCCGGTGTCAATGTTAACCAAATCCGTTCCGGTTTAATTGAAGCCCTAGAACGGATTGATAAAGTGAGCAATCGGCAAGGCGAAGTTCATTTATCCAATGATCTGATTCGCCTGCTTAACGTGACGGATAAACTCGCTCAGAAACGCCGCGATCAATATCTGGCCAGCGAATTGTTTTTACAGGCGGCAGTAGCCGATGAAGGCGCGATAGGTCAGTTACTGAGAAAGGCGGGCGCTAACTCGGCGTTATTAGAAAAGGCAATTGAACAATTGCGTGACGGACAGCAAGTTAACGATCCCAATGCGGAAGAACTTCGGCAAGCTTTAAGCAAATATACCATTGATTTAACCGAACGTGCCATGCAGGGTAAATTGGATCCGGTCATTGGACGGGATGATGAAATTCGTCGCGTGATCCAAGTGTTGCAGCGCCGTACTAAAAATAATCCGGTCTTAATCGGTGAAGCCGGAGTCGGTAAAAGTGCCATTGTCGAGGGTTTAGCGCAACGCATTATCAATGGTGAAGTGCCAGAGGGATTAAAAGATAAACGCTTGCTGTCATTAGATATGGGCGCTTTGATTGCCGGTGCTAAATATCGAGGGGAATTTGAAGAACGGTTAAAAGCCGTACTGAATGATTTAGCGAAACAAGAAGGCCAAATCATTCTTTTTATTGACGAATTGCATACCATGGTGGGTGCCGGTAAAGCCGAAGGCGCTATGGATGCGGGTAATATGCTTAAGCCAGCATTAGCACGAGGCGAATTACATTGTGTTGGTGCCACTACCTTAGATGAGTACCGTAAATATATTGAAAAAGATGCGGCTTTAGAACGGCGGTTTCAAAAAGTATTAGTTAATGAACCCTCGGTTGAAGATACCATCGCTATTTTACGCGGGTTAAAAGAACGTTATGAAGTTCATCACGGCGTTGATATTACTGACCCCGCGATTGTGGCAGCCGCTACGCTTTCCCACCGTTATATCACCGATCGGCAATTGCCAGACAAAGCGATTGATTTAGTTGATGAAGCCGCTAGTCGGATTCGCATGGAAATTGATTCTAAGCCGGAACGAATTGATCGACTGGATCGGCGGCTGATTCAACTTAAAATTGAACGCGAAGCCCTGAAAAAAGAAAAGGACGAGGCTTCTAAAAAACGGCTAGATAAGCTTAATGAAGAAATCAACCTGTTAGAAAAAGAACTGGCTGAACTAAATCAAGTGTGGCGCACCGAAAAATCGAGTGTACAGGGTGCACACCAACTTAAAGAAGCATTAGAACAAGCTCGCTTAGCACTAGAAGCAGCCCGTCGTGCCGGTGATTTAGAACGAATGGCACAATTACAATATGAACGGATTCCGTCAGTTGAAAAGCAACTCACTGTAGCCAGTCAAGCGGAACAACAAGGTATGCAATTATTACGTAATGCGGTGACTGAAGAAGAAATTGCCGAAATCGTTTCTAAATGGACTGGGATTCCCATTACCAAAATGTTAGCTGGCGAGCGGGAAAAATTACTACGCATGGAAGAATCCTTACATCAACGGGTGGTTGGTCAAGATGAAGCCGTGCAAATGGTCGCCAATGCCATTCGCCGCTCGCGTTCTGGTTTAGCGGATCCCAACCGTCCTAATGGCTCATTTTTATTTCTGGGTCCGACCGGGGTTGGTAAAACAGAATTAGCTAAAGCCTTAGCCGGGTTTCTATTCGACACCGACGAGGCGATGATACGCATTGATATGTCTGAATTTATGGAAAAACACTCGGTAGCTCGGCTGATTGGCGCACCGCCGGGTTATGTTGGCTACGAAGAAGGCGGCTATTTAACGGAAGCCATCCGGCGGCGTCCTTATTCCGTGGTGTTATTAGATGAAGTTGAAAAAGCGCATCCGGAGGTATTTGGGGTACTTCTGCAAGTACTGGATGACGGGCGTTTAACCGACGGACAGGGACGAACCATTGACTTTCGCAATACCGTCATTATCATGACTTCTAACTTAGGTTCACAATTGATCCAAGAGCAAAGTGGTGAAGAAAACTACTTAGCGATGAAAGCAGCGGTGATGGAAATTGTCGGCCAATATTTCCGCCCCGAATTGATCAACCGTATTGATGAAATTGTGGTATTTCATTCCTTGGATAAGGCGCAAATTCGTGCCATTGCTCACTTACAAATTAACTATTTACGCCAACGGTTACAAGCTCAAAATCTGGGTCTCAGTATCAGTGATGCCGCTGTCGATCAGATTGGTGCTGCTGGCTTTGATCCGGTTTATGGTGCCCGCCCACTAAAACGAGCCATTCAACAAGTTTTAGAAAACCCATTAGCACAGGCGATTCTGGCGGGTCAATTTTTACCAGGGGATCTAATTGCAGTAGATTGGCAGGCTGGAAAAATGCAATTTAATAAGGTGATAACTCATGAACAAATCCATTGATTACGAGACAGATTTCTACGCTTGGGCACAGTACAATGCCGACTTGCTGCGCCAAAGGCAATTCTCCGAATTGGATATTGAACACCTAGTTGAAGAATTAGAAAGTATGGGAAAACGCGATCGAAGAGAATTGACCAGTCGTTTTAAGATATTACTCGCTCACTTACTTAAATGGCAATATCAGCCCAGTTATCGTTGTAGTAGCTGGCGTGGCTCGATTGCTGAACAACGTCTGCAAATTAATGATTTGATCAAAGCGAATCCCAGCTTAAAATCCTATTTACCAGAAGCGATTATCTTCGCCTATCCAGAGGCGTTAGAATTGGCTAGTGATGAAACCGGTTTACCTCAATCGATCTTCCCAACAACTTGCACTTATTCAATAGAGCAGCTTTTAGACAAAAATTTTGTAACTACCTAGTGTCAAAGTTAATTTCACTTAAAACTGGATGATGAGCCATTATTAAAAAATTTTAATATTATTTTGACAAAATTTTTTACGAGTTTATACTACCGATTGTTAAGGTAGGATTCAAAAAGCAAAGCAAATCCCATGTTTAGACTACAAAATGAGGGGTTTGGGCGGGCGCTTTTTTCTACCCGTTCTATGCTTGCTGGCTGTATTTTTATAAAAAATGGAGATTTAATAATGTCAAAAGTCGGTTTAACCGTTCGCTGGCTGGTGGTACCTTTATCTTTTATTGCATTTAACACTTCAACGATGGCTGCTTGTGAAGTAGGTAATTGGATTCCGGGCTGTCCTGCTGGAGTAGACACAACCGCCTCTTTAGGACAATTTGCAATCAGATTAACTAAGGAAATGGGAGAAAATCTTAGTCCGCCGCAAAATTGTCCTGGTGATTGGACAGATCCTAATGATCCCTGCGTAATTTGGAGTCCAGTGTTATATGATAACAATACACAAATTGGTCGAAGCGATCCTTTTATTGAACCAGTTTCTCTGGAAAGCGACAGTGTTTTAGTATGTGAGATTGGTGATCCGCTTTTGTGTAATGTATTTGATCCTGATCCAGTCACGGATAAGCAAATGCAATTTCCCACTAAAGATTTTGTAGAAGGGCCGACTAGTACTGAAGAAGTACATACTAAGATTATCTCGCTTAATATGACTGATCTAGGCCAATGTGGTAGTACTTCTGCCAATGCAGTCAGAGCCGGGAGTGCTATGACAGTGGTACCACTTGCAAAACGCAAACGCAGTCTTGGTGAAGTAGAATCTCTTAATACCCCCCCAGGAGGCTTTCCAGCAGAAAGTTTCTTCAATATGTTTGTGGAAGTCGATCTCGATTGGGATAATAATGGTAGTGTCGACATGACGGTTTACAATCCGATAGTACCTCTTACCGTTCAAAATTTAAACTTAACGAGTTTTCCACCCCAAGTCGTTTATATCCACGGTGGCAACACTAATGATGGTGCACCAGCCGTTCATGATGTAACAACTGGTAAATTAATAGGCTGGATTGTACTTGCCGGTCATGGTGTTCGCGGAGGGGGAAAAGAAGTTAGCTGCGCTGATTTAGTTAATTTTGGAAACGAGATTAAGGGCAGGGCTAAGGATATTTTAAAAGTGGTTCCTCTCCTAGTTAAACTTAGCTCGCTTACAGCTACCGTACAAGGTGGCGAAGTAACCCTCAACTTTGAAACCGCCAGTGAGAAAGACGTTCTTGGTTTGCAATTGTGGAGAGGCGAGCCGATAAATGGTGAATGTACCGTAGATCTGTTGAACTACGTCAATCCAAATATGATCGGTGAAATTAACTCAGTCGGTTCAGAAACGACCGGCGCAACTTATCAACTGATCGATAACGTAACACAAGCCGGTACTTATTGCTATGCGCTAAAAGAAATCAATGGAAATGGTGATGCTGTCTGGATAGAAAGCCACATAGCCAAAGCTATAGTAAATTAGTTGAGTTTGGCAAGTAGCGGCTATCGCTTAACCCAGGTGGTTTAGCTAAATTAATAAAGCTCTGTAGAAATTCACTTTTTACAGAGCTTTTTTTACCCCCTACACCTTGTAGAATGACACCCAATTCAATCAGACCGGGTACCCTTCGCAAAGTTCTATTTAGCATTCCTTTACCTTGTTACGATTCTTGTAGCAACAGAATATTAATACCAGGCATACCTTGTTCTGAAGACTAGCTTGATAGGCTTGTTGCAAATGGATGTTACTATCCCGGAAAGGTTTTACTAAAGTTTCTGCCAGCGTCAATTGGCTTGTCACTGCGTAGAGTTTACCACTATCAATCAGACCAAATAATTCGGTGATAGCTGGTATAAACTCCGGATAAGCTTCTAAAGCATAGATAAAAACATTAGCATCTAAATAAACCGGTTGCCCGGTTATGATTTGACTTATTTGTCCCACAACTCACGCTCCTGCTGAAGAAATACATCAGCTTGAGCAGAGGTAGCGTAGCAACCTCTTCCGGTACCAATGATGCTAAGTAAGGTACGCTGGGGTATGGGTTCTTTTAGAAGAACAATAATTTCAGCCCTTGTTCCTGGTTTTAATTCCGGGGAACGGATTTCTAGTACACCGTCAGCTTGCACGGTAACCTCTTGTTTAAAGGCAGTCATCATCCTATTTTTCCTTAATTGTTAAATTACGTTAACCAAAGTGTTAAATTCTTTCTAATTTTGCCATCCCTTGACTAATAGGTATCATTTTTAAACCATATTCCCGTAAAGTTTGTTCGGCTTCACGGTGAAGATAAGCAAGTTCTTCTTCTACTGACATTCCTTGACAACATAATCTCAGTTGTTCTCGCCATTGTAGAACTTCGGCTAAAGATAAGATGAAGTTAAAGTGAAATGTAGGGTCACTGCCGCTAAGTTTAGTGCTAATCTTATAAAGATTATAGAAATTTTAATCGAATCGTTTCATCAATAGGCTATCAAAAATGGGCTATCAAATTATGAATTTCCCCATAGCAGAACACATCAACGACGAATTGCGCAAAATACTTAATGAAATATTAGAATGAGGGGACGAAACCGAATATGTACGTTCTAACCCGATTCTAAGAAACAAAATTGCACAAGCGGAAGAAAATTATAAACAAGATAAGTGGTTCGTTCCTACTCTCAAGCTGGCGCCTTATCCACCCTACACTTGCTACACTTGCTCAACTAACTTGCCTGACTTAAAAAGGATTCCACTATGAATTTAGTCATTCCTGATGAAATTTTACAATCAACTCAACTTTCTCCGGCCCAAATCAAACAGGAACTCGCTATTTTATTGTGGGAAAAAGATTATATTACCCTAGAACAAGCTAGAGAATTAACTGAACTGACCCTCACTGAATTCAAACAGTTATTGCTTAATAATGCTTCTAAATCAACTACTAAGAAAAGTTGGCATTTGGTCAAAAGAGATTGTATGACCGGTTCTCCTGATGATCTAGTACACCTCGATTGGTCTGAGGAATGGAAATTTTGATTTATTTAGATACCCATGTGGTGATATGGCTCTATGCGGGTAAAACTGAACACATTCCTTATAAAACGTTAGAACTGATGAAGACTCAAGAATTATTGCTTTCCCCGATGGTGCTGTTGGAAATGACTTATTTGTTTGAGATCAAACGCCTTACCGTGTTAGTTCGAACGCAGCAAATCCCACCCTAAAAATTATTCAAATATATTTTAACTATTTTGGACATATTACCCTTCAGTTAATTAAAAAAATTTATCTAGCTATTGACAAATATTTTTTTGTTAATAAACTACCCTACTGGTAAACTAGTAGGATTAAAAGAACAAAGTAAATCCCACGTTTAGACTGCAAAATGCGGGGTTTAGGCGGGTGCTTTTTTCTACCTGTTCTATGCTTGTTGGCTGTATTTTTATTAGAAATGGAGATTTTATAATGTCAAAAAAAGTTGGTTTAACCTTTTTGAGGAAGTTGGCTTTAGTTTTTGCGGTGGTGCCTTTTGTGGTGGGAGGAATGGCTCATGCTGCTGCTTCTTTACCCGATGTGGGAACGAAAACCGTCATGAATGGCAAGATTAACACAAATGTAGAGGTGATTAATATTGGTCAAAAAATCTCACTATTCACATTTGCAAAACCACATATTACGTGTGTGGTAATAGCAGCTACCACTACCGGTAATAGATTTCAACAACGTAATATACAGATTACTTCCGTCCACCAGGAATTTTCCCTTCTACCGGATCTTCAGCTAGGACCCTCTATTGTCATCTCTGCCAATCCGAACAGAGAGAGTACAGGTACGATTATAAGCCAAGCAATAGATTCTGAATTACCAGCCGTTCAGACCGTCAATTTATTTGTGGTAGCAGAAGTCAATGGAATGAAGTTAGTTAACCAGGAACCGGTAGTTTTTGTGGGCGAAATAGATCAATGGCCACCAAATGGGAGTCAGTATTATCAGCAAGGATCAACAGATTTCTATATGGCTGATGAGAATCTAGAACCAACCGGAAAGCCGGTGCTACGGTTTTTCGGTTCTGATGTAACACTTCTTGCAAAATTCACTAATCTTTCCGCTATCGCCACCGTCGGTGGGATTTCTTTAGCGTGGACTGCCACCGAAAGAAACAACGCTGGTTTCTATGCCTGGCGTGGACAACCTCTAAGTGGACAATGTACCAATGATGCCAGCAATTATCCAAACCCAGTTAGAATTAGCGGACTCGTCCCCTCTCAAGGTGATACAAACTCAGGCTTTGATTATACCTACCTTGATTCTCAAGGGAACCAAAATAACTGTTACGCGATAGAAGCGATTGATTTTAATGGTGGTAGTACTTTCTCAGCAATAGTACCAGTGCAATAAAAGGTGGCATTGCACTAGCAGCAAGTAACACGTAGGCTGGGTTGAGGAACGAAACCCAGCTTTCTTTCATAAATTATCCATCACCAAAATGTGATCGACGTTGGTCTTGAATAAGCTGGGTTTCGTCAACCCAGCCTACTCGTGAAAACCTGTCAGGTTTAATCTTTTTACAGAGCTTTTTTTACCCCCAAATACCTTGTAGAATGACATCCAATTCAATCAGACTGGACCAATCTCAATGCTCAGCAAACCTCTTCGCAAATTCCTATTTGGCATTCCTGCAGACGAAACTCTCTTCTCCAAACGTGGATTTCAAGCCGTTTCTCCTGAAGTTCGTATTCGTTTAGAACAAGTGGCGGGGATGTTTGTTGAAGGTTACCATCTGGCTTTATTAACTGATCAACTGGATTTATTGACTCAACAACTTGAGCAGTTGCCCAAGGAAATGCGTGGTTTCGCCTATGAAGGTGCGGCTATGGCATTGGCTCTCCTCGATTTTTTATCACTGCGGCGGCGTAATCGTCTTCAACAGTTTTTGGCTGGTGCCGGTTCCGCTCACATTTATATGGTTCATGTCGGTGTTGGCTGGGCGTGGGCACGGTTGTATCGGAATGTCAATAAAGCATTGGCTTCTCTCGATCCCTTACTCGGTTGGCTAGCGGTGGATGGTTATGGCTTTCACGAAGGTTATTTTCATTGGCCGAAAATGGTTACTCAACAGCGTGTTCCACGGCGGTTAAACGGTTATGCGCGCCGGGTCTTTGACCAAGGTTTAGGACGAGGGCTTTGGTTTATCAACGGGGCTAATATTGAGGTCATTGCTCGCACGATTAATGGTTTTTCAACCACAAGGCAAGCTGATTTATGGAGTGGGATTGGGTTAGCGGCGACTTATGCGGGTGGGGTTGATGAAACTGATCTCCAACGGTTAGCAGAATTAGGTGATGCTTTTCGACCGCAATTAGCGCAAGGTGCTGCTTTTGCGGCTAAAACTCGGCAACGGGCGGGTAATCTTACCTCACATACTGAACAAGCTTGTCAAATTTTTTGTGCGTCGTCAGCTGAGGTAGCGGCACAAGTGACCGATGAAACTTTGATTAATTTATCTTATCAAGAGACTATCCCTGCTTATGAAATATGGCGGCAACGGATTCAGGCCCATTTTAAGAATAAGGTCAACTTCTGAACAAGATGAAACGGATTAAGAGATTGCCAGGATAAGTCAAAGTTGCTCAAATTGACAGCCGTTCTCTTCCATCCAGAATAACTCCTCCGGTTCATCCTTTAATCCGTTCAATCCTGTTCAAAACTCATGAAAAACTAATTCTTTTCCAAAATATTAGTAAATGTGATAAAATAAAATTTTTTATAAATATATCAATTAATTGACTGATCCTAACGATACCCTTGTAGGGAGGGAAAATGCAAATTAAACAGTCTATTACTCCACTGGTTGCGCTGGTGGTTATTATTATTTTATATGGCTTTGCTCGGCTTCCGGAAATATCACCTGAAGAAAGACAACAACTGGCCCAACGATTTAATTTTTCACAATTAACCTTAGCTGAAGTACCTGGTCCAGAAAAACAGACGAGACGACCGGTTAATCCTCACGCTGAACGTATCTCCGGTTGGATTTCCGCCGTTGGTGCGGCAGTGGCGCTGAATGATTTAGATGGTGATGGTCTAGCTAATGATATTTGCCGTATTGAAACTCGTACTAATCAGGTCATTGTCGCACCGGTGCCTGGAACCGGTAATCGTTATCAACCGGTGACTTTATCCGCAGCACCGATCTTACCTTACGACGATAAAACTATGGCGCCGATGGGTTGTTTACCCGCCGATTTGAACGAAGATAACCGAATGGATCTATTGGTTTATTATTGGGGTCGGACGCCGGTGGCTTTTTTACAGACCGATAAGCCAACCGAGTATCAGCCTGTAGAACTAGTTACCGAGATAGAGCGTTGGTTTACGAATGCGGCGACGACTGCTGATATCGATGGTGATGGTCATCTCGATTTAATCATTGCTAATTATTTTCAAGATGGTGCACGTATTCTGGATGTTAAGGCAGAAACACGAGATGAAATGCAGCATTCTATGTCGCGAGCTTATAATGCCGGCGGAACTTATTTCTTTCTGGGTGAACCCGTTGATCAAGAAGAAAAATTAACCGTACATTTTCGGCGAATTAATGGCAGCGAAGTACTGGAGCAACCGGTCAATCACGCTTGGACGTTGGCAGTGGGTGCTGCTGATCTCGATGGTGACTTGCTCCCGGAACTTTATTTTGCTAACGATTTTGGTCCCGATCGGCTATTACACAACCGCTCCACACCGGGTCAGTTAAATTTTGCGCGCTTGCAAGGTAAACGGGGTTTTACCATGCCCGCTTCCAAAGTGGTGGGCAAAGATTCATTTAAAGGCATGGGAGTTGACTTTGCCGACCTTAATGGTGATGGCATCCCCGACATATTTGTCAGTAATATCGCGGCGGAATATGCCTTAGAAGAAAGTCATTTTCTGTTTGTGAGCACTGGCGAAACGGAACCCATGAAACAGGGCATCGCGCCTTATGTGGATAAAAGTGAACCGTGGGGCGTGTCGCGGAGTAGCTGGGGTTGGGACAGCAAGTTAGTCGATTTTGATAATGATGGCATGTCGGAGGCGATCCAAGCCACTGGTTTTCTCAAAGGTGAAATTGGTCGCTGGCCAGAATTACAACAAATCGCCATTGGCAATGATGAATTGCTAAAAGATACCCGTTTTTGGCCACCCTTTAAGGAAGGCGATGATCTCTGTGGTCATGCGATGAATCCGTTTTATGTGCGAGCTAAAAATGGCCGCTATGTGAATATCGCCGCTGATCTGGGCTTAGATCAACCATATGTCACTCGTGGTATTGCCACAGCTGACGTGGATGGCGATGGTGATCTGGATTTTGCATTGGCTAATCAGTGGGAAGATTCTTACTTTTACCGTAATGATTGTTCCAATCACTGTGGTCACTTTTTAGGTTTACATGTGCGAATGGTAGCGGCGCTGAATCAAGATAAGCCAATCTCTGTTTATAATGGACATCCTACCCATCCCAGCCGTCCGGCGATCACGGCTACGGCCAAAGTCACTTTACCCGATGGACGCAAGCTGGTGGCACAAGTCGATGGGGGTAATGGGCATTCTGGCAAGCGCAGTCACGATCTGCATTTTGGTTTGGGTTCAGTACCGACTGATAAACCCCTACCGGTTGAATTAAATTGGCGAGATGGGCAAGGGAAAATCCATCAGGACAAATTATCGTTAGCCCCGGGTTGGCATACGGTGGAATTGAATACGAATGGAACGAATAATCTCGCTCATCATCAGCCCGATTTTAAAGTAAACTCAATTGCCAAAGGAGAATGATTGCATGACAACCCAAACAAATAGTGGCCAAGATTTACGCCTAGCGGCTTTACGACGCTTTGCCACAGTGTTTACCCTGTTTGTGATAGCCGGCCAGATGTTCCTCGGTTTTGAGTCATCTTATGCCAACGTGGTCGTTGCTCTTATCACCGGCTACGCCATGGATTTGTTATTAGAAACCGTGGATGCGTGGGCACAGAATAAAACGCCGCGTTACCGGGGTGGTTTGAGGGCACTGGTTGATTTTCTGCTACCCGCACATATTTCCTCGTTAGCGGTGTCTCTCTTGCTCTATTCTAATCAACAAATGTTGCCCATCGCGTTTGCTTCGGCGCTGGCGATTGGCTCGAAATTTATCTTTCGGATTAAAATTGAGGGAAAATATCGACATTTTCTCAATCCTTCTAATACTGGCATTGCGATTACCCTGATTCTTTTTCCCTGGGTCGGTATCACGCCACCTTACCAATACACTGAAAATTTCAGTGGTGCCCCTGATTGGGTCATTCTCCTGTTTTTCTTAGCATTTGGTACTTTTTTAAATGCCCGTTATGCTCGGCGTATTCCTTTAATTGTCGGTTGGTTGGTTGGCTTTGTGATTCAAGCCCTGTTACGGAGTTGGTATGAAGGTATACCGATGATAGCGGGTTTAGAGATCATGACGGGGGTCGCTTTCCTCCTCTTTACTTTTTATATGATAGAAGATCCGGGTTCAACCCCATTCAAACCATGGTACCAAGTTATCTTTGGTTTGTCGGTAGCGGCTGCTTATGGCATTCTGATGATGCTACATATCGTATTCGGTCTCTTTTTCGCCTTATTTGCGGTTTGCATCATTCGGGGCGTGTATTTGTATTTTATTGCTTATCGTAGTGGTAAAACCGCCACTGTTATGCAATCCGTGCCGCTGGCCGGAGAAATGACACCATGAGCGAACGTATTGCCATTATTGGCATGGCCTGTCGTTATCCTGAAGCGGATAACCCTAAAATGCTTTGGGAAAACACTTTGGCACAACGACGTGCTTTCCGTCGTCTACCCGCTGAAAGATTAAATTTAGCGGATTATTTTTCTACCGATCGGACTCTACCTGATGCCGTTTATTGTGACCAAGCGGCGGTTATCGAGGGCTATGAATTTGATCGACTCAAATATCGTATTAGTGGTCACACCTACCGTAGCACTGATTTAACCCATTGGTTAGCCTTAGATATTGCTGCGCAAGCCTTGGAAGATGCTGGTTTTCCTGATGGTCAAGGATTAGTTAAAGAACGAACCGGAGTATTAGTGGGTAATACCCTCACCGGTGAATTCTCACGCGCTGCCCTCATGCGGTTACGGTGGCCTTATGTTCGCCGCATGGTCGACGCGCAATTACGTAAAAATAATTGGACGGCGGAGAGTCGTGCGACCTTTTTAGCTGATTTAGAAATCGATTATAAACAACCCTTTGAACCGGTTGGCGAAGAAACTCTCGCTGGCGGTCTTTCCAATACCATTGCTGGCCGAATTTGTAACCACTTTGATTTGGGTGGTGGCGGTTATACCCTAGATGGTGCCTGTAGTTCCTCATTGTTGGCACTGGCTAATGCTTGTAATGCTTTAGTTACTGGTGACCTGGATACGGCGGTGGTAGGCGGTGTCGATTTAAGTCTCGATCCGTTTGAACTGATTGGCTTTGCTAAAACCGCTGCGTTGGCTGCTACGCAAATGCGGGTTTATGATGCCGCTGCCAATGGCTTTTGGCCCGGTGAAGGCTGTGGTTTTGTTATTCTCATGCGTTATGAAGACGCTTTAGCTTGTGGTGCCCGTTGTTATACGTTGATTCGAGGTTGGGGGATTTCCTCCGACGGCGGGGGTGGCATCACCCGTCCGGAAGAAAAAGGTCAACGTTTAGCTTTAGAGAGAGCTTATCAACGCGCTGGTTACGGGATTGACACGGTACCTCTGTTTGAAGGTCACGGCACCGGTACGACGGTTGGCGATCAAGTTGAATTGCAAACGCTAATGTCTGCGCGTCGCGCCGCTCACTCTCAAGGCTTACCAGCAGCAATTAGTTCCATTAAAGCCAATATTGGTCATACCAAAGCCGCCGCCGGTATCGCTGGCATATTAAAAGCCGTCATGGCAATTCATAATCAAATTTTACCGCCCGCTACCGCCGTGGCTCATCCTCATCCGCTGTTGCAAGCAAACAATGCCAATCTACGTTTGCTCTCTGGTGCGGAAGTTTGGCCGGCTCAACAATCGCTGCGTGCCGGCGTTAGTTCCTTTGGTTTTGGTGGGATTAATGTTCATGTCACTTTAGAAGGTATTAATGGAATTCGGCGTACTCAGCTTACTTCTAAAGAACAGCAATTAATCGCCACACCGCAAGAAAATGAACTCTTCCTGTTGGGAGCAGAAGATTTTCCGGCACTAGCGGCTTTGCTAAGCCAATTGGCACAGCTTGCACCTCGCCTTTCCTTCGGTGAACTCACCGATCTGGCAGCCCGATTGGCACAGCAAGACCGCTTCTTCCCAGTTAGAGCCGCATTGATAGCCGCTACCCCAACTCAATTGGCAGATAAGCTGGAACAGTTGTGGACAAAAGTGACTAGCGGCGAGCAACAATTATTTGATCAGCAAGCCGGTATTTTTCTAGCTGTGCGTGACCAACCACCACGGATTACTTTGCTCTTTCCCGGGCAAGCCGCTCCAGTTCGTTTAACCGGCGGGATATGGTCACGTCGCTTTCCCCAAATAACAGCACTTTACCAGCAAGCTATCCTAACCGATCCCGATAACGATTTAAATTCAACCGCAGTTGCCCAACCGGCCATTATTACCGCAGCAATAGCCGGTTTGCAAATCCTGGCTACCTTTGGCATTACGGGACAATTGGCAGTAGGGCACAGTTTAGGCGAATTTGCTGCACTGTATTGGGCCAACGCGATGGATGAAGCAACCCTGTTAAAGACGGTTCAAGTTCGTGGACAAGCGATGACGGATGTGGCTGCGCCCGCTGGCGCCATGTTGAGTTTAGCGGTTGACGAAGCTACCGCGCAAGCCTGGTGCACGAAAATAGCCGGGATCAATATTGCTGGTTTAAATAGTCCCTCTCAAACCGTGGTATCGGGAGAAAAATCGGCAATAATACAACTGCAACAACAGGCGCAAACCCAAGGAATAACGGCCACGCTGTTGCCGGTTGCGCATGGCTTTCATTCCCCACTGATGCTTTCGGCTGCCGAAGAATTGGCGACTCACCTAGCACCAGTCGCTTTACAACCTTTACAGCGGCGCGTGATCTCAACGATTACCGGCCAAGAATTAGAACCGCAAGTGAATTGGAAAGAACTCCTGATCAAGCAAATGACTCAACCGGTTCGCTTTAGCGCAGCAATTCAACAGGTGGTGCCAGAAACCGACTTGTTTGTAGAAGTGGGTCCAGGACAAATCTTAACCAATTTGGTTCATCAAACCACGGCAGTGCCAGTTATTCCATTGGATATAGCCGGTTCTTCTTTTCAAGGCTTATTAACTGCTTTAGGTGCTGCTTATGTCATGGGCGCGCCGCTTAACCGTGAAGCCTTGTTTGCGGATCGGCTGGTACGTCCGTTTTCCTTAGATTGGCAACCGCAGTTTTTTGTTAATCCCTGTGAATTAGCACCGCTTCCTGACGCAGCTATTTCAACCACTGTGGTAGCCCCGGTAACTAAAGTAGAAGAGCTACTATCTACAGCCGCACAAGCTGAAACAGCAGAAAGTCAAGCCCAGTTGTCGATACTCGAACGTCTGCGTCAAGCCGTGGCTAAAAAAGCTGAATTACCGCCAACTGCCGTGCATAATCATAGTCGTTTGTTAGCGGACTTGCATCTCAATTCGATTACAGTGGGTCAAATTGTCGCCGAAGTGAGTCGACAGCTTGGGTTAGCAGCGCCGGTGGATCCCACTGCTTATGCCAGTGCTACCGTAGCACAAATTGCGCAAGCGATGGAAGATCGGCTAGCTAGCGGTGAAGCGGAGGCTAACCCGACCACGACTTTGCCAGCCGGTGTCGATGCCTGGATACGGGCTTTTACCGTGACTTACTTGGAACGCCCGCGACGAGGGAATCCGTTAACACCACAAGGTCAAGGCGGTTGGCAAGTCTTTGGCGATGCCAATCATCCCTTAAAAGTTCCGCTTGAACAACAATTAAATAGCTGGGGCGGCGGCGGTGTTGCTCTCTGTTTACCAGCAGACGTTAATGAAAACCACATTGGGATGATGTTAGCAGCCGCGCAAGCGGTGTTGGAATTAACCAGCAATCGGCGGTATTTTATCTTAGTTCAAACGGGTAACAGTGCCGCTGCCTTTGCGCGTACCTTGCACCGTGAACAACCTAACCTGACTACGGTAGTTATTACTTTACCACTGTTAACCTCCGCTTTTGACCAACCAACCGCATTACCAGAAAAATCCAATACGATTGCTGTTCAGCAAGCCCTGGAACACATCTTAGCCGAACTTCATATTGCTAAAGGCTATCACGAAGTCCGTTATGATCTCGAAGAGATTCGTTACGAGCGTTGGCTGCAATTATTACCGTCACCAAATTTAGCACCTACTTTACCCCTCACCGCTGCGGATATCTTGCTGGTGAGCGGCGGCGGTAAAGGGATTACTGCGGAATGTGCGGCGGCTTTAGCGCGTGAAACTGGGGTGAAATTAGTCTTGCTCGGTAGAGCTAGTCCAGACCAAGATCATGAATTAGCTGAAAATTTAGCCCGTTTCCAAGCAATGGGCCTCATTTTTAAATATTGTCAAACCGATGTGACCAATGAAACAGCGGTGAAAGCCACTATTGCGGAAATAGTGCCCGAATGGGGAGCTATTACGGCGTTGTTACACGGCGCCGGCACTAACCAACCGACCTTACTGCGTCATCTTGACGCAGCGGCTTTTCAACGGACTTTAGCGCCAAAAGTGGGTGGATTACGGCATTTACTGAACGCGATTGATCCGCAACAGTTACGATTATTGATTAGCTTTGGCTCTTTCATTGCTCCAGCGGGTATGCCAGGAGAAGCCGATTACGCGGTGGCGAATGAATGGCTAGCGGCATTGACCGAAGCGCATCAACAAGCGTATCCGCATTGCCGCTGTTTAACGCTCGAATGGACGGTCTGGTCAGAAGTGGGCATGGGCAAACGGTTGGGTAGTGATGAAACCCTGGCACAACAAGGGATTACTCCGATTTCCCCAGAAGTCGGTATTTCAATATTGCGCCAAGCACTTCTCGCTCAAAATTGGCCCAAGACGGTGATCATCAGTGGTCGGATGCCAGAAGTGCCCACGTTACGTCTGGAACATCCAGATTTACCTTTCTTGCGTTTCTTAGAACATCCTCGCGTTTACTACCCAGGGATTGAATTAGTCGTCGAAGCCGAACTGTCACCGGTTTCTGATCCTTACCTCAATGACCATGTGTTTAAAGGACAAAGCATCTTCCCCGCCGTCATGGGCTTAGAAGCGATGGCACAGGTAGCGGCAACGGTGCTGGGAGTCAAAGAAATAGCCGGATTTGATCAAGTTGAATTTGCTCGTCCGGTCGTCGTTGCCGCTAATCAAGCTGAAATTGTGCAAATCGCGGCGTTGGTTCGAGAACCCGGGAAAGTCGATGTTGTGCTGCGTTGTGCTCAAACCGGTTTTAAAGTGAATCATTTTCAGGCACGTTGTCTGGTGAGTGATGCTATCTCGCCAACTACCGCTATAGCGACTAAACTCAATGGGAAAGAAATTCCTTTGGAACTCGAACCTTATGGAGAATTGCTATTTCAAACCGGTCGATTTAAGCGAATTCGCAGTTACCAACATTTAGAAGCCACTCAGTGTATTGGCGAAATTGCAGCGGCGGATGCCAGTCCCTGGTTTGGACGCTATTTGCCACCTACTTTACTGCTCGGTGATCCCGGTTCACGCGATGCGGCCATTCATGCCATTCAAGCCTGTATTCCCCATGCGCAATTATTACCGATTGCAGTAGAACGCTTGACGCTGGTTGATATTGATTTACCGGGTCCGTGGACACTTTCTGCGCAAGAACGTTGGCGCCAAGGTGACCGATTTTGCTATGATTTCGTGCTACAAACGCCAACCGGTCAGATCCGCGAAATTTGGGAAGGACTCCATTTACATAAAGTCTCAGTGATTCCTTGGCAAACCGGTTGGCAAGAAGCCCTTCTCGCACCCTACGTGGAACGGCGGCTACAAGAATTAATTCCAGCGGCATTGTTGCGAGTAGCCTTACACCATGAAATAACGCCTGATCGTTCGCTTCGCCGTGATCAAGCTTTCCAAAAATTGTTGGGTTCACCCCTGGAGATCGTAAAACGACCCGACGGTAAGCCCGAAATTCCTCGTTCAGATTGGAAAATCTCCGCCGCTCACGCGGGTGATTTCACCTTAACTGTTGCCGGAACGACAGCGGTTGCTTGCGATTTAGAACCCGTGGTGAAACGTGAAAAGCAAACTTGGCTCGATTTATTGGGAAATCATTACGACTTAATTAAGGTGATTGATCAAGATACTCATGAAACCAGTGAAAAAGCCGCTACCCGCATTTGGACCGCCAGAGAATGCTTGAAAAAAGCCGGCGCTTTACTAGAAACGCCTTTAACTATCAAAGAATCCGCTCAAGATGGTTGGATTTTATTCGCTGCCGGCGAAATGACCATTGCTAGCGCCATGACGACCCTCAAGTCGCATGAGGCTCCATTGGCTTTAGCTATTTTGGTGGGGAAGTAAGCGGATATTTTATTTGCTATTGGAATTATTTTCCTCCTGGAAGGCGGTTTTTCTGTTAAAATGTCGACTGCGTTAAACGTATCTTGATACGTTATAACACTAATATTCTATCTACACCGCTGGTGTGGGATGGATAATATGCAAAATGTTACTATTTTGCTTCTTGTTACAATAATTAAAAAAGTTAGGAATATTAAACATAAATGCTAAGGCTTAACTCGAAATTTCATTTACTGGTGACCCCTTTATTCACCATTTTGCTAACCAATTCAGGAATAGCCAGTGCCGATGCCGGTACCCTGCAATTTAGTCAAGCTACTTTCAACGTTCACGAAAATGATAAAACCGCTACGATTGAAGTGACCCGTAGCGGCGGTAGTGATGGGAAAGTGTCAGTAAAATGTACTACTTCTGATGGTACAGCTACTGCTGGCAGTGATTACCAAGCAATTCCAGGTAAACTGCTGAAGTGGGCAGATGGTGATACGGCACCGAAAACTTGCAATGTCAAAATTATTAATGACAAAGTGTTTAATGAAGGCTATGAAACTGCCAATCTTACCCTTTCAGACCCTACCGGTGGTGCTGTGCTGGGAACGTCTGATGCTACTTTGAGAATTGCAGATGACGACTGTGGTTTAGGTGATCATTGGGTAGATATTTGTTCAAGTGGGATCGACGATTCCCCTAGCCACGCTACTATAGGTATAGCTTTTGGAACAGATTGTCAGGATAAGCCGGGTGGGGTTCATCTAATAAAACTTAGTGGTCCAACCATAATATTGAGAGGGGATCCTGTGGATGCAATTAAAGATCATCCACAACTACCAAATGTTGGAGAATTTGATGGACATAATGATGTTATTGAAACAGAAATGGTTTTCCTTGAACTTTCAGGAGATAGTCCACTTGGTCCCATTACCGTTCGAGCTGGTGATGGTATAGGCAACCTCAACAATGACAATTCTCTGTATTCACCGGGAGCTATTCATGAAAGAAATAGTATCAATCCCAATTATGGTATACGAGAAGCTGATAGCTTCTTTAATGTTTGGTTTGAAATGGATACTCCTCTAGGTACTTTGTATAACAAAGTACCTTTCTTGATGGAATCTATAGGTATTCCCAAGGTTCCACCAACACCTACAAAAATAGTTGATCCCTTTGGTAAAACCATTACGATTGTACCCACTTATTTACATCCATTTTCAACAGTGGTAGGTAGTGGTCGTGTCACTCTTCCTTTATATAAAAAAGGTAGTGATGAACTAGTAGCTTGTTTTAAAGAAGAAGAAGAAAATTGGATAAAAGGAATACCTACCTCGACACATCTCTCTGTTACATTAGCTTCTTTTAGCGCTGAGGTAATTAACCAGCAAGTTAATATAACTTGGGAAACGGGTACCGAAGAAAACAATGCTGCCTTTAGAGTTTCAAGAGGCATACCTTTGACTGGTATTTGTAGCGCTAATCCTAACGACTATACAGAGATTACGCAAGTGACTCCTCTGATTCCATCTAAAGCTACAGAAATGTCAGGAGCTATTTATAGTATAACGGATAGTAACGTTATTTCTGGTACAACTTACTGCTATGTACTGGAAGACATTGACTATAACAATAAGAGTACCTTCCATACTGACCAACTGGTTTCAGTGACTGTAAACTAAAACGTATTTTTTCTCGCCGTAACCCGCCTTTCACAAGGCAACGGGTTACAACACTAACCCAGCTAGAATGAATGCGCACCGCAGCCGTGGTGCGCACGATTCAACGCTTTTTTAATCAATTTTTGCTACGAGTAATCTTTCTATTTAACTGCACAAGACTTGTTGCGGAAAGTATCAGATTGATACAGATGACAGTATATTACCAAATTGTTTTTATATCATATTGATTAAATTGACTATCTGCGCTGACCAATAGTAGATTCTCAGTGCTAGCTTAATTTAACCAAAAAGATTCTGGTAATGGATAATTGAAATCATCACTCATTTGCGCCTTACCGGTATATTGTCCAAATTGACGTTTTTTAAAAGTTTTTGGTGGTATAATGAGTTTTACTGTTAAATGGTCGTGAATAATAAAAACTTCTTCACCCTGTTCTACCAGATAAATTAACTCTGGTAAGCATTGTTGGGCTTCTTGTAAAGTGATCGTTTTCATATTGAGTCTCGCTAATTAAGAGTGGGTAAGCTTGGTGCTAGTGACCAAGGTGGTGATGGTGGCACGGTGTATTGTGATTGTTTATTTATTTTTGTTATCACCTATGTACCCTTCCACGGGCTACACCCTTGACCCAACCTACACGGGATCCCGATGCTCATCACTCGCCAAAATTTCCGACAATGATTGTGCCGTCCACAATTTCTCAGACAATTTCAAGAGACTGACATCTTCCAAACCATAAATCTGCTCTTTGTGCGCCTCACTCAATGGCCCAAAACGCCTTTCTAATAAAGCAATTAATAAATTCGCTTTGCCGGTAGCTTCACCCTCAGCCCACCCCGCCGATTTTCCTTCAATCCATCCTTGGGCTTTTCCCTGCTCAAAAATCTGCTGTCGTTCTTTAGCAATGGCGGTTTCTATCATCTGTTTAGCCTCCACCTGACTTTGGTATATTTGCTCTAATTCTTCATAATCCATCGCTTCTTGGCGACCATGTACGACTAACTGTTTAAACCAATTAAGTAACAACGAAATCGCTGCTTTATCTTCTTCTTGATCAAATAAATTCAATAATTCGGTTTTGAGTAAGTCCAAATCATACCGCGTCTCCGCCAAAAATAAGGTCGAAACGATATTTCTGATCTGAAGCAGTTGCGCTTGACTGTACTCATTTTCTACAATTTTGCAGTAACGAAACTGGGGCGTGTAGTGCTTAAATAGCTCGGGTTGTTCTAGGAGTTCAACTAAATCGGTTGGCGCGGTCCATTGATCATCGCCACTGTACAACAACAGCGGAAATATCGCCGGCAGTTTTTTGTTTTGGGGTTGACTTTCGGCATAATCTAGCCAAAAACTGCTGATATAATGTAATAATCTCACAGCCATGAACCAGGTGACAGTGGATTGAAATTCTATCAAGAAGTAAATATACGCTTCCTTTCCCTTGAGTTTGACTTTGTACAGCAAGTCACTTTCCGTCTGTTTGTAATGTTCGGAAATAAAGCTTTTCTCCACCTTTTCGCAGTGGTCAAAATCAATGTCCTTCACCCAAGCTTCTTCAACAAAAGTTTCTAGCAATTGCCGAAACCAGCGCGGATGAGAAAATAGCCGTTTATAGCCTCTATCATGTAGGGGAAACATCAGGTTATTATACAATAACTTTCTTACTCAGGTAACGATAATAATGTGGTTTAACGCTCACCAGTTCATGCCAACGGGTTTCATCTGGTTCCACGCTGGAGTTTCAATGCCATTAAGTTTAAGTTAAGGAATTTCATCGTTCTTCATTTTTACTTGACTGACGAGTTACCCCGGTTCCCGCTCCGTTCCATGCGTGCTACTGGCTGGCTGCTAAAAAAATTATTTGATTATAAATCTCATTTATATTCAAATTTAAAATTGACATATATCAATAAGTATCTAAGCAAAATCAATTTGGTAGTTGAGTATGTCAAGATTTCACCTAACTTCTCAAGAAAAAACGACTATCCAATGCCAGTTTAGTTTTGCTAAGGTGCTTAAAATGTCCCTCTAGCCTTATTTTTAAGTAAAAAAAGCTGGAGGAAAATGGCCCTTATTTGTAACCATACCCTACTTTATCGGGAGGTATTTTAACATGTTAAAGGTAGGTACAAAATTTTTGGTACCGGTCGTATCCCTATCCCTACTTTCTTTCAGCAATATAGGGATAGCCGCTGGATGTGGTCCGGGTGAACACTGGGTAGATAAGTGCCCAGAAGGGATTGATCAGATAGAAAACCATTGGGCAGTGATGAAATTGTCAGTAACCGATCCTGCAACCAGTAATCCCGTTGTTATTCCTATTGAAAGTCTTCAAGGTTCGCCTCAATTTCGAGTCTATAGAGGAGCAGCAGAAACTGGCCCGGTTACCATAACCGCACCGCCAGTACCCACAGACCCACCAACACCTTCAGAAATTGGCCCAGAAACATTTGGCCCAATAGAACCACCCGCTGATCCCCCAGCCCCTCATGATCCTCATCGAGGTGTGATTCAAACCGAGATTATTTCCCTGGTTTTTAAAGGAAACACAAAACTGTGGGGTGATGTAGTCATTCGAGCGGGTGATGGAACCGGAAATTTAGAAAATGATGGTCCGCTTTACTCGCCGGGTGTTATTTATGAGGATTTAACAGATTCTACTAAAGCTTGTAGCGTTTTTTTTGTTACCTACGAAATGGAGATAAAGGCGACGGGAGAACTGCTCTACGGTCAAACTAGGATGGCAACCTGCAATGATGGAGAACCGCAAGCAATGTTGGGTTTGCCACCCGAAAATTTAGAGTATAAAGATCCTCGTTGGAGACCTATTCGTAATAAGCTAGGTCAAATAATTGCTTGGGTATTCCATAAGCATCCAGTCGTAAAATCTCCCACACCTCCTCAAGGTTGTCTGTGTGGTCCCGGACTAAATTGGTGGCAAGATTGTCCTGCAGCTACAGACAGTTCGCCCAGCACAGCACTTATCAACATAGAAATACCTTGTGGCGGTGAAGTTCACACGGTACCATTTTCGGGTAAAACGATAATCGATAGAACCGCATGGGATGGCGATAGCATTGACTTGAGTATGTTTTCTATGGTGCTAAAGGATCCTACTAAGCAATATACCGTTCGTACTGGCAGTAAATATGGTCTTTCTGCACTCGGTCTGGTTACCCCAACCATTAATCCTTGGTTAGCTAACATTGGTTTTGATATTTTCTTTGAAATTGATACTCCTTTCGGTAAGCTGCATAACTTGCAACCTCATAAAATGGGGACAAGTACTTATTGTCTACCTCCACTATGGGAAGAACATATCCCGCCCACTAATGCACCACCTACTATACTATACAACGAAGCGGGTGAAGCAGTGGCTCGTATAAATGGTGCAAGACATGTCCTTGATGTCAAACTCCAAACGCCTTTGCAAGCGGAAGTGGTTGGTAACAGCGTGACCCTAAAATGGACAACGGCTTATGAGCATGATGTCGTGGGTTTTGCTGTCAAGAGAAAAGCAGGTAGCGGAGAAGTGTGTAGAAGTACCCTGGGATATGAATCAATCAGTGGTATTCTTCCAAGTCAAGGGGAAGAAAGTTCATATACTCTCAGTGATAATTTAGCCGCAACGGGTAATTATTGTTACCGGCTAGTAGAAGTGGATAGTAGTGGTAACACGGTTCCGGTAGCTCCAGAACAGCAAGCTGATTTTATAGCTTCAGTTACAGTAAACTAATTATTACTTAATAATAACCTTAGGTGCGTTAAGCGCAAGCTATAACGCACCTTTTTTATTTCCTACCAGTACAGCAAGTAGCCTGGATGGAGCGCAGCGAAATCCAGGGTCATCGTTCTTCATCATCTCTACTTGACTGACTGACAAGTTGCCCCGGTTCCCGCTACTGGCTGCTGTGCCAAGCCACGTAGGGTAGGCATTGCCTACTATCTACTCAGTTAACCTACCTTCCTTAATTAGGCAAATGACATTCAATGCTAACCAAGCTAAATACTTCTTTCCTTAATATCGACTGTTGCAAAGTGGCACTACATTCCATTTCCGCACCTGGTATCAGTTCATTGTTCAGATAAGGTGTTTGAGTAGGTACTTTGATGTAAGGGACTTGCAACTTCCCTTCCTCGGGGATAAATCGAGCGTGACAAGATTTAGATTGCTCAATGAGATTAAGGAAAACTAATTCTTTAACCGCAAAATCAGCAAACCCAAAAGGAATTTCCAGCACGCCTGAATAGACGCCTATTACTCCAACTGCTTTGCCATCGATATCCATATATAAAGGAATTTCGATATATGGGAGGTAAGCTTGGCGCGTCTCCGGAGAATAGTAGGCTGAAAGTTCACAAGATTTCTCTGGAAATAACCCAATCAGAATGGGATCGTGATCAGAGGTTCTAAAGGGATTAACTTGATAAAGATTTTCCAATTGACTAGCAGATTTATTTTCTTCGTTATAATCTAATATCGAAGGCTCATCCGCGTTGATATGCCAGAGGGTTACCCCAGTTACTTGAGGAACGAGGTCGTTACTCGCTAATGCTTGATCAAGATAACCGGCTTGACCTTGAAAAACATAGGAGTAAGCTGATTCACCGCCAAACTGAGCGATAAGATTAATATAACCAGCCGATTTTATGGCCGTGATGGGATCCTCTAAAGCGTAAGAATTCAAATCGCCAATGATGAGGAAATCTGGATCGCTACTACCCGTTGGGTCGGTCGTTAGCCAAGCGGTTAATTCATTAGCCGCTTTAACCCGCGTTAAATTACAATGACCTTGCCCATCACCGCTATCCGGATCACCAACGTCATCACAAGAAGAACCTTTTGATTTGAAATGATTGACTACTACGGTGAATACTTCACCCGTCTTGGAATATCGAAAAGTTTGTGCTAAAGGGGGTCGATTTTTGTCAGCAAATGCGCCATCGGTTTTCGTCGCTGCCGAGCCAACCAGAGCTACTTTACCAGGACGATACAGCATTCCCACAGTAATCTCATCAGTTCCTAATTGGGGTAGACCTGGATTGATAAACGCGTAGGTATTCGGCGTAGTGGCTGCGTTTAAATCATTCACCAATTTTTGAATAGCGCTTTTTTCTCCATAACCATCGTTTTCAATTTCTATTAAGCCAATAATATCCGCTTCCATAGCTAAGAGAGTTACAATCAGCTTATCCTGTTGTCGTTTGAATTCAGAAGCACTACTCGCACCACGGCTAGTCGGAAATCCGTTGCCGGAACCATCACCATTGAAATAATTTTCGACATTAAAGCTAGCTACTTTCAACTGACCACCCACCGGTAGCGGTTGAGTGATACGGGAATTAGCTGCTGTGAATGCAGGAATTTGGGTAGGATATAATTGATATTGACCATAGCTATATCCTAATACGGCGTTGATTGTGGTCACTGTATCCCCATTTCGCAACGTATTGAGCGCACTGAGACCTGGAGGAGGATAAGCAATGGGATCGGGATAAGATAAGGAACTCGCATCATCGAGAATGATCTGATTACGATTATTACTCGCTTGCCAATCATTCGCTGCGCTACCGGGTGCAACCACCTGCGTAGGTACTAACAAACGGCCATAAGATAAGGTGACTTCACCATAATGACCTAAATCGTAATTATTATTAACAGTCAGGGTTTGGGGTAAAATCACCCGCATCCCTTCATGGTGTTCTAGTTCAATTTTATCAACCGGTAGGGTCATCGTAGCGGCAGTGGGCAAATCAGCTGCTGAGCTACAAATAGTAATAGTTTGAACCTGGTTCAGTTCAGTCAAGCCAAAATATTCAGCAACTTCACCGCTAACCCGAACGATATCACCGATATTCACTGCCACACGATTATCATAAACAAAAATACCTTCAGAAGTCGCTGGATTATTATCGATATCAGTATCTTCTTCCTGAACAAAAAAACCATTTAATTGATCAGTTCCTTGAAAATCACCGACGACAACACCTTCAATCGTATGGGAATGCCCAACTTCTAAACTGGCTTCGCCGTCACCTTGAATCGTATGAATGGGGGTTGCAACATCGCCACAATTGCCAGTCGAGTTAACAATATAAAATTGCCAACTGTAATCCGCGCTCAGATTATCTAGGGAGGTATCTTTATCCACTACTTGTTGAGCTTGAACTGTGACAGTACAAGTATCGCCAAGCGTAAAATGACCTCCATTATTCAAGGTATAACTGGAATCGGTAGTCGCCATTACCGTAAATGAAGGTACCTGACCACTGTTACAAGTGATGGTATACCAAGGTTCAGTTACCGTAACGGCCTCACTAAATTCAATGACTATATTCGCATCGGTAGCGACTGCGATAGCATCATTGATAGGCACAGTTGTTTTCACTTGCGGTGGGATATCGACGCCATCACAGGTAGTCACATGGGTACCTAAATCATCAAAAGTATCAATAGCAAAACCATCCCATTGGGTTGCCGGATCAAAATTATCGGTTGGATCATTATCTCCAGTACAAATAGCCATCTGGCGACGTAGCGTATTATTTTGCGTAGAGATAACCCCACTACCCCATTCAATACCCGGATCGACACCAATCTGTCCAATCACATCCAGAATAACGCTATCCTTTTTCAGAACAATGGTATCATCACCGTTAAACCAACTCCCATTCCCGATTTGATCAGCTAAGCTCAAAAGAGCCGGCGTCGCTTCAGCATGAACCAGTACAAAAGTATCACCATTCGCTACCACACCGGTTAAAGAAATATTGATATTCGGTGTTTTTTCACCGTTAAAGTACATTTCAATGAAATAATGACCGGCCGCGAGGTCAATCGCTGAACCAGTCCCATTATAAAGTTCAAGCGCTTTGTTGTTACTACTCCCTTCCACATATTCGGAAATCAATAAATCCGTTGCGGCTGTAGCTATCCTAAGTGGTAAAGCAAATATCAACCCTATCAAAATGAAATAATTAAATTTTTTAAACATAATTCTAGATTCTCCTCCTAATGGACAGAATAAATAAATCCAATATTAAGAATAGCATAACCAGCGTAACATAAGCTAAGTAAATTATTTTCTGCTAACACTTTGAGGAGAAATAATCGATGTTGCCCTATCTGATGCCACATAACTGGCGTGAATGGAAAAACTTATTGTTACGCTGGAGCGTCATTCTTGCTGTGTTACTAGCGGTTTTGCTGATAGGTTCATGTTATGTTGTCCATATGCCTGGCATTTCGTATCAGGGGCCATTTCTCCCATTGACTGCTGAGGAAAGCAATATCAGCGTATTCTTGCGCCGTCACGTAGAGAAATTGGCCGGGGAAATCGGGGAGAGAAATATCGGACACCCGGAAGCTTTACACAACGCGGCGGCTTATATCGAAGCAACCTTCAAACAATTTGGTTACTCCGTTGATCGGCAATCGTTTCTATCGGCAGGGCAGGAAGTGCAAAATCTATGGGTAAGGTTGCCTGGTAGCCAATTTCCCCAGCAAGCCTTGGTCATTGGCGCACATTACGACTCAGCCGGCAATTCACCCGGCGCCAATGATAATGCCACCGGAGTCGCGGCTGTACTCGAATTGGCAAGGCTGTTGGTAGATTATCAACCTAAACGCAGCATTTATCTGGTCGCATTTGTCAACGAAGAACTGCTCTTTTTTAGAGGTGGTGAGGAAGTTGGCAGTCATCGCTTTGCATTGGACCTACGCGCCAAAGGTCTCTCGGTATATGGTATGCTTTCTTTAGAAACCATTGGCTATTACAGTGACGCTCCGGGTAGCCAAGATTATCCAATCCCGTTGCTTAAATGGATTTATCCCGATACCGGTAATTTCATTGCCTTTGTTGGCAATATGGCTTCGCGCCGGTTGGTGCATCAATGTATAAACAATTTTCGCCATTATACTTCCTTCCCCTCAGAAGGAATTGCCGCGCCGGAGTGGCTTGAGGGCGTTGATTTGTCTGATCACCTGTCTTTTTGGCGCCAGGGATGGCCAGCGTTAATGGTAACGGATACTGCACCGCGTCGTTATCCTTACTACCATGATCCGCAGGATTTACCCAATCAAGTTGATTATGCCAAAACTGCCCGCGTGGTATTGGGATTGCGCAAGGTGGTAGCAGCACTGGCTAACGATACTGAAAATAACTAAATGATATCGGAAAATTACTTTATGTATTTCAATCGATTATTGATATTTATCAACCGGTGGCGATTAGCTAAGTAAAGCGTGCCTAACCAGTACGGAGAATTATGATCAGTATCTACCAATTAAAACCCTATTTCCAGTCAGTGCTCCGTCCCCTTACTCGTTCACTGGCGGCCATGGGTATTACCGCTAACCAAGTGACGGTGAGTGCTATACTCCTCTCATTACTGAGCGGTATGACGATTGTGGTGTGGTCATCGCAAGGTTGGCCGTTGTTGCTATTACCGGTGGTGTTGCTGATGCGGATGGCACTTAATGCGATTGATGGTCTGTTAGCCCGTGAGTATCATATGCAATCGCCGCTGGGTGCGATCCTCAATGAACTGGGGGATGTGATATCTGATGCCGCACTCTATTTACCCTTTGCTTGGCTACCAGCAATTTATGCACCCTTACCCGTTTTGATCGTATTATTAGCTGTGATTGGTGAAATGATGGGCGTGGTGGGAATCCAAATTGGCGCCAGCCGCCGCTACGATGGTCCGCTGGGTAAAAGCGACCGTGCTTTGGCGTTTGGGTTATTAGGGTTATTGTTGGGGAGTGGCGTATTGCCAAGTATTGGGTGCAATGTGGTGTTAAGTATACTGGTGCTGTTGGCGGCTTGGACCATTGTTAATCGGGCACGCGGTGCGCTACTGGAGATTAAATCATGATTGGGTTAGAGTTAGATCCTGCAGTACGTTGGACGTTAGGTGGCATTTTCGGGTTGCTTATCCTGGCTTCGATAGTGGTATCACTGTTAAACCGTTCTGCTAAGCCCGGTCTCGGTGAATTGCGCCAGCGAAT
Source organism: Thioploca ingrica (assembly GCA_000828835.1). GTDB lineage: Bacteria > Pseudomonadota > Gammaproteobacteria > Beggiatoales > Beggiatoaceae > Thioploca > Thioploca ingrica. Next base: position 28,296 of record AP014633.1, read on the forward strand.
TAATACTTGGTGGGTGATGGTTATCGTCTTCGGTTTAGCGATGACATTGAGCCGCACTTTTTCTCTGCTCTTCTTTGGTTTCGTCAGTTTCCTAGCCCTCAAAGAATATTTCTCTTTAATTCCTACCCGCCGTGCAGATCGCCGCGTGCTGTTCTGGGCTTATCTCGTTATTCCATTGCAATATTACTGGGTTTATGCTGAATGGTACGGTATGTTTATTATCTTCATCCCCGTCTACTGTTTTTTACTACTACCCGTGCGAATGTTGTTAGTGGGCGAAACCGACGGTTTTTTGCGAGCCATCGGCACCTTGCATTGGGGTTTAATGACCACCGTTTTTAGCCTGAGCCATGCGGCTTTTTTACTCATTCTACGCTACGAAACCCCAAGCGGAATGCTGCTGGCTGGGCCAGGATTAATGTTGTATTTGGTTATGTTAACGCAGTTAAACGATGTTGCCCAATATTTATGGGGTAAATTGATAGGACGTGACAAAATTATTCCCAAAGTGAGCCCAAACAAAACGTGGGGTGGTTTTCTCGGTGGCATGTTGACTATTTTGATCTTAGCGATTTTATTAGGCCCAATATTAACTCCCATGAACACTTGGCAGTCAGCACTGGCTGGTTTAATTATCAGCATAGGTGGTTTTTTTGGTGACATCAATATTTCTGCTATCAAGCGCGATCTCGGTATCAAAGATAGTGGCACCTTGTTACCGGGACACGGCGGAATCCTGGATCGAGTCGATAGCTTGACCTACACCGCACCGCTGTTTTTTCACTATATTTACTATTTATTTCCTTGGCATACGTTTGGTTCTCACGGCATTCTACAGTGATAACTTCCGTGTTACGTTACCTATTTTTTGCTGTTCTCGTGCGTCCTCTCTTGCTCTTGATCGTCGGCATTAATGTACGAAGACTAAAATCTCTACCTCAACAAGGACCCGCCGTGATCGTGGCTAATCATAACAGCCACCTCGATGCTTTAGCGCTAATCAGCTTATTTCCATTGCGATTATTGCCTCAGTTACGTCCACTGGCTGCCAGCGACTATTTCCTACGCAATCGTTGGCAAACTTGGATTGCCCTACACATCATCGGCATTATTCCCATCGAACGTCAAGCGCGGGGAATGCACCAGGATCGATTAGCTGGGGTAGGCACTGCCTTAGAAGCGGGTAATATCGTGATTATCTTTCCCGAAGGGAGTCGGGGTGAACCAGAACAACTGAGCCAATTCAAAAGTGGTGTAGCCCACCTAGCTCGCCGCTATCCCACTGTGCCATTTTATCCGCTATTTATCCACGGGCTAGGTAAAACCCTGCCCAAAGGTGAAGCACTATTAGTACCGTTTTTTTGCGACATTTTTGTCGGTGAACCGCTGTATTGGAATGGCGATAAGCTCGAATTTATGGCGGAATTAAGTCAACGAATGAACAACTTAGCAGCAGAAGGGCAGTTTTCACCTTGGCAATAATTCAAGGTAGTAACAACGTAGGATGGGTAGAACGCGTCAGCGCAAAACCCATCAAATTAAGGACCTTGGCCTTTTAAATGTTGGGTTTCGCTGCGCTCTACCCAACCTACACACTACTAGCATTTATCAATCAATTTTTTTAGGAAAATCAGGTATTAATCTAGAAGTTGGCAACTTACCTTGGGTATCATAAAAACTCAGGTGACCTTCCTCATTGCAAAACCATACTTCTTGGGCACCGGCAGCAAGGTAGAGCAATCTTTTAGTTCGCATTTCAGCAACGGTATTGCTCGGTGAAAGAATTTCAATACAAATTTCTGGAGCAATAGGACTATCGTACTTATCTTTAACTTGTTCCCAACGTTGTGAAGAAAACCAAGCAACATCAGCAACTTTGGTACCTTTTGTTGTTTGAATGGCACACTCGGTTATGACTTCACCGGTTTCGCGCATAAGCTTGAGGATGAATGAACCTATTTTAAATTGATATTTACCATGTATAAGTCCGGTTGGAGACATGATAATTTGTCCCTGTTCATTTAGTTCAATCTTGTAAGGTAAGTCTTGAAAGGTGGGATCTTGACAAAGTTGTTGCCAATTCATAACGAACTCCAAAATTTCTTCACTTTTATACCTTATTTTCTCGTTTTTTCTCGTTCCCACCGTCTCGGTGGGAATGCGTACTGCGCTACTCCAGCGGCGCAGGGAACTCCCGCACATTGATTGTACACACCACGCACCGCTGGAACGGTGCAACATGAATTCCCACGCTGGAGCGTGGGAACTAGTTAAGCGTAGCGGATGGGTTTTTTCTCGTTCCCACCGTCTCTCTCGGTGGGAATGCGTACTGCGCTGCTCCAGCGGCGCAGGGAACTCCCGCACATTGATTGTACACATCACGCACCGCTGGAACGGTGCAACATGAATTCCCACGCTGGAGCGTGGGAACTAGTTAACTAGTTAAATCTTTTAATAGTCAATTAGTAATAGCAAGTGTTAATTAAGACTCTTTTACTGGAACACTTCGCCGGAGTTTCGCAAAAAATTCTCGGCGAGAAACTTCCTGTTGCCAATCACATCGCCGCTGTTGTTCTTCAATAACCCGATTACGAGTAGTTATGACTTCATTCCAAGCATTAAAAGCGTCTTGCGGGGTCTTAAATTGTTCCATGGATTGGATAAGTGGCTGAATAAGGTAATGACCAAGTTGGGAATGATAATTAAGATGCGCTCTTTCTTTACCGCCTAAAATGGGTAAAGAAATCGGGGGCCCAATCACTAACATTGGAGCATGAAGTCGTTCTTCCGCCTGCCAATCGGCTGGAAGAGGAATCATGGGTTTACGTTCTGGTAAAAAAATTCGCGCCAGTGTCCAGGGTGTTAAGAGTAAGAAGATGCGCCAAATATCGGTATGACGAAAAGCTCGAACTTCAACTGGTAAATGGTGGTTAACTAACAGTTCGTTAATAAAATTAGTCTGATATAGTTCAGTAAAAACGGCTATCACCGTATTGATAACTGCTTCGTCGCTCGTAGTTGAATCCAAAATTTGCCAAGTTGACATGGCTTAAAATAATTCCTTTAATTTAACTCCAAGTTGCTGATAAAGAATCAATTCACTATGAGATTGTAAATCTTCAGCAAAACGCGGTACCCAAGGAACAATATGATTTTGCCATAATTGTTCCCATTGCATCACCTCAAAAGGTTGTTGTTCTGCTAAGTAGGCAGCACATTCTAATAAAACGCCCAAATAATCTGGCGGTAGTCCATCAATCGTTTCTAAGCCAATGGATTGGTAAAATTGCTCAATGTCTTCACAAATTGCGCCATTCATCACGCCATGACGATAAACTGACTGAAAGGGTGGGCAACAGGTTTTAGGATGACCATTGATAAAAAGGTAGGTATGTTCTCCTTGCCAACGGTCTAAAGCCATTGCCTTCAATTCGGCTACAGCCGGCTGTAACCACGGGTTTTCTGCCGCTAATTCAATAAGCACCTCTAAACTGTCTTTGCTGGGCGAAGCGAGTAGCCCAGCAAAGAGACGCAGTTTATCCGGTGTAATGTTATTAGGTAACATTTGCCACCGTTAGCTGAGTTTACCCCTGAGGTTCTGGGGTAGTTTTAGGTTGAAGTTGAGCATGATGGGAAATGCTATTGACTGCCGGATAAGGACGTTCATAAACACCCGCATACATAAAGTAGTGACGCAGTAGGTAACCACCACTTAAAACCATGATAGCGGCTAAGACAATCGGTGCTGGACTACCCCAACCTTTAGTCACTCCGCGCAGTTCAATTAAGAAAGGAACAATCAGACCAAACACGACGAACCCGAAAATCCAACCCAGACTATTCCACAAAATATGCGCGGTAGAACGAGCCGATTCCAGACCGTAAGTGGTGTAATGGAAGAACACAAAGATAATTAAGAGTTCAACTCCAATCAAAATGACATCAGTGCGTTCGTACAGAACCCGCAAGGCCTGATCTTCTTCTCGATTTATGACTAAATATAACACTAAGAGTAAAAATGCCATCGAAGTGGAAAGAGCGGACACAATAAAGAGTAAAGGCACCCCGGGGTTATGCCATAAAGCCACAGCGGGGAAGGATTGTAATAATAAACCGGTGTAAAATACCGTTCCCACACTATTAATGACAGCTAACCAACCAATGAGTCCATGGAACTTCTTCGACAGCTTACCTAACCAACCAAACAGCTTTAACAGGGTGCCAATAATAGGCATCTTGGTGAAGAATGGCGTTTCCAACATATAAGGCAACGCATAAATGATACTCCAGACCATCATCCACACAATAAATTGAGTACCCCAGCTAATCCACGCGTCGGGTTTATGGATGAGTACCATCGGATTAAGAACATGAATCACATTAATTTTATTAAGTAGGTGGAGAAACAGCAAGAAAGAACCTAAGCTCAACATGATAAACGCCGAGATAACTCCCCATAATACCAACGGCTTATGTTCTTTAACATACATATTAGTGAGACAACTGGTGACGACGGTTGCTCCACCTAAACCACCTAGAAATAAGTAGATAGCAATCCACCAGGTCCACACTGCTTGAGTGTCATAATACATGCCTTCCATTAGGTTGCCCTCTCTAATTCGTTGATATAATAAACATTGGGTCGAGTACCCAGATGTGCCATAAGTGGCTTAGCAATGCCACTCGCTACGATTTTGGCTACGGGATCATTCGGATCATTCAAATCACCAAATTGACGAGAAAATCCGACGCAGGTTTCCACGCAAGCTGGCTTGAGTCCTTTCATTACTCGATGGGCACAGAAGGAACATTTATCTACGCTCGGATGTTCACGATGAAGTAGTTCACCGTAAAATCCTTTCCCTTGTTCAAGATCGTTACTAGTCATATCGAAACGAGCATCATACGGGCAAGCCATCGCACAAGCCCGACAACCCATACAAAGGCTGTCATCTACCAATACAATTCCATTATCTAATTTGTGAGTGGCACCGGTGGGACAAACGCTCATACAAGGTGGATTGTCACAATGATTACATAACCGTGGTAGAAATCGCCGCCGGACTTCACCACCTTCTTTACCGATTTCCATATCATGAACGTAAGTACGCCATTGGTTTTTCCAAACGGGCGTTTGATTTTCCATTGCGCAAGCCGCCATGCAAGCATTACAGCCTACGCAAGTATTTAGGTCAATGACCATTGCATAGTGCGGGGTATTCGCCATAGTGAGTTTTTCTCCTTTGATCAATTCTCAATTTTCAGTACACCTGCTGCTGAATGCCTGATTTCAAACTTTGGAAATTTTAATAGTAAATTCTTGCGAACGGAAACCAGCAACGACCGGTTCGACATTATGCGGAATCAATTTATTAGTCGCTGTACCGCCCATCGCGTAACTACGAGTCAATTGTGGGTTTTCCACCCCAAACGCCGAATGGAGGAATAAGGTATCTGGACGAACTTTACGGGTAACGTAAACCATTCCCTCAGCTTCTTGACCGGAAAGGGTATTGCGTAGTTTGATTTTTTCACCATTTTTGATATTGAGTTTATTAGCACGGTCAGGATGGATCCACACCCCAGTATAAATATCCTTTTTAAAGGTGTTAATCGCAGCCAACACCGGATTATTACTATTAGTAGAGCCATAAGAAACCGTCGGTACTTTACCATAAGAGAAATAAAACTCATCTGCTTCAAGCGGTTGTTCCATGGTTTTACCAGCGCGACATTCTGCTGGAATGTGGCTCGCTAACACATTGAAGTGAGGTGAATTATGTCCTTGGGAACGTAACATGTCAAAGAAGCTACTAAAAAATTCAATACGACCACTGGCTGTCGTGGTGGGCAGTTTACGAGGTACGGCGGTATGTACCAGCAAGTCACGCCAATCTTCTTCATGATAGATACCTTTTTCCCGCAAAACTTTATCTAATTCTTCTGGCGTGATATTTAAGCGTTTGGCCGTCTCTACTAAACCGATTTGTCGACAGGCGACCATAAAGGGGCTCTTGTACTTAGGACCACCCTTGTCATCTTTTTCGTTACGGAGTTGCTCTAATCTTTGTTTAGTCGCGTCAGCGGGAAGCCCGGTCAACATTTCCATCCATTTAAACAACTCTTCCGGTTTACCGCTGATAATTTCGGTTAATTTCAATAGGATATCGGGTAACTCTTGCGAATCGTATAAGGGATCGATCGCGGCATAACGAGTGGTTATCGCTAAATCTTGATTGACGCCGTTGCCATAGAAAGTCGGTTCACTCCGTTCGAGATAAGTACTGTTAGGTAAAATGATGTCAGCATAAGGTGTAGTGTCAGAAGGAAGTACATCAACCGCCAATACTAATTCGATATGGCTACTCGCCATGATATCTTTCCAGTAAGTATCTGGATAATAATGGCGTACTGGATTAGCGGCGTTAACAAATAGTGCTCTAGTCAGGTAAGGTTTCCCTTCCCACATAACCTTACCTTCAGCGGATTCTTTGAAGCCTTCATCGGCTAAGACTGGCAAAGCAACACCGACTTTGCCTTCCGCTTTTTGTTGTTGCGAGTAAGCCCAGGCCCAGCCGGGATGGCCATGGGGAAAGTTTTTCCCATCAGAGAAAGCTTTAACCACAAACAGAGCGAAATCCATTCCGGCTTTCGTGGCCATTGGCGCCGGTAGTTCTTTATTATCTTGTTTAGCTTTGTATTGATTAGCCAATTTGTGATGAAATTCACCACTCAAGATCCAACCGCCCTCTTTATCAATGCCACCATTCAGAGCTTGAATCATGGCTTGAACTCGACGAGTCATCATAACATTGCCAAACCGGGCACCATGCCAACCAGGATCAATTAATGCCGGACGACTGTTACCAAATTCATGGGTAATCCGAAGAATCGTGGCCGCTGGGATGGTAGTGGTCTTCTCTGCCCATTCTGGGGTACAGAAATCGATTTCTTCTAGTTGTGCTTGCAGTACCGTGATAGCACGTTTACCCGCACCAGCCGCAGCATTATCCGGAACCACTAATCCTTCCGGTGCGTTGAGACTCGGACAGAAAATTTGGCCGTTAATATCCATACGATTGTAATTTGTATAAGCGGGAAGAATATGGATATCTGAAGTCCCATCCCAAACAATCATGGGGCGCTCTTCCTTGTCTTTAACCAGTTGCCATTGGTTATTATCATCTTTGTAAACCAAGAAAGGCATATTGGTGTGAACTCTTAAGAATTCAGCATCATATAACTGATTAGCTAACATTTCTCGCAGCATAGCTAGACAGAAATCTAAATCCGTTCCGGGTCGGATTGGTACCCACTCATCTGCTTTAGCAGCGGTTTCAGATAAACGCGGATCTAAAACGACCACTTTAGCGCCATTCTTTTTGCCTTGCGCAAACCGGACGGCACGACAAGTTGAAACCCCAGCAATAGAAGAATTGTTACCCACGTAAACAATGTATTTGGCATTATCATAGTCGGGGAGGATTTCATCGTGGACATTAAAGGTACCCGTGACGGCATCGGTGCCCAAATGACCGGTAGTGACGCAATGCTGCATGGGGGAGGCAACGATATTGGGTATCGCATTGGCCATAGCAAAGGGAACTGACCAATTCATGTAAAATATACAAGAGGTCCAACCGCCAATCATGGTCCATTCCCAGGGTTGGATATTGGCATCTTTCACTTTTTTAGCAATGTGTTCCCACACTTCTTCCCATGTAGCATCGCGGAATTTCCATTCGCCGCGTTTACTCCCTTCTACTCGGATCAATGGGTTTTTAAACCGATCCGGATCATAGGTTTGTCGTAAACCGGCTTGACCACGTGCACACATTTTGCCACGATTCAAAGTGGAATTGGGATTGCCATCAAGCTTAACAACTCGTTTGTTACCATCATGGCCTATCCGGCTGGTGACTTTAACATTACATAAAGAAGAACAGAAGTTACAGATAGTGTAATTAATTTCTTCTTTGCTTTCACTTTGAGTGGCCGCTTGAGCGGATTTACTCAATAAAGGATTAAATTTTAATAAACTTAATCCGGCGGTGCTAAGACCAGTGGTCTTTAAAAAAGTACGTCGGGAGAGCTTAGGAAAATTCCAAGCCATAGTTGTTTTTCTCCTTCATCAAATTGCGCGAGAAACCTCGTCCTTCCGGGCGGGGAGGGATAGCGCGTCGGCGGAAGCCGACCCTGTTCTCGCTCCTCTTGTGGTTAAGCTATCTCTGTAGAAATTAGGTGCTGGTCTTTCCCAGCGGTCCGGCGGTTAAGCCCTCCCCGTAAGGGGCTAGTGACGCAGCGGTTTCCCGCTATCTCCCTTCGACAAGGCTGATAAGCGGCTCTCACAGTGATCCATGACGATCAGAACCTTCGAGGCTTTACCTTTCCCCAGCGTGATTCTGACCGGTTAGAGCGTAGGACTCAGGAAGCATTCTACGGTAAGTCTTAACGACCTCTTATCAGCGTAGTGCCCATAGCGGCACTGAGTTTGGTCAACCTTGCTTTTACAAGCTCCGTCCTTTAGGGCGGGGTAGTTGACGTAGTTAACATGAGTTTACGTTAATTGGGTATAGGCTCAGATCCCAGTAAAACCTTATTTTTGACAAATTATTTGAGTAAAAGTATTTAATCTCAAATAAACTGACTTATACTACCCAAGATACCGCATTGCACAATGACTTGAGTAGATAAGTCATTAATATGATTTTATCAGACAGAGATTACACCACCGTGACATGTTAGCATATTATTGAAAGAAATAAAGTGTCTTGACAGAAAAAGAATAATTAACCCTTATTAGTTAATATAATTAATATTTATCTATTAAAAACAAATGTTTATATATTTAATATAAGAAAATAATAATATTATTATCTTGACTAAGGCAATGATTTTAATTTTCTTTTAAAATTTTAGAATACATACTAATATAATAAATTGGGATATTATTATTTTTTTAAAATTTAATTTATTTTTATCGTATTTAGAAGTTAAAGTATGAATGGATACAAACACATAATCTTATTAAGAATGTGGAATAAAGATAAGATATAAGGAATAACAATAAGAGTAAATAAAATTTATTTCCTTATATTAGTAGGGGTACAGTATTAATAATTTTGAATTATTTTATACTTTATAAAATTTGTCAAGTATTAATTTAGCCAGAGAATAAAGTAACTAGAGTAAAGAAAATTAAGGTGAATAGGGCATAAAAATGGTTACTCAATAGAGTCATGCAATTTTATCTAAAATTCTCCGGATAGAGGAGATACTTTCTAAGCATTAAAGCAAATAAAAAAACGATTTATTAGATGGAATCGCATCTTCAGATAGAGAAAGAGAGGGAAAAGTCTTGGTGCTGAAAATGAAAATTTTATTTAGAAATTACGCATTGACAAAGCGACTCAAGTATGAATATATAGTTGATTGTTAATAACAATTAATTCTCAGATTGATTTTGCAGTAGTTACACTTTTTTTACTATTTTGTCAATGTGTAAATCCTTAAAAAGGTAGGTAAAGTATTGTGAATGCCAATAACCCACTGGTTTCAGTTGTTATCCCAACGAAAGATCGCTCGGATAAATTACCGATTGCAATCGAAAGTGTATTACAACAAACCTATTCAAATCTCGAAATAATCGTCGTAGATGATGGTTCAACGGTACCCGTTTCTTTAGATTTCACTGATCCAAGAATTAAAATCATCCATTTAGATAAACCCAAGGGGGTTGCTGCTGCTCGTAATATTGCGTTACGTGAAGCGCAAGGTGAGTTTATGTGTTTGCTAGACGATGATGATTATTATTATCCCAATAAAATTGAGGATCAACTCAACTATTTGTTTCAACATCCTGAAGTAGATATCGTTTATTCGTTAATGGAATATAATTTTTGGCATAAAGGTAAAAAAGAAACAATTATTTATAAACATGCACTTATTTATGATATGTACAATTTTAAATATTGTACGAACGTCATACATAATAATTCCACCTTATTTCGTAAACGAGTACTAGAACGTATCTCTTTTGATGAACGTCTGACTAAATATACTGATACCCAATTTTATATGGCGGCTTCTCTGTGTTGTGTTATTCATCATCTCCCGGTGGTCGTTGCAGTTTGGAATATTGGGTGGGGTACTCATCAGATAACAGCCAGGAGAAAATTTATCAAAAATTATAAAAATCATACTATCCTCTGCGAAATTTTTCGAGAAACCATAGATAGTAATCCCTTATACCGGAAAAAGTTTTACCGAAGATTAGGTATTTATGCACTCGCTTGTGGAGATATCATCGGGGCATTTAGAGCCTTTAAGAGAATGCTACCGGGATATTTCAGTTGGCGTCAGGTGAACAAGTTATAGTATCAGCCACACTATAGTTAAATTTTACCCTAAATTAGGTTATCTACTAATCTTAACACCAACTGGATAACTACTATTAAGCTGATCAAATCAATAGTATACTTGCTATCATCGTCACTTTATTCATCTAAACATGCAAGAACTCTCACAACTTATTAATCAAGCTCAACAAGCTATTTTTCAGGCACCAGATCTCGCTACGCTTGAACAATTACGCGTACAGTGGTTAGGTAAAAAAGGGGTTTTAACTGAACAACTGAAACAATTGGGTCACTTGCCGCCGCAACAACGTCCACAAGCTGGACAAGCGGTTAATGAGGCTAAGAGAACCTTACAACAAGCAATTGAAACCCGTCGCACGGCACTACAATCAGCTCAATTAGCAACACAATTAGCGGCTGAACGGATTGATGTAACTTTACCAGGACGAGGTCAACCGAAAGGTGGACTGCATCCCATTACGCAAATTTTGCAACGTATCGAAAAACTATTTATTCAAATTGGGTTTAGTATTGAAGAAGGTCCTGAAATCGAAGACGATTATCATAATTTTGAAGCCCTGAATATTCCAGCGCATCATCCGGCTCGAGCCATGCACGATACTTTTTACTTTGATGAACATCTCTTGTTACGCACTCACACTTCCCCGGTGCAAATTCGGGTGATGAAGACCCGTCAACCGCCACTAAAAATCATTGCCCCGGGGCGAGTTTATCGGTGTGATTCGGATTTGACGCATACGCCCATGTTTCACCAAGTGGAAGGTTTAATGGTGGATACCAACGTTACTTTTGCGGATCTTAAGGGCATATTAGATGATTTTCTTCAACATTTTTTTGGCCGCAATTTACAAGTTCGGTTTCGTCCTTCTTATTTCCCGTTCACCGAACCTTCTGCAGAAGTGGATATCCAGTGTGTTGTCTGTAACGGCGGCGGCTGTCGAGTATGCAAACAGAGTGGTTGGTTAGAAATACTCGGCTGCGGTATGGTGCATCCCAACGTTTTTTCGCAAGTTGGCATTGATAATGAGCAGTATACTGGCTTGGCTTTTGGTATAGGAGTAGAACGCTTAGCCATGTTATACTATGGCGTCAATGACATTCGTCTGTTTTTTGAGAATGACCTCCGTTTTTTGCGACAATTTAACGAGTAAGTAACGCCGATATTTTTTATGTTAAAGAAAATTTTCATTGGGCTTCTGTTAGTCGGATTTGGAATGTCGGGTTGTACGCCAACTTCCCAGGTGGTTAAAAAAACCGAACCCGAAAAACCGGTTCCTGAGGAATCCCCCTTTACCGATGAGAATGCTGAGCATATTTTTGAACAAGCTAAAAATTATTATACGCAAAAGCAATTTAAACTCGCTGTCCTTGGCTATACTAAAGCCGCTGAACAAGGACTTGCCGTTGCGCAAAATAATTTAGGTTATATGTATTATGAAGGTAAAGGTGTTGATCAAGATTTTACCCAAGCGATAAACTGGTTTCGTAAAGCTGCTGAGCAAGGGTTAGCGGATGCACAATATAATCTGGCTCAACTTTATCACTTGGGCAAAGGGGTAACTCAAGATTTTACGCAAGCCACGCAGTGGTATCGTAAAGCCGCTAACCAAGGAGATGCTAGGGCTTTATATAGCTTAGGACAAATGAGTTACTATGGTGAAGGCGTAGAAAAAAATCTGTTCCAAGCAGCACAATGGTATCGAGAAGCGGCTGGCAAGGGAGACGCCAAGGGGCAATACCAACTGGGGCAAATGTATTACCAAGGCGAAAGTGTTACTAAAGATTTAGAACAAGCCAAACAATGGTTTGTCAAAGCGGCTGCGCAAGAAGATGCCGATGCTCAATATAGTTTAGGGATCATGTATTATCAAGGTGAAGGGGTTACCCAAGATTTTAAGCAAGCTGAGCAATGGTTTCGTAAAGCCGCTAATCAAGGTAAAGCCAAAGCACAAAGTGGTTTAGGCAAATTGTACTATGAAGGCAAAGGCGTTACCCAACATTTTGGCGAAGCCTTTTTTTGGTCAAGTAAAGCAGCCGAACAGGGGTTAGCGGATGCGCAAAATAATTTGGGAATGATGTATTATAAAGGTCAAGGTGTAAAACCCAATCCGGTTTTGGCTTATCAATGGGTATCGCTCGCTGCGGTACAAGATAATCCAGAAGCGATTAAAGGACGACAGTTGTTGCTAAACAAATTATCTATCTCTCAAATCACTGAGGGTGATCGTCTAGTTAGAGAATGGACTGATAAACATTTATCAGTGAGCAGTAATTAATTATAAATGATCAGTTATCCATTAAAAGATCTCATTTTCCAAAAAAAGATGATTATGAGCAATCTGAACCTCACGTATAACCAAAAAGGAGTTGACCAAGACTCGCTATGTTGATTCAACGTCTTGCTATTATCGGTGTCGGTCTTATTGGTGGTTCACTAGCCCGTGCACTTAAACGAGCCAACGCGGTTGGTGAAGTGATTGGCTGTGGACGTAATATCAATAATTTACAACAGGCAGTTGAATTAGGTGTCATAGACCGTTATGACACTAATCCGGCGCAGGCTGTTACCGAAGCGGATATGATAGTGGTTGCCGTTCCTTTGGGAACGATCGCCTCCGTGTTTGCCGCGATTCGAGATAATTTATCTGCGCAAGCCATTATCACCGATGTTGGTAGTGCTAAAGCGACCGTGGTTGCAGATGCTCGCCAACACTTAGGTAATTATTTACCCCGTTTTGTTCCTGGTCATCCCATTGCGGGGACTGAAAAAAGTGGGGTAGCGGCTTCATTTGCAGAACTGTTTGAACAACATCGGGTGATATTAACCCCTTTGCAAGAAACTGATCCACAAGCAGTAGCAACGGTATCCACCATGTGGACGCAAACCGGTGCTGAAGTTATAGAAATGTCAGTAACGCATCATGATGAAGTTTTAGCAGCAACCAGCCATTTGCCCCATATTCTCGCTTATAGTTTAGTCGACACGTTGGCTAAAATGGCCGAAAGAACAGAAATATTTCGCTTTGCCGCCGGTGGCTTTCGAGATTTTACCCGGATTGCTTCTAGTGACCCACAAATGTGGCATGACATCTGTCTCGCCAATCAGCAAGCGATTCTGCAGATATTAGACTCTTTTAAAACTGACCTTACTCAACTGATTACCGCTATCCAACAAAATGATAGCCAGTATATTGCAACCGTTTTTAGCCGTGCTAAGTCTGCCCGTGATAAATTTTGTGGTTAAAATCATTCTCCTGCCTTTTTCGTTGCCTTCGTTGCCGATGAAATCAGCTTGTTCCTTATCAAGTCCTAATTTACTCACGAAAGTCGCTACCAAAATCATCGTGAATTTGGCTTAAACCGGTTAGGAATATCACTTAAAAACAACATGAATAACCTCAATCTATCCACTCAATTTATAGTTCATCCCAGTGGAACATTACGCGGTGTTCTGCGCGTTCCCGGTGATAAATCGATTTCGCATCGTGCGATGATGTTAGGCGCTTTAGCTAACGGGATTACCCAGGTTAGTGGTTTTTTGGAAGGAGAAGATACTTTAGCGACTTTAGCTGCGTTTCGGGCGATGGGGGTTCATATTGAAGGGCCTCACCAAGGACAAGTTATTCTGCATGGAGTTGGTTTACAAGGCTTACAACCACCCACGACTCCTTTGTATTTAGGTAATTCGGGTACTTCCATGCGGTTGTTAGCTGGGTTAATGGCGGGGCAGTCTTTTGCGGTGGAAATGACCGGAGATAGTTCGTTATCGCGTCGACCAATGCGTCGAGTGACCGAACCGTTAACCACGATGGGCGCACAAATTGAAACCACTGCTCAAGGAACACCACCGCTAAGAATTAAGGGTGGACAACGGTTGCAGGGAATAGACTACCATTTACCGGTGGCGAGTGCTCAAGTTAAATCTTGTTTACTGTTGGCTGGCTTATACGCCAATGGCATGACTTGTGTAACTGAACCCGCACCGACTCGTGATCATACTGAACGTATGTTAACAGGTTTTGGTTACCCTATTCAACGAAATGGACCACAGGTTTGTCTATCCGGGGGTGGTCAATTACAAGCCACCTCGATTGAAGTCCCCGCCGACATTTCCTCAGCCGCATTTTTCATGGTAGGCGCCAGCATCGCGACCGGTTCAGAAGTATTACTAGAACATGTAGGTATCAATCCAACGCGAATTGGAATCATCAACATTCTACGTCAAATGGGTGCCGATATTCACTTACACAATGAGCGTGAAATCGGTGGCGAACCGGTGGCGGATATCTTAGTCCGGGCGAGTTCTTTACACGGTATTCATATTCCGGAGGAACAAGTTCCCTTAGCGATAGATGAATTTCCGGTCTTATTTATCGCAGCGGCTTGTGCTCGAGGGGAAACTCGATTAACGGGTGCTGAAGAACTCCGGGTAAAAGAAAGTGACCGTATTCAAGTGATGGCTGAAGGCTTACAAACGTTGGGTATAGACGCTCAACCCACTCGCGATGGGATGGTGATACAAGGTGGTAAAATTCAAGGCGGCGTTATCCAAAGTTATGGTGACCATCGAATCGCGATGGCGTTTACTATGGCAAGTTTATGTGCTAGTAACCCGATTATTATTGAAGATTGTGCTAATGTAGCAACCTCTTTCCCCAATTTTGTTTATTTAGCTAAGCAAGCGGGGATTGATATACAATTAAAAGTAACTGGTAATTGATAACTGACAACTGGTAACTGATAACTGATATATTGGAGGAATGATTATGCCAATTTATGACTATGAACATTTAAATGAACCTTGCTCTCTGGGTAAAACATTTGAGATAAAACAATCAATTAATGAAGAATCTTTAACACAATGTCCTCAATGTCATGGTCCGGTGCGTAAACGGATTTCTCGAATTAATCTCAGTTTACCCAAAAGCAACACCGATCTTAAAGATTTAGGCTTTACTAAACTGGTGAAGCGAGATGATGGGGTTTATGAAAATGTCACTCGCCGCGAGGGAGATAGCCGCTATATGGAAGCCGGTAACCCAGAAACCATACCCAATTTTTCTAAAACGATCCGTGACTAATCACCGGTCATGAGTAGCGAAGTTCCGGTAATTACCCTCGATGGACCCAGCGGGGTTGGTAAAGGAACAGTCAGCCTCAGACTCGCACAACAACTGGGATGGCATACACTTGACAGTGGTGCGCTTTATCGCGCTTTAGCTTTAGCTGCCGTGCGTCATTCTATTTCACTACAGGACGAAGTCGCTTTAGCCCAGTTAGCTATTTACCTGGATGTTCACTTTAAGGCAACACCCGCCTTAGAGACGACCCAAGTTTTTTTAGAAACACAAGAAGTATCAGCACAATTGCGTACTGAAACTTGTGGAGCAATGGCTTCGCAATTGGCTATTTTACCGGCAGTGCGCCAATCTCTCCTGGAACGACAACGTACCTTTCGTCAATTACCTGGCTTAGTTGCAGAAGGACGAGATATGGGAACAGTCGTTTTTAATGATGCCCTGCTGAAAATATTTTTAACCGCCAGTGGTGAAGAGCGTGCGCAAAGACGTTATAAACAGTTGAAAGAAAAAGGGATAGATGCTAAGCTTGATAGCCTTATTACGGAAATAGCAGAACGCGATAACCGTGATATGACACGCACCCTGGCACCACTGCAAGTTGCAACGGATGCCCAGGTTATTGATACTACCGATCTTTCAATAGAACAGGTGGTCGCATGTATTTTACAACAGGTATCTAAAAAAATAGATAGCTAGGCTCACTTCTATTTTATCATAAGGATAAAGTAGCGAATGGAACTTAACCTAAACCATTCTTCACTACTTTCTCTTTACCGAAGTAGCGGTGAATAGGATTAACTAACCCGCACTCTGTGCGATTTTAATTAAGATCACTATGCGCAGTGCTTCAGAAAAATCGAGGACTGATAACTGATAACTGAACATAGGGTCAGGGGTTTGGAATGAGCGAAAGCTTTGCTGAATTATTTGAACAAAGTCAAACTGAAAAATATATGATGCCGGGCAGTATTGTGACCGGCAAAATAATAGAAATCCGTTCAGATGTTGTTATTGTCAACGCGGGACTCAAGTCAGAAGGCGTGATCCCCATTGAACAATTTTACGATGATAATAAACGGCTTGAGATCGAAGTAGGCGATGAAGTCGAAGTGGCTTTAGACGCAGTAGAAGATGGTTTTGGGGAAACTCGACTTTCTCGAGAAAAAGCTAAACGAGCAGCTGCTTGGAAAGAACTCGAACAAGCCTATGAAAATAACGCTACTATCACCGGTATTATCACTGAAAAGGTAAAAGGTGGTTTTACCGTTAATATGAATGATATTCGCGCCTTTTTACCCGGTTCATTGGTCGATGTTCGCCCAGTTCGTGATACCGGTTATTTAGAAGGTAAACCGCTTGATTTCAAAGTGATTAAGTTGGACAAACGCCGTAACAATGTGGTCGTTTCTCGTCGTGCTGTGGTAGAAAAGGAAAACAGTCAAGAACGTGAAGCTTTGCTGACCACGATGCAAGAAGGTATGGCATTGCATGGTGTGGTGAAAAATCTGACTGATTACGGTGCATTTGTTGATTTAGGCGGTGTTGATGGTCTATTACATATTACTGACATGGCTTGGAAACGGGTGAAACATCCCAGTGAAGTGGTGCAAGTTGGGGATGATATTGAAGTCAAAGTTCTCAAATTTGATCGCGATCGAGTCAGAGTTTCTCTTGGGCTTAAGCAGTTAGGTGAAGATCCGTGGATTGATATTGCCCGCCGTTATCCAGAAGGAACCCGCTTAGTCGGTAAAGTCACTAATTTAGCTGATTATGGTTGCTTTGTGGAAATTGAAGAAGGTGTAGAAGGTTTAGTACACGTCTCCGAAATGGATTGGACTAATAAAAATATACATCCTTCTAAAGTGGTGCAAGTGGGTGATGAAGTCGAAGTCATGGTACTCGATATCGATGAAGAACGTCGCCGTATTTCTCTCGGTATCAAACATTGTCAGGAAAATCCATGGGACGGTTTTGCAGCCACCCACAATAAAAACGATAGAGTGGTGGGTACAATTAAGTCCATTACTGATTTTGGGATTTTCGTGGGATTAGATGGTGGCATTGATGGTCTAGTACATCTTTCTGATATTTCTTGGAATATTCCTGGTGAAGAAGCAGTACGTAATTACAAGAAAGGAGATGAAATCGAAGCCGTCGTGTTAGCGGTTGATCCAGAACGCGAAAGAATTTCTCTCGGTATTAAGCAATTAGATAAAGATCCTTTCTCTAATTTTCTCGCTGAACATCCCAAAGGTGCTTTAGTTAAGGGAATGGTTAGCGAAGTCGATAATAGCAAAGCGATTATCCAATTGGGAGATGGAGTAGAAGGGGTATTACGGGTTTCCGAATTAACTCGTGACCGCGTTGATGATGCCCGCAGAGTCCTAAAAGAAGGCGATGAGATAGAAGCTAAATTTCTCAGTGCTGATCGCAAAAAACGGTTGATTAACCTTTCCATTAGAGCCAAAGAAACCGAAGAAGAAGAAGCCGCTATTCAAGATTATAATAGTTCCCAAGGAACCGTTGGCGCAACTTTAGGTGATCTCATCAAAGAACAAATGGAAAATCAAGAAGAAGATTAAGTTTCGGTAGTGCTAAATTGGGAGTGAGATAAACCCTTTCGTAACCAGGGGTTCAACACTGCCATCAACTGAAGAATTTTCCCCCGTTGACAAAGGGGAGCCAATGGGGATTTAAGCGGTTGATAGCCAAGCTAATCTTCCTTATTCTTCCTGAAGTAAAGTGGCAAAATAATCGCTTAATTAAATTGACGGCAGTGAAGGGTTTCAACCCCTGGTTACACCAAAATCACTACTTCTTTAGTACTACTTAGTTTTCCAGTGAGTCAAGAGTGAAGAACCCAGACTTTGAGCATTTTCTTCACTCTTAACCCTTAACTCTATATATTAATGGATAGTGACCATGACCAAATCAGAACTGATTGAATCAATTGCACAAAAACAAACTCAATTAGCCCAAAAAGATATTGATTTAGCCGTTAAAACGTTGCTAGAACATATGGCACAATCGCTTGCGGATGGAGAACGAATTGAAATTCGAGGTTTTGGCAGTTTTTCCTTACATTATCGTCCACCGCGCGTTGGGCGCAATCCAAAAACGGGAGATGCGGTTTCACTTCCTGCCAAATATGTTCCCCATTTCAAACCTGGTAAAGAATTGCGCGACCGAGTCAATCTGATCGGGACTACCTAGCTGATTGAACAATGGAATCTTTCTGGTAGTGGGCCAGCTAAACTGGCCCAACTAACTGGGTAGGGGTTGACCTAGGGGTCCGCTCATCGTGATGGGAGCAAAAATTGATCGGCAACTAACCCGGATAACAATACGCTCGAAATGGTCAGTCTGATCAAACACGAGTGTCTACAATCCCCAGAATTTTTACCACCGAGGAGAATTTTGATATTCTTAGAATAATCAAATATTTACCTAAATAAATCGCAATCAATCCCCATAAATGAGATGATAAATACTCGCTATAGCTGGTTATGATTGAATTATTATGGCTATTAGTGCCAGTTGCTGTTGCTTCAGGATGGTGGGCAGCAAGATATGGAACACTATCTCACTTAACCAATACTTCTTTCAAATTATCTCCGGATTACTTCAAGGGTTTAAATTATCTTCTTAATGAAGAACCGGATAAAGCCATTGATGTTTTCATTAAACTCCTTGATGTCAACAGTGATACGGTCGAAACTCATTTGGCTTTAGGAACTTTCTTTCGCCGGCGAGGTGAAGTTAACCGTGCGATTCGCCTCCACCAAAATCTAATTGCCAGACCAGCGCTCAATTCACAACAACGTAATTTGGCGCTATTAGAATTAGGACAAGATTATCGCCAAGCCGGTTTACTCGATCGTGCTGAAGACCTATTTCAAGAACTGATCGTTTCAAAAACCCATCAAACCTCAGCCTTACATCAGCTACTCGATATTTATCAACAAGAGCAAGATTGGGAACAAGCGATTCAAACCGCAAAAAAATTAGCCACCGTTACCTCCTCCAAACCCATGCACACAGTGATAGCGCAATATTATTGTGAACAGGCTGAATACTTCTATCGCCAAGGACAAGCTACAATGGCTTTTCAAGCCATAAAACAAGCCTTAGAAATTGATCCCCATTGTGTCCGCGCCAGTTTGCTACAAGGCCAATATGCTTTGGATAATTGTCAAAGAGAACAAGCGATTATTGCTTTTAAACGGGTAGAACAACAAGATCCAGATTATCTTGCTGAGGTGATCAAACCTTTGCAAATCTGTTATCAAGAAAATGGTCAACAAGCGGTTTTTACTCACTATTTACATCAAGTATTAGAACGTTATGGTGGGATTACACCGATGTTGGTATTAGCCAAAATGATTAAACAACAAGAGGGTGATAAACCAGCGGTTGATTTTATATCGAAATATATGAATAAACACCCTTCGGTACCCGGTCTTAACTATTTACTCGATTTAGCGCTCTCAACCGCTGCAGAAAATGTGACTCGTGAACATTTGTTACTTTTAAAAGATATAATAACTCAACTCGTTAAAAATAAACCGGCTTATAAATGTACTCATTGTGGCTTTACAGCACGTAAACTACATTGGCAATGTCCAAGTTGTCAACAATGGAGTACTTTAAAACCAATTCAATGGGTTAATGGTGAATTTAAAAGCGATGACTGAAAATCTATCTGTTCCTTTCTCCTTACCACCGGTCATTGTGGCTTTAGATCTAGCACAACCTCAAGCCGCTCTAGAACTGGCACAACAACTGGGAAGTCACCGTTGTCGCCTTAAAATCGGTAAGGAATTATTTACTCGTGGTGGACCACCCTTAGTTGAAAAACTGGTTAATCAAGGTTTTGAAGTTTTCTTAGACTTAAAATATTATGATATTCCCAATACGGTCGCTGGTGCTTGTGAAGCGGCGGCTGATTTAGGGGTATGGATGATTAATGTTCATGCCTTTGGTGGGCGTAACATGCTGTTAACTGCACGCGAAACCTTAGAAAAACGTTCTCAGCGACCCTTATTAATTGCGGTAACCATTTTAACCAGTCTAATAATGACTGAACTCTATGCGATTGGTTTACACGGTACTTTAGAAGAAAATGTCTTGCGTTTGGCACGATTATCTAAAGCGTGTGGCTTAGATGGTGTGGTTTGTTCTCCACAGGAGATTTTCTTGATACGACAAAACATTGGAACGGATTTCAAGTTAGTTACGCCAGGTATTCGACCTTTTGCCACTTCTCAAGACGACCAGAAACGGATCATGACTCCAGAGGAAGCTTTAAAACGGGGGGCCGACTATTTAGTTATCGGACGCCCAATTACCGCAGCACCGGATCCGTTACAGGCATTATTAGAAATAACGGCTAGTATTGATTAACCCTACGGTGGATTGTTTTGGCAATAAAGCGGTTAACCCACCGCTTTCCTCAACGCTGACTTGTTAGATCCGCCGCCAGCAATTTGAGCACAACGACATGATAAACATACTTAATTGGCAAGAAATCGAAACCGTCCTGCTCGATATGGACGGTACTTTGTTGGATCTACACTATGACAACCATCTTTGGCTGAAGCATATACCACGCCGCTATGCCGAATCCAAGAACTTACCGATTGAAGTAGCCGAAGCGGAAGTGTTAGGTCGGTATCGCCAAGTCGAAGGTAGCCTTAATTGGTATTGTTTTGATTATTGGACAAAAACTTTGGGCTTAGATATTATGCAGTTAAGCCGGGAAGTGGCCCATCTCATTGCCGAACATTTGTATGTTCAGGAATTCCTCCAAACCTTGCGTAGTTGGGGTAAGAGAGTTATTTTAGCTACGAATTCTCACCACCAAGGGATAGAACTCAAGATGCAACATACTCGTCTAGCCGGATGGTTCGATCAGATCATCTCTTCACATAGCCTTGGATTTCCCAAAGAACACCCCGATTTTTGGCAAGCTCTCCAAAAAGTAGAAAGCTTCCAACCCGCTCATACTTTGCTGATAGACGATAGCTTACCGGTGCTGCGTGCCGCCAGAGATTATGGCATTACTTGGCTAATCGCTATCCAACAACCCGATACCCGTCAACCGCCGAGAAATATACAAGAATTCCTCTCGATTCCGGGGTTCCAACAGTTCCTTTAAAATTTTACTGGAATGGTGCGTTACACCCAGCGTAACGCACCCGACGATGTTCGCACCTATCTTCCTGGGGGTACGTATTTTTTCACTTATTTAGCAGTTGATGTATCCCGTTCATCACGCCAAACAACTAGTTCCTGAGTTTTAGTATTATGAAAGTCAGGACATTGACCATCACCTCTGCCAATTATTCCTCCATCTGGGTGACAAAGAATATGGCCATCTGCGTCATACAAAACGCTCATGATGTCACAACATCTAGGTGGTAAATAGTAAACGGTTGCATCATTGTAGTGATATTGGATAATTTGTGCCGGTGGATTGGCTACCGGGGCAGTACTTAATTCATTAATTAAGGTGGTTAACCACTGAGCCGGCGTCGCATTGACTAAATCCCATCGACCATCTGCTGCCAGGTGAAACTGAACATTGAGATAACGACCTGGTCCAAAGTCAACCGCCACACTCGGAATAGTTAAGATATTGTCCACAAAATGAGGTTCAGTTGCAGCAGAGGAATTGAATATGGTTCCTAGTGTTAACAAACTCGTCATTATTATCAAACTCAATTGATTCATCTGATTCATCATAAAATTCACCATTATAAAAATTTAAGAGAATTTGAAATCATTTTAATACTTCATTCCAAATATACCTGGGATATAATTTATTGTTATAGTCAAAATAGGTCGATTATTCAAATGAAAATTCATCGTAATGCACTTTGTCCTTGTGGTAGTGGAAAACGCTTTAAACATTGTTGTGGTAAGCCGGATAGTCCGGTGCAGACGGTGACGGTATCTGAAGCGATGGCCATAGCCGCTCATTTTCAGCAAAATGGGCAGTTAGCTAACGCCGAAGCGATTTATCGACAGATTTTACAAATTCAACCCGATTGGGCTCAAGCGTATCATCAATTGGGAAAAACGCTGGTTGCGCAAGATCAAGTGGAGGAGGCTATCCGTTGTTACCAACAGGCTTTACAACTGCAACCGGATTTAGTGGTTGTTCATAAAGATTTGGGTGATATTTTTAGAATTCAAGGTCAATTGGAAGCAGCCACAACTTGTTTTCAGCGGGTATTAGAACTCGATCCAGCCGATACCGGCACTCGAATCAAATTGGCCACTTTACGCCCAGTTATCATGGGATTACACCAAGACATCTTAGCTTTCCGTCAACAATTTGAAAATCAGTTAGATACTTTATTAGCCAGTCAATTTCATCTTGATTATCCTGAACAGGAAACTGGGGTAACCAATTTTTACCTCGCTTATCATGGACTAAATGATAAAACATTACAAATCAAATTAGCACAGCTTTACGAGCAAGTTTGCCCTTCTTTGTTATATGTTGCTCCCCATTGCCAACAAAAATCAGCTCCAATAGTACAGCGAAAAATAAAAATTGGCTTTATCTCAAGATTTTTTAAAAATCACACGATTGCCAAAGTGATGGGGGGGATTATGGCGAACTTGTCACGGGAACAATTTGAAATTCATGTCTTTTTTTTCCCGCAACTGATGGATGAGTCAGCCGTATTTATTCAACAACAGGCGGATTACTTTGAAACGCTACCTTTAGTTTTAGCCACCGCTCGACAACAAATTGCGGATAAACAATTAGATATTTTGTTTTATCCCGATATTGGAATGGAATCATTTACTTATTTTCTAGCGTTTTCACGACTCGCGCCGGTGCAATGTACTACTTGGGGACACCCAGTAACCACGGGAATCCGTCATATCGACTACTTTATTTCTACGGTTGATCTCGAAACCGCAACGAGTGATGAACACTACACTGAACAACTCGTTCGGTTACCCAGTCAAATTACTTTTTACTACAAGCCAGATTTACCACCGGCTTTCCCGAAAACACGTCACGATTTTGGTTTAGCCGAGTCAGATCATCTTTATATTTGCCCCCAAGCCTTATTTAAGTTTCATCCTGATTTTGATGAGATTTTAGCAGAGATTTTAGCTCGGGATCCACAAGGACTAGTGATTCTGGTGGCCGGTTTTCATCAGCACTGGACTGAATTACTGCAGAGGCGGTTTCAACAAACTATTCCTACAGTTATAGAACGAATTCGTTTTCTACCTAGAATGACATTAAGTGATTATTTTAACTTACTATCGCTGGTAGAAGTGATGTTAGATCCGTTGCCGTTTGGTGGTGGAAATACGAGCTATGAAGCATTTGCTTTAGGTGTTCCGATTGTGACTTTACCGATACCGTTTTTACGAGGTCGATTTACCTACGCTTGTTATCGCCAGATGGAGATAATGGATTGCGTAGCCGATAATCCTCAACATTATGTCGATATCACCCTTAAATTGGGCACTGATCCGAGTTATCGAAAACTAATCCAACAAAAAATTTTAACTCGCCATCAAATACTTTACGAAGATATCCGAGTAGTACGAGAATTAGAGCAATTTTTCTTAACTGCGGTGAGAAATGCTTAAATTTCATAGCCAGGTAGGGTGGGCAAAAGCGAAGCATTGCCCACCCTTATTTAGTTAATCAACACCGATGCGTAAGAAAAAAGCTGTTGATTAGCTTCACTTGACACAAGAACCAGTATTTCCGAAAACGGCGATTTGGCGTTTCATTTCTTGGTTACACAAGTTCTTAACTGATTCCAGATCAACTGTTACTGGTCCCAGAACGACCGCGTCAATGTCATCACAATAGGTAACACATTCACCATTATAATCCACGCTTTCCAAAGCAAAATAGGTCACCCCAGGTTGTAATTGATTTGTTTCTAATGAAAAATTCATTAAAGGAGCGGTTTCATCAATCGGGATGGGCTTACTGTTGAGTTGAGTGACATTCTTAAACTCGTTGGCTTCCAGTTGGGCACCCCAGATATTGAGATAAGCGTTGTTGCCTTCAAGAATTTCCCAGGTTAGCGCCACTTCTTTCTTATCGGCTTCCAAAGCCGCATTAAAAGAAGCCACTTTGACATCTAAGGGACATTGGCAACTAGCGGCTATGACGGTGTTAGCTTCAGCCGGTGAATTTAACTCGAAGTTAATATTCATCGTTTTGCCTCTGCCAAATAAAGGAGCGAGGTTAATAATCGCACCGGCTTCTGAGATTTGAATATTGCTTGAATCGTAAGGTGGAGCAAGTGAAATTGATTTGAGGGAATTGCCAGAGGGTAAAGAAATGGCATTGGAATCACCAGTAGATAGAGTGGGTTGAGAGATTATAAGTGATTGGCAGCCACCGTCCATTAGGTTTTCTACTTGAATGGAACCGGATGATTTGTTAGGTTCAATGAAACCAGATTTAGGTTCATTGCATTTTTCTACGTGGAGTAAAGGAGAAGTTCTTGGCTGACATGTGCAACTACACGTTAAACTAAGCGGAAATAGATAGTCATAAATAAATTCTTTCTCCGCAGAATCATCGCAATCCTGATTATTGGGTTCATCTACACCAATTATATAAACCAGTTTCTCATCATCACCAAATTCTTGATTGTCATCTACTTTGCATTCACCCGTATCCCCACAAATAGGTATAGCAGGAATACAACCCGCCAACCTAGCTTGATTCTTACATAAATCTATAACTTTCCCTCGAATGAATCTGTTAAAAGACGCATCCGCATCATTTTTATCTGTCTCACATGTGTGCCATTTTCCTCCATCAGGTCCACCCATCTTATCCTTTGGTTCAACAGTTATACTTCCACATTCTTCTTGAGATATAACTGGTTGGCCCAATCCTGATAAAAAAAATAAAATAAAGATGTACTTGAAAAATATTGTCAGATATCGTATTAGTGTTTTCATTGTATTTTAACCTAGCTATCATCTGGCTTAATTGATGACACGCCCTAGTTGTAAAGATTATAATCATCACGCTTTTATCTTTAATGTTAAAGAGGATTTGAGTAGTTATTATCATCACTGTGAGTAACAATTATGGAAATTTCTGAAAGAATCAAATTTATGCGGACATTCAAAGGTTGGTCACAAGATGAAATGGCTGCTAAATTACATATGGCAGTGAGTGGTTATGCGAAAATTGAGCGCGGCGAAACGGATATTCCTTTTTCCAGACTTAAACAAATTGCTAATACGTTTGAAATGGAGTTATCGCACTTAATTGGGTTAAATGAAAAAAATGTCTTTAATGTCACCGGTAATCGCGACACTCATGATAATTCATCAACTATTAATGTTTATCCTTGTCAAGCCGCTAAATTTCAACATGAAAATGAGAAACTACATTTTATTATTGAACAAAAAGATAAAGAAATGGCTTTACTTCAACAACAAAATATCGATTTAAGAGAAGTGATTAGCCTGTTGAAAAAAGAGGAGTAACTTCATAATAATTAAGCAAGCTGTAGCCTGGATGGAGCGCAGCGGAATCCAGGAGCAGAGTTATAACGTATCATTCTGGCCAAAATTCTTCACTCATCACCGGTTCTAAAAAAATGGACAGATTTGAGGAAAAACTATTTGGTCTAAGTGCGTTTCCTTAGCAGCCGTTAACAGTGCATCATCATAAGCATCAGCTAATTTATCAGCTAATTGAGCTTGTAAACTTGGACTATCTTCTAACAATCTCAAAATACGTCTACGTTGTTCAGCAATGGTATATTTCCAACTGTGAGAACGTTTTTCTGGTTGGAATTGCCATTTAAGCAAATGAGCCAGTAAAACCGACCAGCGGCTGAGTAAAGCCCTTTTTTCACTTCTACCCATCGCTTCTAATTCCTCTGCTATATTTTCACTATCCATTTCTGCAAAGCGACCTTGACGGATTAATTGAACATTAGTTATTAGCCAAGCATAAAAATCTTGTTCGTAGGAAGTTGTTGTCTTTTTCATCATATCAATCGATTAAAACAAGTTCTTTCTATAGATTTCATTGTTAATGGAGCCAACGTAGGGTGTGTTAATAAAGCAGCTAGCACACGTTTTGCCTTAGTTGAGGCCCATTGCTGCCACCGAAAAGAGGGTATCCACATCGAATGGTACTTCACCATGCTCAAGTTTGTCAGCTAATACCCGCAGGGTTAAAATTTGAACCTTCAAAATCGCTTCTTCCCGATGTTTACCATAGGCCATCACGCCTGGAATTTCAGGTACTTCTGTCAACCAACGTCCATCCTCTTCCTGTTCGATTTCAATGGTTAAATGCATAATAGATTTTCCTTGTTAATTTCTTATAGCAAGCTGTAGCCTGGATGGAGCGCAGCGAAATCCAGGAGCAGAGTTATAACGTATCATTCTGGCCAAAATTCTTCACTCATCACCGGTTCTAAAGAAAAGGGACAGCCAGGTAAGGTGGGCAAAAGCGAAGCGTTGCCCACCCTACCTGCTTTCGTAGCGAGTTTCAACGCGTAAGGATAAGATTGGTCAATCATTTGCGGAAATAAATTTTTTAAATTCGGTATTTTATCCAATAAACTTTCTAATTGGGTGCGTTGTTCAATAATCGTGCTTTGCCCACTTTGACCCTCAAATCCTCGCCATTGCTCTTTTAAATATTGGAGTTGAAATGGCCATTTTAACAAATGTGCAATGAGGATGATTAAACGGCTTTCCAATTCACGTTTATCACTCCGTGCCATCCCTTCTAATTCCTCAATGAGATGTTCAATATCTATTTCTGAAAAAGAGCCTTTTTTGAGCAGTTCAACATGACGCGCTACCCAAGTGTAGTAGTCTTTTTCGTAAACTTCTGTCCAGTTTTCCATAAAATTCTTTAGCTGATGATTTAAAATAGTGCGTTACGTTATCGCTAATGCACCCTACGTTTCACTGCCATTAAGTTAAGACTTGTTACTTCCCCCTTTGACAAAGGGGGATTGAGGGGGATTTTCTGAGTTAACCGTTTAACAACCGCTGTACTACAATGCCAGCTAACATCATCCCAAATAACGCTGGCAGATAAGCAATCGTTCCATTGATTGCACGAGGACGACCGATTGACCCCGTCACGGGTTGATGTGGTAAAGGCGGACGCGGGAGTTCTTCTGAATAAACCACGGGATAATTAGTTGGAACGCCCATTTTCCGCAAGTAGGCGCGTAATTCTCTGGCTAGTGGACAAATCTTGGTTTGATTTAATTGACTAACTCGAACTTTAGTCACATCTAAACGGTTACCGGCGCCTAAACTAGAAACAACGGGAATCTTTTGCTGTAAACAAGCCGATACTAATGCCGCTTTACAAGCAATCGAATCAATACAATCAATGACAAAGTCAAATTCCCCAGTTTTAACTAAGTTAGCCGCTTGATCGGGATATAAAAAATCGGTCAGAACCGTTAACTTGACTTGCGGATTAATATCTCGCAAGCGTGCTGCCATCACGTGGGCTTTTTTTTGTCCGAGCGTAGAATGTAGGGCAACCAATTGGCGATTGAGATTGGAGGGAGACACCTCATCATGATCTAACAGGGTAAGACGCTGAATACCTACTCTGCCTAACGCTTCTGCCACGAAACTACCGACACCACCGAGTCCGGCAATCAACAGGTGATGATGAGCTAATTGGGTTAATTTTTCGTAACCTAATAAAATTTCAGTTCGTGAGCTAAAACTATCCATTTTATAGCGATAAATTAAATAAAGTGATGGTGTTACGGTTTGTCATTGTGGCAACCTCTACCGGTGATTGTTGGCGTAATTCAGCGACTGTTTGTAAAACTTCGAGTAAGTAAGCGGGTTCATTCCGTTCACCTCGATGTGTCGATAGCGGCTGATCCGGCGAATCGGTTTCAAGTAAAATATTTTCCAAAGGTAAAGTTTGCACCAAACGCCGTAATTTATTGGCACGTGGATAAGTAATTGGCCCACCAAAACTTAAATAAAAACCGCGCTCAATTAATTGCCGAGCTTGCACTTCACTGCCGGCAAAACTATGTACCACACCGTAGCTACCCGGTATCTGCCGAACCTGCTTAATGACATCCTCTACCGAACGGCGGGCATGGATAATGACGGGTAAATGCGCCTCACGAGCTAAATGCAATTGGGCGATAAAAAACCGTTCTTGCTCTGATTTATCCAAGTCAGCTACCCAATAATCTAAACCACATTCGCCCACCGCCACCGGTTGTTCTTGTTCTATCCACTGAGCGAGTTGGTCTAGATGTTGTTGACGATGTTCTGGTAAATACAGTGGATGTAACCCGTAAGCCGGATACAACCCCGAATATTGTTTACAAACTTCCCGTAAACGATACCATAAACCAGCACTGATAGCCGGAACAATTTGGCGAATCACACCCACCGATTGTGCTCGAGCCAGAACGGCTTCCCGATCGGCTGAAAAACTATCATCATCAAAATGAGAGTGGCTATCTATTAGAGTTATCATTTTTATATTCTAAAATTCACTTCATCTTCAAAGGAAGGGCAGAGCAACTGTGCGTAATCTGAGTTAATAACGAATAAGGGTAACCGCTACTTATCGTTCTCGTAAAGCCTGCTCCTGCGCTTTTTTGATTGGTTTGAGTAAATAATCTAATAGCGTTTTTTTCCCGGTTAAAATATCGACATTAACTGTCATCCCACTGATAATTGGGAGTGGTTTAGCTTTCGTTCCTAAATAATTTCGTTCAGTACGCAACCGAATGAGAAAGAAAGATTCACCGCGTTCATTGGTAATCGTATCGGCACTAATATGTTCCAGTGAGGCGCGTAAACCACCAAAAATGGAAAAATCATACGCGGTAAATTTCACCATCGCACTTTCCCCAGGGTGTAAAAATGCAATGTCTGATGGTCGAATTTGCGCTTCAATCAGTAACTTATCTTCTGAAGGGACGATTTCTATCAAGTCCATTCCCGGTTGCACCACGCCACCAATCGTGGTTATTTTTAATCTTTTCACGGTACCCTTCACCGGTGAGCGAACTGCAGTCCGAATGACGCGATCCTCTAAAGCACGTTTCGATTCCGTTAACCGTGATGATTCTGCTTTAATTTCATTGAGATCACTAAGTGCTTTAGTACGAAAACTCATTTGCAATTCTTCGATTTTACGCTCGGCTTCAGTAACGGCAGCCTCAGCACGAGGGATATGCAGACGAGCACCTTCTAATTCGGCTTTAATTGAACTCGCTTCACGTTGCAAACGCAATAAGTCGACTTCTGACATAACCCCTTTTTTAACCAAAGGTTCGGTGATATTCAATTCTTTTTGTGCTAGTTCATAACTTTGTTGCAATTGCTGTTGTCTTGAGGCTAATTCTTTGATTTCTTGTTTTTTTTGTGCTATTTCTTGGGTTAAGACTTCAATCTGACTTTGTAATTCCTGTTCTCTGGAACGCGCTAAAGCTTGTTCATTCAGAAAAGGTTCTGTCTGGGCTGGGGTCAGATTTTGAGGGAGTTTAAAAGGCTTTCCTTGAGATTCTGCTGTTAAACGCACGATCTTAGCTTGTAAGGTAGCCGAGGTGACTTGACTTTCACGATAAGAGGAAGCAAAGCGCGTATCATCAATGCGGAGTAGAACCTGACCGGTATTAACTTGATCACCTTCTTTGACTAGAATTTCAGAGACAATACCCCCTTCTAGATTTTGTATCACTTGGACATGACGAGAGGGAATAACTTTACCGGTACCTCGAGTGACTTCATCGAGCGTAGAGTAATAAGCCCATATCATCGCTGTAGTGAAGAAACAGACGGTTGTCCATAAAATAACATGACTCAATGGATGAGCCTCTTTTGCCAACAATTGTTGATATTCTCGCATACCACGATTTGAGCTTCATGAATAACTCGGTTACCCCACCAGCGGCTGGGGAGTACTTAACCAATAACCTTGCACATAATCGACTTGAATTTGTTTTAATTTTTTAAATAATTCCTCAGTTTCTACACTTTGGGCGATGGTTTGTAAGTTCATCAAATGGGCAATTTCATTAATGGCTTTCACTGCAGCTTGCTGAACAATATCTTGAGTCATCGCTTTCACAAAAGCACCATCGATTTTTAAAAATTCTATCGGTAACATTTTTAATAGGGTAACCGAACCGATTCCGGAACCAAAATTACTCAGCGCAAAGCGACAACCGAGTGGTTTCAAAGTCGTCATAAAATAAAGGACCCCACTTAAATTCGTTAAAGCGGTGGTTTCGGAGATTTCAAAGCAGAGTTTATCTGCCGGAATCTCGGCATCGGCAATTAATTGCAACATGCTCACTGAAAAATTTTGCTCACTTAAGGATTGACCAGAAATATTTAACATGGCTACTTCTAATTTTTCCAAATGTTCAGGGTGACATTTAAGCCAAATCAATAGGTGACGTATTACCCATAAATCTAAAGAAGACATTAAATTATAGCGAGTAGCCACGGATAAAAAAGCACCTAAAGGAACTAATTGACCTTGAGCATCTTTCATTCTTAATAACACTTCGTAGCGATAACTGGTTGGAGAGGTGCTCGCTGAGGTCATGGACACAATCGATTGGTGAAATAAACAAAAACCCGCTTCTTGCTCTAGATTATCATTAATCAAATTAACCCATTGAATATTTTGATCAGTGGGTTGTTGCGTTTGCTCTTCTTGATAAATATGCACCTGATTGCGACCGGTATTTTTAGCCACATAGCAAGCCGCATCGGCCATAGCTAAGGCACTCTTTAGATTCAGTATTTGACTAGATAACGGCACTAAGCCAATGCTGATACCCAAGGTGAAAATACTTTTTTCTATTTGAGCATTTTTCCAAAAAAATCGATAGCTTTCGATTTGTTCGCATAAACTAGTGGCGAGTTCAATTGCCGACGTTAACGAACAGTTTTCGAGTAACAATCCAAATTCATCACCACCCAATCGTGCTAATATCGCCGACGTATCAGCAGCCTGCATCTTTACTTTATTTTGTAATATTAAAGCGACATCTTTTAATAATTGGTCTCCGGCTTCATGTCCACAAGTATCGTTCACAATTTTAAACTTGTCTAAATCCATATATAACAAGGCGTGTTCACTACCAGAATCACGCGCCTCGCGTAGAACCCGATTAAGTTGGGTTTTAAATTCCAGCAGATTCCACAAACCGGTCAAAGCATCATGTTTAGCTCGGTAGGTCAATTCTTGAGTCATCTTGCGATTTTCAGTGACATCATGAACGACTAAAACGACACCAATGAGATTACCATCACGGTCTCTAATCGGCGCTGCTGAATCTTCTATCGCAAAATGCTGGTTATGGTGACGGTGAACTAATACCGTATGATAAGATAATTCCACCATTTGACCTTGTTGTAAACACCGCTGGATAGGAAATTCTATCGGTTGCTGGGTATTTTCATCTATAAGCGAATAAACTTGGTTCAAGGGCAAACCATAGGCTTCTTCAGTAGTCCAACCCGTTAGCTTTTCCGCTACGGAATTTAAAAACTCCACTTCACCTTTCGCATTAGTGGTGATCACGCCATCACAAATGGCTGCCAGGGTGATTTGCGCTTTTTCTTTCTCATCAAACAGGGCTTCTTCCGCTTGCTTAGCTTGCAAAATATAATGGATGCGGTTACGCAATACATCTAAGTTAATGGGCTTAGTCACATAATCAGTCGCACCAGCGGCATAAGCTCGATCAACCCATTTGCCCTCAACAAAAGCGGTAACCATGATAATCGGCAGATTTTTAGCTTGCGGAAATGCCTTAATCTGAGTACAAGCCTCTACTCCATCGAGCACCGGCATATCCGCATCCATTAAAATTAAATCGGGTTGAAATTGAAGAAAAACTTCTATCGCTTGTTGACCATTTTCTGCCAATTCGATGAGGTAGCCATAGCGTTGTAAAACTTGCTCTAACAATTGGCGGATGAGCGGCGCATCATCAACGACTAAAATCCGGGCTACCTTATTAATCATCGTGGCTTACCGGAGTCAAAATCAGGGTCAACTGCGCTAATTCAGTTTCGAGAGAAGCTAAATGAGTCGCTAGCGTGGCTAAATTATTTTGTTGCGCCAAAGATTCGATTCTTTCACATAATTTACCTAATCGAATCGCCCCGATTTGCAAACTTTCCCCCCTAAACCGGTGTGCTTTGCGCCGTATATTTTCGTTATCATGACTGACCAAACTATCCCGCAAAGCTTGAATTTGTAAAGGGGCTTGTTGTAAAAATTGTTGAACCAGCAACAATGTCATTTCATGACCCATAATTCCCTCTAAATGTTTTAGATGATAGTGATCAAATGAAGGGATGGCAAGAAACTCATTGTTCTCTGGATTGGTATTTTTATCTGCTGACATAATGACTTAGTCGTTTAACTGTGCATCTAAAATGAATGCCAGCGTCAATGTAAAAAATAAGGTATACACCTTGAATTTTATTCAGTTATTTAATTAGAGTGGTTTTTTAGCCGAACATCGCTATACCAAACCAACCCTAGGAAAAGCTATATTTAAGCAGAATTTTACCATTAGTGAACCACTCTGAGTAGAGGCATTTAAAGCAAGGATGGTTATTTTTACCGCAAGTAAAACCAAATGTTTAATCAAATGACAATTTAAAGCTATTTTTTAGGCTAACTTAAGAAAGTTTTATCAAACATCTTTGCGTTTGCCCACTTTGCCTTTGCTATAATGAGTGTTCAATAAAAATTTTAAGGACAATCTTAATGAAACAAGTTGCTTCCTTACGCTATGGTGTCATTTTTAAAAAAGCTTTCTGTGATCCAGAAGTTTTCAAAGGGTTCGTGCGCGATATTCTTGGTATTCAACTTGAGATAGACACTGTGGAAACCGAAAAAACTTTTAGCATTCCGCTCGGTCGTATCCAACCACGGTTCGATTTATTCGCCGAGGATAAAAAGAACCGTATCATTGTAGATATTCAACACGAACGTCATGCGGACCATTATGACCGATTTTTGCATTATCACTGCGTTGCACTATTAGAACAAATCAGCCAGTCGCAAGATTATCGACCCGCATTAAAAGTATTCACGATAGTGGTGTTAACTTCTGGTGACAAGCATAAAAAAGATGTCTCCGTTATCAATTTTGATCCACATGATTTAGTGGGTAATCCTTTAAACGAAATTCCTCATAAGATTATTTATTTATGTCCTAAATACCTCAATGACAAGACCCCGCCAACTTATTGGGAATGGTTACAAGCTATTAATGATAGTTTGGATGAACAAGTAGAAGAGACTCACTATCATTTACCTGAAATTCAAAAAATTTTTCAGCATATAGCCAAAGATTTACTTTCTCCGCAAGAACGTACCAGGATGATCGAAGAGTATCATCTGGAAGAGTTGAAACAGTCAACCGCGCAACAAAAAGCCATTGAAATTGCTAGTAACTTGCTGATTAAAGGACTCCCCTTAGCGATGATTGCGGAAGTGACTGGATTATCAGCAACTGAGATTTTAACGCTAGCTGAATTAGGAAAATTAGATCTAAGCAAATAAGGTGGCTCCTAATAAAGGATTAAATAAATGACTGAATTAATAGAAATTGAAGCTGAAACGTTTGCAGATGAGGTAGGAGATATGCCTTCCAAGAACCATAGTCTAATAATGGGTAGGATAACCGGTTTGTTATTTAATGATGAGCGGTTTATTGTGATGCCAGAACTAAGTCTAGATACCAGCCAAATTGATCTCAATCAATTTAATCTTAAAGCTAAAGACGAATTAATTCCGGATGTGTGTGTTTATCTAGAACTGCCTGAAGAACCCGAAGATGAATTGGATAATGACATTTTGAGAATGACTCAAATGCCCGAGTTAGTGATTGAGATCCTTTCTCCAAAGCAACCGATTAATGAAATCCTCTTAAAATTTAAAGCTTATTTTACCCTGGGGATTAAATCATGTTGGTTAGTTATTCCTTCGGTGAAAGTTATTAAAATATATTCTGCCAAAGGAAATAATATCTTTGATATACAACATGATAATGAAGTTATTGATGAAATCATCGGGATTCGATTACCTATCCAGAAAATTTTTGGAAAGATAGCAGCAACTCGAAGCTAAAAGTTATTCATAGCATTTCTTGGTAGAATAAGTAGGGTGAGCGATGCCTACCCTACTTACTTATTCATGTCTTTAAATCTCAAATCAATGGCACCATACCTAAAATAACATTATCATAAAAAATTATAAACCGTATTTGATGGTTCAGTGATTGTTGTTATATATCTGAAAGTGTTGGTATATTCTCTTAAAGCTGCTTCTATTTCCCATTGAGGTTGCCAACCAAGCAATTGACTGATCTGAGTGATATCGGCACAAGAATGATGAATATCTCCTTCACGAGGAGGTAAATATTTGGGCCTAATATTAGTTTTTAAAATCCGCTGTAATAATTTAAAAAGTTGTTTAATACTGATACTTTTACCACTACCCACATTAAATACATAAGCGCCCTCTCCACATGCTTCTAGCGAATGAATATTGGCACTGACGACATCTTTAACATAGATAAAATCTCGAGTCTGTTCCCCATCTCCGTAAATAGAAGGTCTTTTTCTATTTAAAAGTCGGTTAACCAAAATGGAAATCACCCCGGAATAAGAGGATTGGGGCGATTGTCGCGGTCCATAGACATTAAAATAACGCAATCCAACCGAAGAGAGTCCATAAATTCGATAATAAAGATTAGCTAACTGCTCAGCATAGTGCTTTTCTAAAGCATAGGGACTCAGGGGAAGGCAAGCAGTTTCTTCCTTGAGCGGGAGGTCATTATTTTCTCCATAGACAGCAGCAGAACTGGCAAAAATAATTCGTAATACCCCGCTCAAACGGGCGGCTTCAAAAATATTAAAAGTTCCTATCGTGTTGTGGCGAAAACTAGTTTGCGGTTGTTGAATAGAAAGCGGAACGGATACCAAACCGGCTTGGTGAAAAACATATTTAATGCCTTGCATCGCAGCGAGCACGGTATGAAAATCACTAATATCCCCTTTGATCACTTCTAAATGCAGTTGTTTGGGTAAGTACTGTAAATTTTTCTCCCGACCAGAGGAAAAATTATCGAGTACTCGAACTGATTCCCCCCTCTCAAGAAGGTATTCAACGAGGTGAGAACCAATAAACCCTGCACCGCCGGTCACGAGTATTGCAGGATGAAATAATTTCACAAATGGAGCCCTCTATCGAAAATTAATGAATTGGTAATCTTTAGTTTAGTAGACAAATTAAAAATTTCCCGCTAAAAATTTCGCTAAGAGTGGTTCAATTGCATGATGGATGTTAAATTCACTTTTAACCCGTCGTTGTCCTTCGGTAGCAAGACGAATGCGCATCTGACTATCGTCACTTAATTGCACCAGTCGTTCAGCGAGTTCTTCCCAGTTAGCTGGACTGAACAATAAACCGGATTGTCCTGATTCGATGAGTTCCGGAATACCAGCAACGCTGGGAGCAATAACCGGTACTCCCAAAGCCAGCGCTTCGATTAACACCACCGGCAAGCCTTCCATGAAACTGGCCAGCACAAAAATATCTGCCCGAGTAAATTCTTTAAATACTTCTGGTTCTGAAGCTCGACCAAGCAGCAAGCAACGTTGTTGGAGTCCCTGTTCTTGAATCCGTTGTTCAATGTGGGTTCGCTCACTCCCTTCGCCAATTAGCCTAAGTTCAAGATTAGCACCCCGCTTGATAGCCATTGCCAAAGCATCTATTAAACCCAGCAGCCCTTTCTCTGTAGCCAGCCGGCTTACACACAACACCCGCACTTGATCTTCTTGCGTTTTTTGACCTAAATGAACCGGCAGATTTTCCATATCGATGCCACAGCGTGACACGAATAATTTGGGCCAGTAAATGGGATTTGCCAAACGCATCGCTTGAGCACGACCAAAATGAGAAACACAAGCAACGAATTGAGCAGCCGCTATTTTTTGATTGAGCAGTTGTCCAGCTTCATAATCAAAGTCACTCAGTCCATGAAGTGTCAAGCTCCACTTGAGTTTCAAGAAATGACTAGCCAGCAAGCCAACAATAGCCCCCGCTTGGGCGAAATGGTTATGAAGATGATCGATATGGCGTCGCTTCAGTTCTTGAGCAAGCAAGATAGCTTCGGCAAAGTAAAATATGGCGTAGAATAACGCTCGCAGGCCAGGTACTCGATGACGAAAAGCTAAAACTAAGGTTCGCAAATAGCTCAATGGCGCTTGAATGAAGGAGATTAAATGAGATTGCAACACAGCGATCGGTGAAATGGGAAAAACGTACCAGGTATTTTCAAATTCCTGGCGATCTACTGGCGCCATAATTTCTTCGGGTAGCGGACGTCGCACACTGAAGGTTTGGATATCGAGACCACGCTGTCGTAAAGCCACTATTTCACGGCGAATGAAGGTATGTGAAGCGGCTGGATATTGACTGATAAGATAGGCTATACGCACGATTTAATGTACCGGTGGATGAAATCGACTTAATCGCCAAGCCAAACGTGATACGGAAAGATGGCCGGTTCTGGAACGAGTATGTTGGCTTTGAATATCACAGCGGCGGAGAGTGAACAACGATGTACCCAATTGATTAGGGCCCCACTGAGTCGTAACGGCTTGGTGATAACCGGCTTGTTGCAACGCTTTCAAAGTCCGAGCATCATAATTGCCATTGGGATAGCAAAATGATTCTACCGGGATATTCAGACGTTCTTGGAGAATTTGGCGTGACTGATTTACTTCGTCAAAAATTTGATCTTCACTGCATCCAGGTAGAATTGGATGTGACATCGAATGTGATCCAATTTCATGACCACCCTGCACTAATTCTTGTAATTGTTGCCAACTCATCATGCCGTCCCACGCTGGACAAACTGGACCGCCGACAGCGTCTTCTAATAAGGATATCCACATTAACCGTTGCGCTGGGGTTAGCATTTTAGCTTTTTCT
The DNA here is from genome assembly GCA_000828835.1 of Thioploca ingrica. Lineage (GTDB taxonomy): Bacteria > Pseudomonadota > Gammaproteobacteria > Beggiatoales > Beggiatoaceae > Thioploca > Thioploca ingrica. The sequence goes on from AP014633.1 coordinate 65,777, forward strand.
ACCACATTAATGATCATCTGGCGTGGTGTGGCGGTAGTCGTGGTGATACCCAATTGACTCAGCCGTTGGTCAGTTATGTTAGCATCCTGCTCAACAGCACGGGAAAGCGCATAGGCAAGACGATCATGCCAAAGCATTTCGTTATGTTCAATGTTGTTTACGACGACGAAAAAACTGGCACGGATCCCCGCTGCTTCAAGTATCGGCTTAGCATAGAGGAAGTTATCTCGTTGGCCATCATCAAAAGTGATGGCTAGTAAAGGACGTTTAGTTCTTTCGCCGGTTTGCCAACGAGTTAAATTCTCAGCGAGTGGTCCACAGGTAAAGTAGGTTACCAAAACGTTTATAAACCAAGCTAATTCTTCAGGAGTAACTGCAATTTCAGCTAGTGGATATGATTTTAACTGATTCTCAGGTAACACACGATGGAAAGTGACTATAGTGAAATAGTGATTACCTGCTTGGGCGGGTTTGGTTAAGCCAACTTGGTACAACAACTCACCTACCACATCACGTAAAAATGGGCGAAAACTAAATAATTTCATTTTAGTCATTCTCCAGTTGTCAACTGAGTCACTCCCAAGCAGTCGTGATTAAGATTGTAGGTAGTTGAATAATTTATTTTATTATTACATGGAATAACTTATAAAAACAAGATAATAAAAGCATTTTTCTGAATAAAATTTTTATGAACTATTGAAATAGTTGTTAAATAGATAGTTAGTAACACTACGGTTTGGAAAGTCAATACTGTCGGTATCGTATTACACTTTGACGAGAACCGATAAATCGGTATTCATGGAATATCATATTGAATATCAATAAATAGCGAGTTGACGTAATAACCCAACCACCAAAATATCTGCTAACTGCAAAGCAATAATAACCACGAGAGGAGATAAATCGATCCCTTGTAAAGCGGGGAGCCAACGGCGTATCGGTCGCAGTAGAGGTTCATTAAGGTGATATAACAAATAACTTAATGGATTATAGCTATCTGGTGGTGTAATCCAAGTCAAAATGACTTGGATGAGAATAGCAAAAATAAAAATATAAATCAATAAAGAGAGTAAATTAGCCAGAGACAAGATGAGTAACTCTAACCAACCGAGTCTTTGCCCATATAACCAAGTCGTTAAAGCCAGTTCTAACATCTTCAATCCCATCATCAAAACGATGGCAGCAAAATCAATATTACGCCAACCGGGAATAAAGTTATATAACAACTGCAACAGCGGATCGGTTATGCGAACCAGTAAGCGCAAAATAGAATCTCTACGGAAATCGACTCGTAACCATTGCAATAAAAAACGGAGCATGAGGAGTAGAATATAAATACCAAATACCGTATTAATTAGAAATACGAGCGCCGTAATGAAGGGACTCAGTAGCACGTTATTGTTCTCCAAATTGGTTAGCTAAATTAATGGCACGTTGTTGAGCGGCAGCCAGTGCCTGGTCAAATAAAGACTGTAATCCACCCGCTTGTAAACAATTAATCGCTTGCTCAGTGGTGCCACCTTTGGAAGTGACTCGTGCTCGTAAAGTGGCTGCATCTTCTTGACTTTCTAAAGCCATTTTAGCAGCACCAACAGCCGTTTGTAAGGTTAATAACCGGGCACATTCTTGGGGTAATCCCAACTTGACCCCGGCTCTTTCTAACACTTCCATGATGAGGAAAAAATAGGCTGGACCACTGCCAGACAAAGCGGTAACCGCATCCATTTGGGTTTCATCTTCTAACCATAAAGTTAATCCCACTGCCCGCAAGATATTTTCAGCCAATTCGCGTTGCTTTGAACTCACGTATTGCCCAGCAAATAAGGCTGATGCCCCACTTCTGACTAATGCGGGTGTGTTAGGCATGACCCGCACAATGGGTACTTGGTCACCTAACCAGCGGCTTAAATCAATTAACCGTATCCCAGCCGCAATACTAATAAACAAGGGCAGTGGTGAAGGCATCGCTATCGCAATGGATTTAGCTACTTCAGGAATGACCTGTGGTTTAACTGCTAATACGACGATGTTCGCATCCGTTATGGCCGCTAAATTATCCGTATAACATTGCACCGGAAAACGAGTTGCCAGTGGTTGAGAATGAACATCAGCCACCCGAATTTGTTTACTAGCCATCCCGGTGTCCAAAAGTCCACCAATCAGGCTACTCGCCATATTACCACCACCGATAAAAGTGATTATTGAGTCATTTTTCATATTATTTTATTCCTATTGTCCATACTTTACTGTACAGTGAAAAAATTCATTTAGCGAATATTATCAAAAGGCACAACAACCTTGCTTGGATTGACTAGCGTCATGAGAAAAAAGGGAAATCTGTTAGATAAATTAGTAGGAATATGGGCTTGATTACTTATCATTGTCAACCTAATTTACTTAATTATTGCCCTAATTCCTATACTGAACATCGTGTAATCGCAGCCGGAAAATAAAATGTTATCGTTAATTGGGTTCATTATAATCCATCCATTCTTTGACATAAAATGTGATTTAGCTCAGCGGGAAATTGCAGTATGAATTTACATTTTCTTATCATTGATCCACAGAATGACTTTGCTAATCCGAGGGGGAGCTTATTTGTCCCAGGGGCAGATAAGGATTTAGAACGGTTAGCTATTTTACTAAAACGTCATTTAACTCAAGTGAATGCGATTCATGTCACTTTAGATACTCATCATTGGGTAGATATCGCTCATCCGATTTTCTGGTTAGATAATCAAGGTCATTCGCCAGAACCATTCACGATCATTACTGAAGAAGCGGTGTTAACTGGGCAATGGCAAACCCGACAACCGCATTGTCAAACCCGTGCCCTGGAATATGTGCAATCTCTTCAAGCGAATGGACGTTATCAGTTAACCATTTGGCCGCCTCATTGTCTTATTGGTAAACCCGGGCATAATGTGGTCACACCGCTCGCGGAAATTTTAACTGAATGGGAAAATACCTTTGCTATGGTAAATTATGTAATCAAAGGTTCAAATCATTGGACCGAACATTATAGTGCGGTTAGAGCAGAAGTACCGGATCCGGATGACCCCAGTACTTTATTGAATACCGGTTTAATCGACGAGTTAAAACAAGCTGATTTAATTGCCTGTTCTGGACAAGCTTTATCACATTGTGTTGCCAATACACTTCGTGATATCACCACTAATTGGAGTCAAGAAAATATCAGTAAATTAGTCTTAATTGAAGATACCACCTCCCCGGTACCAGGATTTGAAGAGTTAGCACAACAATTCTTGACAGAGATGAAAGCACGTGGGATGCACACTGTTAAGTCAACTGAATTTCTGGTATAACCAGATTAAGTCACTACTTGAGTAAAGTTAACCTAACCCTATGCTACATTATGATCACTACTATACGATGGGTAAAACTCACGCTATTTGTGAAGACTTTGCCATACAAGCGGATAAACCGATACCCTTCATTGTCCTGAGTGATGGTTGTTCTTCTTCTTCCCAGACCCATATCGGTGCCCGTATTTTAACATTAACTACTAAGTATATTATTGAAAATACAGCTGATTGGCCGCTAAATTACACCAGTTTTGGACAGCAATTAATTGATAAGGCTTGGAATGTGGCTCGCACCATGCAGTTATCGAGCAGTGTATTAGATGCAACGGTTATGTTAGCCTTTTTATATCAAGACAATATTTTAGTCTATGTTTATGGTGATGGTTGTTTGCTCTTTAAAGACTACCACAACAATTTAAGCACCATAGAAGTTGTTTTTACCCATAATGCACCCTATTATTTAACCTATTGGTATGACGAAGAGCGACAGAAAGAATACGCCAAATATGATCCAACCCCCTTGATATTGATAGATTCACGGCAGGGTCAATCTCAGCCTAAGTCCTTTAATGAAGAACTCGCGTTTTGTTTTCCATTGGAAAAATTTAAAGTAGTGGCCATTGCTTCTGATGGTGCCACTTATTGTGTTGACACTCGTCACCACCGCAAACTTCCCCTTGATGAGATCGCTACTCAGTTACTCAATTTTCCCAACCTAACCGATGATTTTGTCAAGCTTCATCTCCAAAACACCTTGGCGCAATATGCACAACAAGGTATTTATCCTGCAGATGATTTATCAATGGGTGTATTTGCCCAATAATCTAATTCATTGTCCGCTCATTCAATAAGCATTCAACTGCTGTTATCACGGATTTTGCACTCAATTAGCTCAAATTAATTCCGTATCGCTTGATCATTTTTTAATTTAATTATGAAAGTTCTTATTGCTGAACCCGATGCCGCTGTTATTCAACTTCTAGAAACATGGTTACCTAAATGGGGATACACCGCTATTAGCGTAACCGACGGTGAAGCAGCATGGCAAATATTATGTGCCCAAGATCCACCGCGGTTAGCTATTCTGGATTGGCATTTACCTCAATTAGATGGTTTAGAAGTATGCCAAAAGATTAAAAAAACTAATTTTTTCTCATTAACTTACGTTATATTATTCACTTTCAAAACCACTCCCCAAGATCTCGTCAAGGGCTTTGAAGTGGGTGCGGATGATTTTCTGTCTAAACCGATTCAATTAGAAGAATTACGCTGTCGCTTAACCGTGGGAAAACGTCTACTTCGTTATCAAGAAGAACTGACTTATCGATCGGAACAATGGCATACTCTGTTATCCGCTATTCCTGGTATCGTTGTGTTGAAAGATGAACAAGGACACTGGCTCCAAGCTAATGAAGCCAGTTTGCAATTATTTCAACTCAGTGGAATTGATTATGTGGGTAAAACTGACGAACAATTAGCACAATTACCCCAGGTGCGTACCGCTTTATTAAAAACCTTGTCTACTCAAGACGAACTGGCTTGGAAACAAGCGGATATCCTACCTGACGAATTAGAATTTCTTAATGGACAAGGTGAATTTATTTCCTATCAATTAATTCGAGTCCCACTTTTTGATCGCGAAGGTAGACGTAAAAATATGATTCTACTGGGACATGAAGTGACTGCGCAGAAAATTTTACAATACCGTCTCAATCAAGAAACTAAATATGATCCAGTCACTAATTTACTTAATTATCAATATTTTGAAGAACATTTAGAGGCTGCTATTAATTATTCCAAGCGATTTAAACATCCTTTAAGTATTTCCATTGTTGAGATCGATCAATTGACAAGTATCTCGGACACTTATGGTCTACCGGTGGCAAAAGAAGTCATTAAAAAATTTAGTCAAATTATTGTGGATGAATTACGTAGTGTGGATATTGTTGGACGGTTAGGTAAAGACCAATTTAGCATTGTCTTTTCTGGCAGTACGGCTCATGAAAGCCTGACTTGTTTGAACCGTATTCGAGAATGTTTAGAAAATACCTTATTTCAAGATGATAATTGCCATTACTTTTCGATATCGGGATCGTTTGGGATGGCCGATTGGTTAAATCATAAAATGAGTAATAAAGATGATTTACTCAAAGCCGCTAATCAAGCTTTATATCAAGCGAAAGCCAAAGGATGCAATCAAGTGATCATTTACAACAACATTGATTAATGCCATACTACAAATAGTCATTATTTTTTCGATTTATTGTAATAAGTTACTTGATGATTTTCTTAACTAACCATAGAACACCGGTGTTTTATGGTATTAACCAATAGAAAATTACCCCGTTCACTTTCTATAAAATTTCTCCGGCGTTATTAAAAGTGGGAATGAGTGGTTACAGTGGAACAAGGTTTGCATTTTTTATAGCTACCCTTAAGTTAGGGTATTTATAATAATAAGTAATTAATTTATTTTAATTTTTATTAAAACAAACAATTACTATTTTACTAGCGGCCATTTTTGAGACCGGGAATAGAATATTGACCTTAAGTGTATCACTCAACTTTCTTCAATTCTCGGCTTGTTACAACGAAATTATGTCAAACTGTTGCTCACCACATTGGTCTGTTCCAGTCATTATTTTTTTAGTTAGTGTTAACTTATTGCCGATTAGTTTAGCGGCTGAAAATTCCGCTCCGAACACCCGTCCTCAGATTGGAGTTGCCCTTTCCGGTGGCGGTGCTCGTGGATTTGCCCATATTGGGGTACTGGAAGCTTTGGAAGATCTCAATATCCCCATTGATTATATCGCGGGTACCAGTATGGGTAGCATCATCGGGGGACTATACGCTAGCGGCTTAACCACACAAGAATTACGTCGTGCGGTTGAACATGAAATTGACTGGAATCGTGCCCTTAATTATACCGACGATCGCGATCTGCTTTCCTACCGAGAAAAACAAACTCAACGGCGTTTTTTTCAATTGGAATTGGGAATCGATAACAAAGGTCTCACTGCACCGGCTGGATTTATCAATGGACAAGAACTGTTTATGGAACTTAAACGGTTAACCAGAAATATCAATATCGATGATTTTGCTAAATTACCTATTCCATTTAAAACGGTTGCCACTGATCTCAACACCGCTGAACCTTATCTATTAGAAAAAGGTGATTTAGCACTGGCTTTACGTGCGTCAATGGCGGTTCCGTTTGCGTTTGCCCCAGTGGAAATTGATGGCCATTTACTCGCTGATGGTGGCATCGTCAATAATATTCCCGTTGATATTGCCCGAAAAATGGGTGCTGATATTGTTATTGCCATTGATATTAGCGCACCTTTAGAAACCATTGAATCCACTAGCTCTTTTTTAACGGTCACTAAACAATCACTCAATGTATCATTAATTCAAAACGCCCTGCGATCTTTAAAAAAAGCGGATATTGTTATTACACCTGAAGTTAATGAATTTGGCGTAACTGATTTTTATAAAGGTCCAGGATTGATGGCAAAAGGCTATGAAGCCATTATGGAAAAAGTAGCGCTATTAAAAACTTTGGCTTTATCGACCGAAGAATATGTTCAATATACCGCTGCCAAACGAGCTAAAATTCCTGACACGCCGGCAACGATTAAGCCGGACTTTATCGAATTGACCGGTAACGAACGAACTCACCCGGCTCTGTTACAAGGTAAGCTTGAAGGTTTAAAAAATCGGGAATTGCGTTTTGAAGATATCAAACACGCGACCAAAGAATTAATGACATTAAAAGAATTTGAGCAAGTGACCTATCAAGTCACGCGCAATTCTCAAGGTAAAAGCGATTTAGTTTTTAATATCACTGAAAAACCCTGGGGACCGGATTATTTTCGGTTAGGGTTAAATTTATCAACCAGTTTTGACGACAAAACTGATTTTCTCGTGTTATTACGTCATGAAAAACTTAATGTGAATCGTCTCGGTGCCGAATGGGTAAATGAAGTTGAATTTGGAACCGGTTTTTCCCTATTTAGTGAGTTCTACCAACCTTTAGATTATCAACGTCATTTTTTTGTCGCACCCTACGCTAAGCTAGAACATCGTTTTGTTGATGTGTTTGAACAACAACAAAGTGTTGCTGAATATGATTTAAAGGGTTCACAGCTTGGGCTTGATTTGGGTATCAATTTAGGCAACCGTGCTATGTTTCGAAGTGGTATCGTTTATGACCAAGCTAATACCGATTTACGACTCGGTAAAATTGTTGCTGAGTCAACCAATGGTGATACTCAGGAGAATTCACTGACATTCCAGTTTGGTTATGATAGTCTTGATGCACGGGTATTTGCCAAAAGTGGGATGAGAATTGACTTAGATGGACGCATTTACTATACCGGGATTGGTTCTGACTTTAATTATCAAAAAGCTAAGTTATATACTCGGCAACATTTTCCAGTACACCGCCGAGCCACTTTAGTTTCCGAATTAACTATCGCTACCGTGTTTGATTCCGATCCACCAGAATATGAGGGTTTCTCAATCGGTGGTTTTGATTCATTAGCGGGTTATCCGAACGGAGATATTGGTGGTAATCATGCGCTATTATTTCGCTTCGGTGGACTTTTCAATCCCCCAGGTATTCCAAAATTCGGTTCCATTGACGCCCGTTTGGTTGGATTATTTCATGTTGGCAATGCTTGGGATGATTATAGTGATATTCGCTTAGCTGATTTACGCTATGGTGGCTTAGCGGGTATGGTGTGGGAAACCCAATTTGGTAGCGTGTTAATCGGGGTTGGTTATACCGATGGCGGTAGTCTGCGTTATAATTTATCGCTAGGACACTTTTTTTAAGCGTCAGTTGGCTTATTGAATCCACGAACTAGAAAAAATATTTCTACTGAGTTGATTCAAAGTTGACACTTTTACCAGAGCGTGTCATCTTAATAAACTATTCCATAATCAAAAGGAGGTCAAAATATGGGATTATTTGATATGTTCAAGGGTGATAGCGAGCAAATGACACCTCACTTGGCTTTTGCAACGGCACTGATTTATATGATAGGAGCCGATGGTAAGATTGAAAATGAAGAAGTTGGACAACTTTTAGCCGTTCTCGGTGGTGAAGAGAAAGGTGGCGTCATTGGAGTGGGTGCTAACAATAAACAACTACTTGATCGCGCTTATAGATACTATCAAAAAACGCCAATCGATCAATTTTTAGCCGAAACAACGCCATTACTTTCTGATACCCAAAAGATGTGCATTCTGACTAATTTAATTGATTCCTCTTTGGCTGATGGTGAGGCAGCACCGATAGAGCAACAATTATTTAATAAATTCTTACAAGCATTTGATATTTCAGAAGACCGGTTTAAACCCTTTTTTGAAGTCATTGCGCTGAAGAATGATCGCGCAGTTTTCACTAATGCGAATCATCCCAATAACCAACCTGGGCATACTGTCCAGTTATCAATCTAAATCTCGCTGGTGAAAAAACGGGATATTTCATTCCAATGGGTGGCTCTTTCAATCTCATTGGTTTAACCGTGGATGACACCGATTATAATGAGTGTCATCCAGGTTGTGTGTCGTTCAGATTGATTATCGCTGCTCTGAAATTATCACCATTACCAATTACTTGGGTAAGTAAGATTGAGGTACGATCGGTGGTATTGAAGCCAGTGGCTTGATGTTATCAGGTAATAAGGGTTTTTTAATACCTGGACAAGTGCTTGGTTCAAAGCTAATTCCTTCGACATCATCATAAGGGACTGGCATTTTCACAACGACCTCACAAGTAGCCAGATCTATCCCAACTAAATTAAGTTTTTTACTATTATGAATACCAACCAATAAAAATTCTTTACCGCTATTCATTTCGGGATGCCATACCATTTCTAATGCTTCTACCTCACCCGGCAGCGAACAGGGATGGAGAACCAGGGATTTATCCTCACTATCATAAACCCAAAGCTGAGTTTTCCACGCACCATAAAGTAATTTCCCCTTGGTATCCCAAGTTAAATCTTCAATATCGATTGAGGAGGGTAATTCTAAGGTCGTTTGATTGGGATTATCGGGATTAATTTGGATTAAACCCTCTCCTCTAGCCCATCCCCACAGTGTACCCTCTTTAGGGTTAAAAGAGAGACTATCCACTTCATCAAAATCTTGTATTGCATTTTTAATCTGGCCAACTGGAGATAATTCTCCCGTTTGAGCGTCAATTTTATACAAATAACCGGGTTCTTTTCCCGCACTCACATCACGACCGGAACTCCCATAAAGTACATGGTTAGGACGAATATCAAGAGCTTCAATATCATATCCAGCATGTACTGCGCCTAATGGACCCCCTTCAACGGTAAAAAATAGCGAATTATTAAGTCCATTGTCCTGCACGCCATAGACTTGGCATTGAGCAGTGGCTATATCCTCAACTTGAGCCATCATACTGACATTATCGATACCTAAATTAAACCATAATTGATTATCCACTTCAGCAAAGCGCAGATTATAAGTACCCGGTGTCATGACTAGGTTGGTAATGTCGAAGGAATAATTCGTGTAATCATACGGTGTTTGATCACCATCAATGCCTAAATAGAGGTTTTGCAACACCGCATTACCCGTGCTAAAAGCATTGGCACCGGCACTAAGAATATCAACTCGCGCATGTTGATTAGGTATAGCATTAAAATTAAGACCGGCTGGATGAACAAAGGGACCCATTCCACTTTGGTCATTAACAAACATTTGAAAAGAAAGGGTGACGGAAGTAACCCCGGGCGGGATATTAACGGGTTGGATTAGCGCACTAACACCTGGACCATATTGATCAGTAACGACATAGTGATTACCACCTGACAGATTGTTGGCGGTTGGATGATCAGATAAAGGGGTTGAATTTCCCGGTGTAGACAGAAAGAAGTCAGTTCCATTACTTCCTTCTTGGATAATAACTTGCCATTCATCTAACCCATTTTCAAAATCACCATTATTGATCAGTTCTTGTGCTAAAGTAACGCTATTTAGCATCGTTAAAGTCATTCCTATACAATGACTAAGCTTTGTTTTGGTCCTATTGAATAACATCATATTTTACCTACCAAGCTAAGAAGTGGAACGAAAAGTTGTCTTAAAATCGGCCGTTATTTCGGCAAAGTTATACCCCTAAATTGAATGGTCCTCATTTAGGGTAACTTCCTATTTCCCCCTAATTATTATTAAATAATTAGGGGATAAACTATTCATTTTCAATATGTCATCGATTCATCTTGAACCTCAACTACAGCTAACTCAAGTAGCCTATTTTTGCAGACAGTTTTAGCAATGGTAAAAAATGTTGTAGCATAACATTTGGTTTAAGAATTCTAAACAAGTCAGTGTATCCAATCCCATTTTTTTGAGGACTTATAGTAATACTAGCAGTAACTGGTGAATTTAGCAATCGTTACTGAACCATCCACGCGACGGTTCTACGTCAAAGCGGGTGCCAGAATCAATCCCAATTTTTCCTTGATGCACTTCGCGAATAAACAGTAAAATGGGCGCAATAATAAATTCTGACCGAGTCTTGTCGCAGAACACCGAAATTTCAAAACCTTCCTATTTTGAGAACCTAAAAATATGAACCATTCTCCTTACATTATCATAATTACTGCGCAAAATTTTACGCCAGAAGTCATAGAAAAATCACGTCAAGTACCCGTATTAGTTGATTTTTGGGCAGCTTGGTGTGCGCCATGTAAAATGATTTTGCCAGTATTGACTAAGCTCGCTGACGAATATCAAGGTAAATTTATTTTAGCTAAAGTCAATACCGATGAAGAACAACAACTGGCTAGTCAATATAGTATTCGCAGTATACCGACCCTCAAATTATTTCGACATGGACAAGTGGTAGAAGATATCATGGGAGCGCAACCCGAAAGCGTATTGCGTGACATGATAGATCGACATTGCGAACGACCGGCTGATAGATTACGCTCACAAGCGATGGCTGCTCATTTGAGTGGCAACACTGAGCAGGCGATTGCTTTATTGGAGCAAGCGCGTAATATGGAACCTTCCTATTATCCGGTTCAATTAGATTTAGCCAAAATTTTGCTTGAGGTGAAGCGATTTGAAGAGGCTCAGCAGCTACTTAAAAACCTCCCGGTAAATGTCCAAATGGAGCCAGCGGTGAATGAGTTAATCGCACATCTTACCTTTGCTGCTGTTGCTGATAAAGCACCGACTGCGCTCAGTTTAGAACAAGCCATAGCGGCTAATCCTAATGATCATCAAGCGCGTTATCAATTGAGTGCACAACAAATATTAACCGGTGATTATGAAACTGCGATGGAACATTTATTAGAATTAATGCATCGAGATCGTGGCTTTGAAGATGACGCTGGACGGAAGGGATTATTGGCAGTATTTACTTTACTGGGTAACCAAGGTTCAATCGTTAGCCGCTATCGCAGTAAAATGTCATCTTTGTTATATTAATAACGCCGGTTACGCACCAAACGGTTTTTTCCCGTTTCCCCTTTGGCAAAGGGAGGTATATGAAGTCGTGTGGAACCTAAGTTAATAAAGTTTAACAATTAAGGAAATCAAAATGGATAGACGTTCATTTATTCAAGGAATCGGTGCGGTAGGGGTTATCGCCCCCACTTTCGCTTTCGCTGCTCCAACCGATAAAATTTGCTACTCTGATCTCGCTGGTGGCTTATTTTACACCGAACAAGCACCTGGTCGTTGGAACGATAAAGCCGCTAAACATCTCCCTAAAATAGAAGTTAAAGTAGCCGATAAAGGTCGGTCTAAAATACGAGTAGCCACTGATCATGAGATGAGAGATTACGAACACTACATCGTTAAACATATCCTTTTAGATAAGGATTTCAAATTTCTTGATGAACATTTCTTCAATCCGATGGTAGAGAAACAAGCGGTATCGGAATTTGAGGTGAGTAACTATAGTGGTACGCTCTATGCGTTGAGTGTTTGCAATAAACATGATACTTGGTTAAATAGTATTGAAATTTAAAATCCGACTCATTCTCTGTAGAGTCAAACTGAAAGACTGAGGTCATTTACAACTTTGACTCTACCCGTGGTTTATCCCATAGATTCACTACGGCACAAAATAAATCGGCGGTTCGTTCGGCATCATAAATAGCAGAATGGGCCTGATTACTATCCCAATCAAGACCAGCGGCTTGTACTGCTCGTGCTAATACCGTTTGTCCATAAGCAAGCCCACCTAAAGTTGCGGTATCAAAAGTGCTAAAAGGATGGAAAGGATTACGTTTCATGTCAACACGTTTAGCGGCAGCATTGATGAAGTTTAAATCAAAGGAAGGATTATGGCCCACTAAAATGGCACGGGTACAATTCGCTAGTTTTATGGCTTCGCGAATCGGTTTGAAAATGGTTTGCAAAGCTTCTGCTTCTGACACCGCAAACCGAAAGGGATGATAAGGATCGATACCGGTAAATTGCAGTGCTTGGGCATCAAGATGAGCTCCTTCAAACGGGATAACGTGACAGAAGTAGGTTTTATGACGTTCCCAATAACCTTCTGAGTTAACTCGTAAAATAACGGCAGCAATTTCAAGTAAAGCATCCCGTTGCGGATTAAAACCAGCCGTCTCAACATCGACTACGATTGGTAAATAACCGCGAAACCTTTTGGCAATAGCTGGTCGTGTGGTTTCAACCCTCATTCGTGCACCTGTTGCCAGTCAATAGTTATCCCGGCTCGCCACGGCACCACCACCTGACTATCACCGAATTCAAACTGATTAGGCATTTGCCACGGTTGTTTGGTGAGAGTCACTTTATCTTGGTTGCGAGGCAAATTGTAAAAATCAGCGCCATAAAAACTGGCAAACCCTTCTAATTTATCTAAGGCTTGAGCTTGTTCAAACGCTTCGGCGTAGAGTTCTAAGGCGGCCGGTGCAGTGTAGATCCCCGCACAACCACAAGTCGTTTCCTTGTTCGCTCGGGCATGAGGCGCACTATCGGTACCGAGAAAAAACTTGGGATTACCACTGGTTGCGGCCTGTAACAAAGCTTGACGATGTTGTTCACGCTTTAGAATCGGTAAACAATAGTGGTGGGGATGAATACCCCCTTTAAATAAATCGTTGCGATTCATGAGCAAATGATGGGCAGTGATAGTGGCGGCGAGATTAGCGTTGCTATCTTGTACATATTCTACCGCTTCTTGAGTCGTAATATGTTCTAATACGACTTTAAGGGCTGGAAAGTCGCTTAACAAAGGTTCAAGTACTTGTTCTATAAAAAACTTCTCTCGATCAAATATATCAACGTGTTCATCGGTTACTTCGCCATGAATAAGCAAAGGAATACCTTGGGTTTGCATCGTTTCTAACACGGTGGTAACACGATGCCAATGAGTTACGCCCCATTCAGAATGAGTTGTCGCACCGGCCGGATAATATTTTACTGCCATGACTTGTCCACTGGCTCTCGCTTTAACAATTTCTCCGGCCGGCAAATTATCAGTAAGATACAATGTCATTAACGGATTGAAGCGACTGTTCGGTGCTAAAACAGCACGTATTCGCTCCCGATAAGCTAAAGCTTGTTCGACCGTTAAGATAGGCGGTTTTAAGTTTGGCATGACTATCGCTCGTGCAAAGCAACGTGCGGTTGCAGTCACCACTGCCGCCATCGCTGTGCCATCACGTAAATGCAAATGCCAATCATCTGGTCGAGTCAAAGTCAATTGAACCATAATCATTCCGTTAACTTAGAAAACCGAATTTTAATCTAAAAATCAATTAAATGGGTAATTATTATTCGGACAACAAGCATCTTCTTTTAATATGTTAAAATAAATCGAGAACAAAACCTAATATTATTTTCTGAGAAAATAATGGCTAAAGATAAATTAAATACATTTTTTATTAACGTTTCTAATTAATTGGAACCAAAATGATGAGCTGATAGTAATCTGGTTGAACCGTGCTTTGTAAGGACTTTTATGTAATAATTTAAAAATCTTATAACATTAAGATATTACAAATTAAAAGTATCCTTCCGGATGACTGGTTTGGACGAACTTATTTGATAGTGGCTATTTTTAACACGAAGTTCTATTGGCTTACTTCTGGTGGAAAAATTTCTAGATTCAACTCAATTAAAAGCAACCGATTTTAATTTAAGGTAATAGGTTAAATGAACAATGATTATTATACTTGAACCTGATATTCAAAAAGAAAGTGAAAGTTATCATCACCTGCTAGCTTATCTGAACAATTTGCCTGATATTCAAGTTCATGTCCATGAAATCCAAGGAACGCAACAAGTTTTAACCGAAATTTATTTAGTTGGTGATACCCATTCGTTGCCAAAAGGAGAAATTCAAGCATTACCAGGGGTTGAACGGGTGGTTAGAGTCTCCCAACCTTACCGTATTTTAGGACGTCATGCGGTTGATGATAATCGGATTTCTCGGTTTGAATATAATGGCGTGATTTTTAGTCAAGATAACTTTCATGTGGTTGCTGGACTTTGTGCGGTTGATAATCCTCAACATGTCGAAATCATGATGCGGGCTTTACAAGCTAATCAACAAGTTTGTACTCGCATGGGTGCTTATAAACCGCGTACTAATCCTTATGCTTTTCAAGGACATGGTCGAACTTGCCTACCATATGTGTTTGAGTTAGCAGGTAAATATGGTATAAAAGTGATTGCAATGGAAGTGACTCATGAAGCACACATTGAAGAAATTCGTCAAGTTTTAAAGGCAACCGGTTATCCAACTGGGGTAATGTTACAAATTGGTACTCGCAATAGTCAAAATTTTGAACTCTTGAAAAGTGTGGGTAAACAACATGATTTTCCCGTGTTGTTGAAACGCGGATTTGGTATTACCCTAGAGGAATCTTTAAACGCCGCTGAGTATTTGGCGAGTGAAGGTAATCATAAGGTGGTGTTTGGATTACGGGGTGTGAAAACGCATTTAGGGGATCCACATCGTAACTTAGTTGATTTTGCTCATGTTCCGGTCGTCAAACGTTTAACCCGTATGCCAGTTTGCATTGATCCTTCACATTCAGTGGGTAGTCGAGTACGTGCTCCGGATGGCTTACTCGATATTCAGCATGCTACTGCGCAAGGCATTATTGCAGGTGCTAATATGGTATTGGTGGATTTTCATCCTTATCCAGAGAAAGCCTTGGTTGATGGTCCACAAGCCTTATTGCTTGAAGAATTGCCTTATTTTTTAGAAGAGGTTCAGATAGTACGTGAAGCTTATGAAAAACGAGTCTCTCGAGCCGTATTTCCGCCAGAGTGAAAACTAACCCTCCATTGTTATCAGTAAATGATGCTCGATCGTTAGGAGTACAGTGTAGCAAGGGAAAGGGAAAGCTTTCCAATAAGGCCAGCTAAGTTGTTTTAGCTTACAACAACGCCATTGCTAACCCACCAACGTGATAAATAGTGGGTACTCACATTGTCGGCGTTGTATTATTTCATCCTGTCTATAGACACAACACCAAATTATGATGAGATCGACCAAGCCATTACCAAGTCAGAAAAGAAATGATGATAATCAGCCGCCTTATGTGCCGATTCGCTATACATTGATGGGGTCTTTTCTCTTATTGATTATTCCCATCTTAATTGCCATGTCGGTGTCTGATTATTTGAATGCCAAAGCGGATTTGGAAAATGCTTATAAGATGCTGCAACAACAAACCGAAAACAATATTCTTAATGCCATTAAGTTGGTCGACGCTGGGCATAAGGTATTAGAGCGGTTTATTGATAAGGAGATGAGAGATGCTTTTGTAACCTTTATCGATGCTTATGAAGTGTCAGCGCGTAATCCCAAAAAAATGGAATTCGAGGATCTGAAAAAACAATTAGGTGGCAAAATGGATTTATACGTCATCAATGCTGACGGGGTGGTGGAATATACTACTTATACTAAAGATTTGGGATTAGATTTTAAAAAATGGCCGGATGTATTTGCCTTTATTACTAAAATTCGGCAACAAAATCATTTTGCCAGTGGCGGTTTTGCGACCGAAGCGAGAACCGGGAGTATTAGAAAATTTGCCTATATGCCCACCCCGGATCATAACTATTTACTAGAGTTAGGCTTATTTTCCGATGAATTTAGTGATTTGATGGGTGGTTTAGATGTAGTGCAAATTACCGCTCGTCTTAAAACGCTTAATCCGTCTTTGAACCAAGTGAGAATTTTTAGTCGCCATGGACATTCATTAGGCGATCCGAATTATAAAGTGAATGAGGAAACCGCTAAAATTATTAAGACAGTTTATGATACTAAAAAAACCACTGAAATAGAGGATAAAATCAGAAAACGTTATACCCGTTACATTTTTGTTAATCTCAAAGATGAAGATGTGGATATCAGTACTGATCCGAGTAAAGTCATTGAATTAACTTATAATACTAAACTCATTGATGAAGGGTTACAACGGACTGCTTCGTTTCATTTTATCCTCAGTATTGTCGCTATTGTACTCAGTATCCTCTTTACTTTTATTATTTCTGCTTGGATTACGCGTCCCATTCAAAGCATCGTTAACAGTGTTAATATTATCGCTGAAGGACAACTTGACCATTCGATTGAAGTTGAAACGAATAATGAATTAAAACTTCTTAAACAAAGTATTACGAAAATGGTCACGAGTATGTTGAGATATATTAATGATCTGAGAGTATTAGATAAATTAAAAGATGACTTTCTCTCTAATACTTCCCATGAATTACGTACTCCTATTAATGGTATCATTGGGATAGCCGATTCATTGATTGATGGTGCCGCTGGACCGCTTCCAGACAAAGCTGTGGAAAATCTTTCCATGATTGTTCTCAGTGGTCGGCGATTATCCAATTTAGTGAATGATATTCTTGATTTCTCTAAATTAAAACATAAAAATTTAGAATTACAAATTAAACCACTCGAAATAAAAGTTGTCGTTGAGGTGGTCATAACGCTGTCTAAACCATTAATTGGGAGAAAAAAGGTTGAATTAGTCAATAATATTGAGGATGATATTCTCGTTGATGCTGATGAAAACCGAGTGCAACAAATTTTACATAATTTAATCAGTAATGCGATCAAGTTCACCGATGCGGGTATTATTGAAATTGCGTCAACAAATTATCATGATTATCTCATGATTTCCGTTAAAGATATGGGGGTTGGAATTCCACCCGATAAACTGGAGATGGTATTTAATCCCTTTGAACAAGCAGATGGTTCTATTGCGAGAGAATATGGTGGAACCGGTTTAGGACTGTCTATTACCAAACAACTCGTTGAATTACATGGTGGCGAAATTAGCATCAAATCGACCTTAAAAAAGGGAACCACGGTTAGCTTTACTTTACCGCTGTCTACCAGTACGATTGTGGATCGCAATACGGATATGAGTACGATGTTAAGTCGTATCCGCCATTTACCACCCATTGAAGTGAGTGTAGAAAGAGATAAAGAGGAAATCAATCCGGATCATACTCAGCAAGGACGTGAACAGTTTCATATTCTTATTGTTGATGACGACCCGATTAATTTACAAGTGTTAGAAAACCAATTGCGTTTGGAAAATTATGCCGTTACCCGGGCACATAATGGTCAAGAAGCCTTAACAGCCATTGATAGTGGCACCCAATTTGTCATCATTTTACTTGACATCATGATGCCTAAAATGTCAGGCTTTGAAGTGTGTCGAATTATCCGCGAACGGTATTCTATTACGCAATTACCCATTATTATGCTCACGGCGAAAAATCAGGTTTCGGATTTGGTTGAAGGGATGCAAGCGGGTGCTAATGATTATTTGACTAAGCCTTTTTCCAAAGGCGAACTGATTACTCGGATTAAAACGCATATTCAATTATCCAAAGTGAATATGGCTTACAGTAATTTTGTGCCCTTAGAATTTCTTAAGTTACTGGAAAAAGATAGTATTGTTGAAGTTCGGTTAGGTGATCATGTCCAAAAACATATGGCGGTATTATTTGCTGATATTCGCTCATTCACCACGTTGTCAGAAAGCATGACACCCAAAGAAAATTTTGATTTTATCAATGCCTATCTGGGTAGAGTCAGTCCGGTCATTCGCAAACATCACGGTTTTATTGACAAATATATTGGTGATGCGATTATGGCTTTATTTCCAGAATCGGCTGATGATGCGGTACAAGCTTCCATAGAAATTCACCAACACCTTGATATCTTTAACCAAGAAAGGCAGCAAAAAAATTTACAACCGATTCATATTGGCATTGGTTTACACATTGGTACTTTAATGTTAGGTACCATAGGAGAAGAAAAACGCATGGAAGGAACGGTCATTTCTGATGCGGTTAATTTAGCTTCTCGCTTAGAAGGATTAACCAAGTTATACGGTGCTTCTATTATTATTAGTCAACAAATTTTGACTGAATTAACCGATAAAGAGCAACATCACTATCGGTTCTTAGGCAAAGTTCGAGTGAAAGGTAAACAAGAACCCGTAAAAATTTTTGAAATCCTGGATCCAGAACCTGATGAAGTGAGAGAAAAGAAAATTATTCTTCAACCTACTTTCAATCAGGCTATTGAAGCTTACTATCAAAAACAATTTCAGCATGCGTATCAATTGTTTGAACATATTTTGCAGCAGTTACCTACAGACAAAGCAGCTAGTTTTTACCTAGAACGTTGCGAGTATTATATAAAACAAGGTACGCCACCGGATTGGGAAGGGATAGAAGCACTCGCACAAAAGTAGGTGCAACCCCAGCAGTTGCTCTAACAGTTATCAGTAAAGTATAGTTTATACCACTACCCCTATTGGAATACCTCATGTGTGGAGGAATATCATTTTGGAAAATCAAATATTAAGTAACCAATACCAACGTAAAACAACGTATTTTATTATGGTCTTACTATTGAGTCTACTTAATGGCCAGTTATTAGCTCAAGCCAAGTCAGAAGAACCAGGTACTCAGGCAGAACCAACCAACGCCATCTCTATTACCGATGATTCTCCTACTCCAACACCCCTGCCCACACTTCCCAACATTCGCCAAGAAGAGCAAACCCTTTCTTCAGTAGCCTCTATTTTCGTGAAACGCTTTCAATTTGAAGGTAATCAAGTTGTTTCTACTCAGCAACTCTCTCAATTACTTGAATCTTATCAAAACCGCGAATTATCTGCCGAACAATTACAAGCGGCTAAAAACCAGATTACTCAATATTATATCAACCATAAATTCATTAATTCCGGTGCAATTATCCCCGATCAAAAAGTCGCCGATGGTATAATCACCATAAAAATTATTGAAGGTAAGTTATCAGAAGTCGAAGTGAGTGGTAACAAACGAGTTCGTACTGCCTACATTCAACAACGGTTGGTAGACAAACCGGGAGTTCCACTTAATCTAGATGTTTTGCAGGAACGCTTACAATTGCTCCAACAAAATCCTTTATTTGAACGCATTAATGCTGAGTTGGGACCGGGATTAAGCTTAGGAGAAGGTATTTTAAGAATCGACGTCGAGGAATCCCGTCCTTATCATTTTCAATTCAATTTTAATAACTATCGTTCTCCCAGTGTGGGTGCTTATCGTGGCGAAATAGTGGGTTGGCATCACAATGTCACCGGGTGGGGCGATACTTTCTATGCCCGCTATGGTTATGGTTTTCAACGCGGTTTAAAAGATTACAATTTTAAATACAATTTGCCAATCAATCATTACGACACCACTTTAGCTTTTCACCTGGAACACAGTGATGCTAAAGTGGTAGAAGCACCTTTTGATCGAATTGACATTGAAAGTGAAGCAGACACTTATGCACTGAGTTTAACTCAGCCACTCTTGAAGAAACCAAATAAATCTCTTGAATTAGGGTTAAAATTAGAAAAACGTAAGAGTGAAACTTCTGTATTAGACAACCCTTTTTCCTTTCCAGAAGGAGGTAAGGAAGGTAAAAGCAATCTTTCCGTTATTCGTTTTTCCCAAGATTGGCTTAATCGTAGCCGTACTGAAGTGATTGCCGCACGCTCTAGTTTCAATTTCGGTATTGATGCTTTTAACGCTACCGTTGATAATTCTCCAGATAGCCGGTTTTTTACCTGGTTAGGTCAATTTCAATATGTGAGAAGATTAGATTTTCTACATAATCCGCTTTTGCAAGCCAGCCAAGTCCTCTTTCGAGTGGATTTACAAAAAGCCAATGAAGGGGTACTTTCCCTAGAAAAATTTTCGGTGGGTGGTGCGACTACCGTACGGGGTTATCGAGAAAACCAAATGACCCGTGACAATGGTTTAATTTCTTCTTTAGAATGGCGGTTGCCACTCCCTTTTTTACAATGGCGTTTGCCTAAATTGAGTAAAAATCCGGAAGATGGCATTCCACAACTCGCCACTTTTATCGATTATGGACGAGCCTGGAATGAGAGCAGTGAAATACCAGATGATCCAAAGGATATTTATAGCATTGGTTTAGGATTACATTGGAGTCCAAGCCAATATATTAATACGGAACTCTATTGGGGTCATGCTTTACGCGATATTCCTGAACCAACTGATAAAGATTTACAAGATGATGGTATTCATTTTGAGTTAAGTTTATTGTATTAATGTAAAATATATTATTGTGTTGATAACATTTAATTGGACACTGATAATATTTAATTAACAATGGGTCACATTTAATTTAATACGAATAACATTTAATTAATCGCTAGTATAATTTACTAAAATACTAGTAACATTTAATTAAACACCGGTAACATTTGATTGAACCCTGATAACGGATGAGTAAAATAATTGTACTTGCATTAATCTTAGTATTTCGGCTTAGTCAAGCAGAAACACTATTAAACTCTATCGAGAAACCAGAATCTTCTCAAGCGAAACTGGCTACAACTATTCGACTGAATACGCCAGAAGGGATAGCTGTGGCCAACGAGGGTAGCTTGTATATTGCTGATATGAAGAATCATCGAATTCGTAAGGTAGATAAACAAGGAATGATCAGTACGGTTGCTGGTGACGGTACCGCCGGTTACCATGGCGATGGTGGTCCCGCTCATTTGGCACAACTGAATGAGCCAAGCGGTATCGCCTTCGATAAGCATGGCAATCTTTATATTGCTGATTCCAAAAATCATGTCATTCGCAAAATAGATAATTATGGCATCATCACGACTTTAGCCGGTAACAACACCTCGGGCTATAGTGGTGATAATGGATTAGCCCTAGCCGCTCAATTCAATTTACCGGTACAGGTTGTTATCGATTCACAAGATAACTTGTATATTACTGATCAAAATAATCATGTTATTCGTAAAATAAATGCGAATGGGATAATTACTACTTTAGCCGGAGATGGTACCAAAGGTTATAGCGAGTAGAAATAATTCACTGCAGCTATTTCTGCTTGAATAGGGATTTTTATCCAGCTAATATAATGTGTTACCTACAAAAAAATCAAATAAGGACTTCAATCATGACTAACACTTTTATTAAAACGACTGGTTTACTCGCTGTATTACTGACTGCCACGGTAAGTTGCAGTACTAGTCCACCCACTTTGGGAGAAAAAATGATTAACCAAGGCCAAAGTATGGCAAAGGTTGGTGAGCAATGGGTAGAAGGTGAAAACATGATTAGCAAAGGCGAGAAAATGATCAAACAAGGAGAAGAACAAGTTGAAGAGGGTAGACAACTTATCACCAAGGGAAATGCCATGAAGAAAGAAAGTGAAGAGACTTATAAACAACGCGGAGGCAACTTGTAACCCATGAGAGAATGTCTTTGCTGAAATTTATTGATAACTGCCAGGTTAGAGAGGCCCTTAAAAGAGGGCTTCTATTCTACTAACCTGAGGTGCTAGTAGTAAGTAACTCACCCGACTAAGCATCCCTACCGTAAAATTTCACCCTACCATGATGATCGCTTGAAAATAATTATTAGCCGTTATTAAATCGTTTTAGCGTCGAACTCACGTTAACATTCACCCCTTTTTACTTGAGATACATTTCTATTGAGTAAATCATGCAACTGGTCAATAACAAATTATTTTTACTTAATTTTAGCTTAGTTGTGGTGTTTTATTTAGTGGGTTGTGCTAATGCTGAGAGCCAATTTCAACGTGGTATGGTTGCTTACCAGCAACAAAATTTCACGAAAGCAACCCAATACTTTCAAACAGCGGCTCAACAAGATCATATTCTGGCACAATACTACCTGGGTATCTTGCACTCTGAAGGTGCCGGGGTTATTCAAGATTTTGCTCAAGCCGCACGATGGTATCGTCAAGCCGCTGAACACGGTTTAGTAGCGGCACAAGATGCTTTAGGTACTTTGTATCAACAGGGGCAGGGGGTAACTAAAAATGCGACTCAAGCACTAAAATGGTTTAAGCAAGCTGCTCAGCAGAATTATGCCCCAGCACAATATCATCTGGGACAACTCTA
This sequence comes from Thioploca ingrica, assembly GCA_000828835.1. Classification (GTDB taxonomy): domain Bacteria; phylum Pseudomonadota; class Gammaproteobacteria; order Beggiatoales; family Beggiatoaceae; genus Thioploca; species Thioploca ingrica. Next base: position 88,563 of record AP014633.1, read on the forward strand.
CTACCATAATGCCACCCCAGATTTTACTAAAGCGTTACAATGGTTTCAGCAAGCGGCTAGCCAAAAATATGCACCGGCCAATTACCAATTAGGGATGATGTATGAAAAAGGTCAAGGGGTGACTGCCAACCTTCTTCAAGCTCAACAAAAGTACCAGCTTGCCGCACAACAAGGTCATTCTCATGCTCAACTTAAATTAGGATTGATGTATTATCAAGGTCAAGCGGTTTCTCAAAACTTGGCTGAAGCAGCCCAATGGTTTCAGCAAGCTGCTCAGCAAGGGCTAGCCCAAGCGCAGTTTAATTTGGGCTTACTCTACCGCCAAGGTAAAGGGCTTACTCAAAATAGTACTCAAGCAGTACAATGGTTTCAGCAAGCCGCAGCACAAGGACTAGTAGCCGCTCAATTCAATTTAGCAGAAATGTATTTGAAGGGCGAAGGCGTTAATCGAGACTTTAACCAAGCGGCACAATGGTTCCAACCCGCAGCTGAACAACAGCATTTACCGGCTCAATTTTACTTAGGAACCCTGTATGAAATGGGTAAAGGAGTTAGCCAAAATGTGATAACTGCGGCTAAATGGTATCGTCGTGCCGCCGAGCAAGGATACACTCCAGCCCAATTTAGATTAGGATTAATGTACTATGATGGTAAAGGACTCACCCAAGCTTTTACTGAAGCGGCGCGCTGGTTTGGCAAAGCCGCTCAACAAGGTTATGATAAAGCTCAAAACAATTTAGGGTTGCTTTACTATGAAGGTAAAGGGGTTACTCAAGACTTCACGCAAGCTGCCCATTGGTATCGCCAAGCCGCTGAGCAAGGCAATGTCGATGCCCAAGTTAATTTAGCCGTATTATATAAAAAAGGTCAAGGTGTTCCCCAAGATTTAACCGCAGCAGCTCGCTGGTTTCGTCAAGCCGCTGCGCAGGGAGATCTGATTGCTCAATCGGCTTTACAAGATCTTAATAAATAACTAGGGCGTGTCATCAATTAAAGTAACTCATTAAAAAAAATGTCAACTCTCCCAAAATAAATCCATTATCTACCCGGTAGGTCGGACCAAGCGTAGCGTGTCCGACGGATTCCTTCGGATTCCTTTGAACAGAACAGTCGGACACGCTACGCTTTGTCCGACCTACACGGGGATTTGAATTGATTTCATTGGAACCCTTGACCGGTTGTTCAAGGAGCAACCGGAATTGATGACACGCCCTAATTCTAAAAAATTTTAATTAGGAAAAAATACTTTATGTTGCGTTATTTACTGCCACTCACTCTTTTTATTATCTTAGCTATTTTCTTATTCATTGGTTTAAGGTTAAATCCACGCGACATCGGCTCTACTCGAATTGATAAACCAGCACCACCCTTTGCTTTACCACAACTGCTAGACAATACTAAAACGCTCTCTCAGCAAGATTTTATGGGGAAAGTATCGCTGTTTAATGTTTGGGCATCCTGGTGTGTTTCCTGTCGCTATGAACACCCCTTATTGATGCAATTAGCCCAACAAGGCTACACCATTTATAGCTTAAATTATAAAGACAAACTAGCAGATGCCAAAACTGTATTAGCTCGCAGTGGTAATCCTTATGTCGCTACTGCGGTTGATGACAAGGGACAAGTGGCTATCGATTGGGGGGTTACCGGCACACCCGAAACTTTTATTATTGATAAGCAAGGAATAGTCCGTTACAAACAGACTGGGCCATTGACAACCGAATTATGGGAGCAGGAAATTCTACCGCTGATTAAAAAATTAGCAGCCGGCAAATGACCTGGATAAACTCAAATTCTATTTCTCGCCATCCTTCACTGAGTAACGTTGAGTTATGATTTCCTTACCAGTGCTATTGTTAAAATTTATTATAATTGGTATCTTTATCAAACTGATAGTAGTGCTATTTCCGAGAAGGACAGGTAACCATTTCAGACCCAATATACTTCATTATCAGTTAGTCTTTGGGTTATTACTAACCATCAGTGAATCGAACCCCATCTAATTGTTTAAAATAATAAATTTTTAAGGTACAATAACTAGACCATCAGGGTCAATATTGAGATACCGTTAGCTATCCATTTTAGATCAACATTGCGCCACAATGTTGGTCGTTAGCAACAATACCATAGCTGGTGAAGCTTATTATTACCACTCAATCTGGAGAACAGCATGCGAGATAGTCGCCCTGAATATCACAGTAGTTATAGCCTGGAAAATCATGGCTTATCCAACTTGAATGATATTTATTGGAATTTAAATACCCCTGCTTTATACGAGCAAATTATCCGTCGTGGCGAAGGGATCATTACCCATTTAGGTCCTATTATGGTTCGCACTGGACATCATACCGGTCGTTCCGCTAACGATAAATTCATCGTTCAAGAACCAACTACCGAAAAAGACATTCGGTGGGGTAAGATTAATCGTCCCCTGGCACCAGATAAATTTGAACAACTCCAACGTCACATCGAATGGCATTTACAAACGCAAGACGTTTACGTTCAAGACTGCTTTGTAGGAGCGTCGCCAAGACACCGTTTACCCATTCGCATTATTACGCAATATGCTTGGCATAACTTATTTGCGCGTAATATGTTTCTTCAAGCGACAGCAGAAGAATTACTCAATCATGTCCCGGAGTTTACCGTTATTAATGCGCCACGCTTCCACGCGAGTCCAACTCTCGATGGAACCAATTCGGAAACCTTTATTATCATTAATTTTGCTAAGAAGTTAGTGTTAATTGGGGGTACCAGTTATGCGGGAGAAATTAAGAAATCGATTTTCACGATCATGAATTATCTGATGCCTCATAAAGAGGTGTTACCGATGCACTGTGCGGCTAATATGAATACCGCTGGTGAAACCGCCCTTTTCTTTGGCTTGAGCGGTACCGGCAAAACGACATTATCGGCCGATTCTTCTAAAACACTCATTGGTGATGACGAACACGGTTGGGATGAAGAAGGTATTTTCAATTTTGAAGGCGGATGCTACGCCAAATTGATTAACTTATCCCCGGAAGCGGAACCCGAGATTTATGAAACCACCCGCCGCTTTGGCAGCATTTTAGAAAATGTCTCGGTTAATGCCCATAACCGTCGTGTTGATCTTATGGATGCTTCCGTGACAGAAAATACGCGTGGTTCTTATCCAATCAGTCATGTTCCTAATGCCACCCGAACGGGTTTAGGTAGTCATCCCCAGAATGTTATTTTCCTCTCAGCAGATGCGTTTGGCGTATTACCACCGCTAGCTAAGCTAACGCGTGCTCAAGCGATGTACCACTTCCTTTCTGGTTACACCGCTAAAGTGGCGGGAACCGAAAAAGGCGTCACTGAACCACAGCCCAACTTCAGTACTTGCTATGGCGCACCTTTCATGCCAATGCACCCCCAACGCTATGCCGAATTACTGGGTAAAAAGCTAAAAGAACACCAAGCCGAAATTTGGCTCATCAATACTGGCTGGATTGGTGGTCCCTATGGGGTCGGTCACCGTATCAAGATTGCTTATACCCGAGCGATGGTTAATGCGGTACTCGATGGAAAATTGAAAGATGTGCCCTCAGAACAAGAACCTTTCTTTGGTTTACAAGTGCCCAAGCACTGTCCAGGTGTACCCGCTGAAATCCTCAATACCCGCAACACTTGGGCTAATAAGGCGGATTACGATGCTCAAGCTAAAAAATTAGCCCATATGTTTGCAGAGAATTTTAAGCAATACGCTGACCAAGCCACACCAGAAATTCTGGCTGCTGGACCTTCGGTGTAATTTGAAACTAGTGTAGGTCGGTAATTTTTTGCCGACCTAACTGTGGCAATTCATGAAAGAAAAGTGAAGAGTGATTTTTGATAAGCCGATGTTTCACTTCGTTCTACCCAGGCTACAAAGATTATTTGTGCACTGCTAGTGCGCAATCCAACCAGCATTCATCCTCAACAAGAGAGACTGTGAAAAAACAGTTTTTGACTATTTCGACAATCTGAGTGCCGCAATAATAACATTATTTGGGGTTTATCTTGCTGGTTCTGCAATAGGAGGACGGCGCGGTGGGCTTTGGGCGGCTATTTGCTGGGCGATCATCTCTGGTAATTTGAAGCTAATCAACCCAATGTTGAAGTGTTTATTAATGCCGGTCTTATTTGGGCATTTGCATTGTTTGTACGTACTACAGATTCCCACCATTTATTATGGCAAGCATCTTCAGCTTAATGAAGCATTCTATCTTGTTGTACGTCGTGGTGGAGAATTAGAGTCACGTTTGTTGAAAGGTATTTATGGACAAGAAAAGTGCCTACTGTAAATTTTTTCATCACTTCTGATTTAGTGTTTTGTATAGAGGAGGTTTGGTGATAGGGTTCTCTCATTCTATGTTCACGTTTATTTCCATTATCGTTCCAACGTAACTACCTACCCCTCAGTTGACCGCAACGGGCCAACCAATCGTCTCGGGTGTCAAACACCTTCAAGCCCGGCGGGCGGACAGTTGAAACGACCCCTGGCAAGCGCGCGGAAACATCAGCGCCTGACGTAGTACGAAAGCCTCCGCTAACCGGTTGTTTAACCTTGGCCAGGCGTAAGTCCCGTTCAGCCGGGTTAGTTGTGAACGGGACGCCGGCCTCTAAGGCCAAAGCGAGCACCCCTTCTTCATATGTTTTCAGCCGGTTAAGCCCATTGCGACCAGTGGATTGCTTGGGTTTACCTCGCTTACCCGCTTGCGGAGGAGGTTCTTCCAGCGCCGCTGGGGTAAGAATAATGTGGTAGTGCTGGCGTACTTCCGCTGCCGCTACAATCGGGGGTGGCCGGTTGTACAAGTCGAGCAGAAACTCGTGCATCTGCTCCGCCCAGAGAGAACCTTTCTCCGTTAAACCCGCCCGTTCGCGCCGCACGGGTGCATCGCCCAGAACCGGCCGTGCCGGTTCAAAGTTGAAATCCGGCGACCAACCGTCGTGTATCGCTGTGCCTTTGAAATTCTTCAACCCCGAAGCTTGGCTTTGGAGTGCCTCGGCGCCACGGGTTATCATGAATAAACCAGTCAGGATGCTGTTTGGTAGCGGCGGGGTGTAGCCAGCGCCGGTTGCCCCCAACGCGTCCCCCGGTTTCATCAAAGTGCCCTTGGTCAGCCGCTCACAGCGGCACCCTGGGATGCCTCTCAATCGCTTCAGCTAATTCGTAACCCGGCAACAGAATAGGCTCAATCGTCGCACGGTTGAGGTCGTAGCCGTACAGATCTTCAACCAGTTGGCCAATTGGCTTAAGCGGCAGCTTGTGAGCAACCGAAAGTTTAGTGACCCAGGCTCTTACACCTGGGCTATCCTGCACATACGCGGTCATCTGGGCTGGGTATTTCCCGCGAATAGACCACCGCACTTGACTTGCCCGAGACGATGCTCGGTCACCTCCAGTTTTGGTGCCACCAACTCGAATCCTTGCCGGCTTTGGATGAGGTTCACTTCAGCGGCTCTGAATTGATGACCACAGCACTGGCATTGACTTGGCACCTGGAGGTGTTCATGCTCAGTTGGCTCTACGCGCTTGAGCGTGTTACCCCTATGCTCTTTTTGCCCTCCATGAGGGCGCTTTCTTTCCTTGGGAAGATCTGGCTTGACCGTCTTTTTCTGATAACCGTCACGGCTGGGTGGTTTGTGGCTGTGGCTGCGGTCTGGTCCCAACCGCCGGCGCAACTCAGCAATCTCAGTTCTCCGCTGCGCATTTTTTTCTAAAAGCCGCTGGTTTAGCTCTTGTAGAGATTCTCTGTCGTTAGGAAGTTCTATCATGTTTTTAGTTTAACTGTTTTTACATAGGGTAGGTAGTTATACCAATTCTTAATTGAATAAACCCGTATATAAATTTGTATTTTTAATAAAATCTAACTCAGCGAGAAGTCGATTTTTACCGGTGATAGAGGAAAAGAAAGAGTGAGAAAGAGTCTTTAAACTCAAAGCAACCTCAGCTTGAAGAGGTTCAAGATCATTAAACAAATGCCAAGCAATTTGTCCTTTAATCCAAGCCCAAACTCTTTCAATCGGATTACAATCCGGTGAAGGCGCGGGTTGAAACCAAAGAATAATATTCTCGGGCACAATTAAACGTTTAGTCGGATGACCAGTGGCATTATCCATTTGGATAAGATGCAGTTGATGGGGATAAGCTTGAGAAAACTCTCGCCAATAAGCTTGAAAACAGTCCGTATTCAAGTGAGAAAATTCTAAGAAGAAACTTTCGCCGGTTAAGGGTTCAACCCTTCCGTAAAGATAAGAAGATTTAAATGACCATTGTACTTGACTATGAGGTTTCACACCTCGAAGGGTGAGCCGACGACGAGTGATGGTTTTTAACCCAAAACGACTCTCGTCTTGACACCAATAATGAACGGACGGCATTTCATAGTGATGGAGAGTAGCTAAAGTACTTAATCGCTTGGCTTTTTTTTTCAAACTCAGCCACCATTGATTCATTACGTGCTTGGCTTTGAGGACGTACTACTTGAGGATGGGCTTGAAGCCGGTTGTGAACGATGCCCCAGAGAGTTTTATAAGGAATATCTATGCCGTAAGTCGTCGTTAACCAGGTTTGAATGGCTTGATAATCACTGAATCCTTGAGGGTTTCTCCGGCGTTCTTGGAGAGGGGTTAAAACGGGGTTGGAAAGTGAGAGACTTTTCCCGCCGCCGTGTTGGAGTTCGAGCAAGCCATTCAGACCTCGGTGTCGATAAATTTTTAACCCATTTTTGATGGTTGAGTCACTTCTACCCAGTAAATACGGGAGTTCAGTGGCATTCTGGACTTGGCCCGTTTTCAGTAAATATAAGGCTTGGAGGCGTTCTTTTTGTCGGCCTCGGGTTTCTTTTTGTAGCTGTCTTTTAAGATCGGCTCCTTCTTCTATTATCTTTATTTTAGTCATTTTATCTTAACCTTTACTCTGAAGAGCGAATATTATTTTTATATATTATATAGGGATAATTTCAATCAAGATTTGGTATTACGTTCCAACTTATAAAGAAGTAGAAAATCTACCCATCTTAATAAGACGTATCGAACAGTTGAAAAATAAATATCCTAACTTTAGGATTGAATTATTGATTTTGGATGATAACAGTAACGATGGCACTGAACAATTGCCTGAATTGAATCAACCATGGATATATCTAACTATACGGAAAGAAAATCGAGGGCTGAGTCAAGCTATTATTAACGGACTAAAGCTTGCCAGACATGACATTGTTGTTGTTATGGATGCCGATCTAAGCCATCCACCAGAAAAAATTCCGGAAATGATTCAGCATTTAAATCAAGGCGCAGATTTCGTAATCGGCTCACGTTATGTCACTGGTGCTTCGATTGATGGCAAGTGGGGGATCTTTCGTTGCTTAATAGTAAATTGGCAACCTTACTATAGCAAAGCTGGTATAAAATGATTAAATTTCATAGAGAGTAAAAATATCAGAAATAGAACCATGTTTTTGTTTACGAATCGCTTTAGCTTGTGCCCATTTAGGTTCAATTGGGTTCAATTGAGGCGAATAAGGTGGTAAAAAGAGTAGAACCTGACGGCATGACGTATAAGCCTTTTGAATATCTAATCGGTTATGAAAACTCGCATTATCCATAACTATGACCCTTTTTGAAGGGAGTTTAGGTAATAAATCTTGTGTTATCCAAGTGAAGAACACCTCTGAATTCACGTTGCCCATCAACCAAGTCACGGTGAGTAATAAACCGGCTAATAATGCCCCAATGACGTTGGTACGTCCTTTGGCTCCCCAATCTTGTTCACCAACACCCCTTTGGCCCAGGGGTGAATAACCGTGTCGACGCGGCATCTGATGAGCAAAACCACTTTCATCAAGATAGACAATGGGTTGATTCGTTTGGTGATAATCAGCTATTTGAGTTTGGAAGCTCTGCTGTGCTTGTGGGTGGTTGAAGGTTTTTTTTTACGGGAAATCTTTAATTTCTTTAACGCATAAGCAATCCCTTGTCGGCTCACACCAAAACGTGCCGCACGCTCATACTGATAACTCTCGGGATGTTCATCGACATCTTGAGCTAAAGCCTCCCAGTTGATTTTGGTCGGGGGGTTATTTCGAGTTCGTTGGCTCTCAATATCTTTAGACCATCTAACTACACTCGCTTGGCCAACCCCAAATCGTTTGGAGACTTCTGATAAGGTTAGATTTTCTTGTTCTTTGATGGATAACACTTTTTTCCTAAAATCAATTGAATAGGTCATAATTAGATGATAATTCCATTAAATCCGTTGTTTCATCAATCAAAATCGATCTTTAATTAAAATATATCTTAATTTTATTTTAATCATTTTATACTAGTTTTGCTATAGCTCGACCATTAACTCGAGTAAAGGATCCTATGTCCGGTTTTTTTGCTTTGAATCGGACCAGTTTTGAACGGTATCAAAAGAGGTTTAATCCTACTGGTTATAAAATTGGCTTGGAGTTGTTAGTCAAATGTCACTACCAAGAGGTTCATGAAATACCAATTCATTTTGCCGATCGGCAATACGGTGTAAGTAAACTATCAATTAAAGAACAGTTACGCTATATCCAACATTTATATCAGTTATTTATTTATCGTTATAGCGACGAGTATAGGAAGGGTTGAGCACCAAACACTTTAGTAGATATAATCAACCGAGATCGACAATCTAATCGCTTGTTAGCGCGAGAACAATGGAATAAGCATTCATGGCTTCAAGTCGATTAGAGATCTTCAGAATCTTGAACTAAATAATCTTAATGTGCTGATTGGTGGCAACGGTGCCAGTAACTGAACTCATTCAAGCAGCAGCCTGCAAAACGCAAGTGATCATCTCCACCCAATCTCCCACGTTGGTCAATCATTTTGCGCCGGAAGATATTATTGTGGTCAATCGGGAAGAAGGCGCTTCTACGTTTAGACGGCTCTCTAGCAACGAATTGGAGAACTGGCTTGAAGATTACTCTCTGGGTGAACTCTGGGTTAAGGATGTTATTGCTGGCGGACCACGTCATGAGTAACGTTACCGAAGTTTATATCATTTCAGCTAGCGTAAGTTGGTAATCCATTGCTAACTAGCTCATCAAGGTAGTGTGGAAAGAACGCAGCAAATTTTATCCCCCCCATTATTTCCAATACTGAAAAATTTATTTAATACCCGTTACCTTAACAACAAAATCTTTATTCATTACTAATAAACCGACTTACAATTTAAATAAACTGATATCAGTTACTAAGAAACCGGATTAAGTTCTAAACTAACTTATTTAGTTATAAAGAAATTATCTTTATCTTTAAAAGCAATTATTATATATTACTAATAACCGTTAATGTGTTTTAAACAAACCGATTTCGGTTTAAAGAAAATGACTTAGGTTATCTTTATACGATTTAACAACAGAGACTATATTATGGCCCGTCAAAAAAGAATTTCTAAAGTAATTGATAAAGCCCAACATCGTGCTGCTGGTTTAGCCTCGATCAGCCCGGATCTCGATTTAGGTAATAGCCTAGGTTTAGCCACTTATAAAGCAATGATTACCGAAACTCGGAATAAACTAGAAGCTTATAATAACGCACTCTCCGTTGCCGATGCCGCTAACAATGCACTAAAACAATCTGAGAAAGAATTAGCGATGACGACTGAGCGTATGTTAGTTGGCGTGGCTTTTAAATATGGTAAAGATAGCAGTGAATATGAAATGGCCGGTGGTGTGCGTAAAAGTGAGCGTAAACGTCCCGTTCGTAAATCAAAAACCACGACAACCTAACCTATTTTCATAAACAGGCTTGCATGAAATAGAGTCTATTCAAGAATAGACTAGAATTATGCTTTAAATAAGTAATAATTTAACCTATCAAATTTATGCTCTATTTGATAATTAAATATTTAGTCACGGCGTTGGTGATTGTAGTCGTCTCTGAATTGGCTAAACGTAACGATCAATTCGGTGCTTTTATTGCTTCATTGCCCATGGTGACGATAATGACTTTGATTTGGCTCCATGTCGAACAACAATCGCTAGAGAAAATAGCCAATCATGCTTTCTATACCTTTTGGTATGTCATCCCGACTTTGCCGATGTTTATCATCTTTCCATATCTGCTCGCTAAATTTGAATTTTGGTATGCGTTGTTGATTGGCGTAGTCATCACAGTGAGTTCATTGATTAGTTTTGCTATTGTGCTCAAGCGGTTTAGTATCAATTTAATGTGATAACTTACCCTGATGAGATTGGTAAGCAATCGATTGGATGTTAAACTTTACTGCCATTAAGTTAAACTACAACTTCCCCCTTTGTCAAAGGGGGGCAGGGGGAGATTTTCTAGGAAGTCAACCGCTTCAAATCCCCCCTAGCCCCCATTTGTTAAAGGGGGGAATTCTTAACTTAATAGCGTTGATGTTAAACTTAGGAAAATAATCCTGTTTAATGGGGTAGCTTAGACTCAATGCCTTATTGTCTAACCTACCCTTAAAATCAGTCAATGACTACTGTAACCGCAGCCGGAGTTATTACTGAACACTCGGGATAAATCGCTCATAATCTTCAACACAGCCTTCATCAAGGCAACATTCAATAATCTCTCTCCCTGAAGAAGCCAACTCTGGATGAATAAATTGAGCAAGTTCTTTATGGAAAAAATCATAGAGTATCTGTGCACCTTGTTCATAAGCCACCATTCCCACTTCGGGTTGCAGTTCCACTTGTAAGAACCAAGGTGCGACTGCTCGACCTTCTACTTGAAAATGACGTAAGCTATAACCTAATAAAGGGCAACGTGCTAACCGTAATTGCTCGGCTCTAAATTGGGCACTACCTCGCCGTGCTAAATATTCTCTGGCAATCCATTGAGGCATGAAACCGACTTTCCAAGCACCGATATGTTGATTCGGACAAAGGATATAACGAGTACGAGTATGTTGTTCAAATTGGGCTAATAGCAGATTAGCTTGATCGACACGACGACCGGTTGCAAATGGCCAATAGGCTCCAACGCCTTCACTGTCCATGGCTTCAGTACCAATCACGCTCGGATTGGCATAACCACGCGGTGCAACTAAACGCCATAGCCAAGCTAAGGCAGCGGGTAAGATATGAAATAATCCAATAATGCCATAACTCGGTTGTTCAATGCTGCAGGGCGGAGTACGCACCCCAAAACTACGAATATCGACCGTCACCGGTTCGTTAATGATATCAGGAACAATGTGACGGGGAATAATCACGCGTGGATTGGGACAGGATTTACCAGGTGTATCTTGAATATGTTCCCAAATGAGGGCGCGACTATTAGGTACCGCATCAATGTTTAAAAATACCAGCGGTTCTGAAGGTTGAGCGCTTAAGGCTTCTAAAGAAGGGTCAGCTCCATAATGATCAATGTGATTAATGCGCACGAACCAGGCATCTTCGGCATCAGTAACGACTAGCTTACCGGCTTGAGATTGCAGAGAAGGATGACATAAGGCCATATCATCCGTGACTGGACGTAACCGACAGGAACGAGGCATTTCTAAAAATAATTGTTCATGCGTGATAATATTTTCACCGAGGAGTAAGCGCCCATCCGGCTCCCGATGCGCCTGTTCTAACATTTCACTTTTACCGCCACCGCTCGCACCTTCGTGCATAATGGTCAGAATATTATCGTAAGGCGTAATCACTTGAACGGTAGAACAATGTGCGGTTATCCAACCTTCCCGTTCACCTTGATAAATCAGAATGCCGTAAATCCCTTTTTTGGCACTGGGTCCAGGATAGAGGTTATAAGCAAACATTTCGTAACCCGAATCTAAGCGATTGTGTACCACGACTTGTTTACCGGCAAAGTGAGTATGACGAAATGGCGGCGCAATATAAACAATGGCTTGTGGTTGAAAGTCGTTAGGAATCGCTTGGTCAAGCGTAATGCCTTGTAATGCTGCTAATCCATAAGCAAAAAAAGCGGCGTTTTGAGGTACAATCGCCACCGCATCTGAACCCATATTTTTCTGACCGGCGGTAAAGCCAAACAGGATAAGGGGTTGAGTACTGAGCCAAGCGAAGGTTTCCTGACGCAGTAAATCAAAATCTTGCTGAAAGCGTTCTTGAAAAGTCGGCTTATCCGTGGGTTTATCGTCAGCAACGATTAGGCAATCTGGATCGCGGCGACGCATATAAGGTTCTGGATAGTTAACCACAATGCCATTACGCACTCGCGCCACGTTGGCTTCAATGATTTTACCTTGACCAGGAACTTCATAACTGACTTCAAAGGCACTTTGGTCAGCATGACCACAAACCATAGCGAGCAATTCGGTGATTGAGTTAATGACGGTGACCTGAGGGGCAGCAGCTAATATTGGTTGCAGATGAGCCGGTAGATGATATTTTTCCCAATTCATAATTTGATCAAGTTAAGTAAGTTGAACGGAATGGATAGACTAAAAAATAGGTTATTTTATATCGAAGTCAGTCATTGGGTACAATATCTATTTTTCAAGTTGATTAGTTAAGTAAAGTGTCATGAGTAATGAGATTGGCTCTCACTTCATCTGGAGATAATAAAGGAGAACAATGGCTGAATAACGTGATAAAAGTAGCTATTCGTTTTTTGATTGGGTGGTCGTGGTGGTCGCAGAGTTTTGCTCTTTTAACCGATGGAGAATAAGAATTTTTTGCCAGATTTTTTGGGATAAACCGGTGGTCAGTGTTTCGACATCATTGACGGCTTCTAACACGATAGCGTCTTGAAAATCTTGTACATAAAGCGCCGCTATTTTCCCTACCAACGAGAGCATTTCACTACAGTAAGTTAAGTAACGGGTTAACTCAAAAGCAGTCATTGTTTCCCGCGGTGAAGAAGAAGTCCATTGAGTTCGATTGCGAACAATCCGTTCTGGATCCTTAGTTAATTGGTACATATCAATAACATGCGCTAGGACGCGAAGTTGATGAATGGCTTTAATAGCGCGTTGACGTTTTCTTCGGGTTTCAACGGTAATGACAAATAACAGCGCCGCACCAATCAGGATGATGCTATTCATGCCAGCGTCCAATAGTTGTAAGAAATCGACTAATTTAAGGTCATGAATGGCTGAAAAGTTGACCGCTGATCGAACAATGGTTAACAAAGTGAAAATAAATAGAATGATGATGAAGCCGATACCCATACGAAGTAGCCAATGTGGTTTTTCAATCCACTCGCAACGTGAAGTGGATTCTTGGGCAATGGTACGCAATTCCAAGCAGAGGCTACTTAGTCCAGATTGAGGAAAACGTTCGTTAATTCGTTTACAAAGAATGACAATCGTATCAACAATCCGCTTTGAATCTAAGTTATCCATTGATTTTCTCGGTGGTAATTGGATATGACTGGGGTTAGTCAATTATAATGGATCCACTTTTTTATTTAACAGTCTAGACAGAATTTTTTTAAGCAGAATTGATTTGAGTGGCAGATAAAAAAGAGGCAAGCTTTTCTGTAGCGGTTCAAAGAGAATTATGATCGGTTAAAAGAGGGTGGTAGGAGCAGTTCTTACTGCGAGAGAAATTATGGCGATTAAAAACTGTTCCTATTTTATCAACGATTAACATAAGTTATTACTTTTCGGTAGCATTTAACCAATCCAAATATTCGGCTATCCCCTCTTCGACGGTTTTAAAGGGTTGATCGTAACCAATTTCACGTAAGGCAGTAATATCAGCTTGAGTGAAGCTTTGATAATAATTTTTTAGATTGTCAGGAAAAGGAATATATTTAATTTTACCGTGATGATGCCAATTGATAATGGCTTGTGCGACTTCATTAAAACTTTGGCTTCGACCAGTACCGACGTTAAAAATTCCCGATTTTTTCGGGTGGTCCATAAACCATAAATTCACCGTAGCCACATCGCCTACATACACAAAATCACGGCGTTGTTCACCCGCAGCATAACCCTCACCCCCTTCAAATAATTTAACTTCTTGCTCAACTCGTAATTGCTGATTAAAGTGGTAAGCCACACTCGCCATTTTGCCTTTATGTTGTTCCCGAGGACCATAGACATTAAAGTAACGTAAGCCAACGACTTGAGACGTAGCGGTTTCTAAAATTTGGCGGATATACTGATCAAATAAGAATTTAGAATAACCATATACATTAATGGGTGTTTCAAAGCAGCGTTCTTCTTTAAATACGGTACTTCTGCCATAAACGGCGGCACTCGAGGCATAAAAAAAAGGCACCTTTCTCGCTAAACAATAATGTAGCATTACTTTAGAATAATCATAATTATTGATCATCATATGACGTCCGTTCCACTCAGTCGTATTAGAACAGGCACCTTGGTGAAAACAGGCTTCTATCGATGGACCAAAGTATTCGTGAGTTAAAATCCGTTTTAAAAAAGCATCTTTTTCTTGATAATCAAAAATATCACAATCAACTAGATTTTTAAATTTCTGACCATCGGTCAGGTCATCTACCACTAATATTTTTTTGTGACCCTGTTGATTAAGTGCTTTAATGATGTTACTACCAATAAATCCGGCTCCGCCCGTCACAATAATCATAAAGTTTATCTATCTCCTAGGGTTGAATTTTGTAGGGCCGCAATGATAGCGGTAGTTGAACAATTTGCCATCAGATCCAAAACCAATACCCGCCCACCTTGTGCTAATACACAGTCACTACCCGCAATTTGCTGAATTTGATAATCGCCGCCTTTGACTAAAACATCAGGTAGAATCTGACAAATCAGCTTTTCTGGGGTATCTTCCGCAAAGGGGATTATCCAATCAACACATTCGAGTGCATTTAATACTGCTATCCGTTTTTCCAAAGTGTTTACCGGGCGATTATTGCCTTTCAAGCGGCGGACCGAATCGTCATCGTTGATAGCTACAATTAAGTGATCACCCAGTTGTTTGGCTTGCGTTAAATAGCGAATGTGCCCAGCGTGCAAAATATCAAAACAGCCATTAGTCATCACAATGGTTTCATGATTGGCTTTAGCAGCCTTAACAGCGGCAATTAGGCTCACTTGGTCGTATATTCCTTTATTCGTTTGGAAATGTAAAGCGTGTTCCAGTTCGGCGATACTGACTGTCGCTGCGCCCAATTTGGTTACCACTAACCCGGCAGCGAGATTAGCTAATGCAGTGGCACTGACCCAATCTTGAGCAACTGCCAATCCAGCCGCTAAAATTCCTATCACGGTATCGCCCGCACCAGTGACATCAAATACTTCCCGAGCATGGGCGGGTAAGTGTAAAGGTGGATAACCGGAACGCAAGAGTGTCATGCCCTCTTGACTACGGGTAATGAGTAGTGCTTGCAAATTTAACTGTTCGCGTAATGCTTCTCCTTTTGCAACTAATTGGTTTAAGGTGGAACAAGTTCCGACTACCGCTTCAAATTCGGCTAAATTAGGCGTTATCAGGGTTGCTCCCTGATATTTAGTAAAATCACGACCCTTGGGATCAACCAAAATGAGTTTATTCGCCGCTTTGGCCAGTTGAATCAAAACCGCTGGATCGGGTAAAGCACCTTTATTATAATCAGATAAAATCACGATATCCGCATTGTCAAGATAGCGTTGCATCTGCATTGGTACTAACTGGGTATCGAACTGAACCAAGTTGTCTTCAAAATCGAGCCGAATCAGTTGTTGATGACGACTCAATACGCGTAATTTAGTTACTGTTGGTATTTCAGCCAGTTGAATAAACGCACAATGTATGCCAGCCGCCGTTAATTGAGTCAATATGCTAGTTGCAGCCGAATCGGTCCCGGTAACGCTAATGAGAGTAACCTGTCCACCGACAGCACGAATATTTAAAGCCACATTACCAGCACCACCGGGTCGTTCTGCTTGTTGTTTAATATGAACTACTGGTACGGGGGCTTCTGGAGAAATTCGCGTGGTGTCACCATACCAGTAACGGTCAAGCATGACATCACCGATAATTAAAATGCGAGCGAATTGAAACGCTGGAATAACCGTATTCATAAAAATAAGCTTGTTAATCTAGGAGTTTTTGACATAAACTTGTAATCATATCATATTATCGGAGATCGCTTAGTTTATGAATTGGATGAAAAGTGTTCTAATAAGTTTATTATTATTCTGGAATGGAAGTCTCTGGGCGACTGACCATTTTCCTCCTCCTTTCATTGCCCTTTATAAGCTTTATGTTAATGGTATCCCGGTCGGTAAAGGCTCTCGTTCTTTAACTAAGGTCAGTCCCGATCAATGGGTGTTTGAAACCGTTGGCGAAACGACGGGTTTAGCCGCGCTTATTCAAGCCATTCGGATTGAAGAACGTTCAGTCTTTACTCGAATTAACGGTAACATACGTCCGCTTGAATACACTTATCGTCAAACCGGTCGAAAAACTATTAATAATCAAGTACTATTCAATTGGTCGAAAAACATAGCTCAAGATGTCTATCAAGGCAAGACTAAAACGGTCTCCTTGAAAGAAAATGTTTTGGATCGATTACTTTATCAGTTGGTATTAATGCAAGAGTTGCAACAGGGCAAACGTCAATTGCAGTACCAAGTGGTTAATAAAGGCAATCTATCTACTTATACCCCAACGCTACTAGGTAAAGAGACGGTTAAAACCGGCACGGGTGAATTAGAAACTCTAAAATATGAACGCCTTTCCTCTAACAAAGAACGGCGTACTACTTTATGGTGTGCTTCCCAATTACACTACTTACCCGTGCGGGTTGAACATGTTGAAAAAGACAATGAGGTTTTCAGTCTCGTGTTAGAGTCGGTACAAGGACTGCCATAATTACTTGGTAAATGAGGTAATCATTGCAGTTGTTCGTGTAATAAACTCAAGATTTTTTCTGCTATTTTGCTCGTTATCAACTGACCGTGGTTGTCTTTAACGACAACGCGGGTAAAATTCGCTTCCTTGAGCAAATTAATAAAATACTCTTGAGAAGTGGGTTCAGTTTTATCACCAAACAGCTTATTCCAAAAACTGCTTTTTCCATTCGCCTCTGGATCAATATAACGAATAGAATAAGTACTGCTATCCTTATCGCGATCTTCTACGGTGAAACCAAGTCGATCCAAAGCTAAACCGATATGCCGCCAAGCTTGCTCAAAATCTTCTCGTAAAATGAGGTTAACTGCGCCGGTGGTAGCGGGGGTAAGTTCGCTTCGTGAAACCGAGGAGGGTGGTTGATTGGTTGCGGTCAATAAGGTATTAGCTTGTTCTGGTTCAACGCCCATAAATACCATAAGACGATTCAGCATTTCAGTTTCTAACTCAGGATCAGCCGGACGATTTTGCCATACCCAATCATCACCTTTAGCGACTTCCTCAGCACCGCGATGACTCAGATATAATTCTGTGGTACTCGGGTCTTGACCTCGTTCTAAGCGTACTCTAAATTTATCCCGGGTTGATGCCGAATAAATCGTACCAAGCACCTTCCCCAAAAACTTACGAATACCATCTTGAGGAATATCGGCACGATTTTCTGCCCACTGGGTTTCCATAATGCCAATTCGAGGATCTTCTGTGGTTAAAGTAAACCCGTTTTCTAACCAAAATTGCTTTACTTTTGGCCAAATAACACTCGCATCCTCTTGTATCACTAGCCAACGAGTATGGTTTTCATGTTTGATTTGGATCTTCTTAGCCAAAGGTAGAACTTTAGCTTGATTTCGGGTTGATAATCCTTGACCCGTAGTGGGTTTATTATCATATTCAGAAAGCGTTGTGCCTTGGTTATCACCAGCCTCTGGTATGACTAATTCATCATTAATACTGGAAGTGGTTAAATCGGGTGGTATTTCCAGGGAGGGTACGGTTTGACTTTTTTTATAGTCAACTGTAGATTCAGGTTTATCTGGGGTACTACTGCATCCCACTATCGTCATGAGTAATAAACAGTAACTAGCGACTTTCCAAAGACCGGACATAGGGACTCTCTTCAATTCAACAGACTTACTGAACTGGTTGGTGTGGAATACGAGGTGAAGCCAATTCAGGTGGAATTTCCAGGGGTGGTAAGGGTTCAGCTCTTTTATAAACCGTTTGACTATTAAGCCAAGTGGCATCAAGGTGTCTAATAACCGGACTACACCCGAATAACAATAACAGCAAGATAACGGTTATTATTTTAATATGAGTTAACATGTATTCCAATTATCAGGATAACACCTGGGCTTGATACATGGCTTGTTTAACCGTTTCATAATGCTTGGGCGACAGTGGCGTCAGGGGTAACCGAATGCCGGGTGGAATCAAACCCAAAGTATGTACTGCCCATTTGACTGGAATGGGATTCGGTTCAATAAATAAATTTTTATGCAAACCCATTAAGCGTTGATTAATCGCTTCTGCGCCAGCACGGTCACCGGCTAAAGCCTGTTGACACATAGCGTGCATGGCTTGCGGGGCGACATTAGCGGTCACTGAAATCGTGCCTTTACCACCCCGTAAAATTAATTCCATGGCGGTGGCATCATCACCACTTAAAATAATAAATTGGTCAGTAGCGATTTTAAGCAGTTCATTGATTCGTTCTTGATCACCAACGGCTTCTTTTATTCCCACAATATTATCTATCTGAGCTAAACGCTTGACCGTTTCCGGGAGTAAATCACAGGCAGTTCGTCCCGGGACATTATAAAGTAATTGTGGAATATCAACGGCTTCTGCTATTTTTTTATAATGAAGATATAAACCTTCTTGCGTCGGTTTATTGTAATAAGGGGTAACTAATAAACACCCAGCGGCGCCGGCTTGCTGAGCATAACGCGTGTAATCGATTGCTTCTGCAGTTGAATTAGAACCGGTACCCGCAATGACGGGTATTCGACCGGCGACTTGCTCCACCACGATTTGGATGACTTCACAATGTTCATCATGAGTCAATGTAGCCGCTTCCCCAGTGGTGCCAACGGCAATAATGGCATCAGTTTGCTGTTCAATATGATAATCAACGAGTTGGCGTAAACTGGTTTTATTAATGCTATCGTCTGCATTCATTGGTGTAACCAGCGCGACCATACTGCCTTGAAACATGTTATGGCTCCCTATCATTCCTTAAAATTAAACCAGGAAAATATTCTACAGGATTGTGATATTTTTTCTATAGTGCCTGACCTTAAAAAAATGAGAATCGCCTGATATATTTGGCTCGTTACCCAGTTTTACTGGGTAATGCCTGCGTGCCAAGATCCGCTTGACGAGGTAGATGAAGCCGAATTTCTTAAGCAGCACGAGTAGGCTGGGTTGAGGAACGAAACCCAGCTTTCATATCGCCAATAGACACCATCAAAGAGAACTTTTCATGTCTACCCTTGAATAAGCTGGGTTTATCAACCCAGCCTACTCGTGCTCGCCTGGTTGGAAGTATCGGCTACGGTTGAAAAGTAAGGTGCTTGCCTCTCCTGGCTGGGGAGAGGAAACCACCCCCCGTGAGTTAGCACGTGGGATGACGGAGCGCTTGCTTCTTGCCGAAGGTCCGCCTCTTCGCCAGCGGCGTGAGGACGAATCTAGGCCTTTTGCCGGAAGCGGGACATCCCCAACCTGGGATTATTGCCATGGACTGTTACCCTTGTCGGGCTGCGGTCCTCGCTTCCCGTGAGCGAGGGGGAATTGAACCGAGGTTTGCCGATTTCAAGACCCGAGGTGTTGATTTGGAAGATTCGCAATTGAGACAAGCAAACCGTTTGGAACGCTTCGTATTGATCCTGGTATTATCTAGGTATTGGTGTGTCCAAAGCGGGCGCGACGATGCGGCACAGAACCCAACCCCACTGGAAAAAAAAGCACCTCATCAAACGGACCCGGAACATTGGATATTCCGAAAACTAAGACGTGGTCTGGGTTCTTGGTTCAAGCGTGGCTTACGTCTCATCAGGCGCTGTCTTCAGCAGAACCGACCCGTCTCACCTTTGTTTAGAGGTTGAGAATCTGATAGGTGGTAAGCTCATTTGTCTAATTGGGGGAATAAATCGAATTCGATAGATTTTTAGCTCGCTACCAAACGAAGCTTGGTAGTGTCTGCCCTCTCTGGTTAGCCGGCTATTCAAACGAGCGTAGGGTCAATGCCATTAAGTTAAGCCGAATTGAGTAGAGTGCGTGGGACGCATCCTACTTTAACTACCGGAACGGGCAACTGTTCACTGATAACTGGTCACTGAAATGGGTTGTTCTCCATTAAAAAAGAGAGTGTTATCTTCCAGGCGATATCCAAAAAAGATTTGGAATTGTCCAACGTTGAGTAAACCGGTGTAGATATCTATCTCTTGAATAGCACTTAAAGTCACTTGTGCTTGAGCCGCGACTAAATGAGCAGAATTGAGGTCCCAACTCTGTATTTGACCGTTACTATTCTGCATGAAGAATTCTTCTCTCCCAACGGACGGAATCCAACGAGCAACTATCACAATATCTGCTGTTTGACCTACATGAAGTGGATCAATGTTAATTTGACCGCTTATGCTGACGGGTTGAGTAGTAGATAAAGTCAGTGGATTATGATAAGCCTTGTGGAGAGAAACGCCGCCTCGAAAGTGGCTTTGCCCACCGCCGCTATTTTCTGCAGCGAGAGCAATACCTTGACCTAAATCCGGTAACTCTTTTTCAGTCATTAATGAATTTACTTGCGGATCAAAGAGCAGAATTTGTGTTTCTGCCCAATGACCTAATTGGGCACCACCGGTAACGTCAGTTAATTGTAAGTCTATTAATTCAAAGGCTTCATCTAAATCATCCGCGTTAACATTGAAACTGAGACATTTTGGTATTATCTCTCCGGGTAACCAACGTAAAGGTTCTTTCTGGAGCAGAACGTAATCAATATTTTCTACAGCAGTACTACGGTTAGTCACTTGGTATTTTACAGTGATTTCACCTTGGTAACCTAAAATACGTTCAACACAAATTTTAACGACTTGACTACCCTCTACTACCGAATAAAGTGGTGAAGTAAACTGTAAACTACCCGGTTGTAGCGCTTCAATCGGTGTTTCTTTATCATTGTCGGTTATAATAATTTTAGCTTGGTTTTTTGCACCGAGTTGCGCTCCGGTTGGATTATGAAGCGATAAAACAATCGTTTCTGAACCTTCCACTTGATCATCATCTTTTAACTGAATAGGGATTCCTTGAGGCGCTTTATCCTCTGCGTCCCACTTTAATAATTGTTCAAAATTATCTATGTCATAGTCCTGCGAAAGCGAAGCGGTACTGGCACTGCTGATAAGGTATTGTACCGAAACCAAACCGACACTATTACCCTCTCGATTCACTTGGATAAGATTACTTAAGTCCCCTTGTGCTTCATTGACGTAATAAGTACTTTGAGAAAATTGTAGTGCATCTGCATCATTGTCAGCTACGATAATCGTGGTCGCGTTGGGTTGTCCAAGTTGAGCACCATTCGGATCAGAGAGATAGATGAAGATCTTTTCATCGGGTTCAATTTGATTATCTTCTAATAGCTGCAAATCTACCGATTTAGCGGTGGTATCCCCGGTTTGCCAGTGCAATGTGCCGCTACCACTGGAAAAATCTTCGGTTGCCTTAGCCTCACTAGCGGGTGAAATCGTGTATTGTACTGAGGCTTCACCCGTACTATCGCCGCTGCGGCTTACCAAGAGGGTAGTTAATTTACCATCACCTTCATTCACTTCATAAACATATTGCGTAAATTGTAACGAACTCATTGCATTAGATGTAGTCACGGGTTGAGCAGAAACATTTTGAGCAGATGATGTTGGTTCAGCCGTCGTTTCTGGAACTGAAGTGGAGTTAGTCGGTTTAGCCGTCGTCTCTGGATTTGAAGTGAAGTTAGTCGATTCAGCCGTCGTTTCCGGATTTGCAGTGGAGTTAGTTTGAGACGGGGAATTATTTTCTATCGTTTCAGTTGGGACCGGATCGGGTGTTGTAGTGATGGGTTGCTTTGTTGAATTAGACGCTACTGATTCGGGTGGTGTAGTTGACGTTGTGGTAATCGTATCGTCATCTTGAATCGTCAAAATAATTTGAGAGGGTGTTCCTAAGGTTGCACCACCCGTCGGATTAATTAAACTGAGGTAAATGGTTTCTAATGGTTCAATTTGATCATCATTAACTATTTTTATTGCCACCGGTTTACTTTGCGTATCTCCCTCATTCCAACTCAAGGTATTATTTTCAATAAGATAATCTTGCCCTCTCGTCGCATTCCCTTCATCGGTAGCCAGGTACTGTACTGAAACGGTTCCTTTATTACCACCACTGCGATTGATCATAATCGAGCTAACAGAACCATCTATTTCTGAAAGTGTGGTAGTCGCATTGGAAAATTGTAAGGTACCCGCAGCAGAATTTTTGCTAACCGGCGTATCATCATCTTTAATCGTAACCGTTAATCGGTTAGTACCGAGCATCGCCTCACCAGTGGGGTTAGACAAATTGATTGAGAAGGTTTCATCCCTTTCAAATTCAGAATCATTATAAATTGTTAAGTTAATTCGTTGCGAACGATTATCTTGATCCGCCCAGTTTAAAGTACCGCTGGCACTTTGATAATCGTTACCAGCTAGCGCAGTACCATTTATGGTGGTAAAAGCGACTGCAACCTCACCATCCTGTCCCATAACGCGATCGACTAATAAATTAACATTGATTTGATTTTCTTGAATGTCAGTAGCAGTGACAGCAAACTGTAATTGTCCGGGATTTTTTGCTGGAGTAGCGACTGGCTTTATCTTCAACTTCAATGAATTAGATTCTTCTGCTGGATCGAGTTTAATCTCTGGTGCATTGGGCAAAACTAGTTGTGGTTGCTCGGTGGTCGTATCCAGGTCCATTGTTTGGGTTTCCAAACCGGGAGAAGTGATTTTGAGGCGCCGCCGTCCTTGAGGCAAAAGCAGAAGATAATCATTTTGCTCTTGATAGATGAGCGGCGGTTGGGTGACGGGGATGGGATTACCCCCTTCATCCATAATGAGATTACCCCCTTCATCCATTTGCCAAAAGGAGAGATCCGCTGTTTCTAAAGAGAAAAATTGAACCGCATTGAACAGTTGGAAACTCAGGATGCTCGGTGGTGCATTGGTATTATTGGTTTTGAATGAAAATACTTGACTGCGGGTTCTTTCACCAAAGGGATCAATGGCTTCTACTTGCCAGTAATATTGGGTACCATCTCGTAATCCAGTTGGGTTTGCATTTAAATCATCATCTATTGGCGTATGATTATTAAGGTAAGTAAGAGAATGAAGCAATTCATCTCGACGATAAATAATTTGGTTAAAATCCGGATCAGTGGCTAATAAGAAGGTATAAGTTACTCTATCTCCTTCAGGATCAGTGGTATCATCCCAATCAAATATAACCGTAGTGCTGGTTTGGCTGCCTATTTCGGGGCTACGTAAGCTAAATGAACGTGGCGGATAATTGCCCGCTTGGCGTTTATAAACTAGCGAGCGTTTCAGCGGCGACATTTGCTGAGTTTCAGTATCCGTTACCCAGTAAAATACTTCATATTGACCGGGTTCGTTAACCGCATTGAAATCGCCAACAAAATGCTTATCTGCAGTTGCGGTTAGGCTAATACGACTTAATCCATTAATTTCTAATGGTTCCTTGTTCTCAATCCCCGCACGCTGGAGGGTCAGTGATGGTGGACGAATATCTACAGCCACCTGCTGGTTTTGGACACGCTCCGGATTATTAACGGTTACCACTAATTGCGCCGTCGTTGCTGGAGAATCTAAATAAAGAGTGGGCGTAACGGTGACAATATCAGCCGGATTGTCTGGTGCGGTAGCGTCATAGCGTCGACCCAGACCTAAATAAATATTTCTCGCTACTTCTCCGTCTTGCCCCAGAAATAGAACGTTACTTCCCTGTCTATCCGCATTGTCTTCTAACAAAGGATGTTGGGCTGCCCGATCTTGATAGAAGCGATTAAAAGGGGCATCCTGAGCGATTAAGGTAAAAGTTTCAATACTTTGAGTAGCTAATTCAAAGGCGGTTTTTAACGAATGACCTCGTCCTAACTGAGCAAATAAGGCTTCCATAAAAAATTCACCACTGCGAATCTCATCCGGTTCTTTCGGTCCTTGGTGAGATTCTTCATGAGCGGCAGTACTGGTCACAATCACTCGTCCCTTTTTGGCGAGGGTTGACAGAAAACTACCAGAATAACAAGCGCCTATCATAATTATTCGGGGTTGGTTTAGTGCCTGAGTATTCAGTCCTTGTTCTAATTGAGTTAACCAATTATCGAGATCTGTGGCGGTGATGATTTCATTGTGACTCTCATTCAAGTAAAAAACACCTTCGCTGCCACCATGATCAACCAAAATAAGATAAAATGGCGCTGGCTGAGCATTCAGCTTAGTCTGTAAATCATTCAATCCAGTTTTCAGGTTACTTAGCGTTGGAATGTTATCAATAGCAATATTTAACCCTGCTTGGTTCGGATTATGATTAAAATATTCAATATTCTCATCAGTAAACCCGCGCAATTTCAAGGTTCGGTAAATACGATTTAAAGTTTTATTGTGAGCATCCAGTCCGCTACCGTCTTGAGATTTACCTTGAATGAGCATCGCATAACCCGCCAAAGCACGTACTAGAACCGTTGTTACCACGGCTTGTGATGAATTTAACTTATCAGTACCCTGAAATTGGGTTTGTAGTACATATTGCCCGGCTTGAGTCAATGGGGGTAGATTATCAAAAAGATATTGACCATGGTTTTGAGTGAGGGTTTCTAAAGTAACCACTTGGTTGTCAGGTGAAGTGATACTGAGTTGAATGGGATTATTATTTAACTCCAGATTATTACTGGGAAACCGATAGAGCGAACCCGTGACGGTTAACGTATCGCCTTTAAAAATGAGGTTGCTATCCAGTTCTAAGCTGAGCTGAGTCAGTGCCACCGTAACGGTGATGGTAAGGTTTTCACTGACACTATTCTGATTAACGTCCGTTCCTATTACGGTAGTATTGAATACCCCTTGTTGCTTGGGTATCCACATGAACACACCCGTTGCCGAATCAATAACCGCACCGTCTGGGGCATTGCCAAGACTAAAAGTGAGTGGTGTATCATTAGGATGAGTGGCATGAGCCGTAAAAGTCAGTAACTGATTAACAAAGACAGTTTGGTTACCAATGGGAGCTAAAATCGGTTGTTCCGCAACGGTGATAGTAATGGCTTGTTGGTCGCTTAAACCGCTGCTATCGGTTACGACGAGAATGAAATTAAAAATGCCATTGTGAGTGGGTGTCCACGTGAATAGACCCGTTAACGGATCAACGACAGCACCCACCGGCGCTTGAGTTAAGCTAAATCTTAATTCGTTATTTTCGGCATCCGTTGCTGTCGCTTGCAAGGTTACCGTTGTACCTAAGTGCACTAATTGCTTAGCAATGGGAGCCAGTTGAGGTGGGGTATTGCCAACCACTAGGGTAACCGTTTGACGACCACTCAGTTTCCCCGTATCCGTTACCACCACGGTGGTCGTGAAGGTACCAGACTGAGTCGGTGACCAAGCAAATTGACCGGTAGTGGGATTAATCGTCGCACCAAGAGGCTTATTTTCGAGTAGACTAAAGAAAAGGATTTTATCCTCTGCATCGGTGGCACTGGCGATGAAAGTCATCGACTGACCTAAAGCAATGGTTTGGGTAGCAATGGGTTTGAGCACCGGTGGGCTATTACCCACAATGACGGTGATTTCTTCACTGTCGCTCAGTTTGTCAGGGTTCACACCATCATCCGTTACCACCACGGTAAAAGTAAACAGACCGGCTTGAGAAGGTTTCCAAGTGAACTGCCCAGTGGCTGAATCAATAAACGCATCTGCAGGTGCCGCTGTCAAACTAAATTTAAGTTGATTGGGTGGGATATCTGGATCAGTTGCACTCACCGTGAAAGTTAATAGGTCACCTAACTTAACGGTTTGATTACCAATTGATTTTAGGATAGGTGGATCATTAACGGTACCGATATTAATAATGACTGTTGCCGGTTCACCACCGAGTCCAGCATCATCATTAGTAAGAGCCGATTGTACTTGAAATTGACCATTATTAGTTGCAGTGGGTGTGAATTTAAGACCTTCATTACCCTGAGTAGCGCTAATAAATTCACCTTCCTGAATAGGAGTGGTACCATCATGCTGAAATAATAAACCATTTTTGATAGTAGTTATTTTAAAATAAGCCACTTCTTCACCATCATCCGGATGACGAGAAATAGTTAAACCGGTCGTGGTTTGTACACCTTCGCTCGTAGCAGCATAAGTAACTTGAGGTGTATCCGCAACGGGGTTGATCTTAATCTTTAAAGTAGCCGTGGTACTTTTAACCCCATCAGCACCCGTATATCCTTGATCATCAGTCACAATTTGAATATTCACCTCACCATAATAATTCGGTAAGAGTGTTAATTGCATTCCATTTAAGACCGAGTTAATATTCAACAAATTACCCGTGAAACTCATACTGATATCCGCTGTACCATCACCTTCACTGAAATGCAAACCGGCGGTACCATTTAAAGTTAGAGCACCCTGAGTAGTCGTCAAAGTTACCTTGATAGCCTGATTGCCAGCATCTTCATCGCTGATCGAAATGAGATTATTATGTGCAGTGGCAAACACCAGCGTTTGGTCTTCATCTAGGCTTAGCGCCTGACTGGGTAGGTGGTTAACCGGGGCTTGATTGGAGTGAATACCAAATACTTGGATACGATTATTATTATAGTCGGCTACATAGACATTACCGCTATGATCAACAGCGACATCAGCCGGTACACTGAATTGTCCCGCTTGAGCGCCTAACATACCCCACTTAGTCAGAAAATGACCTTCTGAATCAAACTGTTGAATACGGTTATCTTGATAATCTGTAACATAAACATGATTTTGATTGTCAATTCCGATACCGTAAGGTTGATTGAATTCACCATCTCTAGAATTCAGTGGCGGAGTAGCCGTTTTACCCCATTGCAGTAGAAAATTACCATCCGAATCAAATTTCTGGATGCGCTTATTATTGGTATCTACTACATAGATATTATTGTTTTCATCAATAGCTATACTTTGGGGAAGATTAAATTGTCCCGGTTGTGAGCCAAATCCTCCCCAAGTGGTAATGAAATTACTCTGATTGTCAAATTTCTGAATACGGTGATTATTCCAATCAACTACATAAACATTGCCTCCATCGTCAACAGCGACATCCCAAGGGTTATCAAATTTACCTGGATTTTGACCCTGGTCCCCCCAATTTTTGATAAAATTACCATCGCTATTGAGTTGTTGAATACGGTGATTTCTTCTATCAGCCACGTAAAGAGAGCCGGCTTTATCAATCGCTATCCCCGCCGGATTTTTAAATTTATCGTTTCCTGAACCCCAACTCCCATATTGACTCAGAAATAGACCCGATTGAGTAAATTTCTGGAGGCGATGGTTATTATCGTCAGTAACATAGACATCTTGGTTATCGTCAATGGTTATGCCATACGGATTGTTAAATTGCCCTTCCCCAGTACCCGTAGTACCCCACTGAGATTGAAATGTCGGAGGTAACTGCATCCATTTTTGGATACGGTGATTTTCAGTATCAGCGACATAAACAATCCCCGCTGTGTTTATGGCAATACCACGAGCCGAACTAAATTGACCTTCCCCTACGCCCGACATACCCCATTGAGTCAGAAACTGACCATCGCTATCAAACTTTTGAATACGATGATTGTCCGTATCCATGACATAAACATAACCAAAGTTATCAACCACTACGCTCTGAGGATACTGGAATTGACCGGCTTCTAAACCCAATTTGCCCCACGTGTTGAGAAAATTTCCTTGATAATCAAATTTCTGCAGACGATGATTACCAAAATCTATCACATAAACACATTCTTGGTTATTATCAATGGCTATTCCTTTCGGTTCTTGAAATTGTCCGGCTTCACTCCCTGGGTTACCCCATTGCAACAGAAAATGACCCTCACTATCGAGTTTTTGAACACGATGGTTTTGAGTATCCGTTACATAAATATTACCCGTTTTATCAATAGCTACGCCAATGGGTTGATTAAATTGAATATCCCCAGTTCCTAGCATTCCCCACATCTGAATGAATTGACCTTCACTATCAAATAGCTGGAAACGATGATTTTGACTATCCACCACATAAACACGATTATTGACACCAATAGCAATGCCGGCGGGTTGATTAAATTGCCCTTGATTCGAGCCGAATGTTCCCCATTGGGTAATGAAATCCCCATTAGAATTAAATTTTTGTACCCGGTGATTCAAGCTATCTGTCACATAAATATAGCCAAGGCTGTCTATCGCTAAGCTAGCTGGTTCTTGAAATTGACTAGCCCCGCTCCCTTTTAATCCCCAGGTTAAGTCAAAAACTAAAGGCTCTTTGGATGTGGTAGCCAATAAAGCGCTAGAAAATAAAATCAGTACATTAAATAAATAAATTTTGAACGGATAGCCATGAATTCGATGAGAAAGAGAGATTTTTTTTAGCATGAAAGAACTCCGCTACTGAATAAGACCGCCCCCCATCAACAATGGTTTGGATTGATTTGAATTAAACCATGAATTTTAGGTAAACAAGTTAATTGCTTTTAAATGTTAACTGGCCATTAATAATCGTTAAAGTCGTTTTCAATAAATTGTAGTTTATACCGATTATTAACTTTTTTCATTGCCAGCTTAAAAACTGGTTAATAGGTTCTTATTTTTAATAAGTTAGTCTAAAAATTACCCTGAGTATTTAATTAAATTCTAACCTCATTTTATTGACCATAATTAAATATTGTTAATGTAGCTCATTATATTAGTATATAAAAATCAATAATTACTCACTACTGCTGAGTATTTTGGGTACAATGAGGGTTTTTTTGACTTGAAAAAGTTTTATATAATATATGTATATTATACTTGCTATTTAAAACAAGGTATCTATTAAAATTTAGAAAGTCATTAAATTCATTGTGTTTTTACTTTCAATAAATAAGTAAAGTATGGTTTTTAGTCATTATTATAGTAATAAAAATAATGGTGTAAAATTAGACTAAATTATTGATTGTAATAATTTAATTTGGATAAAAATCCATTATGTTTAAGATCTTTTCTCGATTAAAGACCAACCCAACAACATACCGTGAATTAACCGTTGCTGCCGTATTGTTGGGCGTTATTCAAGGTATTATTCTTAATGTTGCTTTTGCTTATAGTGCGCTCAAATTAGGATTTTCTGCTGGTGGTGGTACTATTGCAGCTATCATTGGCTATGTGTTTCTACGCGGTTTGTTACGCAAAGGAACCATTGTTGAAAACAATATTAACCAAACCATTGCTTCCGGTATTAATTCGACCGGAACCGGGGTAGTATTTGTTTTACCCGCTTTATTTTTACTCCATTCTCAACAATCCAATCACTTAACGTTGTCAATATGGCCTTTATTACTCGCTGGCGTCGCCGGTGCCATTTTAGGTGTCGTATTGATTATTCCTTTACGTCGGCAACTCATTGAACTGGATCGTCTGCGTTTTCCCACGGGTATTGCAATAGCCACAATTATTCGCTCAGATATCACTGCTGGTATAGATAAAGCTAAACTATTAGCGATAGGATTCATCATCAGTGCCGTATGGAAATTACTCATGATTTTGGGATGGTTTGATAAATCGGGTCTGCTGGAAGATGAACAACTGAATTTAAGTTTTGGTTGGTTGCCCCTGTATTTATCTCCCGCCCTTTATCTCTCACCGATGAATTTTGCGTCAGGATTATTAGCCGGACGAGCCGGTCTACCTTTTTTTTGGGGTGGATTATTAGCTTGGTGGTTCATTTCACCTTTTGCAGTCGTCGTTGGTTGGACACCCAGTGAATTGAGTGGAGAACATCTAGTTGCTTTCATCTATGATAATATGTTACGTCCTTTGGGAATTGGGATTCTCATTGGATCGGCATTGATGGAATTATTGGTTAATTTCACTGCGATTAAAAGTGCCTTTCACACCCTGATTTCTGCTACTTATACCACTCGTCATGTTCTCTTTAGCCATGAAGAAATTCCATTATGGTTACTGCTTCTAGTCGGTGGTATAGCAATCATACTTTTCTTTCTAGCCATCTGGAACATTCCCGGTGTTTTTTGGGGTAAAGCCATTTTAGTGGCGATTATAGGTACCTTGTGGATGGCTTTAGCCGGACTTATCATTGCTCAAACCACCGGCTTAACTGATATCTCACCTTTATCTGGTATCTCTTTAATTTCAGTGACTGTCATGATGTTACTGATGGATGGAAATGTGACTGTGACTTTATTAGTAGCGATTGCAGTAGCGGTAGCGGTTAGCCAAAGTGCCGATACGATGCAAGATCTCAAAACCGGCTTTTTAGTAGGTAGTTATCCGATTAAACAACAAATTATTCAATTTAGCCTCTCTTGGTTGGGAGTAGTTATTGCATTTATGGTGATTTACGCCTTGTGGAACAGTGGTCCAGGAGGGCAAAATGGTTTTGGCACCGGTTCAGGATTACCAGCACCTCAAGCCACTGTTTTAAAAAGTATTGTTGAATCCGTTCAAACTAATACCATACCGACAGATAAGTTTATTTTAGGGGGTATTGTGGGAATCCTATTAGGCGCCGCACCGATAATGGGATTAGGTATTTTAATGGGATTGGCGATGTATCTGCCCTTTCCGATTACGTTGGGTTATGGGTTGGGTTGCTTTATGCAGATGCTTATTGTTCAAAAAAAAGGTTACATTTTTTCTGAAAATAAACTCGTTCCCTTGGCGGCAGGATTAATTATTGGTGAAGCACTTGTGGGTGTCGGTTATTCGATTTATGAAATGATGCGATCGAGTCATGGAGGTTAACAATCAATATCATGTATATGGTAGGGTTATCTGTATTTACGATGAGTATCATTATTGCCCTCATCAGCGCCGCTAAATTACCCGTATCCCCTCAAATTTGGTCTGATCAACTCGTTGTTTACGCCGTCGCTATTCTATTCGCTTTGCTGGGTTTATGGTTATTACGACGTGCCCCCGTTACTTCAACCAACCCTTCTACTTTTACTGCCCATCCCCAATGCATCGGCCTGGAACTACTAATACAACTGCTTCCGGAAATGCGAGATCTTAAACAGGAGATTGAGCATTCTGACCGAACCGCTATTCTGAATAGGGTACAAATTTTGCTAGACAAATATATCATTCCATTTACCGCCCAACAGCAAGAAATTTTTCAACAATTAGGTAAACCTCAAGGTATAAAAATAATCATGGTAGTCGCACTGGGTGAACGCTTACTTAACCGCGTTTGGTCAGCCGCATGTGACGGTTGTTTTAAGGAAGCATACCACAGTTATTTAAAAGCTTTAGCTGCTTTTGAAGAAGCATTAATCCTCTTTCAACCCGATCAAATCACCGAAATAACTTAATCCTATAATTTAGGTAATCAATAAGATTATCGTCTTATCATAATAGGTACCCAATATTTTATGGACACAGACAAAATAATGATACAAGAAGGCGATGGCTATCAAGAATTAAAAGCTAAAACTAGTATAGGAGAAATATTAACCACAGCCAGTTCTTTTGAATATAATGCCTTTATTTTTTACACCTCACTCCAAGAAAAAGTGGGCGAACAGTTACGTTCGTTAGTAACCGAATTAGCGAAAGAAGAGCAAGCCCACTATGAACTGTTTCAAGGTTTGAGTAAGCATCCTTATGTCCAAGAACAGATTGCTAAACTAGTCCCAATGCCACCTTCTACTGACCGTTTTAGTTATTATACTCAAGCCCCGGCTTTAAATGAATTTATCGATGATCAAGCGATTCTTCAATATGCTATGGGACGTGAACAAGCAGCGATGGATCAATATTCCTCATTAGCAAAAGAAGTACTCCCCGGACCGATTCAAGATTTATTTTATTATTTAGCTCATGAAGAACAACAACATAAAATAGAGTTGGAAAAACGTTATGCAGAACTACTTAAAAAAAAATAGGCCGGAGAATAAGGTAAATAAGTTTACTTTTCGCAATGAAGAGTAAAATCAAGCTCGATTCTTTTAAGGTTTAAGCCATGATATCTTTTTTACAGCTAACTCATTCTTGGCAAGAACAATTAGCACCAGAATTTGAACAACCTTATTTCAAAAAATTAGTTACTTTTCTTGAACAAGAAATAACCACTCAAACAATTTATCCACCTCAACATCTGGTCTTCAATGCCCTTGAACAATGTCATTGTGGAGAAGTAAAAGTAGTTATCATTGGGCAAGATCCTTATCATGGCGTTGGGCAAGCCAATGGCTTATGTTTTTCTGTCAATGACGGAATAAAAATACCACCCTCCTTAAAAAACATCTTTAAAGAAATTCAAGCCGATTTAGGCATAGCCATCCCCCAATCCGGTAATTTAGAACGTTGGGCAAAACAAGGCGTATTATTACTCAATACCATTTTAACTGTTCGTGCTAACCAACCGGCTTCTCATCGCCACCGAGGGTGGGAACAGTTTACTGATGCAGTTATCCAGCTGATTTCAGCAAAACCAGAACCGATTATTTTTTTATTATGGGGAAAAGATGCGCAACAGAAAGGCAAACTAATTGATAATAGCAAACATTATATTCTGCAATCTGCTCATCCTTCCCCGTTAGCTTGTCGAAAATTTTTTGGCAATCAACATTTTAGTAAAACTAATCTCTACTTACAGCAACAAGGTAAAAGTCCAATCAATTGGTAAAAAATGTTATGGCTATTAATCACCGTGGTAGTTGGAGAGTGGATTAGCTGTTAAATAAGCCCATAGCCTCAATGTCCTTGAGTTAAGGATTCCCCCTTTGAAAAAAAGAGGAGTTAGCCAGCGTAGGATGGGTAGAGCGCATCAGTACCTTAGTTTTCGGAATGTTGGGTTTCGCTTCGCTCTACCCAACCTACACATTACACACTACGCACCTAAATCACCTTAGAAAACCGTTGTTGCTGACTCTGACGTAAATAAATATCAAAAATCATACAAATATTCCGCACTAATAATCTACCCGCCGGTAAAATATCAATCCGCTCATCATCATAGGCTAACAAACCATCTATTTGTAATTGCTTTAATTGTTCCCATTCTTCGGCAAAATAAGATTTAAAATCAATCTGATATTCTGCCGCTATTGAGGGAATATTTAGGGTGAAATGACAAATCAGTTGGGTAATCACGGCTCGGCGTAATTTATCATCGGCACTTAAGGCAATGCCACGAAATACTGGTAATTGTTCTGCATCAATACATTTATAATATTCATCCACCCTTTTGACGTTTTGGCTATAACTATCACCCACTTTGCTAATCGCGGTACTGCCTAACCCAATCAAATCACAGTTAGCGTGAGTAGAATAGCCTTGAAAATTGCGATATAACGTGCCATTGCGTTGTGCTTGTGCCAGTTCATCATCGGGTAAAGCGAAGTGATCCATGCCGATATAGACATAACCAGCATCAGTCAATTGTTGAATCGTTTGCTGTAAAATGGCTAATTTTTCTGCGGGAGTGGGTAAATCTGCTACATTGATGCGCCGCTGAGGCTTAAATACGGTGGGCAAGTGGGCATAGTTAAAAATAGATAGTCGGTCTGGTTTGACCGCGATAATTTTCTCTAAAGTTTTAGCGACTGAATCGACGTTTTGATGCGGTAAGCCATAAATCAAATCAATACTAACAGATTTAAAGCCTTCCCGACGAGCGGATTCTAATACGCCAAACGTTAGTTCTTCTGATTGTAGGCGATTAACGGCTGTTTGTACTTGTGGATCTAAGTCTTGTACCCCCAAACTCATACGATTAAAACCGAGCTCTCGCAACAGGGCAATGGTATCTGAGCGCGTTTCCCGGGGATCGATTTCAATAGAATATTCGCCTTGATCGTTGTCTAGTAATTGAAAGTGCTGTCGTGTAACCCGCATTAAATCTCGCATTTCTTCATGGCTAATGAAAGTAGGGGTTCCACCTCCCCAATGTAATTGGACAACTGGGCGATCTGGCTGAAATAAGCTACTCTGCATAGCAATTTCCCGATGTAATCGCGCTAAATAAGGGCTGGCAAGCTGATGGTTCTTGGTGGCGATTTTGTTACAAGCACAGTAAAAACAAACGGTATCACAAAAAGGAATGTGGATGTACAATGACAGCGGTTTAACGGGTCGGTTGGTATTGCTTTGTTGAGCGTATTCTCGATAACGAGTTTCATTAAAGCTTTCATGAAATTGAACCGCAGTTGGGTAGGAGGTATACCGCGGTCCCGCTTTATCATAGCGGCGAATGAGATCTAAATCAAAAATAAGAGTGGGTTGCATGGGTCTGAAAAGGCAGTTTAAAGGGTTTCTAGAAAGCGAGCTAAAATTTGATATTGTTGTTGGGTTTCTTGGTTTTCTGAACCTTCTCCAGCAGCAATAGTTTCACACATTCTGGCCATACGTCCGTGCATAGCCGCTGTCCAGGCAATATTATCAGTCGGTTTGATTTGATTTGCGGGTGTGACACAAGCTACACTGGCTGCAGCTACAAAATGCCCGGCTTGTCCTAACCAATCGACATCTTTTCCGCATTGCGTGAAACGTTCTATACTCGCTGTTTTCGCCGACCGGCAAACGGCTATTAATTCATCGGGGGTTATTTCGGTGGTTTTAGTGGCGTTAAGCGCATTTTTCACTCGGTAATCATCGCAAAGGGTCAGCACATTTTCGACAAATAAGGCACCAACTCTACGTTGTTGAGCCAAAGTCAATTGATCAAGCGCATTTTTGAATTCGGTTTCATTAGTGATAGATGACATAAATAATAATCCTCCTGGGCTGAAATTATGGGTTAATCACATTTTAAGGTTATCTATTAACAATTTTTTTTGCAACAATATAGTGTAAAATAATGTAATTGAATTTCTTGGTAAGAATACACCTAATCGGTGTTCACATCATACGAGGAGAAAACAGAATGGGGATGGAAGACCGTGACGGTTTTATCTGGTTCGACGGTGAAATGATGCCCTGGCGTGAAGCGAAAATCCATGTGTTAACACACTCTTTGCATTATGGGATGGGAGTGTTTGAAGGGATACGCGCTTATAAAACGGATCGAGGAACCGCTATCTTTCGGTTACCCGAACATACTCGCCGCTTATTTGATTCAGCACATATTTTAAAAATGTTGCTACGCTATGATAAAGACACGCTTAATCAAGCTATTTGTGAAACGGTTCGCGCTAATAATTTAGAAAGTGCTTATATTCGACCGATATGTTTTTATGGCTCAGAGGGCATGGGGTTACGTGCTGATAATTTACAAGTACATACGGTGGTTGCCGCGTGGCAGTGGGGTGCCTATCTGGGACAAGAGGGAATAGAAAATGGTATTCGGATACGAACTTCTTCGTATACTCGTCACCATGTCAATATCAGCATGTGTAAAGCGAAGGCGACCGGAAATTATATCAATTCGATGTTAGCTCTCCAAGAAGCGCTGGCTTGCGGCTATGATGAAGCATTGTTACTGGATGCTGAAGGTTATGTCGCTGAGGGCAGTGGTGAAAATATTTTCTTGGTGAGAGACAATGTCATTTATACCCCAGATTTAACTTCGGCTTTAGCGGGCATTACGCGAGCCACGATTTGTACTTTAGCAGAAGAAGTGGGCTTGAAAATTTGCGAAAAGCGGCTGACTCGAGATGAAGTTTATATTGCCGATGAAGCTTTTTTTACCGGGACAGCAGCAGAAGTAACACCAATTCGGGAATTAGATGGGCGGACAATTGGCAACGGTATACGTGGTCCGATTACTGAACATTTACAAAAGCTTTATTTTGATGTGGTACATGGTCGCCATATCGCTCACAAAAATTGGTTGACATTGATTTAGAGAGTAGCATTATGAGACAAACTGGGACAGCAACACCTAACGATAAAAAAACTTACGAAGTCCAAGCAGCGGATCTACCTCTCCATTGTCCACTTCCGCAGATGAGTTTGTGGAATTCTCATCCCCGGGTATTCCTGCCAATCACTGAAGCAGAGAATGGCAAGGTGATATGTCCCTATTGTGGTACCGAATATACTTTAGTACCGAAAAATACTTTAGTCCAGAAAACCACCTAATTTAGCGGATGGTATTATCTCTGTCCCAACCCTTACCCGCTATTTTAGTAGTGAGTCCAGCTTGGGTAGGGGATATGGTCATGGCCCAAAGTTTGTTTAAAGTCCTTAAACAAAAACAACCCGCTGTTCATATTGATGTTTTAGCTACCCGTTGGAGTGAAGGTTTGTTTAAGCGGATGCCAGAAGTGCGTCACCATATCGCTCATTCACTGGAACATGGACAACTCGCTTGGAAGGTACGTCAACAACTGGGTTACCAATTACGTCAATTTCATTATCAACAAGCCATTGTGTTGCCCAATTCATGGAAATCAGCACTCGTTCCATGTTGGGCACGGATTCCACATCGCACCGGTTATCTGGGTGAAATGCGTTATAGGTTACTTAATGATGCCCGTCAATTGAATAAATTGGTTTTACAGCAAACGGTAGCCCAATTTGCCGCTTTAGGATTGAGTTTAGCTGATCCCAAGTGGGGACAATGGGTGCCTTCTCCACAACTGTCACCCGGTCAGGTTAACTATGTGCTGCAACGACTCCATTTAACACGACCAGAACAACCGCTTTTAGCTCTCTGTCCGGGTGCAGAATATGGTCCAGCTAAACGTTGGCCCTTAGAATATTATGCTATTGTGGCCAAAAGAAAAATCGCTCAAGGATGGCAGGTATGGATAATGGGTTCGCAGCAAGAAAGTTCCATTGCCGCCAGAATTCAAGCCTTGGCTGGGGATAAGTGTATTAATTTATGTGGGCAAACGTCACTGGCTGACGCGATTGATTTATTATCTCTGGTGCAGGCGGTAATAACTAATGATTCAGGCTTAATGCACATTGCAGCGGCTTTAGATAAGCCCCTAGTGGCACTCTATGGTTCTTCCAGCCCTGGAAAAACCCCGCCTTTAAGTTCTAAAGCACAGGTTTTATATTTAGGTTTGCCATGTAGCCCCTGTTTCCAACGCCATTGTCCTAAAAAACACTTTCAATGTTTACGCGATATTAAGCCCGAACAGGTGCTGCATAAATTGAACTTAAATGGAAATTAAATCTATAAAATAAATAGTAAGTGTAGGGCGGATAAGCGTAGCGTCATCCGCCATAACCCTACTCAAGGCAATTAGGGACCACAGCCTTTACGATCCCTATCTTTGAAAGCACATTTACCTTCCTCGATATGTCCTTTGTAATGTTTTCTAAATGAACGACAAATATCGGGTCTGAAGAGCCATTGGCCATCAGGGGTAAGACAAAACTCGGTGTTAATTGGAAACTCCTGTTTCTGATAGATTTCAAACAGTTGTACATCTTCAGGTTTAATATTATTTTCATTCAAATATTCAATCAAGCCACAAATAGTGGCTGAGAAATAAGAATTCCATATTTCACTTCCTTCTTCCACTACCAATATTCTAGCTTCGTAGGTGTACGGTATGCTGTTATCATATTTGGATTTGGGTCCAAAAAGATTTCTGAGTACATTCATTTTTTCTACCTCTGAATACGGAATAATGTTGTGAAAACTGATTTTAACTATTTATTATAGCTTGCGTAGGGTGTGTTAGCAAAGCGTAACGCACCAATGTGTGCTAAGACAGATTTGTCAATATGACATTTAAACATTTAATGATTTTTAATTAAATTAAATATTTTTAACAAGTAGGGTGCGTTAGGCGGCAGCCGTAACGCACCCACCATTTGAATGACAATTGATTGGTTATTAAAGGAAATGGTGCATGACGCTTCGCTTATGCACCCTACTTAGCTACACACCCAGTTAAATTTGGATCATTTAGCAGATCGTTTAGATTTCTTGATGGGTTTTTGGGTTTTTGACCTGCCACCACATCTTTTTTTAAATTTGCTAATACTTCTGTTTTTACAAATAAATTTACCAGCGCTTTTGCAACTAGCAATTCCTCCTTTTTTACCTGAGCACGGTTGGTTTCCCCTACCCTCTGCAAATGTTGTTGTTAAGAAAGCGATGATCAATATTAATAATAGCTTTTTCATATTGTTATCTCTATGTAATTTTCTATAGAAAACACTAACCATTTATAATAATAATTGATTAGAGGTGTTATTAAAAGGTTCAAAGCAAATAGGGTGCGTTAGGCATCAACCGTAACGCACCAACCATTTGAAATAAAAAGAAATGGTGCGTTACGCTTCGCTAACGCACCTTACTTGGCTCAGGTCTATCCTGATAATCTGTTTAATCTTGTTCAAAACGCCGTGCGTAAGGTGAGTTAGCTAAATAAACAACCCAATCAAAAATGACACATTCCTACACCTTGAATTTTAGGCTGAATCAGGTAAGAAAACCCTACTAAAGTATATACTCCAAACAAAATAATCAAAGCACCCATCATTCTCCGAACCATGGGTTGGTGAGTGAATTCTGTTAACCATTGAGTAGCTGAACCAATGGCTAACAACATAGGTAAAGTACCTAATCCAAATACCAACATCACTAATCCACCGGCAATGGCACTACCAGCAGCCAGTGATAAAGCCAATGCCGTATAAACTAAGCCACAAGGCAACCAACCCCATACCACACCTAAGCTTAACGCACGAAACAAATTATTAACTGGCAAAAAATACTGTCCTAATGGAGCTATGCGCCGCCATAAATAACTACCTAATTTTTCTAGTTTTATTAACCCTGGCCACCAACCACTGATATACAAACCCAGTGCTATCATAAATAAGCTAGAAATCCATACATGCACTTGAACCGGTAACCAGGGTTTAAACTGGGAACCAAACCAACCCACTAATCCACCCGCTAACATATAACTGCCGATACGTCCCAAATTATAAGTTAATAGATAAGGGAATAAGTTGAGATAAGATGGCTTAACGGGGTGAGATAATCCCATCATAAGGACACCGACAATACCTCCACACATGCCAATACAATGTACCGAACCAAATAAACCAGTAACCCAAGCGGCTGAGAGCAACGTTATTGTCATTGACATTTGAATTCAACCCGATGAATAATATTTATTTTTTTATGAGTCATTTTTATAATTGGGAGAAAAATGCAGTTTAAAGTAGCTCGCTTATGGTTATTCAGTTTAAGCATCGTATTGATTGGTATCGGTTATATTTTATGGCCGGTGTCGGTAAAAACTAAACAACTCACTGATTTCAATTTAACCCAGCATCAGGGCGGTGCTTTCACACTCGCTCATTTAAAAGGTAAATGGAGTTTTATTTTTTTTGGTTATACTCATTGTCCAGACATTTGCCCGGTAACCTTAACTTTATTACGCCAAGTGAAGCAGAAATTAACAGCTCACCCAGAATATGTCGATGATACACAATATATTTTTGTTTCAGTGGATGGTCAACGTGATACCCCCGAAAAATTAGCTAAATATGTGAACTATTTTGATCCTCAATTGATTGGAGCGAGTGGCACTGAACAGCAGGTCAATGCTTTGACACGTCAACTCGGTATTGTGTATATTCGTCAACCTGAAGCCACTGCTGGACAATATTTTATTGACCATTCTGCTACGATTGTTCTCATTAATCCGCAAGGAGAAATAGCCGAGCAATTTACGGCGCCTCATGCAGTGGCAACGATAGTCGATCGCTATGTCAAAATACGTCAACCTGTTAAGGAGAGTTCCTAATGTATAATAAATTAACTCTTTTTTTCTTGCTAGTCAGTTATTTTTGTTCAAGTTCCTGGCTTT
Organism: Thioploca ingrica; assembly: GCA_000828835.1. Taxonomy (GTDB): domain Bacteria; phylum Pseudomonadota; class Gammaproteobacteria; order Beggiatoales; family Beggiatoaceae; genus Thioploca; species Thioploca ingrica. The sequence continues at coordinate 128,424 of AP014633.1, forward strand.
ATGCTGAAACAACCTCACCGGTTGGTGATACACCCTTGGTACAAATTGAAAACGGTTGGGTACGAGCAGTACCACCTCAACTCACTCTCACTGCCGCTTATATGCAGCTTAAAAATCTAACCCAGCAAAAATTGATTTTAGTGGGTGCCAGCACGCCGGCTTTTGCTAAAGCAGAAATGCACCAAACTGTGTTTGAAGATAATATGGCGCGAATGGTACCGGTCGAAAAACTCGTCATTTCTCCTCAAGAAGTGGTGATGTTTAAACCCAAAAGTTTACATTTCATGTTAATTGATCGCCAGCAACCTTTGCAAGTCGGTGATACCGTGACACTTACTTTACAATTTGAAGGGAATAAAACTCAAATCGTGAAATTAGAAGTCAAAGAAAATAATGAAGCTGAGGATACTCCTCATCAACATTCCTCACCGGATTCTCACGATTCAGCAAAATAAAACCAACGTATTGATAACAAATTGGTTAGTTATAATAGCGTAGCTATCTACACTTGCTTGCGTGATTTGTGTTTACAGCACCTTCTTGAGTTGGCATGAGTGGGGTAGGTAGTTACGAAAAATCACTACTTTTTTAGCACTACCAACATTTGTTCTGATGTTCTAAAAATAGGTTTGCTTTTGACTGTATTGTGTGTATACAATTACAAGTTTTAAAAATTATTTATATAAATGTGGCTTTTATTAGAAAGTGTTTTACAAAAATGGAGATGTTGATTAATGAAAAAATATATAAAAGTATCTAGATTTACTCTAGTAAAATTGGTGGCACTCTCTGTGAGTTTCTCAGTCAATGTTGCATTAGCTGGTGTTATATCAGAAGTAGAACCTAACGATTCTATTGCCAATGCCCAAAATATTGACGCATCATTTAGTGTTGGTTTAAATCCTGATATTGCAAATTCAGGAATTTGGCCGTGGGTGTCGATTGCAGGTACCGGTGATGGGAGTTTCGATTATTATTCATTTGAAGTTCCAGCAGGAGGAGTAACGGGTTATTTTGATACTGATCATGCTAATTTTGACACGATGTTATTTTTGTATGACTCAACGGGTGTTTTACTTTCCTATGACGATGATATTGGTGAACTCGATCCGGGTTCAGACTCTGGTCTTCATTCGTGGATTCAGTATGACTTTACTGAACCTGGCACTTACATCATTGCAGTTGGTGAATATTATTCTTCGGGTAATCCAGGTGGTGTAAGTGGTAATACCCCAGATAGTGGTGATGATTATACATTGCAGGTTTCACTTAGTCAGCATGTTATTGACTCTGATGGAGATGGAATTCCTGATGATAATGATTGTCAGCCAAATTCTGATCTAAATTCAACTGTAATGATAGAGGGTTGCGATTCAAGAACACCAAACACATTAATGACCAATGGTTGTACAATTACTGATCTTGTTTTCTATTGTGCTGATGATCAGAAAAATCATGGTAGTTTCGTGAGTTGTGTATCTACAGTAACTAATACTTTGAAGAAAGATGGTTATATCAGTGGTAGTGGCAAAGGTGCAATTCAAAGCTGTGCTGCTAGAGCAAGTACTGGCAAACCATAGTCTTGGTAAGCTAGCCAAGTAGCCAAGTAGGGTGGGCAACGCTACGCTTTTGCCCACCATTCGCGCTAAGCAAATGTAGCCTGGATGAAGCGTAGCGAAATCCAGGCTACTTGTTTTGTCAAATGATCCGCTTCGTTCCTCAACGCATCTTACGCGGACTTTTAAACCACTAAATACCCCTTCTTCTCAGCTAAAGTAATTTTGGCTTGAGTTCCAGAATTAAATTCTAAAAAATCACTTTCAATTCCATCACTAAAAATAACTCCGTTTTCAGACATTTGTGATGTAAGCTGTAAAGGTTGTTTGGCAGTGATTTGACCAAATACTAAATTGGCACTGGAGGTCATGCTAGGAAACGGTTCACGCACAATAAAATGCAAAAAATCAGCATCCCAAGCCATGCCAGTTTGACACTCATGATTCAAACAATTGAGATCATGATTCCAACGAGTTGAAACTTGACTTAAGCGCTCATCAAGCAAGGCTTTCGTAATTCCCAACGCCCCAGTTAATAAACTTTTAAACCAACCGGTTGAACCTAACCCAGTAGAAACAATAACGCCACTTGAAGAATGATGCTCAGTTTGATGTCCCAGTTTAATTTGATAAAGTGCCGAAGTATGTGATCGAGTTCCAATGAATAAATCATTAACGCCATATAAATATTGGCCATTATTCAGTTTCACTTTTGCCATCGTGACTTCCTTTAAAAGGCGACGCCGTGCAAAAACTTCTGGAACAACTTTAACCAAGTCAGTGAGTTGAAAAGGTAATAATATGCCTTCCCACCGTTGGGGGTCGGGATTGACTCCAATGACCGGTTGACCAGTTAAATATTTAACTGTATTCGCTACTAATCCATCCTGACCCAGTACCACAATAGTATCTTGTTCCGCAAAAACGAAATTAGGCAAAAAACTTCTATCTACTTTCTGCACCCGCCCTAACGCACTGAGAACAGTCATTGCCTTGGTAATTGCCGACTGATAGCATTTATCTTCCTCAAGATATTCGGAAAAATCAGCGCCCTGGTGCTCAACATAAAACCGACTTTGTGCAAGGCTACTGAAGCGAGCCATTAACTTATTTAAACGGGTGTGCCTAATCACTAAAATAATCTTGTTTTCGGTAGCGCGTTGCATATTTTAAGATTTTTTAGCTGATTTCAGTTGAGTGGATTTAGATGAAGATTCTTCTGGTGAATGTTGGAGTAATTCCCGCAACAAGTCCGGTGAAACATTTAATTGGCCAATTTTTTCTGCGCTTGCTGCCAAATCATGGAAGGCTAAAGCCACTAATTGCGCTGGATTCATGCCCATACTCGCTAGTGCTTGCAATATTTTGGTATCGACACCAGCTAAAGCTTGCAAGGTCGCTGTCAATGTGTACACTTTAGCATCGGCTTCACAGCGTAAATTTTCGCTAGCTAACACCACTAATTCTTTATTTTGTTTTTCTAAAGCGATATTACCTTGCATTTCCGCTTCGAGGATTTGTTGCTTTTTTTCCTGGACAGAACGTTCCGCTTCCATTTGCGCTTCTCGAATTTGACGCTTTTTATTTTCTACCGCAATTTCAGTATTTAATTCATTTTCCCGAATAGCACGTTCTTGTTCTACTGCCGCATTACGACGAGCATAAATTGCCTCATCCGCCTTACGCAACAGCAATTCGCGCACATCTGCTTCTAAAGCTCTAGCCGTTTCTGGATTCGGTTTAATTGATAAAATTGACAGTCCTAGCACTTCTAAACCTAATTCAGTTACTTCCTGGGAATGCGCTAATCCGGCTTTAACGGCTGTCACCAAACTATCCGTCGCGTTCAAAGTTTCACGTAAAGAACTTTTGCCAATAATACTTTGCATTAACACTTGAATTAAATTAACTAAGCGCTGTGGTAGTTTTTCTGGAGCATCGCTAACGTAATTGAGGCTATTATTGGCTAAGGTAAAGTTTAATAGTTGCGCTAGTTTTTTCGGATCGACTACCCGATAAGTCACTTGTCCCTGAATATCAACTTCCTGAAAATCGCCAGTTCCTTGTTTGAAAATAAAGGGAACGTCGACACTTTCTAAAGGTATGGCGACGAGGGAGGTGGTGGGTGCAAAATAGAAAAATGCTAATCCTTGTCCTTCCGATTTCAATCGCCCATTAACATATTTTAAGACGTAAGTCGTTGGTTGAGTTTTAATAAAGCGGATAGCAAACATAATAATTCCTCTCAATTGTTAGAAAAAGTCAATTGGGTTAATCAGTAACCGATGAAACCGGTCACGATTTATCTGAAAGGGATTTTCCACGCCGGCTAATCAAGCAATTATTCATGTTAAATCAGACCCTTATTTATATTTTCGGTGTATTTCAATATGAAATTGATATTACTATAATATAATGAATTGTTGGGTTGTGGCCATGATTTAAGCTATTAAGAGTTTGCTCAGTAGTAAGCCAACGTAGATAAAGATTTCTCAAAACAGCCAAAGTCGACTATACTCAACAGTCCCTACTCAATTTATTCTCAAAGGTAACAATCATGATGGATAAAGCGCAAGATATTCAAGTTGATCTAGTTATTATTATCGACACCAGCCCCTCAATGAGGGATGAAGCAGTTGCTCTTAGCGAAGCGACACAAGTTGCGATTGAATCGGTTAAAACGAATTGTCCTTCGGATTTGAGAGTATCATGGTTTGGTATTGAAGGTACTTGGGGAAATAGTAATTTCAACAAGACCCTTAGAAATTATTTAACCAAAGAATGTAAGGTTCCTGAATCGAAGTTGCGCAGCCGCAAGAGAGGAACTATCTCCGGTAGCGGTGCTCAAGAAGATGGTGCGCGTGTTATAGAGGATATCTCCGAATATTTTGATTGGCGGACTGGAGCAATACGGGCCATTTTCTACTTGGGAGATGAAGCTCTAGAAGGAGGAGGAGAGGAGGTTGACCAAGAAGATATCACGGCGACTAACCTAGCTATCCAAAAAGCGAAGGATAAACAGGTTATGGTACACACCTATTTTGGTACTAGCGCTAGTAAACAAAAACAACAGCTACAAAACGAGTACGCTAGAGTTGCACAATCAACCAGAGGACAAGCTTTTACTAAACAGGATGTGATTAGCAACGGATTTGCGGAAGTTTTAAAGCAGGTCATTTGTATTTGTACCACAACAACGCCTTGTAAACCAGTTGAGCCGGTTCATCTTGAAAACCCTAAGGAGATGGAAATTTGTGTCTGCGGACCCAATGAAGCCAATCGGTTATTTATCTACACCGGAACGGCTGTTTTTGAATTTGGTGGAACTTGGCAAGAATCTATGGGGAACACCTTTGTCAAAGGTTACCTCTATTTCAAAGTGGGTCGTCAGTTTACTCGTGGTCAAGTTCTACAAGTACTCGCTACTGGCGCTTTAGCGAGTATTTCTAACGGCGGGCCGGCCAATAATGCGGGATGGGCAGTGGATTCTGTAGAGGCCTATTGGGATGAAAAATCGGGCCAAATTGAATTAAAAGCAGAATTGGGTGTTAGAGATACCGATGGCTGGATACACCGGTTTGGTTATCAAATCAATGTGTTAACCAAAGTGTAACGGTTTTTAACCGAGTGCTAGTAATTAGCTCGCGTAGGATGCGGTGACGAAGCTCGCGTAGCATCAATCGAGAACTTTGCCACCTAACGATACGGATTATGCTACCGGCTGGGAACTCATTAAAGCGGGATTTTCTTGTAGTATTGCCGCCAAAAGCGAAAGGTGTTCAGCAAGCCGATAAAAACGAGGGAAATGGGGTATCTGGCAGCGGCGGTTTGTTACAATAACTCGTAAGGCGGATAAAGCGCGTTGCGCCGTCATCCATCGTATGGAGAGACTTCTTGATGGCGGATGACTACACAGCTACGCAACTATTGACTTTAATTTCTTGCAACCAGCGTAGGGTGTGTTACTAATGCACCGAGAACATTATAGGAGACAACGGCGCATAAAGTTTTAGATTTTATTGAATTTTTGGAGTCTAGACCAGCGCAACAAGAATCCGAAGATAAAATTACGCTTAATCTGAATGAATGGGAAAGCTTACAAGAGACTTTGTATGTGCTACAAAATTCTTCGCTGATGAAACAGATAGCCCAATCGACAAAGACTTTTAAACAAGGTATGGGTTACATTCCCTCTTTGGAAGAATTTGATACGCTCGATTAGCTTTGAAGGTGATACCTGGCAAGGTTATGAAAAGTTAAGAACGAAAGATAAATCGCTACATCAGGCACTTTGTCGCTTGCTTAAGGAAATGCAACGTGGAAATCCCGAGCCTTTACGCCATGGTTTATCGGGATTGTGGTCATGTCGTTTGTCTAAAAAAGATCGATTGATTTATCGGTTTGATGAAGAACGTATTTATATTTTTGCCATTGGAGGGCATTACGATGATTAGCCAGGGAGTAGGTATTGCCTACCCTTGATTGTAACTTCTCATTAACACCTAGCAGCCGTGTCACGCATAAGTGTTGCCAAAGGGGCAATGGCATTAACGCGCGCGCGCCGGTAGTCTACGGGCATGACTTTGACGAACTTGGGCAGGAAACGCTCCCCGTTTTCGAGTATCTCAGCCGCGCGTAAACTCCCGGTATAGTGTCGGTGTCCTTCGATAAAGTGACACAAACGCTCGGCATCGTGGCGCGTCATATCGTGCATCACGTCTACCTGCCCATGTCCTTCCAGGTCTCCGCTTTGATGGTAGCCATTTTCGAGTGCCCGCTCCTCCCCATCTACAGGCTCTAATTCGACCATCGCCAGATTGCAGCGTTTTTTGAAATCGCCCTGCGCATCCAGCACATACGCCACCCCGCCACTCATGCCCGCTGCAAAATTGCGCCCGGTCATCCCCAAAACAATCACGAGTCCCCCGGTCATGTATTCACAGCCATGATCCTCGCGTAGTAGTAGGATGCGGTGACGAAGGAACCGCATCAATCGAGAACCATATATTTGGACTTTGCCACCTAACGATACGAATTATGCCACCGGCTGGGAACTCATTAAAGCGGGATTTTCTTGTAGTATTGCCGCCAAAAGCGAAAGGTGTTTAGCAAGGCCGATAAAAACGAGGGGAAAGAGGTATCTGGCAGCGGCGGTTTGTTACAATAAGGTTTCGCCAAAATAATTTGCTGAAAAGCTATAACATACCAATTTATTATGCTAAATTCTCCAGGAGAAAATAAATGGTGCGAATTTCAACCTCTTAATGTTGGTGCACACAAGATAAAATTTGATAGGTTGATATACACATTTGCATAGCGTTTTGTATTTAAATTCATTAATAAAAATAAAACATTACTTATCGATATCGGAACACATGATGAAGTTTACTAATCAAGAACTGCGTTTTTGTCCGCTCGCCGAGTTTCGACGTTAGGCAATCAAATTCAAAACCGAAGGAGGTATCAATGAGCAATAGTTCAATCATAGATTTATATACTGATCTGGCGAATAATCCTGACAAAGATTTTGGATGGAACAAAGGGCTACAAAATGCGCTCAATCATGGCTACAAAGATGAATGGATAAAAAATATTCCTAAACAAGTATGGGCTTACTGTGCCGCTGTAGGAAATCCATTTGAAGTTGGAGAATTTCAGCCAGGAGATTCTGTATTGGATATTGGTTGTGGTGCTGGTGTTGATCTCTGTGTGGCATCCTTGTTGGTCGGTGAAAACGGAAAGGTTTTCGGTGTTGATATAACGCCCGCAATGGTTGAAAAAGCCAGGAAAAATGCCAATCAAGCCGGGTTATCGAATATAACGGTTTATGAAGGCTCTATGGAAAATCTGCCCATTGAAAATAATAGTGTGAATATTGTTATTTCAAATGGCGCAATTAATTTAGCTTCATCAAAAGAAGCTGTGTTTTCAGAAATATTCCGCGTTTTAGTTAATGGCGGTCATTTGTATTTTTCTGACATGATAAAAGATGAAAATAATCTTGAAACAACCTGCTGCAATAATGAATCATGGGCTGATTGTGTTGCGGGAACATTAAGAAGCGATGACCTTATTCAGATAATGGAAAAAGCGGGCTTCGTTGAAGTAAAACGGTCATCTATTAACAACTATAAAACATCAAGATCAACAATAGGCGCCACATTTACAGCCCTGAAGGGGGAATAGTATTCATTTTTTAAAAAGGTTAGTTATGAAATTAATTATAATCATCGGTTTAATCTGTTTTAGTTATTTGGGTTACTCAGCGGAAATACCGGTTTATAGCTATCAAATTGTTCATACTTATCCACATGATTCTAAAGCTTTTACCCAAGGCTTGGTCTATGACGAAGGTGTACTTTATGAAAGCACGGGTTTATGGGGACAGTCTTCTCTACGACGCGTTGATTTATCTACCGGAAAAGTATTAACCCTAAAACTATTATCCCCAGAATTATTCGGAGAAGGTTTAACGCTATGGCATGATCAATTAATCCAACTCACTTGGCGTTCGCGGCGAGGATTTGTCTACCAAAAAGATGATTTTTCGCTGATTAAAGATTTCAGCTATGCCACAGAAGGTTGGGGCATTACTCATAACGAAGATTTTTTAATCATGAGCGACGGGAGTGATCAGTTATATTTTCTCGATCCCAAAACTTTAATTAAGCAATATAGTATTCAGGTACATACCCCAAAAAAAACGCCAGTAACTCATCTTAATGAACTGGAATATGTCAAAGGAGAAATTTTTGCCAATATTTGGACAACCGAAAGGATTGCTCGTATCAATCCTAACACCGGGGAAGTGAAGGGTTGGATTAATTTAACTGGATTAATTCAATCACAACCGGATAATGGTCAAGCTGATGTACTTAACGGTATTGCTTATGATGCCACCCATGATAGATTATGGGTAACGGGTAAACATTGGTCAAATTTGTTTGAAATAACTTTAATTCCCTCATCTCCTCCATAAAATCACCGGCGGTGGTTTCATCTGTTGTTAAACTGGGTTCGTGGATACTTTGAAATTTCTCTTAGGAACAAGTTAAAAAGGGAAATCTTTAAGTGGAAGGTCGCTTTGCCCAGTGTGCGCTGCTAACGAATACGGCGCATACTCTACTTTATTCTAAAAATTTTTCCTGCCCATGGAATTTTTGAATATCTTTTCCCGGTGGTATTCGCGGTTGAGGGTGACATCGAGTAATATATTTTTCATATCTAAAACGACAGAGTCTGTTAGAATCCCAGGCTGTACTGATGAGAACTAATAACAGCGATACCAATAGCAAAATACTAACAACTCTTAATAAAATTTTAGCGAGTTCAATCGTATATTTGAGTAAGTACAGTAACAATTTTGAACCAGCAAATAAGAGTATTGTAATTATAAAAGCAACTATAAAGAATTCCAATAACTCTGATAACGTTAAGTTATGTAATAAGTTTTTGAAAAAATCTAACCATCTTGTGGTAACAGTCGTGAATTCATTAAACATGGGGTAATTTAGTTATCAGTTAAGTACCTTGACAAAACGAAGTAGGTATTTTCATATCCGTTTCTTCCTTCTTCTTTGATAAAAAAGGGTTAGGTAGGTACTTATCATGTGTCTCGCCTCGTGTTAATACCAGATTATTCTTTCTAGATCTATCCTCAAGAGTTAAAAAATAATTAAAATAAAGCCCCTGACTTGATATTATTTACTTAAGTTATGCACAGCTACCCTAGAGTCAAAATAGGTTAATTATGTTCCCATCATTTTTCCACTTATCATTATCACCAACGACGACAACAGAACGCATACAAGTAATTGATATAACCAGAGGTTTTTCTTTATTAGGTATTCTGATTGTTAATATGTATAGTTTCAGTCATCCGCTAGAAGAATCCTTGTTTGCTTTTGATCCTAAAATGTCGGTGCTTGATCAGATAACCACTTGGGGTATTCTTTTTTTAGCCGAAGGTAAATTTTACCCCATTTTTGCTATTTTATTTGGCTTAGGATTAACCTTGCAAATACATCGTTTAACGATAAAAGGCCAAAGTTTTATTCTATTTTATTGTCGCCGTCTAATTTTATTATTGGGAATGGGCTTATTCCACGCCTATTTTATTTGGGTGGGTGATATTTTAACCCTGTATGCTGTACTGGGTTTTTTGTTGATTTTCTATCGAAAAGCACAACCTAAAACGTTACTCATTTGGGTCGGTGTTTGGTTAGCTATTTCACTTTTTATCTACTTGTTTTTAATTTTTAGCTTTAGAAACGACTCAATTCAAGTAGAAAAACCGGTTATCGATGAACAAGAATTGATTAATGCTGAAAAAGCGCAGGTAAACTCGGATATCCCCATCATCGAATCAGCAGCAAATGAGCAACCGACACTGGAACCGATTTATCAGATTTATGCTCAAGGTAGTTTTGCTGAAATTACCGCCCAACGTGCTGATGAAATCCGTTCAATGGTCATTTGGGTTGATACGATTGGGGCACCGGAAATATTAACATTCTTTTTACTCGGCATGTATTTTGGACGGCGTCAGCTTTTTCAAAAACTGGATGATAACTTAGCCTTTCTGCACCAATTATTTTGGTGGGGACTAGGTTTGGGAATAACCGGTAATTTTATTTATGCCACCTGGAGTATTACTTTAGAGCAAGATGAACCCTTTCCATTAGCGCTAGTCGTTTTAATTGCACAATTAGTCGGTTCTATCGCTTCGAGCCTTTGTTATATTGCAGCGATCATTCTTTTAAATCGTCAACCACACTGGCAACCATTTCTCCGTTGGCTATCGCCAGTAGGACAAATGGCTTTGACTAATTATTTAACGCAATCGCTTATTTGTACCTCAATTTTTTATGGTTATGGTTTCGGGTTATTTGGACAATTGGGTATCACTGCCGGTGTGGTTTTAGCTGGGTTAATTTACTTTATCCAAGTTATCTTTAGCGCCTGGTGGATGCAACGGTTTTATTTTGGCCCGATGGAATGGCTATGGCGCTCAGGAGTTTATATGAGATGGCAGCCTTTTTATCGTCATTAACCGGTGGTAATAAGGGATTGCAAACCCTGAGTTACAATCCCTGGTTACACTAAAATTACGACCGCTTTGTTAGTGACTCTTCATCATGACAACTTAATAAATAGCCTATTTATTGGGTGATTTCCATGGACGGAGTGATGCAGATCGTAAACCAGCGGCTTGTTCATATAGATTCACAGCTCTATGCATATTCATTAATAAAATCAGATTAATACGGCGTGCTTCTGCGATACGAGCTTCTCGTTCGTCGTCAGTATAATGATAATTACTCACGATTTTCTCTAAAATAGGTTTATAGGCGTGCCATATTTTGTCAACAGCCATGAGTTGTTTATAAATCGGTGTGTCTTCTTGAGTTCCTGGCAAACCGAGTTCACTATCACCGGCTATCAGTCCTTTCATCGTCTTGTCAAATAAGGACATCGTTGCTATTAAATTAGTCCGATTTTCTTCCGGTTTAACATTTCTGAGCACTAATTGGGCTTCTTTGGCCATTTTTTGGGACAACATTCTTTGTTTGCCAGCCAAATTTAAAGTGGTTGCCATACCGGGTTCGAGACTGTCAAAAAAAGCTTTTTCATACAGGTCAACCACTGAGTTCATATTTTCCATCAGCGGCATATTTTGCTGGGTAATTTTATCTACTCTCTCTAAGGAAATATCACCCGCCAAAACGGCTGCCACATTCTCCCGAAAGGGTTGCCACAATTCGGATACTTTATTCAATTGTTTGAGAATAGCCGGATCTTCTGTTTTAACCAACTTGTGTTCTGGATCACCTTTGATCAAACCATTTAAAGTTTGATCAAATTCATCGATATTTTTTTTCAGGTCATCTATTTCGCTCCGAATATGGAGAATATCTTTGCTAATTTTTTGCGTTAACATGCGTTCTTTACCCGCCAGGTTTAAAACGGCTGATTTTTCCGCTGTGGTTGCATAAGAATTAGCATAAACGGGAAGTACTAACTTGAAACTGAGTAAACTAATAAAAGTCAAAGAAAACCACTTCACTGCTTATTTCTCCCGGTCAGATGAAAATTATAGTTTTATATTACGTACTAATATCTCATTATCAATAAGTTAGAAGTTTATCTGCGTAATACAATTAGTTATTATGAAGAAAAAACCAATGGGGTGCAATGAAATGATGACATCTTTCCTGATGAGTTTGATTGTCAAGGGAATAGCGATTAGATTAGAGTAAGCGTAGGTCCAATGCCATTAAGTTAAGAATTCTCCCCTTTGAAAAAGGAGGAAGTAAAAAGTCTTAACTTAATGGCATTGAGACGTAGGTCGGACTAAGCGTAGCGTGTCCGACCCACTTGGCTTGCTTAATAATAGCGCTTTACTGAGCCAAAAATCATTTTATACTGATGACCCCCAATTAACTAATAGGCTATTCAATTCATGAAGATTTTGATCATTGGTAGTGGCGGGCGTGAACATGCCTTAGCTTGGAAAGTCGCTCAATCCGCATCAGTACAGACTATTTTTGTTGCACCTGGTAATGCGGGTACCGCGCAGGAAGATAAAACTCAGAATATTCCTATCCCCGCAGATGATCTGAGTGCGCTAGTGAATTTTGCTCAGCAACAGGCGATTGATTTAACGATTGTTGGACCAGAAACTCCATTAGTGATGGGTATCGTCGAGCAATTTCAGCAGGTGGGTTTACCTTGCTTTGGACCAACGTCGGCAGTGGCACAATTAGAGGGTTCTAAAACTTTTGCTAAGAATTTCTTAAATCGTCATCGTATCCCAACAGCTTATTACGCCAGCTTTACTGAAGTAGATGCCGCTATCACTTATATTCGCCAACAAGGTACCCCTATTGTCATTAAAGCCGATGGATTAGCCGCTGGCAAAGGTGTCGTCGTGGCATTCACCGCAGAGCAAGCTATAGCAGCAGTGCAAGCTATGTTAGGAAATCAGTTGTTTGGTGAAGCTGGACAACGTGTGGTTATTGAAGACTATTTAGTGGGGGAAGAAGCCAGTTTTATCTGTATGGTTGATGGTGAACATATTCTACCGATGGCGACTTCCCAAGATCATAAAGCGCGTGATGATGGTGATAAAGGTCCTAACACCGGTGGCATGGGCGCTTATTCACCCGCACCCGTGATTACACCAGCCCTTCATGCCCGAATTATGGCAGAAATTATCGAACCCACGGTACGTGGCATGGCAGCCGATGGCTATCCTTATACTGGCTTTCTTTATGCGGGCTTAATGATTGATAAGCAAGGTAATCCGAAGGTTTTAGAATATAATTGTCGCTTGGGTGATCCAGAAACTCAGCCGATTATGCTGCGGTTACAATCTGATTTAGTAGAACTCTGTCTAGCTACCTTAGATAAACGTTTACACAAAGTGACAACCCGGTGGGATGAACGTGCTGCCTTAGGTGTGGTGTTAGCCGCTGGCGGCTATCCTAATGATTATACGAAAGGCGCTACCATTCAAGGGTTACCAGCAGCGAATAACTTAGCCGGTAAAATCTTTCATGCCGGTACCGTGGAGAAAGCCGGACAAATTCTCACTGCCGGTGGACGAGTACTTTGTGCTTGTGCCCTGGGTGAAACCGTGCGAGAAGCGCAAACTCAAGCTTATCGTTTAGTCAAAGCCATTCACTGGGAAGGGATGTATTATCGTACCGATATTGGATATCGTGCCTTGTAATTCAAAGATACTTAAGGAGGAGGAGAAATAAATTCGGGTAGTTTTGGTGGTGATGGAATCCGAAAACTTTTGTCGCGACTGGTTTGACCACTTAACAACACAATCCGTGATTTAGCGACACCAAATAGTTTAGCGAGTAACTTATAAACTTCAGCATTGGCTTGTCCATCCACGGGCGCAGCCGTAATTTTAATTTTAAGTCGACCATTGTGAATACCCACAATACCAGCCGGACTTGCGCGGGGTTGGATATGGACTAATAAAATCAAATTTTCACCTTCCCAACGGTAACAACTCATCTTGGTTTTTCCTCTGTTATCAATTCAACGCACTCTCATTCGTTCGTTGTCAATTAGCACGCGGAGGGTCAATGCCATTAAATTAAGGCTCAAAAGCCATGTTGACGTTGAGTCCGATGATAATGCAACAATTGGCGAGCAGTCTTAGTCTGTCGCGGGGTAGAGGGCTTCTTGTTATTCAAAGTGGGATTAGTTAAAAACAGTGCTCATAACTGACTTAAAACCTTCTTAATAGGGATATCACTGAATAATAAATTTAATGCCGCCGATTTGAGTGGATGAAAGGAGACATTGCGATTGACCGGTTGTGGGTTTTTGCTACTCTCCTTCACCTTGAGACTCGCATCAGTCTCCCTCGTGAGTATTGATTCCAAACTCGTTAAGTATAAAAGTCTTGCCAGACGGATTCAACCGTTTTTCCCGTCAAGTTTTCGAGTTCTAAACGCGTTTTCAAAAGTGCGTAAAGGGTTTCAACTCCCCAACGTCAATGATAAAGTTCTTGAAATATTTCCGTTGGATAAAGTAGCTCATTCAACCATGAGGTGGCTAATATTTCACCTTCCCCAGTATTCAGCATGACTCTGACAAAACGTACGTTGATAGATTTTTCTTGGCTTATTTTAATCTCCACCAGGCGATGGTCAGCCGTTGGGAGGAGTTTGAAAGGGGGTTGTCTGCGACGTGAATACCTTCTCGCCATCTTCTACCATCCCATTCAATCTCTAAATTTGGCTGGAGGAGTTCTTCAGGCAACTGAGTCAATTGATTGTCATCTAAATATAATTCTTGCAAATTTTGCAATTGGCCAATTTCTTTAACTTTAATATTTAGCTGACATTCGCACTCGTGTAACCATAGACAAATCACTCGCCCATTATCAAGTTGATAGCCAACAGAATCACACTGGAATTCGTCTAATCGCAAGAGTTCTTTACCGAAGTGTTTTTTTAGTTGGATTTGAATAATGATATCTAAATCGTTGGACATGAGAAGTTCCCCTTGTCTGAATCAGTAATGAAAGGTGTGCGGTGCACACCCTACATTTATTCCAGGAAAAACGTAATAATATAATCACAAGCCGTAACCAAAATGCAAGCAACTAATATCCATTTAATGATTTTGGCGGAAACAAATTTTTGCAACCTCGCACCATAATACATACCGCCAAAGCCACCGATACCAAAGAGAAATCCTAATAGCCAATCGGGTGCTACCGACATGGTTGGATAAAAAGGCGCTATCGATTGGTAAAATAAGACACCCGCGATAGAAGTAATAAAATTTCCTAAGAGTGCTGCGCCAGCGACAGTGTAAACCGGTAAGCCGAAAAAACCGACTAATAAAGGCGCAATAATAGCACTGCCACCGATTCCATAAGCGCCACCAACAATTCCTACTAGTAGACTCAATATCATTATTCCTATGACATTGATATCAAATTGTTGGCCATAGAATTCATAAATAATATGATTTAAGGTAAAACTTTTTATAACAATTCTGGGTAAGGGCGTTTTTGTAGAAATGTCTGACGGCTGGTTGGACGATGATTGGTAATGTTCTTTAACGAGTTGGCAAAATTTCTCTTCAGCAGCCATCTGATTTGAAAATGAGTTTCTATAATTTAATAAATTGATTAATAATCGATAACCAATATACAACAATACCAACCCCGCAAACAGTTTGAAGTGGCTAGGATTCGGTAAATATTGGATACGAAGAATAGCGCCAATTAGAACACCCGGTAGGGTTCCGATAATAACGACCCAAGTTAAGGGCCATACCATACGACCTTCTTTGATGTAATGGTAGACTCCGCTTGGAATGGCTACAATGTTAAAAAGTTGATTGGTAGCACTGACGGCTGGACTAGTGAAACCCAGGATGCTCACTTGAAAAGGTAAAATTAAGAAAGCACCGGATAAGCCACCCATTGAGGTAAAAAATGAAATGATGAAGGCAGTGAGTGGTGGTATGAATGGATTAATTTCAATATGAGCAATGGGAAAATACATGGGTTAGTTATCAGTTATCAGTTATCAACTAAAATATACGTATTATCGACTAACAACGACATATTATCAAATAATATCAGCCTGTTATTGACTAATAACGACATACTATCAAATAATAGCGTCCTGTTATCGACTAACAGCAACCTGTTATCAACTAACAGCGTTCTGTTATCGACTAACAGCAACCTGTTATCGACTAACAATGACCTACTATCAAATAACAGTAACCGGTTATCAACAAATAGCTACTTATTATCATGTAACTTAAAGTTATTATCAATTAATATTAAATTAATAATCAATGATGATAATATTCACTGTTGACTGATGACTAATCACTGTTAACGTGGTGCTGCTACTTTATTTAACAATGAGTTTAATACCATATCGATATCATGTCCTTCAATTTCTAATTCGGGTGCTAAAGCAATTCGATGACGTAAGGTCGCTATAGCAATACCTTTAATATCATCTGGAATCACAAAATCACGTCCGGCTAATAATGCCGCTGCCCGAGCAGCCCGAATGAGAGCAATACTACCCCGTGGTCCAGCACCGAGACTGATCCCGGGCCAATTGCGGGTATTTCTGACAATTTTTACGGCATAGTCATAAACTCGATCATCTAAGCGTAATCCGGCAACAATCCGTTGCAAGATTAATATTTCTTCCGGCTTTATAATCGTATTGATGGCGCTAACATCTAAACCTTCACCGCTTTTACCAGAAGTGACTTGTTTAACTAATTGGATTTCTTCTAGTTGCGTGGGGTAGTCAATGCGTATTTTTAATAAAAACCGATCTAATTGCGCTTCGGGTAACGGATAAGTACCTTCTTGCTCTATCGGATTTTGGGTGGCGAGTGTCATAAATGGCGGTGCTACCGTAAAGGCGCGTCCTTCTATAGTAACTTGTTGTTCTTGCATCACTTCGAGAAGTGCCGCTTGACTTTTGGCTGGCGCACGATTGATTTCATCAGCTAATAAGAGGTGAGTAAAAACCGGGCCTTTGCGAATCCGAAATTCTTCCGTTTTCATGTCATACATGGCGTGTCCAGTCACATCACTGGGCATCAAGTCCGGGGTAAATTGAATCCGAGTAAAGCGACCCGCAAAGGTTTTTGCTAGGGCTTGTACTAATAACGTTTTACCTAAACCCGGTACGCCTTCAATTAAAACATGTCCCGCTGCCAATAGCGCAATTAATACTTGGTCAATGACTTCTTGTTGACCCACTAGCGCATGATTCACTTCGGTGCGAATCCGTTGAACGATTTCTATAGCACGGTTTACCGGTTCATGGGTCGGTAAGGTACTCATTATTCTATTTTTTCCTAGAGCATTTTTCTAATTTGGGTAAGAATTCGGATAGCTTGAGTAAAGGCGATCTCGGTCTGTGGTTGAATATTGTACAAAGCTTCCTCTATTTCTTCAGCAGATAATTTACCCAGTGGTGCTAAATGTTGGCTTAATTCACTCGGTGAGAGGCGAATCCAATCGGGATGCACCGATGCTAGCTTGTTTAGAACGGCTTGTCTGGCGCCACGAAGTAAAAATTTAGTTTGGTGGTACCGCCATAAAAAGTGACCGCTGGCTTCGATATGTTCTAATAAACGGCGACGGGTGCCGGGTGGATCCGGTAAAAGTGGGCCAAATCGAGACATAATATGCCATAACCAGAACAGGAGTAAAATACTCGCACTGATAACGACAGCCCACCACTTGAACCAAACTAATTGTCTTAATGAAGGTATATTATTAGTTGCTGTCTTTGTTATTCCACTTAAATTAGGCAAACGAAGTAGCCAAATTTGTCGAGCGGGTCGTTCAAACTGAACTAATGACCAAAGGAATTGCGCATGATCATATTGACCAATGGCTTGATTGTGAATAAATTGCATATCACTCAATAGGCTAATCATACCGGTGCCATAATAATAAAATAAAAAATGGGTACCGTAATCATCCAGAATTTCTATAGCCGGATCATCTGTGTATTCAAGGCGATAATGGGGATCAAACGCGATCTGAATCGCCTTATTTTCCCAAGTCAATGGCGTAGCGGCTATGATTTGGTTCTGGGGAAGATATTGTAACTTATCTTCGAGGCGATAAATTTTTAGTTGTTGTAATAACGGATTAGATGAATTTTCCGAACCATTAAATACGGTGTTGCTCGCGATGATCAAATGACCACCGGCTTCAACCCAGTTGAGTAGCTGTTGAGTTTGAGTCGCATCGAATAGCCCATCGGTTCCCCATAAAATTAACGTGTCTTGAGACCCTAATTGCTTAAGCTTGATTACCGAGGTGGTGGTGATAACCACACTTCCCATTCGTTCTAACAATCGTTGCGCGGCTAATAAAGGATTGTCAGCCGCTACACCTTGTAAACCGATTTCAACGGCTTCGCAATGCTGTTCAAAATGGGTATTAATCCAATAACCGCTATAAAATAACACCATTAACCCGAGTGAGGTGACTACAATAAACCTGGTATTTTTATTCCGGTATCCTACCGCTTTCTTCACAACCAATTTCCGATTAACAAAAATGGTGCCCAGTAAGCCGGATGACGAAATTTCTTTTGTTCAGCTAGTTTAGCTTGTGCTTGTTGCAGTGCTTGGGCTTTGGATAAATTTTGTTGTTGCAGTTGTTTGTAAAATTCAAAGACCAGTTGAGAAGTCGCTTCATCATCGACAAACCATAAGCTAGCCAAGGCACTACGGGCACCGGCTTTAATTGCAACGCCAGCTAATCCCAAGGCAGCACGTTCATCGCCAACAGCGGTTTGGCAAGCGCTTAAAGTTAACAATTCTACTTTTTCTTTGCGTAATTCACTGAGTTTCAACAAATTTTCTAAACGATCCATCGTCAGTTTATCATCGTAAGTCAACAAAAAGCTTCTTTTCGGATCCCGATCAAATTGACCGTGTGAAGAAATATGGATGATTTGGTAAGGGGTCGTTTGTAATGCTTGATTGAGGTTATTGATCGAAAAATTCTTATCGATTAAAACAGTCGCATTGGAAAATAATTCATTGATATTATGAACTTCCTTTAATACACTCGGTAAGGGAGGAAAACCTTGAACTTCTTCAGAGAGACCATTGAGCAAAACCAAGATATTCTTTTTAGGTAAATGATGTGGCTCGGTGAGTTTTAAACCAGGTGTCATTGCTAAGGCTACTTCTTGAAATAAAAATTTTTTCTCGGTTTGATCATATAAAGCCGCAAATGGAATAGTACGCAAAGGTCCGTCTGGAACAATCACCAACGTATCAATATGATAAGCGAGTAATTCTGGTTGTAGTGGTGCAATTAACCAGTTATAAAGTTGTTTGGCTTGTTTTACAAAACTGCCATCGACAGAACGTTGGACATTATTCCGAAAAGCCAGTATCGTTTGGGCTAATTGCTGATAATCTACCGGAACCACAATTTGACGAATACCATCGGGCAAACTCAGTAATAATTCAGTCCGATTGGTCAGTAAAATGGGATAGAACACTGCCGTATGTTGTTGCTTAGCAATCTGATCTAATTGCGCACTCTGCGTTTGCTGAACAGACGATACACATTCATCGCGAAAATAATCCTGTAATTCTGCAGCTTTTAATAATTCAATGGCATCTCTCGCTTGAGTTAATAGCGCATTTTTTTGCTGAGTGGTAGCAGCCAAAGCCGATTGTTGTAACAAGACATCGGCTAAACCATAATAAACTGGCCGAATCCGTTCATAAAAGACTTCCTTGGCATTGCGTTGTCCTATACTTAGTCCCATCCGAATCGGTTGTAAATGAGTTAAGGCTTGTTGATAAGCCACTAAAGCGGCATCTAAATGTTGTTGCGCTTGAAACAGACGGGCTCGCTGCCATTCCCACAGATAAAGCAGATCTGGAATTTCTTGGGCAAAGAAAATGGCTGCATTCGTTAACTGCAATGCTTCATCATAACGTTGATCTCGTTCATAAAGTTGACCCAATAATCCTTTGGCATAAGAAGATAAGCGCTTATCTTGGTACTGATTAGCCAATTGGAGAACTTGAGTTAACAGTTGATAATTTTTGAGCTTAATTTCATATTGGGGATTTTGCTTGACAAAATCGGTATGATTTTGAAGTAAGCGCGAGGCTAATTGTGCTAACCCCAGTAATTGAAAGCCTTTGTCATAATTATCTGGCAATTGTTCAACGAGTGATAATGCTTGCTTAAATGGAACGATACTCGCACTGGGATCAGCCAAGCTAAGATGGGCTTGAGTTTGATTACTTAATACTTGAATTTGCAAAGGAATATAATTTAGCCGCTGAGCAATTTCTGCAGCTTCTTGATAGACTCGCAGAGCCCCATTATAGTCCTCATCTATACTTAACACATTCCCAAGATTATTTAATAAGTTGGCTAAGACCAGCGGTTCATTCAAGGTACGTGCTGGTTCTAATAGCTTTTCCAGTTGAACTCTCGCCGCATCGGGTTGCTGCATAGCCAGCAGAATATCTCCCAGATAACTTTGCACCAATATTTGCTGACTGAGCGTACCTTGTTGTTGTGCTAGAGATAACGCTTGTTGCAATTTGGCGAGCGCGGTTTGGTAATCACCTAACCCTTGGTAAGCAGCTGCCTGATAAGTCAATAATTGAAGGTGTTGTTCATGATCTAATTTCTCTTCTTTCAATATTTTATTTGATATTTCAATCGATTGAGTAAAATTACCTTGTTGATAAAGTTCTTGAACGGGTTGCCAGGGCTGAGCACTATTATTAGCGAGTACCTGACTGGAAAAACACATGAAGATAAATCCAGCGGCGGTAAATTTTACTCGGTTGTTGTTCAATATTTTTTGAAAAAACATATCTACCCTCTATACCAAGAATGGATGGTACCTCTGTTTAGCCAGTATTTAATTAAAATTTGATTTTAGACCAAATGTTAGTGTGTCCGATAGTTCAATGACTGTCAAATGTGTTTAGTCATGCACTAGCTTTTTGGGTTTGCTGTAAGCATCTGCAATTCAATCGTCTAACATAGGAGGGGAGAAAGGCAGTTAGTCCCTTCCTTTTCAAGGAGGAGTTAGGGGTGGTTTTTCTTCCAGCTTACCAACCGTTTAAAATGCCAAGTAGTTTGCCAAGTTAATCCCAAAATGGTGGGTAAACCAAAGGATGTTTGCCCATCCTACCTAGCTGTTAGTCGATAGTAGGTCATTGTTAGTCGATAACAGGTTGCTGTTATTCGATAATAGGCTGATATTATTTGATAATATGTCGTTGTTAGTCGATAATACGTATATTTTAGTTGATAACTGATAACTGATAACTAACCCATGTATTTTCCCATTGCTCATATTGAAGTTAATCCATTCATACCGCCCCACTCACTGCCTTCATCATTTCATTTTTTACCTCAATGGGTGGCTTATCCGGTGCTTTCTTAATTTTACCTTTTCAAGTGAGTATCCTGGGTTTCACTAGTCCAGCCGTCAGTGCTACCAATCAATTCTTTAACATTGTAGCCATTCCCAGCGGAGTCTACCATTACATCAAAGAAGGTCGTATGGTATGGCCCTTAACTTGGGTCGTTATTATCGGAACCCTACCGGGTGTTCTAATTGGCGCCATTCTTCGTATCCAATATTTACCGAATCCTAGCCACTTCAAACTGTTTGCGGGGTTGGTCTTGTTGTATATTGGTTATCGATTATTAATCAATTTATTAAATTATAGAAACTCATTTTCAAATCAGATGGCTGCTGAAGAGAAATTTTGCCAACTCGTTAAAGAACATTACCAATCATCGTCCAACCAGCCGTCAGACATTTCTACAAAAACGCCCTTACCCAGAATTGTTATAAAAAGTTTTACCTTAAATCATATTATTTATGAATTCTATGGCCAACAATTTGATATCAATGTCATAGGAATAATGATATTGAGTCTACTAGTAGGAATTGTTGGTGGCGCTTATGGAATCGGTGGCAGTGCTATTATTGCGCCTTTATTAGTCGGTTTTTTCGGCTTACCGGTTTACACTGTCGCTGGCGCAGCACTCTTAGGAAATTTTATTACTTCTATCGCGGGTGTCTTATTTTACCAATCGATAGCGCCTTTTTATCCAACCATGTCGGTAGCACCCGATTGGCTATTAGGATTTCTCTTTGGTATCGGTGGCTTTGGCGGTATGTATTATGGTGCGAGGTTGCAAAAATTTGTTTCCGCCAAAATCATTAAATGGATATTAGTTGCTTGCATTTTGGTTACGGCTTGTGATTATATTATTACGTTTTTCCTGGAATAAATGTAGGGTGTGCACCGCACATCTTTCATTGCTATTACAAAACACTAGAGGAAAAGATATAAGCGAGTGTAGCCTCAATGCCATTAAGTTAAGCTGAGTTTACCCCCCTTTGAAAAAGGGGGAAAATCCTTAACTTAATGGTAATGGAGTGTAGCCTAGATGAAATGAAGTGGAATCTGGGAAGGGAGTAGTTTTTTAGACTGATTCCGTTTCAGTTTATATGGGCTACTTGCTTGCGGTATTATTAACCCGTTTAAAGTTTGATGATAAAGTTATGAATCAAATAAGCTTACCGGTTGGACGAAAAGGATTTAATAACCGTGAAGAGGTACTAATATTACAGCGGCTTCTCAATACTCATCTAGCTAAGCTGATTCCTTTATCGCCATTGCGATTAGATGGTATTTGTGGACCGAAGACTATTCAAGCGATAGAAACTTTTCAACTTCGGGTAGTGGGTATGTTTCCTCCCAGTGGTCAAGTAGAACCCAAAGGAAAAACACTCTGTTATTTGTTGCGAAAACCGTGTTGTCTTTATAACCCTAAACCAACAGAAAATTTTCCTTACACAGCGGAAACTTTTTCTATGATTAAACAAATAGCTCCCTTGATTTTGAAATACAGTACTCAATTCAATGTTCCTCCGGTGGCAATAGCCGGTGCTATTGCTGACGAATATAATACCAGAACGGGTTTTAAAGCCATAATTGATTGGTTTCAAGATGAGGTATTATTAAACTGGATGCCAAACTTGTTTATAGAAATTGATGCTTATGTTGGTTTTAAATCAAAATTATTGAATGCGACCCAACATGATATTGGGATTGGTAATATCAAACTGGAAACCGCTAAAAAGACATACGAGAAATATAAGCATAAATTACCTACCCAAAAAGATTTAGATTACTCAGCTCTAGTTGATTACATTAGAACTGATCAAGGAACTGTTTATATTGCAGCACTCGTTATCAAGCGAGCTATTGAAGAACTTAATCAATATGTTAATAATTATACAGAGGAACATAAAGAAGCTATCTATATAACTTATTATAAACAAGGCCCAAGTTATGTTTCTCGGTTTAAAAATTCATTAGCAAGTAATCCTCATCATCGTCTTAATCAGGTGAAGGGTGTCGTGTTTGTCTACAACGGGAACAATTTCTCAACACCTTAGGAATTCATTAATCATGGTGTTTTTACAATTTTTTATTATTTCTAGTATAGCCGGTACCCTTTTTCTGTTAATTAATCAGAGAAAAAATAATAAAGCCTTATTAAATATAATTACTATTACTCTACTGTCATTGTCTGCTTCTATTTTAATTCTTAGTCAAATACCATGGCCCCAAAAGAATCCTTTGATGGTATTTATATTACCAGTGTGGTTATTAACGGTTATTCTTTCTCTTGAGGGATTAATAATTGGACAACAACTTTACCAATATCAAACCATAGCAAAATATTATTTTATTTATATTACTCTATTTATTTTCTTGTTTAGTTTAGCAGCATTTCTTTCTCTAACTATTTTAACTGCCTTTTATCCTTATAGTTAATAATCAATTATGATAGCGAGAGTAGCCTAGATGAAGCGCAGCAAAATTCAGCCTTGTAGAGTGTGCACTGCGCACCTTTTTAGCTCAATGGGACACAGAAAGCGTTTTTATAATCCGATATAATTGGCGACGATGAATGAAGTGATGAAGCGTCGTGAAACAATGCCAGCCATGAGCGTTAAGCGGACCAAACCAGGGATGTGCATGATATTGTTTTGAATGCCAGCCAGTTATTTTTTCCAGGCATAAAACATAATCTTTTATTAGACATTGAAATTCATCGATAACTTCTTTCCCTCTTGCTGGTTGTGGTTTGATATCTTCTATCCTGATTTCCTGCGTAAATTCTTTTTCCATACTCAAACTTTCCATGATTTTAATGGTAAGCCTATCAGCGATGAGCAGGTGATCTAGTACCATGAACACCGACCAGAATCGGCTATTGTCTTCAATACCCATTACTCTCTTAATAAGCACTCTTTGTCTGCCCACTTCTTCACTTACTGAGGCTGCCAAAGAAATAAGCTGTTGACTTTCTGATTTAAAGCCAGCGGTAGCACCCTGATGAGAACTCATTGAACGGTAAAGGGCAAAACCCACTTTGCCAATCAATAATTCTAATGGTGGTAACCCACTACCAGGTGCCTCTAATTGCGGGATGTGTTGAGATTTTGCCATTGAGTTTAATTAAAATTTTTCGCAAGGGATTGAATGGTGCGTAGAACGCACCTTATACTAAAAAGTGTTGTAGCTGTAGGTCGGCAATCCCTTGCCAATACGAGTTAAAATTTAATGAATTCCAACTTCCAGTGACTAACGCTTTGATTTAATCAAATCAGACATTTTTTTGTCCAAGATTTCCTGTTCCAGAGCATAATTCAGCAGCAAATCTTCCATAACGTGGTTGCTATCCATTAAAAATTTTTTTTGCTGAATCCCTTCTATCTCAATATTTTCTTTATAGACGAGAAAGCGGTTGGGTAACTTGCTAATCTTACCTTGAGCTTCTACCAAAATACCATTATAACCTAGGATTGAAGGTGCAATAGTAGCGGCACGAAATTTATCATTAACCGGGATGGTTTTGAACAAAGTTTTCAATTGTGTTAGTACCGCTTTATCTGTCAGGATAAAAGTTGGATTAGGACGACCAGAAAAAATCAAAATGGTTACCTGCAACTCATCATTTGGTTCCGCTGATGGTGCAGCAGTTGCCACTACCATTAACACGATTGCCACAAAAAAATGTTTAGCTATCGACAGATTGAACATTTTTTACCTCCACTTACCAAATATTTTCATGACCTTGTCCTTGCTCTTTATCGGAACAAGCGCAAAAATAACCGCAGAAATCAGTATACCATCCTCTATCGGCTGTTTCAGGCGTTGTAATCAGCTTGCCGGAATTATCGAGATGAGTAGCGGGTGTGCCGCCTGGCTTGTGCGACCACATTCCATCATTGCCCTGGCGATACCAGTGATAATCCCATCCTGGGGCAATTACCAAAGCCACTTTATCTTCCGTATCTGGGCAAACACCGGATGCCGGTAAGGGCACTAACCCATCTGCTAAAGCCGCATTTTTAACTGCTTCACAATTCATCTCTTCTGGCCATGACAAAAAAATTCCCGAAGCTCGTCCTGGCTGAGCATAAGTATCCGTTCGCTTATTATTACCATAGTTGTAACAATTGTTGCTGAAAAGGATTTGCCAATTATTATTCCAATAATCAGGTTGGTAAGGCGGAATGCTGCACTGACTAATAATATCTTCTGACCAAGCGAGACCTTCTATATCAGTGTAAGGAATAACCAAGTCTGGTCGGATATCAACTTGACAAGTATGTACATCTAATGCGCCAACAATCGGTTTACTTATTTCATGATAGCTAAATAAAAGGGTATCATTTGGCAAGGTTTCTAATACTTCAATTTCGGGAGCCTTGGCAAATTCACACTGCAATTTTATTTTCTTACTACGGGTATCATAAGCCCATACTCTTATGCCATTAGCACCTGGATCGGGTTCAGCATCAGGATCAATGCCTACATTATGGAGATTTTGTACCCCGTATAAAGTAGTACCCGCTTTATTCCAAGTTAAATCTTCCACTTCAACGCCGGGTTGGTGAAGAACCACTTGAACGGTACTTAAGTCAGGTACATTATCAATCCCATTTTTAACCGTGAATAACCCAACGTCTTGCGCCCATCCCCATAACATGCCACTGGGATCAAAAGTGAGACCATCAATTTCTTTAAAACCAACGGCACCTACTGGTGTTAAGGCACCACTAAATTCATCGACTTGATAAAGGTAACCTGGGTGGGGGGTATTATCACCGGAAGCCGCATAAACTTTATTGGCTAAGGGGTGAATATCGAGTGCTTCGATATCGTAATCTTCGTAAAGACTGCCCAGTTCACTGAACTGATAAGAAATTGGATTTAGAGTAAAAAATTGGGTATCGTTGAGTTGCTGGTCATCAACACCAACAATAGTAGTTGCCAACAGGGCTTGAGGGAAAATTAAACCAGAGAATAAAAAATAACTTTGTGTCGTTTTGAACCATCTCGCTAGTTTCATAACACTCCTCCAGTTGTGAAAGCGAGGACAAGTCTAATTTGACTGCCTTATTACCAACTTGGTCTAGATGGTTTTTAAGGCAATTTTGTTAATTTTTTAATCATTTTTAACAACACTACTGGTCATAGTCTGAATGAGGTTTAATATCTACTCTCAATAACCAAACTAATAACAAAATACTATCAATTAACTTTAGCCGGTGTCAATGGCAAAATGTGCGTATTTCACACCTATCAGTTAACCAGATAATATGCGCACTATAGAAAAATTTTGCTGCGGGTATCGTTTGCCACTACCCTACTTTTAGCCATTAAAACATCGTTTGCTATTGACTGATAAGGGTTAAGTGGCTTGTTATTTATCGATGTTTACCTTTAGTTGACTAGCAAATAAAGATAAAATGGTGGTTAAAATGGCACTGCCATTAAGTTAAGACTGGTTACTTCCCCCTTTATCAAAGGGGGGAATCCTTAACTTAATGGCAGGGGGGTAAAATGGGGGTTTAATTTCTTTTTAGGTTATTCTAAAATCGTATAACATTATTGTGTTATGCTAACGAATGTGCAAGAGAATAGAGAATCAAGAGGGCAGATCTAAGAGTTTACCCTAAGGGTCAATTTGAACACAGTTTAGTATTGGTATAGTGCATCATCTCACTTAAAAACCGGTACAGATGTTATTTACTTTATGGTGCATAACTTGATAACCTTTTTATTGCAAAATCGGTGGCCCAGTGCTGCTACTGCACACTACCGGTAAGTCATCAACAAAATAGTACCAGAGTCTAAATAAGCTCAGCAACAACTGGAAAACCGACCATGAGTAATTTGTTGGAATTAAGTCATATTACTAAAACTTACCCCGTGGGTGAAGCGCGGGTAGAAGCCTTGAAAGGTATTGACTTATGTCTCAAAATGGGTGAATTTGTTGCTATCGGTGGACCATCTGGCAGCGGCAAGAGTACCTTATTGAATATTTGTGGATTGCTTGATCAAAGTGATCAGGGTGAGTACCGCTTTGATAATCAGAATATTGGTACTTTGGATCCAACCCAGTTAACTCGGTTACGGCGTGAATATATTGGCTTTATATTTCAACATTTCAACCTGATTCCGGTCATGAATGCCTTAGAAAACGTTGAATATCCCTTGATGCTTACTCAATTAGTGGCTAAAGAGCGTCGTGCCCGAGCCGCAATGATGTTGGACAAGGTGGGGTTAAGCGAATTGTATTACCAATTACCCGATCAAATGTCTGGCGGTCAACGTCAGCGTGTAGCCATTGCGCGTGCCTTAGTGAAACATCCGCAACTGGTGATCGCTGATGAACCGACGGCTAACTTAGACACCGTCACCGCTAATCAAATCATTGACCTAATGCACGAACTGAGCACTGAACAAAACACCACTTTCCTCATTGCTACTCACGACGAACGCATGGTAAGGCGCTGTGGGCGAACGTTGCATCTCGTCGATGGGGTGTTGCAATCATGAAATGGTTTATCTTTGCATTTCGTAACCTATTTCGCAACCGCCGGCGCACCCTCGTCACGTTGCTCATCACCGCCACCGGCACTGCGGCAATCCTTTCGAGTAGCGGCTTTGCTTTATACACCTACCACAGTCTCAAAGAACTATCAGCGAATGATACCGGTCATTTAATTCTCGCCCGTCCCGATTACTTTCAGCAGGACGAAGACAGTCCACTGGCTTTGGGGTTGCAAGACTATACTGCAATCCAACAACAACTCAGCCAAGATAATCGAGTACGGGTTGTGTTACCTCGAATCGCCTTGACCGGCTTGGTCAGTAACGGTGATAAATCGGTTATCTTTGCTGGTAGCGGTATTGATCCACGCGAATTGGCGGTGAAAGTGGGCGTGGTTAAATTACTGGAAGGTCAGCCACTGAGTGAACATCCGAATATTCAAGCTGATGCTGAGGTCATGCTTGCCAAAGACTTAGCCAAAAACCTGCAAGCTCAGATCGACAGTGGTCTCACTTTGTTGGCGACCACCAGCGAAGGTGCTCTTAATGCTTTAGATGTGCAAGTACGGGGAATCTTCTCTACCGGCGTGCCCGAACTAGATCAACGATTACTCCTGGTGCATTACTCCACTGCGCAAACCTTACTAGCAAGCCAGCGGGTAAGTACTTTAGCGGTTTATCTCCACGACATGAATTTGACGGAATCAATGGCAGCTCAGGTGCGCCAAACCTATCCGCAATTGGGGGTACAAACATGGTATGATCAAGCGGCACTTTACCTCAAGGTGCGGGGACTTTATGACCGCATTTTCGGAACACTAGGGCTTATCTTAGTTATCATTGTATTTTTGTCAGTATTCAATACCTTATCGATGTCAGTGACAGAACGCACCCGTGAAATTGGTACGCTCGCAGCGCTGGGGACTTATCGCGGCGAAATTTTGCGGATTTTTATGCTGGAAGCTTTGATTATTGGCCTACTAAGCAGCTTGCTTGGGCTTATAGGTGCGCTGCTGACCTCAGTCGCTGTTCAATTCATGGATTGGCAAATGCCAGCTCCACCAGGGCGCAGCGAGGGCTACCCTTTCCTGATTCATTTCTCCACGGAACTTTCCCTGTTGGTGGTGCTGATCATTACCTGGGTGTGTGTAGTCGCAGCCTGGCTGGCAGCACGGCGTGGAGTCAACAAAACCATTGTGGAGGCACTAGCTGATGTATAAACCACTTAACTACTTGCTGGTTTCGCTATTATTCTGGTATACCAGCCAAGTGACAGCCGTACCAGAGGTGGCAACGATTCTCAAGGTAGCGGATAGCTTTCGCCTACCTACCGCTACCGCACGGGTAGAAACCGTAGTAGAACTGTATAAAAACGAGGTGTTAGAAAAGTCTCGTGAATACCGCGTTTATTTAAAGCCAGGACGACGTTCCCTGGTACTGTTTCGCTCACCCCAAGAAGCCGGGCAAAAGGTGCTGATGGTAGCAGAAAATTTCTGGATGTTAATGCCCAACAGTCGCCGTCCTATCCGTATTACACCCATCCAAAAACTGCTTGGCGAAGCCGCTACTGGTGACATTGCCACCCTGACCTGGAGCGAATACTACAGCGGTACCCTGGTGAAAGCAGATACCGATTACCAGGGCATACCGGCACTAAACTTAGCACTCGACAGCAAAGTCAAGGGTACCACCTATGCTCATATTGACCTATGGGTTGCTCGCGACGATTATGCACCCTTAGCCGCTGATCTTTATGTACAATCAGGCAAACTCGCCAAGCAGGCCAAATTTATTACCGAAACCGTTGTCAATCAGCGTCGAGTAGTGCGCATGACTTTATTGGATCGCCTCCAACACCATCGACGTACTGAAGTCAAAATGCTGTCAGTAACAGCGGCAGAATTGCCCGATAAATATTTTAACCCCATGTTCTTAATACGGAATAACCTAGAAGAAACCGAATAAAATTGATGCGCTGCTGCTGCCTTATCTGGCTGCTGCTATCGTCGGTTACCTCTGTTTGGGGTGATAGCGATCTGAAACTACGTCTGTTACCCGAATATCATCATTTCAATGATAACTCACCGTTTAGCTTGACGAATCACGTAGCGCGGCAACGACAACTGCGAGGTGAATTGTTGCTGCAATGGCAAAAAGCCGGCTGGACGGGTGATGCTGCCTTAACCGCACAGTACGCAGATGAATGGGATAATGATACCCAATTGGAACTCAATGAACTATTTTACGAAACGAGTTGGGGTGATTGGGAAATCAGCTTGGGGAAAAAGCGTTTGGGTTGGGGTGTAGGATATGGTTTTCGTCCACTGGATCTTCTCCAGCAAGAACCGCGGCGAACAGTACAACCACCACTGCTTAATGGTATACCCAGCCTCATCCTCGAAAAATTTAGTGATACCAGTAGCCTATCACTAATCTATGCTAACGATATTCAATGGCAGGGGCTAGATATTATCGACACCCGCCATGCGGGCGCACTGCGCTGGTATCAATCTCTAGAACAGTGGGATTTACTCGCTACCACTTATCTCGGTGAAGGCGGTGAATTGGCAATCGGTGGTGGCTTTTCCCGAGTTTTGGGTGAGGCTTGGAAAATTCACACCGAATGGGTATACCGGCGAGATTATGCACAATGGCGTAACGCCCTGTTGGATTCAGGTGAAATGATAGCCGCCAGTGACCCCATGTACCAACAACCCCAGCGTGGTGCAATGCAAAGTGTGGTTGGCTTAAACTGGACCACTGCCAGCGGTTTAAATTTGCTGGTTGAATATGGGTATGACGGCACTGCCTATCGTACTGAAGATTGGCAGAATTTACTCAACTTAACTCGACAACAGCACAACTTGCTGAAGGCTTCCAAGCTGCCATTGGGTGCAATCGCTGCGAACTTAACCGCGAGCCGTCGCGCCTACACTGCACCCAACTTACTCCGCGATAATCTCCTGTTACGGTTGGCTTATGATGGTACCCGCCATGACCCTGCTATTGAATGGCTATTAACACCAGCAGACGGTGGCAGTGTGTTGACCCTATTACTGGAAAGCGAAATCGGTAACCACCAATCGCTACGTTTCGGGATACGAGGTTATCTGGGACCAACTGATTCAGCTTATGGAAGTTTAACTGAAGACTATGTGTTATTTGCAACTTGGCAAACCGCTTGGGGCTTGTAATTTAAGGTATCTACACCAGTAGAAAAATAGTATATAACTCAAGTTACGCAAGGTTGCTCTACCTCCCTTGGTTAAATGGAGAGATCTTGGCAAATTGGCCCTGGGTAAATCCCCCCTAACCCCCCTTTTTCAAAGGGGGAAACTGGAGAGAAATCGGTTGGTGCGTTATTTAATCCGCATACCCGGCTGAGCGCCTTCATCTGGACGAAGTAAAAAGATATCTTTCTTACCTGGACCGGCGGCTAATACCATCCCTTCTGACAGACCAAAACGCATTTTTCGCGGCGCGAGGTTAGCTATCATGACGGTGAGGCGACCAACGAGTTGCTCTGGCTGGTAAGCTTCTTTAATTCCAGCAAATACGTTACGTGGTTTTTCCTCGCCGATATCTAAGGTTAAACGTAATAATTTATCGGCTCCTTCAACCGGATCCGCTTGAATAATTTTAGCGATCCGTAAATCAATTTTGGCAAAATCATCGTAATTGATTGTTTCAGCAAGAGGCTCTATCAGTTGACTGGGTTGAATTGGTGGGGATGGAGAGAGCGTTTTGAGACTTTCTTTAGCTGATTCTAACAGGGCTTCAATTTGTAATTGCTCGACTCGTTGCATTAACGGCTTAAAAGGATTAATCGTATGCGCAAGCAAAGGCTGAGGTTGCCAAATCACTGGAGCCGCTAAAAACTCGGTCACTTTCTCTGCCATTAAAGGTAGAATCGGTGCTAAATATCCCATGAGTACTCGAAAAAGATTTAATCCTTGACTACAAATGGCTTGTAATTCAGTTTCTTGTCCGGCTTGTTTGGCCAATATCCACGGTTTATATTCATCAATATATTGATTCGCTCGGTCAGCTAACGCCATAATATCCCGCACCGCTTTGTTATATTCACGTTGGTCGTAAGCTTCAGCAATAGCGGTTCCAGCTTCTATAAATTGTTGATAAAGCAGCGAGTCTGCTAATTGAGGGGCGAGTTGGCCATTAAAACGTTTGCTAATAAATCCCGCACATCGGCTAGCAATATTAACTACTTTTCCCACGAGATCGGCATTCACTCGATGGAGAAAATCGTCTAGATTCAAGTCGACATCATCTACTCCACTGCCTAATTTAGCGGCGAAATAATAACGTAAGTATTCTGGATTCAAGTGATCTAAATAAGTACGGGCATTGATAAATGTACCCCGTGATTTGGACATTTTATGACCATCAACGGTTAAAAACCCATGCACAAAAACCGCCGTTGGTTTCCTAAAACCACCCGCCGTTAACATCGCTGGCCAAAATAACGTATGAAAATAGACGATATCTTTGCCAATAAAGTGATACACTTCTGCTTGGCTGTCTTTACCCCAAAAGGCTTCAAAGTCGAGATTTTTTTTCTCACAGAATTGCTTAAAACTGGCCATATAACCAATCGGCGCATCTAACCAAACATAAAAATATTTATTCGGTGCATCAGGAATTTCAAAGCCAAAATAAGGCGCATCTCGGGAGATATCCCAAGCTTGTAATCCGGCTTCAAAGAATTCGTTCACTTTATGTTGAGTTTCCAGTTGTAAGCTACCGCTACTCGTCCATTCTTTGAGCATGGTTTCAAAATTGGCTAAATTAACAAAGAAATGTTCCGAATCTTTTTCTATGGGGGTGGCACCAGAAATCGCTGAGACCGGATTTTTTAGTTCGGTGGGTGAATAAGTCGCTCCACAGGCTTCACAATGATCGCCGTATTGGTCGGCTGTACCGCATTTAGGACATTCTCCACGAATAAACCGATCCGGTAAGAACATTTCTTTCACTGGATCATAAGCTTGACGGATAATTCGTTGCTCAATGTGCCCAGCGGTTTTTAAGCCTTGATAAATTAAATAAGCGAATTGACGATTTTCCGGACTATGAGTGGAATAATAATTATCGAATCCGATCGCAAAGGCAGCAAAATCGGCTTGATGTTCCGCATGCATCCGTTTAATGAGTTCTTCTGGTTCAATGCCTTCTTTCTGTGCACGTAACATGATGGGCGTACCATGCGCATCATCGGCGCAAACATAATAACACTCATAGCCACGAAGTTTGTGAAACCGTGCCCATATATCCGTTTGAATGTATTCAACTAAGTGCCCAATATGGATAGAACCATTGGCATAAGGTAATGCGCTGGTTACTAAAATTTTTCTAGGTGAGTTTGTCATGGTTAGTTATCAGTTATCAATTAAAAAAATAGGCGCATAAGGTAACATTAACTACCTGATGTGCCTAGTGTTCAATAACTCATGTTACCTACACGACAGTTTTTTCTCCAGTTCCCCCATCCGGCTGTTTTTCTCCAGTTCTCCTATTTCCATTCCCCCCTTTGAAAAATGGGGGTGAGGGGGGATTTAAAGAGGGGTATAGGGGCCATGCGTAACCTCATGGCCATGTCAACTTAAGCGATTATTATTTTCCCACTTCCAAAAAATTTCGGTAGTGGTGCGTAACCTGAGTTCAATAAGATAATAAACTTATAATTGGCCTTCCGCCGCTAGTTGTTTGGAATAATCTTTAATCTTGGCATTCGTTTTTAATTCTGATACTAATTGACGAAATTCGCTTTCACCAATCGCTTGTTGTTGAGCTTGTTGTTGAGTCGCTGCTTTATCTGCTGTGGGAGGGGTTGTTTGGCCCGCTTTAACATCCAGTAAAGCCACTAAGGCATAATCACCATTACCTAAAAGTATTCCTTGATAAATCGCTTGGTGGTCGGTAGGATGACCCATTTTAAAAGCTTCACGGACAATATCGGGTTGTTTGAGGGTAGTTTCTTGCCGTTTGAGCCAAAGCGCGGGTGACCACTGGAGTTCATAGCTGCTCACTAACTGGTCGGGATCGCGATGGGCTTTAATTTGAGTCAGTAATGTCTTGCCCAAGGTTTGAGCTTCTGCTTTAGCTTTTTCTTGGGTTAAAGTTGAGGTAATTTCTGCTTTCACTTCTGCTAGTGGTTTCGGTTTCGCGGGTTGATGATCTTTTAAGCGTAATACCACCACATGTTGTTCCCCAATATCAATGACGTCACTGTTATAACGTTCCTTTAATACCGTATCACTAAAGGCAGCATCAATAACTGGCTGATGGGATAAAATGGAATCCGCTTGAGTACTGACAATACGTTCAAATAATTCGGTCGTCTTCAAGGGTAGTTTGAGTGTTTCTGCCAGGACATCGAGACTATTAGGATGCTCAAAGGCAAGATTAGAAAATTGCTCAACTTGGCTATAAAACGCTGATTCTGCCAATTCTTTCTGCAATTCTTGGGCTAATTGTTCCTTGACTTCAGCGAAGGAACGAGTAACTTCTGGTTTACTGTCTTCTAATTTAATGAGATGGAAACCAAATTCGCTTTGAATCGGTTCACTGACTTCACCTACTTTCATTGATTTTACAGCTTCTTCAAAGGGTTTAACCATCGCGTTAGTACCAAACCAGCCGAGGTCACCCCCTTGATTTTTACTGCCGGAATCGTCAGAGAAAGTTTTAGCTAATTCCTCAAAAGACTCTCCGGCGCGTATTTTGGTTAGTACTTGTTGTGCTTTACTTTTAGCAGTATTGATTTCCGCTGCTGTGGCCGATTTACCGACTTCAAATAAGATGTGCCGTGCTTTCCATTGTGCCGGAGTGATAAAAGTAGTCTTACGTTCTTGATAACGTTGTTTTAAGGTATCTTCATCTAACTGTTGGGGTTTCATTAAATTTTCTTGAGAAAGCTCTACATATTCGATACTCACTTTCTCTGGTGTCATATAGCGATTCAGATCTTTTTTGTAGTCATTTTCAATATCGGTATCGCTAATCACTACGCCTTTTTGAAAGCGGGTAGCTGGAATGATTAAATAACTCACATAACGTTGTTGTTCTTCAAGTTGCTGTCGTTGTTGTTGGTCATAATCAGTTAATAGAGCCGAACGAAGTATCCCTTCACGCAGTTGGTCAGTGAGCATAGAACGCCGCATTTCCATTTCAAATCCCCCTGGCGAAATTCCTTGATTTTTCAACGCCTGTTCATAACGTGCTTGCGAAAAAGTACCATTTTCTTCTTGAAAGCCAGGGATTTGTTTAATTCGTTGCTGTAATAATTCATCACTAATTCGCATACCCGAGTCAATAGCGGTTTGCATGAGTAATTCTTCTTCGATCATCTGAGATAAAGTATTCTCTCGGATTTGGGATTCCATAAACGATAAATCGACGTTCTGATTGCGCAACATCGCTCGTAATTGTTGCTTGCGTTGATGGACTTGTTGTTGAAAGTTTCGCTCTGGAATTTCAACACCATTGATTTCAGCAATAACACGCTTGGGCGTTGGACGTAAGTATTCTTGTATTCCCCATAAGGCAAACGGGATAATAATAAGAATGACAATAATCCAGGCTAACCAACCTTGAGCATTATCACGGATGCTTTGGAGCATAGTTTATTCCTATAGTGATTGAAGGTTAAGAAATGCCATTTTAACGGTTCAATTGGACAAAAAAAAGGTGCATCTAAATGCACCTTTATCTTAAACTGGCGGAGCGGACGGGGCTCGAACCCGCGACCCCGGCCTTGACAGGGCCGTATTCTAACCATCTGAACTACCGCTCCTTAATATTAAGGTTTAAATTATAACACCTTTTTTTAGTTTGTGCTAGAGTGATTTTTTAAATCACCCCAAATAAGCAATACCCCTGTTACTCTCGCTTAATAAGACATCATTGTTGGGTTTATTTATCTTTGCAATCTAACTCATTAATGGGTGTTGAGGGACTTGAACCCCCGACCCTCGCCTTGTAAGGGCGATGCTCTTCCAACTGAGCTAAACACCCACTGCCTAAAACGGCTTCCTAGTTTACCGCATCTTTAAGCGCTTTTCCAGGTTTAAATACCGGTACTTTAGCGGCTTTAATATTAATCGGCTTGCCGGTGCGAGGATTACGCCCAACCCGTGCAGCACGATCACGCACTGTAAAGGTACCAAATCCAATTAAAGTGACCGTATCACCTTCTGCTAATGCCTTTTTAATACTATCGATTACGGCATCAACCGCTTTGGCTGCAGAGGCCTTAGGCGTCTCAACAGATTCAGCAACGGCTTGGATTAATTCTGATTTATTCATTTTTCCCCCATTTACATGGTATTGAATAGGTAATACACCAAGAAAATAACTTAATATTATTTTACTCTTCAGGTTTGTTAGCATAACATATGCCACTCTAACCCTGATACGAGCCAACACGCTTATTGTAGCATGTCAGTGAGTTTGTACACTCGGTTTTTTTTCTGCTGCGGCATTATTTTCTGCCGCTTTCACTACAGGATCTTCTTCTCGCGGCGTTGGCATTTGTTGCAATGCCACTGCCAGTACTTCTTCTATCCATTTTACCGGTTTTATCGTTAAGTTTTTCTTAATATTTTCCGGTATTTCCTGTAGATCGCGTTTATTTTCATCCGGAATGAGTACCATGCGTATTCCACCCCGCAAGGCCGCTAACAATTTTTCTTTTAGACCACCAATGGGTAATATTTCTCCCCGGAGGGTAATCTCTCCGGTCATAGCGACATCAGCACGCACCGGAATCTCAGTTAATACTGAGACTATAGCGGTACACATCCCTACCCCGGCACTGGGACCGTCTTTAGGAGTAGCACCTTCCGGCACATGGATGTGGAGATCGTACTTTTGATAGAAATCATGTTCTACGCCTAACGCTTTCGCACGAGCTCGAACGACACTCATCGCGGCTTGGATAGACTCTTGCATCACATCGCCTAACTGCCCGGTATAGGATAATTTGCCTTTACCAGGCATCACGGTTGCCTCAATGGTGAGTAAGTCGCCACCCACTTCTGTCCAAGCTAATCCCGTCACTTGACCCACTCGATCTTGTTCTTCAGCGCGACCATAGCGGAAGCGTTGTACCCCGAGATATTTTTCAATATTACGCGACGTGATAATCACTTTTTTCGCACGGGGTTTGAGTAAAATTTCTTTAACCACCTTGCGGCAAATTTTAGCAATTTCTCGTTCCAGATTGCGTACACCCGCTTCACGAGTATAAAAGCGAATGATATCACGAATTGCGCTTTCGCCAATACTAATTTCGCTATTTTTCAATCCATTGTTCTTAATTTGTTTGGGAGCGAGATAATGGATGGCAAT
Organism: Thioploca ingrica; assembly: GCA_000828835.1. Lineage (GTDB taxonomy): Bacteria > Pseudomonadota > Gammaproteobacteria > Beggiatoales > Beggiatoaceae > Thioploca > Thioploca ingrica. Next base: position 165,317 of record AP014633.1, read on the forward strand.
ATTGAGTTTTTCTTCTTCAGTATATCCTGATAATCTAATGACTTCCATCCTATCCAGTAACGGTGGAGGAATGTTTAAGGTATTAGCAGTGGCAACAAACATCACGTCAGATAAATCATAATCGACTTCCAAATAATGATCATTAAAAGTATGATTTTGTTCTGGATCAAGGACTTCTAAAAGAGCAGCCGACGGATCACCACGAAAATCCATCGCCATTTTATCGACTTCATCTAATAAGAAGAGTGGATTACGAGTACCAATTTTTGATAAATTTTGGACAATTTTACCGGGCATCGAGCCAATGTAAGTCCGACGATGTCCTCGAATTTCAGCTTCATCACGAACGCCACCCAGTGACATTCTCACAAATTTGCGGTTAGTTGCTCGGGCAATGGATTGCCCTAAGGAAGTCTTACCGACACCGGGTGGTCCAACTAAACACAGTACCGGCCCTTTAAGTTTATTGACTCTTAATTGTACCGCCAGGTATTCTAAAATTCGTTCTTTGACCTTCTCTAAACCATAGTGATCGGTTTCTAATACTTGTTCCGCTTGAGTGATATCTCGACTAATCTTAGTGCGTTTTTTCCAAGGCACATTCACCATGACATCAATATAGTTGCGCACGACGGTGGCTTCCGCCGACATAGGCGACATCATTTTGAGTTTATTCAGTTCTGAGACCGCCTTGATTTTAGCTTCTTTAGACATCCCAGCCGTTTCAATCTTGCGAGCCAGCTCTTCAATTTCATTAGGGACATCTTCCAGTTCACCTAATTCTTTTTGAATCGCTTTCATTTGCTCATTGAGATAATATTCTCGTTGGCTCTTCTCCATTTGGCCTTTAACACGCTTACGAATGCGCTTTTCGACTTGGAGGAGATCAATTTCTGATTCAATTAACGCAATCAGATGTTCCAACCGTTCACGGATATCTATAATTTCAAGTATTTTTTGCTTTTCCTCGATTTTGATGGCCATGTGAGCGGCTATGGTATCAGCCAACCGAGTGGGGTCATCAATACTTGATAAGGTACTGAGTATTTCTGGAGGAATTTTTTTATTGAGTTTAATATATTGATCAAATCGGGAAGTAATAGAACGTGCTAATACTTCAACTTCTCTTTCCTGAGTAACTGGCGCTGTTAAAGGGATTACTTGAGCGACAAATAGTTCTTGAATTGACAAAAAATTAATAATTTGGGCACGTTGTCCACCCTCAACTAACACTTTTATCGTGCCATCGGGTAACTTGAGCAGTTGTAAAATACTCGAAACAGTGCCAACCCGATGAATATCATCCACACTGGGATCGTCTTCTGCTGCATTTTTTTGCGCCACGAGTAAAATCTGTTTATCCTCAGTCATGGCTTTTTCTAAGGCGTGAATCGATTTTTCCCGGCCCACAAACAATGGGATAACCATATGCGGGTAAACAACCACATCCCGTAAAGGCAGCACTGGCAAGACCAGACTGGGTTCTTCTTCTATCACTTCTGAGGTCTTGTCATTATGTGACATGGGGATTTCCTCTTAGTTCGGTTAGATGCGTTGAGCATCGAATTAGGGAGTGAATTATATTGATAATAGTATTGTTGCCTCTTGCATATTTCAAGCGTTAGAAATTTTCAATTAAGTTTATGACGATGAATAAGTCGTGATCAACTCGGCAAAAATTAATCGGCAGCAGCACGTTGTTTCTCTACATTATTGTATAATATTAAAGGGTTAGATTTAAGCTCGATGACGGACTCATCGACGATAACTTTAGTCACCTTCTCCATAGAAGGCAATTCATACATCGTATCCAATAAAGCATACTCTAGAATAGAACGTAACCCACGTGCACCGGTATTTCTTTCCATCGCTTTATGCGCAATAGCGTGTAGGGCTTCCTCCCGAAATTCCAACTCAGTTCCTTCCATTTCAAACAAGCGCATATATTGCTTGGTTAAAGCATTTCTAGGTTCAGTTAGAATCTGGACTAATTGTTTCTCACTTAATTCTTCTAGGACAGCGGTCACCGGTAACCGCCCAACAAATTCAGGAATCAAACCATATTGAATTAAATCCTCGGGTTCAAGCGACTTAAGTAATTGGTTGATACCTTTTTTATCATCTTTGGCATGGACTTGCGCAGCAAAACCAATTCCACTTTTTTCGGTACGCGCCCGAATGACTTTTTCCAGTCCCGAAAAGGCACCACCGCAAATAAATAACATGTGCGTCGTGTCCACTTGCAAAAATTCTTGTTGTGGATGTTTACGACCCCCTTGTGGCGGTACGGAAGCAATGGTTCCTTCAATGAGCTTTAATAAAGCTTGTTGTACGCCTTCGCCAGACACATCCCGCGTAATAGAAGGGTTATCTGATTTGCGGGAAATTTTGTCAATTTCGTCTATATAAACAATACCTTTCTGAGCTTTCTCAATATCATAGTCACATTTTTGCAATAATTTTTGGATAATATTTTCGACATCTTCGCCAACATAACCGGCTTCGGTTAAAGTTGTCGCATCGGCCATCGTAAAGGGAACGTTTAAAAAACGAGCTAGCGTTTCAGCCAGCAAAGTTTTTCCCGAGCCAGTTGGCCCTATCAGTAACACATTACTTTTGGCAATTTCAACCTCGTTTTTCTTGCCACTGGTTTCCAACCGTTTGTAGTGGTTGTATACGGCTACCGCTAGTACCTTTTTCGCATAATCTTGTCCAATCACATATTCATTTAAATGCTGATTGATTTCTTGAGGAGTGGGTAACCGGTGGTGAGGATTAGTGCCAACGGTTTCTTGAATTTCTTCACGAATAATATCATTGCATAATTCAACACACTCATCACAGATAAATACCGAAGGTCCAGCAATAAGCTTACGAACTTCATGTTGACTTTTGCCACAAAAAGAACAATACAACAAACGGTCATCATGACCAGACTGGCTTTTTCTATCATCGGGCATAATAAGCTTCCTCCAGTAGAGATAGCGCATATCGCAGCATAATTCGTGCCTTTAAGTGATCACGGAGAAGTCGAGGACATCATGGCTCGAGTGGACAACACTTTATCAATGAGACCATATTGTACTGCGTCTTCTGCTGCCATGAAATTATCTCGTTCAGTATCTCTTTGGATAGTTTCTATCGACTGCTCCGTATGCTTAGCTAAAATCATATTAAGACGCTCACGTACTTTTAAAATTTCGCGCGCATGGATATCAATATCCGTAGCTTGTCCTTGAAAACCGCCTAAGGGTTGGTGAATCATCATCCGTGAATGCGGTAAACAATAACGTTTACTTTTGGTTCCGCCAGCTAATAACAGGGCACCCATACTAGCCGCTTGACCGACACACAGGGTACTGACATCCGGTTGAATGAATTGCATCGTGTCATAAATCGCTAAACCGGCACTGACCGACCCCCCGGGAGAATTGATATATAAGTGGATATCTTTTTGGGGATTTTCTGATTCTAAAAACAGCAATTGAGCCACCACCAGATTAGCCATATAATCTTCCACTGTCCCGACTAAAAAGATAACCCGTTCTTTGAGAAGCCGAGAATAAATATCATAAGCTCTCTCACCACGTGCGGATTGTTCAATGACAATGGGAACTAAGCTATTACTCACCACAGAGGAATAATCTTTTGCTTTCATTCACTTAACCTATCGTGCTCGAGCTGAATTCTGTTCCATCAGCGTATAGAAATCAGTTGGTTTTTCAGTGAGTTGTGCTCTGGTTAATAGCCAATCCACGACTTGATCTTCCAGTACCATCGATTCGACTTCTTTTAAGCGTTGTTTATCTTTATAGTAACTATTGACGACTTCTTCTGGATTTTCATAGGCAAAGGCAATTCTTTCTATCAGTTGTCGAACTTGTTCGGGTTGCACTTGAATAGTTTGTTTCTTAACTAATTCGCTGACTAACACCCCTAATTTAACTCTTTTTAGTGCTTCTTCTTTGAACATCTCTAGCGTCAATGCTTGGTTTTGCCAAGCGGCTTGACGCGTTTTCAGTAGGCGTTGTGCTTCTTCATTTATTAGGGATTGAGGTACTTCCACTGGATTTGCTTGCAATAGAGCCTCAAGGAGTTGTTGTTTAATTTTGCCTCTAATCGCATATTCTAATTCCCGTTCCATATTAGTCCGGGCATCACGGCGTAAAGTATCGACATTACCATCTTCAACTCCAAAAGCTTTCGCGAACTCAGCATCAATGGGGGGTAATTGGGGTTCGGCGACGGAATGAACATGTATCATAAAATGGACCGTTTGACCGGCGAGTTCCAGATTGGTGTAATCAGGCGGAAAAGTTAAATCCACTTCACGGTCTTCATTCGCGTTACTACCCACGAGTTGATCTTCTAAACCTGGTAAAACGAAATTTTTCTGCCCTAAGAACAGTGAAACTTGTTGGGCTTCATTGCCCTTAAAGGGTGCACCATTGAGCGTTCCTACAAAATCAATGATGACTCGATCGTCAACTTGAGCAGCACGGTCAACTTCTTGCCAGGTTTGACGTTGTTGACGTAACCGATATAACATTGTGTCAATATCAGTTTCCATTACAGTGGCTAGCGGTTTTTCAACGGGTAAGCCGTCCGCCTGTAGAGTCAGCACCTCCGGATAAATTTCAAAAGTCGCTGTATAAGATAAACCTTCTTCTAAGTTCTTTAAATCAGTATTAAACGCAAAAGTAGGTTCACCCACTGGGCGAAGTTTTTCTTGTTCAATCGCTTCATAAAAACTCGCTTGGACAACCTCTCCAATCACTTCTTGCCGTACTTGATGACCATATTTTTGTTCAACCACTCGTACTGGAACTTTTCCCGGACGGAAGCCTTTAATTTTGGCTTTTCGTGCGAGTGATCTAAGACGATTTTGAATTTCAGGTTCAATACGTTCTTTAGATAATCCAACCGTCATGCGACGTTCGAGGGCAGCAGTTGTTTCTACGGATACTTGCATATCTTAATAACCTGTCACTTTATTTTTTGAACCTCAGTTTTAACTGTTATCTACAGCCAAATTGACTTTGCTTAACCGTTATTCATTTTATAGGGTGAAATTTTTTATCTTTATTAAACTTGGTCAATTGAGAACAACACCATCATCTCGTATTAAAGTATAATACGGATAATTCATTAAAAGGAATTTTTTTGCTTTTACCTTGATTTTTAAGTGGGATTAATGTCGAATTGGATATCATTAGGAATTCCTTGTCATACAGCATCATGATGAAGGTTGGTTGCCAAATAAATACGCTGCTGGGAGGGTCATCTTTGATTTAACTTAAACTGGGTTATTTGATGACAACAAACCACTTTAATAGAAAAATTCAATTTGAAGGAATAACAATTGCTGATAAGCTTAATTTGTCGCTTACTCTATTAAAAAATAATTCAGATAACCAAGTTATTAATGCGAAAGGAGAGACTCGAACTCTCACAGGTTACCCCACTGGTACCTAAAACCAGCGCGTCTACCAATTCCGCCACTTTCGCTTTGAAAACTAATCTTCTTGATGATTATGGTCGTAAAATCAGTTATCGGTGTGTCATTATGGGGTTATTATATTAATGGGCCGTGTAGGTTTCGAACCTACGACCCGCTGATTAAGAGTCAGCTGCTCTACCAACTGAGCTAACGGCCCCCAAGATTATCTATAATATTAAACCGATAAAGCCTATTTAATTGGATTCTATTCGTTCTAACCGTTGCACCCAGATTGTCCGCTAGTTAGGCTCTCTATAACTATAGAGCCCCCTCTATTCCTATTTGGGTACCACTGATAAACCATTACCACTGGTTACTCATTTATTTTAGCGAATGGAGGGGTTACTCAAACAAACTTCAGGGTTACAAATTATACCTTTAATAGTAATCGCGTTTTTTAAGAGAGTCAATCACAATTTTGGTGAATACAATGGTTTTCATCAATACAAGCAACCATTATTTGTTCTTAATCTCAATACTTTTAATAATACCTATCTTTGTTGAACTGTCAAGCTATCAAAAGCATTTTTAAGCAGATTGTTTAGATTGTTGAACGAGTTGATTATATTTTTGCATTAATTCTTCTTGACTTTCTGGGTGATTGGGATCGGATAGAATACAATCGACTGGACAAACTTCCACACATTGTGAAGTATCATAATGTCCTACACATTCAGTACATAATTTGGGATTGATAACGTAAATTTCTTCCCCTTGGCTAATTGCACCATTGGGACATTCCGGTTCACACACATCACAATTAATACATTCATCAGTGATATAAAGTGCCATAATTTATTCCTAACTGCTAACTAACAATAGTTTGGACCCATTTTATAATTAAAATCTATCGAAACCGGTCCGAAGTATTGAACTAAAAGAGATTATAAAACTAGCGCGTTTTTCTCATCAGCGCCGCACCCACGGCTGGGTGGACAAAATCACCCACCCACCCACCTAATGCGGCAATCTCTTTAATTAAAGACGAAGAGATATAAGTATACTGAGTGATTGGTGTTAAAAATAGGGTCTCTATTTCTGAGTTCAAGGTTCGATTCATATTGGCTAATTGAAATTCATATTCAAAATCAGAAACGGCGCGTAACCCACGTACAATCACTTGTGCCTGATTTTGTTTAGCAAAATCAACGAGTAAAGATTCAAAACCCTGGACAGTAACCTGATTAAAATCTTTTAACACAATTTGTGCTAATTCAATTCGCTGTTCTAAGGTAAAAGTCGGTGATTTTTTCGGGTTAGCCGCTACCGCTACAATAACATGTGCAAACAATTGCGTCGCGCGTTTAACGATATCAGCGTGTCCATTGGTAATCGGATCAAAAGTGCCAGGATAAATGGCGGTTATTTTCATAAATATAATAGCTAACCGAGTAAAATAACAGGTTGAATTCTTAATTCATCACTTTAATATCTATCTGTTAAATAATAACATATCGCTTATTTTATCTTCAGATTTCCCGGGTTGATTGTAAATATTGTGCAGCCGCTTTAGCAAAATAAGTTAAGATACCATTGGCACCCGCACGTTTAATGCTTAATAATGATTCCATCATCACCGCTGATTCAGCTAACCAACCATTTTGAGCAGCAGCTTTAAGCATAGCGTATTCACCGCTGACTTGATAGACAAATAGGGGCGCATTAAAGATCGTTTTGACACGTTGCACAATATCTAAATAAGGCATACCCGGCTTTATCATGATGATATCAGCACCCTCTTGTAAATCTAAAGCTACTTCTCGTAACGCCTCATCGCTATTAGCCGGATCCATTTGATAACTATATTTATTATTGGTTCCGAGTGCCCCGGCTGAACCGACCGCATCACGAAAAGGGCCATAAAAACTAGAAGCGTATTTAGCAGAATAAGCGAGAATTTGGGTATTTTTAAAACCCGCCGCTTCTAAAGCTTGACGAATTCTACCAACCCGACCATCCATCATATCCGAAGGTGCAACGATATCAGCACCCGCTTGAGCATGAGATAATGCTTGCTTAACGAGTACTTCGACAGTTTCATCATTCATGACATAACTCGTGTTATCAATGAGACCATCTTGACCATGAGTAGTAAAAGGATCCAACGCGACATCGGTTATCACGCCTAATTGCGGGAAGTTTGATTTAACCGCACGCACGGCTCGCTGCGCTAAACCCTCTGGATGATAAGCTTCTTGGGCATCTAAGGATTTTTTTGCGGGTGGGACGACTGGAAATAAGGCGATAGCCGGAACACCTAATTTGACGAGTTCTTCCGCCTCTTTGATTAATTCATCAATACTCAGGCGAAACTGATCTGGCATAGAAGCAATAGCTACCCGCTGTTGTTTACCTTCCATGACAAATAAAGGATAAATCAAATCATTAAGGGTTAAATCGTTTTCCCGCATTAACCGACGAGAAAATTCATCTCGACGCATTCTACGCAACCGTAGCGTCGGAAATTGCGCAATTCCGGCATAGGGTATTGGCATATGTTGTACTCCCAATGAGAATAACAATGGTATTATTTCATTTAATTTATCTTGACGGTAATTATTCTATTTATAAAAGTATTTAGTCATTGAAATAGCCCCGTCAATCACCTAGAATTCATCATCATTCATTTAACTTATCCATTTATTATTATGCCAAGTTATATTCCTAATTATAAAAATGACATTTTCATCAGTTATGCTCACGTAGATAATGAACCATTCCCGGGCGCTGATGCAGGTTGGGTAACCACGTTAGTTAGTGCCTTAAAAAAATCGTTAGCTCAAAAACTCGGTCGTGCTGATGGTTACACCCTGTGGATGGATCACCAATTACGAGGTCATCAACCGGTTAATTCTGATATTTATGCACAATTACAAGAATCGGCTACCTTGGTTTTTATTCTCTCAACCGGTTATTTAGCGTCAAAATGGTGTCTGTTGGAGTTTTATACTTTTCTATCACAAGTTAATCAAGATTCCGGACGCTTATTTATGGTGGAATATGAACCGGTTAGAGCAGAAGAACAATTACCAGAAGTCAAAAAGTTACTCAATTATCCCTTTTGGCAACGCGATGATAATACGGGTGAACCACGTACCTTGGGCATTCCTAAACCGCATCCGGATAGAGATCAAGGATACTATCAGCAACTGAATAAACTCGCCACTGAATTAGCGAATAAATTAAAACAACTTCAAGCAGAAGCACCACCCATTGAAGAAGTCAAAGATGAATTTGCAGAGCAATTACGATTAGCAGAAGCAAAAAAATCCCGCTTTAGTGATGAAAAAGCGACCATTCAACACGAAATAAATAGTTTAATTAACCAGTATAATTCGATTTCGAGTTCACTTCGATTACCCAATTTGCCGCAGTCTAATATTCAATTATTAAAAAATCAATTATTTCAAATTGAAACCCATATTGATCAACTAAAAATAAAACTAACCCAAGTAGATGCTGAGTTGAAATTGGCTCAAGTTGAATTGAGAAAGCTTTATCTCGAAAAGGAAATACAACAATTAGTGAAGCAACATGAGTTTATTTCCGCTTCGCTGCAATCACCTCACTTTCCGGCGGCGACCGCAAAAGTATTAAATGAGCAAATTCAACAAGTGGAAAAACAACGGGACCATTTGACCATGGAATTGGCCAAGTTGAATCAGGAAATGAATCAACGGTATAACCAACCCTCTCAGAAAGTGACTGATTTAAAAAAATCACGGTTAAAAGCTGATCAGGAGATTATTAAGCAAAAAATTGACGAGTTAACTCAACAACATCATATGATTTCGGTTTCATTGGTCGATAGAAATCTATCTGCAGATAGTAAAGAATCCTTTAGGGAACAGTTATATCAAATAGAAAGCGCTATAGAAGCACTTGAAGTACAGATGGGGCAAATTAATAATGAATTAAATTTATTTTAGCGCAGCGATTGGATATCACTTAGGAATGTTGGTAAAGGATTGCTGACCGACGGCAGACCTCACGTTAGAAAAATAAGGAATCTACACCACTTTATACCAGCAGCCTTTTAGCCAAAATCGGCGGAATTTTTCCCAGTCATCGCGGATTTCAACTCGCTCTTCCAGGCGGTAATCCTCAAGCGCCTCGAGCCCGGAAAGCCATACCACGGAATCCGCTTCTCGGTCAATGAAAGCCGGGACGAACGCTCTCCGTTTATCGTCATCGCTTGATCACACATCTTCCTCTGTAAAAAGAAAATTTTTCTTAACCAAAGCGCTTTTGATAGAAAAAAATCTATGGTATTATACTCTACCTATATGATTTTAAAGTAGATAGTCTTTAATAGCCTCACCATCATCACCATCATCTTGACCATATGACTTAATAAGATCAATAGTAAAATAAATAAGTTATATTATATTACCAAAGGGTTAATAATGAAATTCAGTGAAAACTGGTTACGGGAGTGGGTTAATCCCCAGCTATCCACCGCAGAATTAGTGCAACGCTTGACCATGAGCGGACTAGAAGTCGATCAGGTTGAATCGGTGGCGATAGATTTTAATCAGGTCGTCGTAGGAGAAGTTGTTACAGTTACAGCACATCCCGATGCTCACAAGCTAACAATCTGTCAAGTTAACGTTGGTGGGGACCAATTACTCTCGATTGTTTGTGGTGCTTCAAATGTTCAAAGTAGTATGCGAGTACCGACGGCATTAATCGGTGCACGTTTAGGTGACTTAGAAATTAAAAAATCTTCATTACGTGGGATTACTTCTGAAGGTATGCTCTGTTCAGCTAAAGAATTGGGTTTAGCTGACAGTTCTGAAGGTTTAATGTCCTTACCCCAAGATGCACCTATTGGGGAAGATCTGCGCCGCTATCTCCAACTCGAAGATGTCAGCATGGCACTCGATCTGACACCCAACCGAGGTGATTGTTTAAGTGTTGCCGGCATTGCTCGTGAAGTGGGATTATTAACGCGTTGTTCCATTACCTCACCCGATTTTTCGCCGGTATCAGCAACTATCACCGATACTTTGCCGGTCACGCTTTACCATTCTGCTGCTTGTCCTCGTTATGTGGGACGTATTATCAAAAATATTAATGGGCAAGCGATTACTCCTTTATGGATACGAGAACGCCTGCGTCGGAGTGGATTACGTAGCATTAGTGCGGTGGTTGATGTAACCAATTACGTCTTATTAGAGTTAGGGCAACCGATGCACGCTTTTGATTTATCGAAATTAGTGCAGGGCATTCAAGTGAGAATGGCGCAACCGGGTGAATCCTTGACACTTTTAGATGAACAAACAGTCACTTTAGATGCACAAACTTTAGTGATAGCTGATCATCAACAACCCATAGCCATGGCGGGTATCATGGGTGGCAAGGCTTCAGCGGTTAGCGCAAGCACTCAAGCTCTCTTTTTAGAAAGCGCTTTCTTTGCACCCCAATTCGCTGTGGGTGGTGCACGTCGTTATGGATTACACACGGATTCTTCTCATCGGTTCGAGCGCGGTGTTGATCCCCAGTTACAACGTCATGCTATGGAGCGAGCAACCGCTTTACTTCTCAGTATAGTCGGTGGACAACCCGGACCAATCATTGAAGTGACTGTTAACAATGATTTACCGGTTATCCCCACCATTTTGCTCCGTTCGACGCGAATTAAACGGTTGTTGGGGCAAACGCTCCCGGTCAATGAAGTGACTGATATTCTAATGCGGTTGGGCATGACCATCGTGCCACAAGACGATTCTTGGCAAGTTCAACCACCCAGTTTTCGCTTTGATCTCACTCAAGAAGTCGATTTGATCGAAGAACTAGCACGAGTACATGGTTATAACCAATTACCGAGTCATTTGCCCTGGTCGCAGTTAACGATGCACTCCCAGCCATCAATAACAGTAGAACAATTACAAGCGGTTCTGATCCAGCGAGATTATCAAGAAGCAATTACTTATAGTTTTGTTGATTCTCAATTGCAACAGCAACTTAACCCCGATGCAGCAGCTATTACTTTAGCCAATCCAATTACCAGTGATATGGCGGTGATGCGAACGACCTTGTGGACTGGCTTATTGCAAATTTTGCTGTATAATCAAAAGCGTCAGCAATCGCGAGTCCGTTTATTTGAAACCGGGTTACGTTTCATTTACGCGGCTGATCAGACCTTGATTCAGGAACAGATGATAGCGGGTGTCGTTACGGGTACACGTTGGCCAGAACAGTGGGGCGAGAGGGCTCAACAAGTTGATTTTTTTGACGTTAAATCCGATATTGCAACTTTATTTCATTACGTTTCAATCAATGGAGGTGGAGCAACACCAGAACATTACCATTTTATATCAACAACACATCCGGCGTTACATCCCGGACAAGCAGCAGCGATTTATCGTGAGCAAGAATGGATAGGATTCTTCGGTGCATTACATCCCAGTTTAATGCAAACTTTAGAAATAACCGCACCAGTTTATCTATTCGAGTTACGTGTAGTGCCGCTGTGCCAAACTTATCCCATTAAGTTTAAAGAAATTTCTAAATATCCTTCGATTAGAAGAGACCTGGCGATGGTAGTAGACCAAGCGGTTAGCGCTGCCAAAATAGTAGCGACTATTCGCCAGACGGCGGGTGAATTGTTAATTGACTGTCAACTGTTTGACCTTTACCAAGGCAAAGGCATTGAAGCCGGTAAAAAAAGTTTAGCAATAGGGTTGATTTTTCAAGCGGTTTCGCGCAATCTTACTGAGTCTGAAGTAGATACGCTCATTGGACAGATACTCAGTACGCTTGAGCAAAGTTTAGGTGCAAAATTAAGGAAGTAAATATGGCATTAACGAAAGCGGCAATGGCTGAAAGGCTGTTTGATGAAATGGGCTTAAATAAAAGAGAAGCTAAAGAAATGGTCGATATGTTTTTTGAAGAAATCCGCCAAGCTTTAGAAAAAGGAGAGCAAGTTAAACTCTCCGGGTTTGGAAATTTTGATTTGCGTAATAAAAATCAACGTCCTGGTAGAAATCCTAAAACCGGAGAAGAAATTCCCATTAGCGCTCGACGGGTAGTGACGTTTAGACCCGGACAAAAACTCAGAGCGCGAGTAGAATCTTATGTTGGAACCAACGAACAATAACGAACTGCCGGTTATTCCAGGGAAACGTTACTTTACCATTGGCGAAGTGAGCGAATTATGTGCCGTTAAGCCCCACGTATTGCGTTACTGGGAACAAGAATTTTCCCAACTTAAGCCAATTAAGCGTCGAGGTAATCGGCGCTATTATCAGCGGCAAGATGTGGTCTTGATTCGTCAAATTCGTAATTTGCTATATGAACAAGGATTTACAATTGGTGGTGCTAAACAACATTTAATTAGCGAAGTGGCTGAGGATGACCTGCAAAAAAGTCAGCAAATTATCCACCAATTACGGCTAGAACTGGAAGAAGTATTAGCCCTCTTACAACGTAACTCATTTTAAAATAAAAGGTAAGAACTATTGAATTTTCGCCATCGCGTACCTAGTATGGTTAATGGCAAATTTATTTTTCTGGAGATATTATCATGAATGTAGCTGCCCAAGAAGCAATCCCAGCACCGTTATTATTTACTGACAGTGCTGCTATTAAAGTACGCCAATTAATTAATGAAGAAAATAATGATGCCCTCATGCTACGGGTATTTATCCAAGGTGGTGGCTGTTCGGGGTTTCAATATGGGTTCACTTTTGATGAAAATATTGACGAAGGGGATACCATTGTAGAAAATCAGGGCGTTAAACTTCTAATTGATCCAATGAGTTTTCAATACTTAGCGGGTGCTGAGATTGATTACATCGAAGGTTTAGAAGGTGCACAATTTGTCATCCGTAATCCCAACGCCGTAACGACTTGCGGTTGTGGTTCTTCCTTCGCTGTTTAGAAAATAATATCTTCAACTCGATGATCTCATGCAAAGATATTCAAGCTAAACAGATTAGGCGGGTATCTTTGCGTGAATTTAACCCTCGCTTTCAACAGTTTGTTATTCTTATCACCCACTTTACTGACGGGGAAATATAGTCTATGGTGCAACTCTCTTTTGAAAACGATTACGCTATCCTTAAATTTCCAAAACATCTGGTCACGACAAATTATATGCAGCAAGTGTTAGAAAGGCTACAATTGGAAACTTGGGTTGAAAATAATGTACTCAATGAAGAACAGGCTTGGGAATTATCTGAACAACTCAAAAGTGAGTGGTGGGAAAATAACAAATTTCGCCTTTTAAGGGACTAAAAGAAGGTTGATAGATAGTAGCTAATTTGCTCACATTAGTTATCAATTACTACTCTCATTAACTAACGAGATGACCTTGAAAGACAAGTCGAATTTATGCAACAACACTACTCAGACGCAGAAATTGTCAAAGACATTGGCAGCGGACTCCACTTCAAAAGAAAAGGACTTAACGCCATTTTGGAACGCGCAATGCACGGAGATTGCATCAGACTTGTGGTTGCCCACCGAGACCGACTTGCAAGATTTGGCGCAGACCTCGTGCGATTCATTATCGAAACCAATGGTGGAAAACTCGTGGTTCTCAGCGAAGATTCACTCTCACCCGAACCAGAACTCACCAGAGACTTGCTTAATATCATTCACGTCTTCTCATGCCGAATGCACGGACTCAGAAAGTACAAAAAGCAAGTCTATCAGATTATATCCGACGGAAAAACAACGGAAACTATTTAAACATTGGCATGAGGTCAGTCGTTATGTTTATAACGGTGCGATGGCATTGCTACGTGATTACGAAGGTAAAAAGCCCTCGTGGATGGACATAAAAAAGATGTTCACCCGTCTGTTGCCAGAGTGGACATCAGATGTTCCCTTCCAAATCAAAGCCATAGCAGTGAGAGAAGCTCACCAAGCCTTTTGGGCAACCCTGAAAGCCAACCAAGGAAAAAAACCTTACTTTAAATTTCGTAGTCGTAAAGACCCCGTACAATCTTGTTATATTCCCAAATCAGCTATCAAAGAATCTGGCATTTATCCAACCCTCTCCGGTAAAAAGTTGAAATTGGCTGAATCCCTACCAGAAGATGTGCTTGATTCACGATTAGTATGGAGAGCCGGTAGATATTATCTAACAGTGCCGTATAAACAACAACTTGTACCTAATGGCGATAACCAAGCCCGCCTTGTTGCGATTGACCCTGGCGTTAGAACCTTTACCACTTTTTATGCTGAAAAAAGCTGTGGATTCATTGGACAAGGCGATTTTTCCCGCCTCCAACGGCTCGCTCAACATCTGGATAATCTGATTTCAAGAAGGTCTAAAGCCGGTAAACAGCGTCAACGTAGAATGTCGTTAGCGGCTGCCAGAATGCGTGAGAAAATCAAAAACTTAGTTAATGAACTGCATCACAAAGCGGCTTTATTTTTGGTTAAAAATTACGATTGCATCCTGTTGCCCACCTTTGAAACCGCTGAGATGGTGAGCAAAGGTAGCCGTAAAATTCGGAGTAAAACGGTGCGTAATCTGTTGACTTTTTCGCACTATCGTTTTAAGCAATTCCTCAAAAATAAAGCGTTTGAATGGGGTAAAACCGTTGTAGACGTGTGCGAAGCCTTCACGAGCAAAACTCATCCGCAAACGGGTGAAGTAAACAATATCGGTGCAACCAAACGGATTCGCTTGCAATCAGGTCAATGGGTCAATCGTGATCTGGTCGGTGCGCGTAATATTTTGTTACGTGCTTTGGTAGATTCACCCCACTGTTTTACAGTGGCAGTTAATGAATGTCATTAAGATTAACATTTGTTAAGAAAAAAGAATCGGTTGAAACCCATTATTGTTGATACCAATGTGGTATTTTCCGCATTACTTGGAAAAAATAAAGCGTTAAGAGATAAGTTATTGGAAATGGAACACGCTTTCTATTCATGTAAATTTATCATGGTAGAACTTTTCAAATACAAGGAGAAAATTCAGAAATATTCTACATTGCCAGAAGAAGCCATTTTAGAATTGCTTTATAACTTACTCAAGAACATTCACTTCGTTGATGAATACAGCTTGACACCAACAAGTTTGAAACAAGCCTATGATTTATGTCATGACATTGATGAAAAAAATATTCCCTTTATTGCGTTGACTATCGAGTTAAATGGCTTATTGTGGACATATGATAAAAAGCTAAAACAATGTTTAGAAAATAAAGGCTTTTACGCATTTTGGTAAAAATAATACCGAGTAAATCTGGGAGGGTGTGCACCACAACTCCACCAAATTTGATTTTAACTCCAGCAACCCCAGCTAGCTTGAGTTTTTAATCATATAATTGAGTATTCCAATAATTTTTTTAGGATTTTTAATATAATAATCTTCAATATCGATGTACGCTTTATCCGCTTCTAATTTTAAAAACTTCCAAGCGTGACCGGTCGTCACGGCACCATATAAACAAGAAATCTCTTTACCGTCTTGCTGATTGTAAATTTGAGCCGCTATCATTTCGGCGAGACATTGTCCTAAACCACTGACAATTCTTTCATTTTTGGCTTCTACCAACGCAACAACCGGGGTATCTAAAAATAACTGTTCTGGTGAGCGACTAATAATAAAATCACAAAATCCATTTAACCCTTTGTCCCAATCAACGTTAAAATCGATACCCGAAAAAAAACTAATTTGAAGTTGTTGTTTTAGCTCGAGAAGAATATTAATAATGATTAGCTCCGAACTGGCTTTCTCAGTACCCATTGCTAAAGCCAAAGGCACATTTTGTTTCAAGATATCCGCTAAAAATTGACTGATTGCCACTTCTTCAACCGAAGAGAATAAGTCTGCTGTTTCCACTATTTCTAAATTAAATTTAACGGTTACTTTCTTTAAGTCAAAGTCACTGTATGACATAGATAGTTACGAATTCCATATAAAAATCTATATGGTCATCTAAACGCTTCAACGCAACTAGCTGAAAAGTCTAAGCTATTTCAGTTTGACCTTCGCTCGGCGTTCGTATAGCACTGCTAACTCTCAGTGCTTCCCTTAAAATATTTTTGCTGGCATTTAAATCACGGCCTAATTCCAGACCGCACGACTTACATTTAAATGTTCTATCCGACAAAGTTAAGTTTTCATTCTTCCAACCACAACCCGAACAGGTTTTAGAACTGGCAAACCATCTATCCACTTTGACGACTTCTTTACCGTACCACGCGGCTTTATAACTCAACGTGGCGTAAAATTTTGAAAAAGCAGCGTCACTAATAGATTTTGCCAATTTATGATTTTTAACCATACCGGTAACGTTTAAGTCTTCAATCGCAATAAAATCGTACTCATTAACCAATTTTGTAGTGGTTCGCTGAATAAAATCTTGGCGCTTGTTCGCAATATCGTTGTGGATTCTGGCCACTTTTAACTTGGCCTTGTTGTAACGCAACGAGCCTTTCTTTTTGCGGGAAAGATGCTGTTGTGCTGATTTCAATTTCGTTTGGTTCTCACGAAAGTATTTTGGATTTTCAACGGTAAAACCATCATTTCCCGTCAAAAATGTTTTAATGCCGATGTCTAAGCCGATACTTTTACCGGTTTTGGGTTTCGGGATAATTCCTATTTCAACCAGTACCGACGCAAAGAATTGACCGCAGTTATTTTTAGAAATTGTCACCGACCTAAATTGACAACCCGTAGGCACGGCGCGATCTAGCACCAGTTTTACTTTACCTATTTTCTCAAGTCGGATTGAATTATTATTGAGCGTGAATTTCTGATTAGGCAAGCGATAACTTTGAGTTGAATCACGTTTTTTAAACGAGGGTCTGCCTAATTTTTTCTTCCGCGTGGTTGAAAAGTAATTTCTCTTAAATGCCTTGAAATCCATTTCTTTTTGTTGCAACGCTGCCGCGCTGACTTCGCCCATCCATTCAAATTTTTTCTTGAGTTGCGTAGTGGTTAGTGCTTGTTCCGGTTCAGTTTTATTTTTATCAAATTGATTAAATACTTCAACCTGATAATTCCAAACCACGCGCACACAACCAAACGTCTTATTCAGTAAGATTTCTTGTGGCTTGTTCGGATAAATCCGATACTTAAACGCTTTGAATGTCATCATGTTGTAATTGAGCAATCCGTTTTTCAGTTTGGCGTTTGCTTCTACGTCGCCCGTACAATCTAGCTGTGAATGAAGTGACTAGCGACACAAAATCTTGCATCAACTCGTTTTCATCTTCAACCACTTCATTAGCGGGTTAAGCGGTCTTTATGCTCAACCACGATGCGGGTTACAGACTTATCTAGCAATAATTTTTGTAATTTTTTGCGGTCATCGTTTAAACCACTTCCGCATTCTTCAACGACTACCGAAACAATCCAGCCTTTAGCGGTGCAGAAATCTTGTACTCGTTTCGATGGTGAAATTAAGTTAGTTTTATTTTCTGATGACGAAACGCGTGTGTAAACAGCCGTGCGCTCCGGCGTACCACTCACCTCGTCATCAACAATAATGATTCCCGAAGGGATTTTTTTCGCGTTCGGAATAAGTCCCGCTTGGTAATGATTCCAAACCGTCTGATAACTCAACCCTAATTTTTTCGCCTACGCCGATAATTTCATGCGCTTATATTAACCTTCTTTGATATAGTTTTATATATTTTTTATAAAAGAAAGTCATATCAGTAAGACTTACGCAGTTCAACTAGATAATTTAATTATTGAAATAAGTTAATATGTTGCAATGCAAAATAAGCATTGAATAAAATCAATTAGTTATGAATTCAACTGCGTAAATCTTAATCAGTGAGTTACAGAGAATGAGGTTTAATTGATCTCGGCATTAGCTTGGTAGAGTATGCACCACACCCCCTTCATGGTCATCATTAATCTCCATCACCGTTGGCAATGCCCATTTTACCTTGATATTGATATATTATTTTTATAGATAAATAAAAACATTTCATAAAGATTTATTCCCACATAAAAACTGGTGTTTGACACCTGTGTCAAATTCCGCACCGCAACAATTTTCTCCAATTTGACACCTGTGTCAAATTCGTTCGCGTTAATTTCCGTGCCACTTTGACACCTGTGTCAAATTTGACGTCAAAATCGATTAACCAACTATTTTATTATTTAAGTTCAATTTGTTACTAAAAAGTATTTTTCTCTTATAGAATTTGGTTGTCTTTTCTTTTAAGGGAAGATTTGAAATCTTTAATTGTTCTAGTTACCAAACAGGAGAATTAATAACTATGTTAAGTCAACGTACATACAGTGCTTTTAAGCAGATGATGACCGTTTTTGTTACGGTCTTGCTGGTTAGTTTAGTGGGAGGAGTACAAGCAGCAAGCAAAGGCAGCCCGATTCCACCTCCACCCCCCGGGACTATTAACAAACCGGCACCCCCAGCCGGAGTTCAATCGGCTATTAAAGATAAACTGGCTGAAATTAAGTCAGCTGTTGGACAAAACAACACCAAAGCTGCTCAAGCATCTCTTAAAGACGTGATGGCGAGTGGGTGGATTGATTACATCTATGTCGATTTTTATATTGATCCCTATAATTCTTACTCCGATGGATGTCAAAATATCTACATTTATTCATATTGGGGTTATGGCGGTGTTTACTTGCCATGTATGTTCTTAGCTCCAATGCTTTCTATGGCTCAGGCAGATGGTACTTATGTTTATTTTAGTTATTATGGGTATTAATTAGTATAGATAGATGGTAATTTCTACCTAGTTTAGTTAAATAATAACTAAGCTATAATAAGGTCGGCAAAAAATAATGCCGACCTTTCAGTT
This sequence comes from Thioploca ingrica, assembly GCA_000828835.1. Classification (GTDB taxonomy): domain Bacteria; phylum Pseudomonadota; class Gammaproteobacteria; order Beggiatoales; family Beggiatoaceae; genus Thioploca; species Thioploca ingrica. Next base: position 184,572 of record AP014633.1, read on the forward strand.
GGGTTGTTCTAATTACTAAACCGAAGGGAGAATTAAAATATATGCCAAATCAAAGTGCCTATAGGCAGATGATGATCGTTTTTGTTACAGTCTTGCTGGTCAGTTTAGTGGGAGGAGTGCAAGCAGAGGTAGGGAAACCAATTGTATCATCACCACCTCCATCAATAGCAGGGAGCATACCTGCTAACGTACCCTCACCTGAAATTCAAACATTTGTTGCAAATAAATTAGCTGAAATCAAGTCAGCTATTGAACAAGGTGACATAAACACCGCTCAAGCTGCTCTTCAAGACGCGATGGATGGTGGGAGTTGGTGGACAGATTGGATCTCTATCTATTTTTATATAGATTGGTACAATCAAAATAGTTCTGGATGTCAATATATATTTCTCCATTACTCCAATTCTCCTCCGAATATCGGTATTAACTTGCCATGTATGTTTTTAGCTCCAGTAGTTTCTTGGGCTCGAGTAAATGGCATTCATATCTATTTCTATATTTTTTAATAAATAATATCGCATGGCAGGAAAGGATTCCCGTCCTACGGAATAGATGGATTTTTTTTGGACACAATTTAAGCATAAGCTCTAAGGTCGGTATTATTTTTTGCCGACCTTTTTAGGATTCCTAAAGTTAAATGTCTCGCTTTCAAAATATTACTTTTTTGTCATAATCACCTATTCAGCTTATACTTCTTACCACCAATAAATTCAAACACCAAAAGAACTTGGAAGGTATCTTTCAATTATGAATTCTATTAAACAACATTGTTTTATCTGGTATAGAAAAATAAGATTATCTACAGTAGTTACTCTAAGTATATTACTGCCAATGCAAAACAGCTACGCTGTACCAGCAAGTCCTACCATTCATACTCTAACTCAATCCAATGGTTTGACATTTAAGGCTCAACAATGGGGGGACGAATGGTCGAATGGCTGGGAAACTACTACCGGATACACCGTTCTCTTAGATAAAAGTAATGGAGTTTGGAAATATGCGACTTCTCAACCAGATGGTCGTCTTGCAGCGTCTAAATTTAGGGTTGAGATAGATACTTTGCCAGAAAATTTTCCCCAAAAACTGAGACCAAAAAAACCAACCACTCTGCAGAAAAATATACAATCAGCCACCGTGCTTGCTATTGAAGCAGTGGTGCCTCCTCTGGGAACAGCGAATGTACCGGTCATTCTCATTAATTTTAATGATAAGACAACTACCTATACACCTTCAAATTTTGAAAATCTCCTGTTTGGAGTGGGTAATAAAAGTATGAAGGATTATTACAAAGAAGTCTCTTATGGACAATTTAGTGTCTCTTCTGGACCAGCGGGTGTAGTTGGTTGGTACTCAGCACCGCATGAACATAATTATTATGGCTATAACCAAGGGTTTGATCGTGCAAGAGAGTTAGTAGAAGAAGCAGTGGCAGCGGCGGATACCACCGTTAATTTCGCAAATTATGACAGTGATGGAGATTGTTACGTTGATACAGTTATGATTATTCACCAGGGTACGGGAACCGAAGCGAGTGGTGATAACACCGATATTTGGTCACATACCTGGAATATTTCTGATTATACTACTAATGATAGTGCCAGTTGTGGTGCTATTAAAATAAGTAACTATACGATGGAACCGGAGATACTTCAAGGTAATATACACACTGTTGGCGTATTTGCGCATGAGTATGGTCACGCTCTGGGACTGCCGGATCTTTACGATACGGATGATTCTTCAGAAGGAATAGGCAATTGGGATTTGATGGCCGGTGGTGCGTGGAATAAAGTGACTAAACTAGGCGATACACCAGCACATCTGTCCGCGTGGAGTAAATATGCGCTGGGCTGGGTAGTTCCTCATATGGTTACGTCAGAATTATCGAATGAAACCATTGAGCAAGTAGCAACTCAAGCGGATGTTTATCAATTTCTTACGGGAAGTCCACTCACCGGAGGTGAATATTTCCTAGTTGAAAATAGAAATCGAACTGGTTTTGACGCTGGATTACCAACCAGTGGTTTAGCCATATGGCATATCGATGAGAGTAAAGCTTCTCTTGATAATACCGACAATGCGAATGAATGCGTCTCACCTGATAATCCGGCTGGTAATTGTGTGGCTAAGCATTATCGTGTTGCTTTGATACAAGCTGACAATCGTTGGGATCTTGAAAAAGGTAACAACCGGGGAGATAGTGGCGATTTATACTCTGGTTCAACCGGTCATACTACTTTTAATGATAGCAGTTCACCGAGTAGTAAGCTGTACAGTGGTTCTAGTAGTAAAGTTTGTGTAACCGGTATTAGTAATTCAGGGTCTGCCATGACAGCTACTTTGAATAATAATTGTTCTTCTTCTCCTCCTCCTACTACTGATTCTTCATGTATGGGCTTACAATGTACCCTCGTTGGAACTGCAAATAATGATGTTATTTACGGAACGACTGGTCAAGATATTATTTGTGGTGGAGGTGGCAATGATAGAATTTATGGTAATAAAGGCAATGACACCATTTGCGGAGGAGATGGCAATGACATTATTTATGGAGGGGATGGTAATGATATTATTTATGGGGGAAATGGCAACGATATTATTTATGGCGAGGCTGGTGATGATACTCTCTCTGGTGAAGGAGGCTCTGACCGGTGCGTAGGTGGTCTTGGTACTGATCAAATCGACTGTGAGACAGTATCACCATAGTCAGGTAGGGTGTGCACCGCACACCCCTCATTTATGGTTATCATTTCTCATGGTAGGCATTGCCCACCCTACTTGGCTACCTAGCTGAAATAAAAATCTAAGTGCCGTTAAAGTAGCCAGTGTAGGATGACGTATTGGTTGTTTTTTCGCAATGTAAATACAGATGTTAGTGTCTAATAAATAACGAGTGATATTCATAACGACTCACGTTCTTCTGGCAACAAGTCTATGCGTTGTTCATCAAAACCGTCAGCCGGTAACTGAGCAAGCCGGTGGAATGCTTGCGCTAAGTTAGCGTATTTGGGTGGTGTATCTTCCGCAACCAAGCGTATTTGTAGAAATTCCGCAAAATGCAATAGTTCTACTTGCTGAGAGATAGGCAGGGTTTGAGCAATAAGATAAATTTGAATACTCGTATCCATAAAAACCTTCATAATCGGTGAATTGTAAATTCTTTAGCCATTAACTTAAAACATTAATGACCTCACCTCAACTTCCGTTAAATTCGTTGCCTTGGCTACTGCTTGTATATCAAAACCAGCTTGCACTAAACGTTTAGCGATTTCCTGCGTTGCTTCCTGTTTTCCATCTTGTAATCCCTGTTGTAATCCTTGTTTTAACGCTTTAGCTAAGGCGCCACGCTGCAGACGAATAAAATCATAACGTTTTTCCTGTAAGTCGAGTTCCTCTTCACTCAAACTCGCCGTATTGGCAATCTCAAAAGCTTGCTCTATAGCTTCCTCGGTTTTGAGGGTATCCGGAATATATTCTAAGCTACCGGCATTTTTGAGAAAATAAATCCACTTGTCTGTAATGGTTGTTAATTCTGCTTCAGTTTTGGTGAACTTGGGTAATTCGATAAACACCAATTGAACATCATCCGAATAATTAATGAGATGATTTTTATTGAGGAGTTGAAAACAGCTATTGACTTCTGCAAAACCATTGAACAGGGTGAAATCGGTCACGGTCAAGGCAATAATGGGGTTAAGTAACGTGTAATCTTGCCCTTTTTTGAGTTGCTTAGAGTAAGCTTTAGCGGCATTGTATAACACCCGTTTTTCAAAACCTTCTACCTGTAAAACCTGCATTTCGATAATCACTTGGGTTTGATTAGACAGGGTCGCTTTTACATCCACGTAGGTGTCTTTCATTCCTTTCAGCAACGGAATTTGATACGGATCCACTATCGCTAAATCGGTAATGTGTTCGCCATTAAAATCTAACACGGCATTGAGAAAACTGATCAAAATCGGTTTAGATTGCTCACTGCCAAACACTTTTTTAAAAGCATAATCGGTTTTGACGTCAAGAAATTGCATGGTTATCCTCCTTCTGATTCTTCCTAGTTAGAAATGATAGTTTAAAACTAATCTGGCTGGGAGATAGGGAAGAACATATCAAAAAACCACTCTCAGTCTTTCCTAGTGCGCCAGCAATCTTGGCTATTCTAGCAACCGCAACCGTGGTTGTCTTATAAATTGCCGATGGCGTGTTTGGTTGGACACACACAGCAATGTCCAAGTCCAATCTACTTGGCTGGGTAGAAATCTTCATCTAAAAGTTGCTCTAGGGTGTATGGACATTCTTGAGGAAATTCGGTTTGGGGCAATTTGGTATCTTTGGCTGCCAGTTTTACCGCCTGAGGATAAGCCTTGGTGATGGCTGGCAATAAGTTGGGTTTTAAGCTGGGCTTGTCTTGGATTAACCAATTAATTTGCAAGCGTTGTTCATTGATTGAACCTTCCCAACTACTACTACGGTGGTTAGGTTGATATTCCCATTTCAGTAGATGTCCAATGAGAACCATAAAACGACTAGCCAGTTCCTGTCTATTATTTCCCATGTCTTCTAATTCCTCGATGAGATGCTCGACATCCAGTTCGGAGAATTTACCTTCCTTAAGTAATTGCGCGTTATGTAATGCCCAATAATAGAAATCTGTTTCATAATCAACTGCTTTACTCATAATTATTCCTCTTGACCTAATTGTTGGATTTCTTCCAAAGTCAGGTTGGTCAGTTCCGCAATCAATTTCACTTCTAACCCTTGGCTCAACATCTTGCGTGCTAAATAGCGTTTTTCTTCCTCACGCCCCTGCGCTTGTCCTTCATTCCAGCCTTCTTGTCGACCGTCTTGTCGACCCTCTTCGTACTTATCGCGTTTCACGAGTTCCATCGCGTATTCATCCTTCATCCGTGCACGTTCTTGGGGAGAAACTAAGTCTTGCTCAATCAAATTAAACACTCGTTGGATTTCTGGTAACTGATAACCTGATTCTTCTACCTCTTGGTCTAAACTATCATTTATTGCTTGCAGCCATTCTCGATAGGGGGGTGGCGTCTCTGCTGTTACGTATTTCGGGCACAGATAGACCACGCGGTGTAGAATTTCGTTTAAACCTTTGCCCTGTCGGTCTTTGGGATCAAAGTCGATAGTTGCTACGTCAACTTTATGCTTATCTCCCGAAGTTAACACCACGATAGTAAACGTTCGCATGGGAGGAGTGTACAGTTCGGAACGGGCTACTTGTTCTAACAAAGCGACACAGTGATAGTGCAGAAAGCGGTCGTAATGATCCGGAAAACGGACGTGTTGAATGTCTACCACCACGCGGTTTTTTTTGTCTTCCGCAAATAGATCAAACCGCGTGTCGATTTTACCAATCGGGGGATCAAAGGATTTTTCGGTTTCCACTCGGTCAATTTCAATATGGACTCCTAAAATATCTCGGACAAAACCAGTAAAGATGTCTGGTTGACTGAAAGCTTTTTTAAAAATTACACCGTATTGTAACGAAGCCACTTTTTTCATAACGGGAAGTTCTCGTGTTAAAATTAAAATATTGAATCAATCCGGTCGGATTCTCGATCAGCAAAGTACCGATAAAGCCAATGGTCAATTATCAACTCACGTTGAGTCGATAAAGTCTAAGAGGATACCTCTTGACTTAACTGTTGAATTTCTTCCAAAGTCAGGTTGGTCAGTTCCGCAATCAATTTCACTTCTAGCCCTTGGTTCAACATCTGGTGAGCCAAACGGCGTCTTTCTTCCTCACGCCCCTGTGCTTGTCCGTCTTGCCAACCTTCCTCGTACTTATCGCGTTTCACGAGTTCCATCGCGTATTCATCCTTCATCCGCGCCCGTTCTTGGGGAGAAACTAAGTCTTGCTCAATCAAATTAAACACTCGTTGGATTTCCGGTAACTGATAACCCGATTCTTCTACCTCTTGGTCTAAACTATCATTTATCGCTTGCAGCCATTCTCGATAGGGGGGTGGCGTCTCTGCTGTTACGTATTTCGGGCACAGATAGACCACGCGGTGCGGAATTTCGTTTAAACCTTTGCCCTGTCGGTCTTTGGGATCAAAGTCGATAGTTGCTACGTCAACTTTATGCTTATCTCCCGACGTTAACACCACGATAGTAAACGTTCGCATGGGAGGAGTGTACAGTTCGGAACAAGCGATTTGTTCTAACAAAGCGACACAGTGATAGTGCAGAAAGCGGTCGTAATGATCCGGAAAACGGACGTGTTGAATGTCTACCACCACGCGGTTTTTTTTGTCTTCCGCAAATAGATCAAACCGCGTGTCGATTTTACCAATCGGGGGATCAAAGGATTTTTCGGTTTCCACTCGGTCAATTTCAATGTGAACCCCTAAAATATCTCGGACAAAACCAGTAAAGATGTCTGGTTGACTGAAAGCTTTTTTAAAAATTACACCGTATTGTAACGAAGCCACTTTTTTCATAACGGGAAGTTCTCGTGTTAGGATTAAACAATTAAATCAGTATCAGGTACTATTTTCAATAATTAGAGTACTGATAAAACCAATGGTCTTGAAATAAAATATCAAATCGTGTCTAATATCTATTATAAGTGGGGATATCCATTTATTTTAATTATTCAATGAGGAGATTTTGTTATGGTAGAGAAGATCATGAAATGGCATTCAGTTACAAAGTGGCTATTGCCATTGGCTGTTTTATCGGCTAATCCAGTATTAGCCCACGAAACATTCCCACCGGCGGGTGTTGATAACACCTCATCGTTAGGAAAATTTTCTTTAAGATTAAATCAAAAAGCCGGGCAAGCTTGGTTAGGTATTCAGGATTGTCCTTGGGGAAATCCTCTCTGTCTCGTTCATAGTCCTACCTTAAATGACAGCAACACCCAAATCGGTCGCAGTACTCCCCATAGAGAAGATGATCCGATAGACAAAGATGAAGGAGCGAGGATCTGCCAAAATGGTGATAATGATTCCTGTAGTGGCTATGTTAAAAAGCCAGTTAAAGACAGTGACTTTGTGTTTCCGCCCATAGATAGTAAACCATTTGAGGAAGGTCCGAGTGGCACTAAAGAAATACATACCCAAATTCTTTCCCTCAACATGACTGATCAAGGTCAATGCGGCTATAACCTCAGCAAAGATGCTGTCAGAGCTGGCATCAATTTTAAGTTATCACCCAGTATCGGTGAAGTCGAAGCGCTTAATAGCTCGCCGGATTTTCCAGCCGAAAGCTTTTTCAATATGTTTGTTGAAGTGGATGTCGATTTAAAAAGTTTTGGGGTTAAAACCCTCTATAATAAAGAACCACTGGTTATTCAAAATGGTAATTTAACCGGTTTTCCACCGCAAGTGGTTTATCAGCATGACGCTAACACGACTTCACCGCTCGTCTACGATAGAAATACGAATGAGGAAATCGGCTGGGTTGAATTAGCTGGTCATGGTGTCGGTTATAGTGGATGTGATCAAGCGAGTCGGGCAGCTTTTGACTCATTTTATGACCAACTGGTCAAAGCCAATCTCGATAAGATTAATAAAGAATGTTACCCAGTTTTACCGCAACCAGAGTTAAAGGTATTAGGTCGTTATAATTACGAAGAAAATGGTCAATCATGGAGCCGCTATCGATTAGTTATTACTAATGCTGATTCGTTTCCACCGGCTTTATTCACACCCGCACCTCAACTGCCTTCTTGTGGTTTGAATACCAGTTCTTCTCGAACTTGGGTAGATATTTATCAAAACAACAACAGTAGCTCACGTCTCTATGGATTTTGCGCGCTTAATTCACCAACGCAGCTAAAAGATATTTGGTTTGCCCTTCCTCAAACTCAAAAACCACCCAAGTGTCTTCAGGTTGAACTGAATGACCGTCAATGTAATTACAAGTATTCTTCTAATGTGCTTTGTGACTATCCCTTACCCTTAATAGATGAATTTGGTAACGAAATTTCACCGCAACCGGGATCATCAACTTCTGGTGGTAAAACCACTATCGAAGTTGGAAAAGGGCCAATAGATATCTGTCAGTTAGTACCCAGCCTTTGTCAGAATTCCCAAGTTGACAAATTCAAGATCACAGTAAAACTCTCTATCTCAGGTCGAACATTTGCCGGCAAGTTAACGCGCCCCAAAGCACGAGATGAGACGACTTTAGCATTGTCAGCTGAGCAAAGCCATGCTTTTATAGAGAGTTTACAAGCCAGTTTAGCAGAATTGAATTTGTCTGAGTTAGTAATCGAAACGGATGGTGATATCAGTCGGTTAGAAGTGCCTATCTTTAGTGCTGAAGATCCGCAAACCCCTCAAGCTTGGTATAGTGCGTTCATGGGAAATCCAGTTGCCATTGAGAGCAAAGATACTCCGGTAACGGGAATTTTCCCGGATCCATCGGGACTTCTCTCGTTCGTATTTTTGGGCAATGAGGGTAAATATTACCAGTCGCTGCTCATTCCCGCTTTACATCCGCTCATAATGGAAGCGATAACCGAAGCCTTCCCCGATGCAACTCTAGCTCAATCTCCAGAGGGTATAATTACTTTTAGTAGAGATAATCAAACGACTCAGTTTAGATTAAGCTATGAGGTGACACCGACCGGTGCTGATCTTGATCCCCTGCAGGTGAAGTCGGTTGATACCGATGGAGATAACCAAGCAGATTTATTAACCATTTCTGCTCATGGTCGAAGCCAGCAACTAGAGATAGTTAAGTAACTTCGGTTACGCACCAAATAGTTTTTCTCCAATCCCCTCCTTTGAAAAAAAAGGGGGGTAGGGGCAATACTATTAAATTAAGACATCAAAAATCATAGATATCACCGAATATTGCTGTTATATTCATTGGATATTTTTTCAGTTAATGGCGGTTTTGATGATTGGCAAACGTTATTATTTACTATTTTATTTTAAATACAATTGATTACACTATTTTTATATTAAAAGCAGGTTAGTTTGGCTGGCGATCGATTTCAAACAGTACCCCTTCATCAATTGATATTTCACTTCTATTGGTATAGCGATAAAATTTTTATTTTAACTGTGGGCAAAATTATCTTTTAAAAATTTTCAATGGATAATCTGGCCATTGATTTTTAAGCTTTTGTAAGGTATTTTTAGCCAAAGCGGGATTGGTATAGCGCATTCCTTTACCGGGTTCACACCAGCCTTTTCCTGACCATTCTGGAGGTGCTTTGGGATTAAACATAAGGCAAATGACATAGCCGGTTGGGGTAGCTACCGGTGTAGCTGTAGTGGGTTTGGGTGGTAGTTTAGTAACACTTTCTTTCGGTGGAGGAACTTGAGGCTCAGGTTGTTGAGATGGTTGTTGTTCAAATTCTTCATCGATGTGTGCTAATTTGCGTTCAAATTTCTCGATTTCGGTCAAATCACGTAAATGACTGTAGTCACTCTCCGGTTCTGTCGTCGCTAGAGTATAGCTATCATTAATTTTAGCTAAAATTTCTTCTAATTCACGGACTTCTTGTTCTAAATTGTTGAGATCATTGAGTGTCAGTTCCTGGTTGTGTTGCTCCAACTCTAATTTTTTTAACCATTGTTCTAATTCTTTACTAGAAATTGTCATCAGAATTCTCCTATTGAGGGGTCAGCGGTAATTTGTGGCTTTAGCAGAGTTCAATCACCTTAAAATAGGATTAGATATGGGTTGTATTAACATGGGTTAGTTTCATCTTTCCCATTGGGTTTCTAACGGTTGAAATAAGCAAAATCCCTACCCTTTCTTACCTTCGCAAGCCGATCAATATAACAGTAAGCTATAATCAAGCGACTTTGCTCAATTTGGAGTAAACTCAGCTTCATATCAGCTGTTATTTATTATTCAGTAGCTTTATTAATAACTCGGTAATAACTTGAATACAGCATACCTTATTTTTTTTCAATAATTCATTCAGTAACTTGACTTGCTCACTTGAATATTGAGTCAGTTAAATGAATACAGTTAGCACAATAATCTTAGGCATGGTTCTAATAATTAAGTTTATTGGTTAATTGACCCAGTTGATTGATGTCTTAGTTCGTTATAATTCAAGTCCAAGTTAAGCAACAACACCGCCTAATATTTATCTTATTTTCTAAATAACAATTCATGGATATCCCCACAACCATTAAACAACTTTATAAACAAGGTATTTTTTCTGATCTCGATATCTATTTTGCCCAGTTTATACTGACTCTTGCCAATAGTACTAATAATGAGGAATTATTGTTAAGTTCAGTACTGGTCAGTCATTTAACCGCACAAGGGCATACCTGTTTAGATTTCACGGTATGGGCTGATCAATTATTTCCGCCTTTTTCAGAACCGGGTATGAATACTTTACACTGTCCTCATCTTGCACCTTGGTTAGCGGCTTTACAAAGTTGTAACGTGGTTGGTTCTCCTGGAGATTATGCACCACTTATTCTCGAGCAGTACCGTTTATACTTGTACCGTTACTGGGATTATGAACAGCAACTCGTTACCCAAATCCGAATTCGCACTCATAGGCAACTTATTCACGTTAATTATGGCATACTAGAAGCCGGTTTATCACATTTATTTCCTGATAAAAATCAATCACCAACAGATAAACAACAACAGGCTGCGTTAACTGCGGTATTACACCCTTTTGTGGTTATTTCTGGAGGACCTGGTACTGGTAAAACCGCAACGATTATTAAAATCTTAGTCTTATTGCTAGAACAAAATTTGAATTTAACGATTGCTTTAGCCGCACCGACCGGTAAATCGGCTGCTCGTTTACAGGAAATAATCGGGCAAACATTACCGCATTTAAACTGTGCAGACCACATTAAATCAGCGATCCCTCGAGAAGCTTATACGATTCACCGGTTATTAAGTAAACAATTTATTTCACCCTCCTTTTTAAGCGATACCGCTCACTTATTACCTTATGATGTGGTTATTATTGATGAAGCTTCCCTAGTTGATCTCGCTTTGATGACTCAGTTAGCCCAAGCGATACCACCATCATCGCGTTGGATTTTAGTAGGCGATAAGGATCAACTGGCTTCTGTAGAAGCGGGTACGGTGTTAGGTGATATTTGTGAGGCCAGTTGTTCTTCACCATCTCATTTCCTGCAAAACCAGATCGTTTTTTTAGATAAAAGTTATCGGTTTAGCGAAAACAGTGGAATAGAATCATTGGCACAAGCGGTTAACCAAGGGCAAGCGGATAAAGCATTGCAAATTTTAAAAGCCGAAAATTATCCACAGGTGAATTGGTATCCATTAGGAATACCAGGAAACTTACCCATTCAACTCATTGAAACCATAGTAACCGCTTTTCAACATGGCTTGGCAGCCAATCAACCGGAAATCATCCTCCAACAATTGGAACAAATTAAAATTTTATGCGCTACCCGCTGGGGTAGTCATGGTGTTGTAGCCATTAATCGCCGAGTAGAAGAAGCATTGAGCAAACGCGGATTGATACGTACTGAATCAACCTGGTATCACGGTCGCCCCATTATTATCACTCGTAATGACTATACGTTGAAACTTTTTAATGGTGATATCGGTATTATTCTAAGAGATGCCCATTCCCAGCAAAAATTACGCGCTTTTTTCCCCAGAGTAGAACCAGGACAATATCGTTGTTTTTGGCCTAACCGTTTACCTGAACACGAAACAGTCTATGCGATGACCATTCATAAAAGTCAAGGCTCTGAATTTAATCAAGTGTTAATAATTCTTCCCCATCAGCTTTCGCCACTATTCACTCGAGAATGGCTTTATACGGGCATTACTCGTGCCCGACATAGTGTTAGCATCTGGGGTGATGAGAAGATCTTTAAAGCAATGGTATCCCGCAAAATGAACCGTGTTTCTGGGTTATATGAAAAATTAGCCCAGGCTGATTAACTTAATTCAACGATTCACTGCCATTAAGTTAAGAATTTCCCCCCTTTGAAAAAGGGGGATGAGGGGGGATTTTAAAGGGGGAAGTTGTTGCTTAATTTAATAGTAGTGATTCAACGACTAGCTAAGAGGGTGCTTAAGGGGGGATAATGATTAAAATAATCTCGCACCCCTTCTAAAATAGCATTGGCAATTTGATACCGATACTCAGAATGATTAAGTCTTTGTTCTTCTTGAGGGTTAGAAATAAAACCCGTTTCTATTAAAATGGAAGGAATATCCGGCGCACGTAAGACCATGAACCCCGCTCGTTGTACCTGAGAAAAATGATTTTTACTCACTTTTCCTAAAGCCTTTAATACTTTTTGTCCAAAATGGGTGCTGGCTTCTAAGGTACTCGCTTGAGATAAATCCAGTAATACCGAAGCGAGCAATTCATCTTTATCACTTAAACTAATGCCCCCAATTAAATCGGCTGCATTTTCTTTATTAGCCAACCACCGGGCCGCTTCACTGCTAACCCCTTGTCTTGATAACATATAAACCGATGAACCTTGAACAATTTCACTACCTAAATAAGCATCAGCATGAATAGAAATGAATAAATCGGCTTGGTATTGGCGAGCTAATTCAATCCGGTCACGAAGCTTGATAAAATAATCACCATTACGGATCAGTACCGCACGGAATCCTCGTTCTTTCATAATCAGCATGGCTAATTCTTTAGCAATCGCTAATACAATTTCTTTTTCTGGAGTACCCTTAGTGCCGATGGCGCCAGGATCAATACCGCCATGACCCGCATCAATAGCGATAATAATATCACGCTTCGGCTTTGAAGTGGCAGCAGTGTTTCCTTTAGTTGTCGTGGTTACATCAGTGGGTTTAATCGGTGCTACTTGAGCGCGAAAACTGGAAGCTAATGCGGGTTGTTCTAGGGAAAACGCATAAGAAGGATGTGTTAAAGTGTTCATTTCTACAACCAGTTGGTGACCATGATGATTATCTGGTTTGAGCAAAAAACTTTTAGTATGAATGGGCTGATTTAAATCGACAACCACTCGTAAATCTTCTTTATTACGGAGGGCGGTGCGGATATCTTTTATTATCGGATCATTATCGGGTGGTTTAGGGTTATTTACCCATTGCGTATTCTTAAGATCAATAACTAATCGATAAGGTGAGTTAAGCGTAAAAATGTTATGGGTCACCGGGGCACTCAGATCAAAAACTAAACGGGTTTGAGGTTGTGCCGGTTTCCCCAAGTGGAAATCCATAATTTGTACTGGCTTAGCTAAACCAGGAAAGGATAACATAACCAGTAGAAAGGCACTCAGTAACTGCATTAACTCAACTCCTTATACTTGATTTAACTCAATAATGTAACACAAAATATTCATTTAATATCAGCTTAAGTTTAGCCATTCAGGAATTAATATTTTGGTTGGTGCTAAAAAGAGAGTGATGTTAGTGTAACAAAGGGTTGTAATCCCTAGTTGCGACATAGCTAACCTCACTACCGATTTAGCACTACCCTATTTTGACGGGTCACGATATACAACAACCAATAGGGACTATTTACTTAAAAAATAAATTAACTTTATTTACTTTTTATTATCTAATGGTTAAAGTCGTTTTGGCAACCACGAATAGCTATATGGGGCTAAACTTATGCAAAATATTGACCTTATCTCGTAAGAGATTTTGGGATAAATGAGCATTTTTTTGCAAGCAAATAAGTACCTGAGAAAAATCAATAAAGCAACGAACGATACTTGAGTATGGTACTTTATCGTGGTGAGTAGGACGTTGGAGCATCCTATTTGCAAAAACGAGAACAAGCCAAGCGTTCCCAAATAAATAGAGTTTGGGAACGAGGTACTGCCCACACTACAAGGCTTTGGCGTTGCCATTTATTTCTGGGCGAGCGATTGCTGCTTGATTAATTCTTGCAAAGGACTAATTAAATCCATTGGCAGAGGAAAAACGATGGTATGGGTTTTATCCTGGGAGGCGATGTCACTCATGGTTTGCAAATAGCGTAACTGAATGGCCTGTGGTTGTTTAGCCAAAATAACTGCCGCTTGCAATAATTTTTCCGCTGCTTGCAGTTCACCCTCGGCATGAATGATTTTAGCACGGCGTTCACGTTCGGCTTCGGCTTGTTTGGCGATCGCTCGAATCATACTTTCGTCGATATCAACATGCTTAATTTCAACGTGAGTGACTTTAATTCCCCACGCATCGGTATGCTTATCTAAAATAGTTTGGATATCTCGATTCAGTTTGTCTCGCGCGGCCAACATATCATCTAAATCATGTTGACCTAACACTGAACGTAAGGTGGTTTGCGCTAATTGGCTTGTGGCTTGTTGAAAATTTTCAACTTGAATAATGGCTTTCTCCGGTTCAATGACGCGAAAATAGACTACGGCATTGACTTTAACGGAGACATTGTCTCGCGAAATGACATCTTGAGTGGGTACATCGAATACGACTGTCCGCGTATCTACCGTAATCATCTGTTGAATACCTGGAATCAGGATAATTAAGCCGGGTCCTTTATTCCCTTGATAACGACCGAGAAAGAAAACCACACCTCGTTCATATTCACGTAGAATTCTTATGGTATAAAATAAAAGGCTAATAATAATAATAAGACCAATAATCATTGATGAAAACATACTGTAATCCTTAGCGTTATTTCTGCTTCGATTGCGATTCTTCAATGGCGGCTACTTCTAGCGTCAAGCCATCCATACCAATCACTCTCACGGTTTGACCTGGTTTAATGGGCGTTGCAGCCTGTGCATTCCAAATTTCACTGTGAATATATACCCGTAATTGCTCGCCTTCATGACTCAAACATTTTCCTCGTTGACCTAACATTTCTTCTCGCCCAGTGATCACGGGTCGGGAACGTATTTTAACAAAAAGATCCATAACCCACAGGAGAAAAACTAAACTGAGTAGAGCAATACTCCCAATCAGGGGGCGAGAAATGGTATAGTCGGTGTTTTCAGTATCAAATAAAATAATCGAACCGATGACAAAAGCAGTCAAACCACCGATGCCAAGTGCTCCAAAGCTGGGTAGAAAAGCTTCACCGACCATAAAAGTAATACCTAATAGCACTAAAGCAATCCCCGCATAATTAACAGGAAGTACTTGAAAAGCAAATAGGGCTAACAGTAAAGAAATACCGCCGATGACCCCCGGTAAAACGGTACCCGGGTTAGCCATTTCAAAAAATAATCCATAAATACCCAACAGCATAAGAATATAGGCTACATTCGGATTAGTAATAACCGCTAATAAGCGATTTCGCCAGTCGGGCTGATAGATTGCTTTTATTAATCCGACGGTGCTCAGTTGTTTTGCCATTCCGAATACTTTAACAGTTTTCCCATTGATTTTACCAAGTAAATCATCTATATCTGTAGCGATTAAATCAATAACTCCCTTTGCTAAAGCTTCAGTAGCGGAAAGACTAGCTGATTCTTGAACCGCTTGAGTAGCCCAGTCAACGTTACGTCCGTGCATTTGCGCCAGTGCACGCAAATAGGCTTCAGCATCATTGATCATTTTATGACTCATCGTATCACCAGCGGGTGGTTGGGGCTTATTGGGAAGCGGCTGATTATTATCTGGATTATTGGGCGAACTCGATTGTTCTGGTGTTAAATCGGGTAAGCCACCCATTTGCACCGGGGTTGCTGCACCTAAATTCGTCGCTGGTGCCATAGCAGCAATATGACTCGCATAAAGAATATAAGTACCGGCACTGGCAGCACGCGCACCAGCCGGTGCCACAAAAGTGGCTACCGGAATAGGCGAAGCCATGATAGCTTGGACAATTTCACGCATAGCTGAATCCAAACCACCCGGGGTATCCATACGCAGCACTATCACCTTGACTTCTTGCTGTTGTGCTGATTCTAAACCCCGTTTAATATAATCGGCTGTGGCGGGACCAATTGCACCTTTAACCTCTAGTATCAAAGCTTTATCTTGTGCTTGAACGGGATGAAATAATAAAACCAGTATGAATAACTCTATAAGTGAATTCAAAATAAATCGGTTCATAGTTAATTACCTCTGTTGAGTTTAGAATTGGACCATTGCAAATTAACTGCTATGATGGACTATGCTATTTAACTCACTTGAGTTTATTCTCATTTTTTTCCCGATTGTTACTCTCGTATTTTTAAGTTCAGAACGGTTGAATTACTTTATCTTGGGCTTTAGTTTTAGTTGAATTTAACTTCCTTATTTTTTATGCCTATGGGTAATGGATTGCTTCTCATCGGCAACATCATTAGCGAATTCCCTACGAAATGCGAACTCAAAGAGTATAATCTCCCCAAAGAAACAATAGAAGCGACTTGGAAAAAGAATGAGAGAATATAATGGCTTTTTCTTCATACTTTCAGTATATTTGATTTTTTGGGGCTTTTCTTAAAGCCACCGTTTAGGCTGGTTTCTCTGTTTCGTCAGGGATTTATAATTAATTGATTAAGTTTTAAAAATAATTTAAAAAGTCAGGCCAAAATAAAAATAGTGAAATCCTTATCTTGCTAATTCGCTGCTAGATGCTAAAATAATCCGCCAATCAGGTTAAGTAAATTAGAGTTATAATATAAAATCATCAACTGCTTCTAAGAAAATAACGGGCATGGAAGTTTTTATTGAACTAACCAGAACTCGCTCTAAGCCTAATCAAGATTTGTTTGGATTGAAATAATTAATATTCAGTGTGTCATTTCATCATTGTCGGAGAACTGTCATTATGAGTGAACATATCGTCTATGTTACAGACGACTCTTTTGCAGACGAAGTATTGAAATCAAGTATTCCGGTATTAGTGGACTATTGGGCAGAATGGTGTGGACCTTGCAAAATGATCGCCCCGATTTTAGATGAAATTGCACGAGAATACGTGGGTAGGTTAAAAGTGGCTAAATTAAATATTGATGAAAATCCGGCTACACCGCCAAGATATGGTATTCGTGGTATTCCTACCCTGATGCTGTTTAAAGCCGGTCAAGTTGAGGCCACCAAAGTGGGAGCACTTTCTAAATCTCAACTGATAGCCCTGTTAGATAGCAATTTGTAGTCTAGATTGGTTATTAAGTTAATATTTCTAACTTTTCCTCTAGACGGGGGGTGGTTTACGTGCTAACCTTATCCATAATTAAGTTTCGTGCGGGTATCGCTTCCCTACAATTGTTAGCCGTCATGTCACAATACTTTCTTACCCAACCCTGTGAAATGCAAAAGTTGCCGTCATTCATCAAAAAAGTTAGAATTTAAAAAGTGTTAACTACTGACTATCTTCGTGATAGCTCAGTAATGAAGATAAAAATCACCATGAATTGCTTGCCAAAATCTCTCTGTCTCATGGAGGGAAAATTCTGTCTTATTAAACATCCACATAATAGGTATCAAGTTCGCCACTACACACCTTACTCTTTCCAAAAGAGGCTTTATTAGTGAGTCAGTTTAATTAACGAGATGAATTTAAAAACCGTGGCAACGTATTTATTCCAACCCATTGAAGTTCAAGAAAACTAACTAATAAAAAATTGTTCAATTCTGTTCTGGATTACCAATAGTAATTAAAGATAAATATGGAAAAAAGGAGTAGGTTAAATTATTTTCACCTTGTAGACAGTTCTTAAGGTCAGTAGGATTTACGTAGCTGAATCCATAACTCATTGATTTTATTAATTAATAATGAGTATGTCTACCAAATTAACTCAGGTTGGTGCGTATTAGTTTTATCTACTACAGCCAGTTACTGAAAATTGTCTAAGTTATTTGGTTACTTAAAACCTAACCAAAATTAAGAGGTGGAATACTAGTCAGAATCTGACGGTATTTTCTATCATTTCTCTTAGTAGTCAGAACCGTGTGTTATAGGCTACACCTTGTCCCTGTATAAACAGGCATTTTGTTAACTCTACATGACCATGAATTTAACAGCACTTAAAAAACAAACAGCCACTGATCTGATCCAAATTGCTCAAGATCTTAATTTAGAAGGAACTGCTCGTTCACGTAAACAGGACGTCATTTTTGCCCTATTGAAAGCACATGCGAAAAAAGGGGAAGACATTTATGGTGATGGTGTTTTAGAAATTCTTCAGGATGGTTTTGGGTTTCTACGTTCTGCTGATAGTTCTTACCTCGCTGGTCCTGATGATATTTATGTTTCTCCGAGTCAAATTCGTCGCTTTAATTTACGAACGGGCGATACCGTCGCCGGGAAAATCCGTCCTCCTAAAGAAGGAGAACGTTATTTTGCCTTGTTAAAAGTTAATGAAATTAATTTTGAATCACCAGAACAAGCTAAAAATAAAGTTTTATTTGAAAACTTAACGCCACTATTTGCTAATGAACGCCTGAATTTAGAATTAGGTAATGGTAGCACCGAAGATTTAACCCCTCGGATCATTGATTTAATTGCACCGATTGGTAAAGGGCAACGTAGCTTAATCGTCTCACCACCAAAATCAGGTAAGACGATGATGTTACAGAATATTGCTCATTCTATCGCCACCAATCATCCCGAATGTTATCTGATGGTGTTACTCATTGATGAGCGACCAGAAGAAGTCACGGAAATGATGAGATCGGTACGTGGTGAAGTGATTTCCAGTACTTTTGATGAACCAGCGACTCGGCATGTGCAAGTGGCCGAAATGGTCATTGAAAAAGCCAAGCGGCTCGTTGAACACAAGTTGGATGTCGTCGTTTTATTAGATTCAATTACCCGGTTAGCTCGAGCTTATAACACCGTGGTTCCTTCTTCGGGTAAAGTATTAACCGGTGGGGTTGATGCCAACGCCCTCCATCGACCCAAACGCTTTTTTGGAGCGGCACGTAATATTGAAGAAGGTGGCAGTTTAACCATTATAGCAACGGCCTTGATAGATACCGGATCCCGCATGGATGATGTTATTTACGAAGAATTTAAAGGCACGGGCAATAATGAAATTCACTTAGATCGTAAAATTGCTGAAAAGCGTATTTATCCGGCGATTAATATTAATCGTTCTGGAACACGCCGAGAAGAACTACTGGTTTCCCAAGAGGAACTACAGAAAGTTTGGATTTTGCGCAAATTATTACATCCGATGGAAGAAATTGCCGCGATGGAATTTTTACTCGATCGCCTTAAGGTGACTAAAACCAATAGTGAATTTTTTGATTCGATGAAACGGTAATCTCAGTTGTCAGTCATTAGTTAGTTGTTACCCGTTATCAATTACTCAGCGGTGGCAAATTGAAATCAGTTCATGGCTATTAAATCTGATATTGCTGTTATCATTGTTAATTTCAATGGGGGCGAACTGTTGACACAATGTGTCTGTGCGGTTCTAGCCTCAACGGTTTCGGTTGTTGTCTATATTATTGATAACGCTTCCCAAGATAATAGTTTACCGCTACTACAACAAGCGGTTGCTCATGATAACCGTGTCCAGATTATTAAGAATACCCATAACTTAGGTTTTGCACGCGCTGCTAATCTGGCTTTGCCTTATACAACTGAAGAATATTTACTGTTTCTTAACCCAGATTGTCTTATCCGTCCGGATACGCTAGCACGGTTTATTAAAATGATGAATAATTATCCTCAAGCGGGGATGGCGGGGTGTTTGGTCCGTAATCTAGATGGTTCTGAACAAGTGGGTTGTCGGCGGAGTGTTCCAACACCTTGGCGATCAGTAATACGGATACTCCATCTAGATAAACTATTTCCTCTTTATCCCCGTTTCAATAGCTTTGTTTTAACCAGCCAACCATTACCCAATAAACCAACCACTATTGAAGGTATTTCAGGGGCTTGTATGTTGGTTCGACGCCAAGCCTTAACCACAGTTGGACCAATGGATGAAAACTATTTTTTACATTGCGAAGATTTGGATTGGTTTATGCGATTTAGGGCAAAACACTGGGATATTTTATTCATTCCCGAGATTGAAGTTGTCCACGTCAAAGGTTTCTGTAGTCACCAACAACCGATTCGGGTGTTATGGTATAAACATAGTGGTATGATTCGATTTTATCGAAAATTTTTTCGGCACCAGTATCCACTCTGGTTATGGTGGTGCGTTATACTAACCGTATGGATACGTTTTACTTTGCTAGCAATCGTCACTTGGGTAAGCCATAAAAAATTAATTAAGAGCCAGTCATGAAATTATATTTTAGTGCGCATCCCGGAAGCTGGGAACGGCAGTTACAAAGACAATATGATAATTCCCTCTTTTCTCATCTTCCCCCCATAACACAGTCACGGGTTGATGATGCCCAACGTAAAGATGAAGCAGAACGGCGTACATTCATGCAAGCTTTTCAAAATTTGCTCCAACAGGTCGCTGATTTAGATGCCCAAGTTAAAGTGGAAGCGGTACTGAAATTAAAAAGGCAAATTGAAGGTTTATATGAACAGTGTGCTGCGCTGGGCGGTCATTTTAGTGCAGAAAAACAGGGATTACGTAATCTTTATGAATTGATTGTCCAATCTATTTTAGAAAATGTGACGCTCGATCTGAATGCTCAAAACCAATTGAAACAGGAAGTAGCAGAACAAGAAAAACATGTTACTTTATTGGAATATCCTTTGGTGGCCCATTTGCTTCACCCGCAATCACCAATTCCGCAAGATGAAATCGTGCCGACGTTGTTAACCGAAGATGAGGCATCACTTCGTGCCGCCATGAGTTTATTTGCTATTCCTCAAAGGCAAATTTTGTATCAAGAAGCCAAACAATTATTGACTCGCTTAAAAGGTGAAGGTTATTTATTGCCCATTAGCTGGAAACGGTTGGAAGTGATTGAGCAATTACTGAAGGAAAAGCTCTAACTCGTTGCTTAAATTCAGATAAATTGATGGAGTAATTGATGATCTTAGTCGGTGATATCGGCGGTACTAAAACTCATCTTGCCTTATTTAGCTCCAGTAAAACACAATGGCTAGTTCAATTTGAAGCAACCTATCCCAGTAAAAACTACGCTAGTTTAGAAGAAGTAATACAACATTTCTTAGTACAAGCAAAACCACAACAATCTATTCAAGCTGCTGGTTTTGGGGTAGCCGGTCCAGTCATTCAAGCCCAGTGCAAAATAACTAACTTGTCTTGGATTATTACTGTCGCGCAGTTACAACAGCAATTACCAACGGCAAAAATATTTTTAATTAATGATTTAGAATCCATTGGACTGGGTATTCCTCACTTACCGCCAGCCAAATTAATTGCACTGAATCCGACAGCAACGATTCAACCAGGCAATAAAGCACTTATTGCCGCTGGAACGGGTTTAGGTGAAAGCTTACTTTATTGGGATGGTAACCAATTTCATTCCATTGCTTCTGAGGGAGGACAGGTTAATTTTGCACCGCGTGATCAACGAGAAATGGAGTTATTGCATTATTGGCAACAACAATTTGCTCATGTTAGTTATGAACACGTTTTATCCGGACCGGGTTTATTCAATATTTATCAATTTCTTAAGCATAGTGGTTATGGAGAAGAACCCGCTTGGTTAACCCAACAATTAAATCAACTTGATCCCAGTGCCGTTATTGCTGAAATGGGTTTAGGTAATAATAATAAGTTATGTGTGCAAGCTCTGGATATGTTGGTATCCATTTATGGCGCAGCCGCCGGTAATTTGGCACTGAAATTTATGGCATTAGGGGGTGTTTATTTGGGCGGTGGTATTGCACCTAAAATTGTCGCTAAATTACAGGAAGGGACTTTCATGCGGGCTTTTACCGATAAAGGTCGATTTGCCCAGTTACTTAACACGATACCGGTTTATGTTATTTTAGATCCCAAAGCGGGTTTATGGGGAGTTGCTGGGTATACAATCCACCAAGCTTATTCCTTAGATTCAGTTTCGCTGGTTATCAACGACTGTCACGCCTGACAAGTACCTAAGCAAAATCAATTTGATATTTGAGGAGTCCCGGTGGCAACTAGGGGTTGCAACTCCTTAGCGATATCCACAGTCAATGCACTTCTGAAAAATTTTATTAATTTTTATTGGGTTACTAAAAATTGCTCCCATCAAACCATGAAAAAAATATTCCATCACTTGATTCACTTTTTGACCAGGAAATTGATTCACCCACCGATTATTACCCATCCTATTTCCCGTGTTGTTCAACTGATTGAAGATAAACTGCCCAGTAGTGCTTTATTAGGCCAAAATAGGCAACCCATTACCGATAAAATACCTTATGGCAACATACCCGTTACCTTAACCTCAGAAACCTGCCTTCAGTTTCACTTAATTCCTCAAGAGGAAGTGATAACCGGTATCCAACTCCGATTTGGAACTTATTGCCGGGTGAATCATTGTCAGGTGACTATTCGTTTAAATGACTATACTCACCGTTTTAATGCCAGTGAGTTACTTGATAATGAACTTATCGATATTTTTTTACCTCACCCCCAAAAATGCTTACCCGGACAACCGCTTCGTCTTGAGCTCTATTCAGAAGACGCTACCGAAAATAATGTCGTGGCGGTTTGGTGTATGAAAATACCCCCCACTTTTTTTGACAATTTAACTTTACAACCTTTTACTTTACCCACGATTTCATCACCGCAGGTCAGTATTGTCATTCCGGTGTTTAATAAAGCCTTATATACCTATAATTGTTTACTGACTGTACAAGCTTGCGATCCAGAAATCAACAAGGAAGTCATTGTGATTAATAATGCTTCCACCGATGAAACGGTCGACCTGTTGCAACAACTACAAGTGGGATTTAAAGTCATTCATAACTCAACCAATCAAGGTTTTGTGCAAGCTTGTCGACAAGGTGCAAGAATCGCTGCTGGCGAATGGATTGTATTTTTAAATAATGACACCCAAGTCACGCCAGGATGGTTAGCGAATATGATTAAAGCCATGAATACTGATCCGCAAATTGGTATCACCGGTTCTAAGTTGATTTATCCCAGCGGCTGGTTACAAGAAGCGGGTGGCATTATTTTTAACGACGCCAGCGGTTGGAATTACGGACGGTTACAAGATCCCACTGATCCGCGCTTTAACCAAAGTCGAGCAGTCGATTATTGTTCTGGTGCGAGTTTAATGATCCGCAAAAATTTGTGGGAACAAAGCGGCGGTTTTGATATTCGTTATGCCCCGGCTTACTACGAAGATACCGATCTCTGTTTTGCAGTACGTCAATTGGGCTATAAAATATGGTATTGCCATAATTCTGAAGTGGTTCATCACGAAGGTATCACTTCGGGTACCGATATCAATCAAGGTTATAAAGCTTATCAATTGATTAATCAGAAAAAATTCCAAGCCAAATGGTGGGCCGTTTTGGCGACACACTTCCCGCCACCACCGCAAACTTCACCCGAATTAGCTGCGCTGCATTTGGTTACCGATAAACCGCTGACTTTTCGCATCCCTGACCATAAAATTTTAGCCACTCATCTACTGGGTCAAGGTTGGGCAGCCAATTTTTGGAGTTACTTAAATCTGCACAAAGTCGATGAAGAACTTAAATTAATTCAATCAATGGGGTTTAATACCGTCATTATTTTAGTTCCTTGGGTGGGTTTTCAAACTCAGGTTAATCCGATTACTTACTACGAAGACTATTTCATTTTATTTAAGCAATTGCTCGACAAAGTGCAATTACATGATTTAAAAGTGATTCTAAGATTAGGTTATACCCATGACAATGGTCCGCCTAGTGAACCGGAAGGTTTTTTACGGCAAATTGTGGTCGGTGCAGATGCAGTGATGTTAACCGCTTGGTGTGATTATTTGGAACGGTTATGGAGCATTGCACAATCCTATCCCAATTTACTCGGTGGATTTATTTCTTGGGAAGATTTTTTCTTAATGGATTTAACGCATATTCCATTAGACAATCGGTTACTCTTTGCTGAGCGAACGGGCTACCAAAATTACTTAAAACAACATTATCCGCTAGAAACGCTGGCTATTCATTACCAACAAGCTTTTGCGACTTACACTGAAATACCTATTCCGGCTTTTAAATCGAATGGCATTCAACTGTTTAGTGAATTTTGGGATGATTTACTCATTAATAAAATTTTTAAAATTTCTAAACAACACTTTCCACTCCTGACCATGGAAGTGAGGATAGATTGTGATCCCCAAGCAGAATCTTACATCTGTCACCAAACCACGTTTGATATCAGTGTGGATACTCATCTCACCATGATTTACTACACCCCGGCTTGGGGAGCATCCAATGAGGGTCAATTAGAATCAGCCGACACCCTGTTAAAACGGCTACCGGTTTTATTTGAAACGGTTCGTAACCAAACCAATCATAACGTCATTTTTATTGATCAGTTTAATTTTATTGATAACACCCCCGGATTTGAACGGAATACCGGTATTTTACCTCAGCAAGTTGCACAATTCTTAGTTGAAGTCGCCCCTATTTTACAACAACAGACCATTGGCTATGGTTTATGGGCTTGGCGGGACGTGCGTGCTAATGCCTTGAAAAATGGATTATTTGAGAGAAATTATCCCAGTTGGGATCTCAGTCAGGGCGAAATTGTTTTTGATGCCGTAGAACAAAAAAAAGTTGTGTTATTAAAATCTGGGGGTACCTTGCAGCAATTGCTAAGCACTTGTTTTGGGGTACCTTTAGTAACAGATAAACTGTTTCAATTCGATTTTAAGATTAAACCCACCGTCGCTTTCACCAGGCAAAAACCCAGTTTACTGGCTATTTCCGTCAGTTATGCTCACCAAGTGTGCTATGAAAACCAAGTCAGTTGGCGTAGCCAAGATTGGCAAGCAATCCATTTAGAAGGACTCCCTTTTGGTACTGGCTATGAATTAAAGCTAGAAAATCAAGGGACACCCTTGCTACTGGCTGATTTTTACTTATATCAACACTATCAAGAAAATGGGATTATTGACGCCAATGGACAAGAAAAAATATTTTATCAACAATTCATTTCACTTAACCAGCAATTAAGTGTCTCCCAACAACCCTCACCGAAAACATTTTTCCGTTTGGAGGAGATCACCCCATCGATTTTTAATGGTCTTTTTCCCGATAGATGGATGGGTAAAACACTCACCGGAATCATCGCCAAACCGAAAGAACTCGACTATTTTACTTTCATCGTCAAAGCGTATATACCTGAAAATTGGCCGGATTACCACAATTACTTAACCATTACTTTAGGCAACCAGATTTATTGTGTTCATCACCCCATTGGTACTGGTTATAATGAAATTATAATTGATTCACTCACTCACGCTGAATTTGAACCGATTCTATTTCTGCAGTTCGAGGCTGAGACCGTATTTTCTCCTAACCAATATGATACCTATTCTGAAGATAACCGTGAAGTCAGTTTATTATTAATTGAATTTGGCTTTGTGGCGTATGAAAAAATAAATAAAATATTGACTCATTAAAACAGTAACGATGTAGCGAAATCCAGGAAAACTATATCTCCAAGCGTTCGCTGGAAAGGTTAAAATTTCAATTTCGGTATAAACTTAAAAAAATGATAACCTAAAAAGGAGCCGATTTATTATGGCAATATCTGCGCTCTCTCCTGGTTTGATTCATCCTGAAGACTATTTGATCGGGGAACAACACAGTTTTATCAAACATGAATATATCAATGGTGCTGTTTATGCTATGGCTGGCGCTAGCGAAACGCACAATTTGCTCGCCGGAAATATTTTCTTTCACTTATTTAGACATTTACGGGGTAGTCCCTGTAAAGTTTTCATGTCCGACATGAAAGTCCAGATTAAAACAGCCAGTACCGAGTGTTTTTACTATCCTGATATCGTGGTGAGTTGCGATGCCACTGACAACCACGAATACTATAAAGTGAACCCCTTGGTGATTGTCGAAGTGCTTTCCGAAAGTACCTCTCGCACCGATCGTGGCGAGAAATTTTATAATTATCAGCGGTTAGATAGTTTACAAGAATACTTATTAGTCGAACAGAACCGGCGCCAGATAGAAGTTTATGCGCGCGCTAATCAGTGGCAAGCAGTGATTGGCACAGAGGTAGTGACTCTCCGGGCACTGAATTTGACCTTATCGCTGGATGATATTTATGAGCGGATATCTAATCTAGAGTCCCCTGTCAAAGTCTAGTCAATGTGGGGAAACAATGACGTGAAAAATAAGGATGCACCCATTTCTAAACCACCTGATAACAAACCAGTAGCAAGTAGGACGTATCATGTCTTAACCACGATTATTCATGACTTTCAATTTATAAGAATTACCAAATGTCTTAGAATAGTTTGTTATGATTTTGTAGTCAGTGTAACTCAGATTCCGTGTAGTAGCATCTGGGGTGAGGGAATTCCAACTTCCACTTCGTTCCAACCGGGTTACTCGCTTATTAGTTGGATTGACAAAGTTAAAAGAATGAAATTCAATTGACTGTGAATCTAATTTAATCTACAAGCTCCGTTCTTTTTCAATATTACTGAAAATTTTATATATATTTACTCTTACAGCATCACAAGTACTACAAAGTGGTGTAATGACGGCTTTAGTATTAGATATGAAAGTTATCTCGATAGGATCAGCAGATATTTGCGTTTCATTAGGAGAATCAGTTAGTACCGGAGCGAGCGGTGCTAATACATATACATATTTTTCTTTAGTTCCCATATAGGTTGCCGCTAAAGGTTTTCCACTTGTTCCAAGTAGAGATAAATCTATCATTATCAATACATCTTCATTTCGGTAAATAGAATAATACTTATCAGGGTTATTTTCAGCTTGCCAGATTCCTCCATAGTTAAAACAGAATTCAGAAGGTACCCCTAAAGGACCTGATTGGGGGGGGGTAGCAAGTGGAACGCCAATTTCACAGGGAGTAGGGGCATAGCCATACCAAGTTCTTAATTGGCCAACGGATAAAGCAAGAGAAGCTAATCCTCCCAATGAATCATAACCATAAGGAGTGGTATCTCCGGCTACTTTAACCCGACAAGAAATCTCCTTGTTGCCCTCGGTTTCAAATGCAATGGTTACCGAAAACTGAACTACTTCATTAGAGAGAAGTTTTCCTTCCCAATTTAGATCACCATCTAATACCCTGGTATTAGGGGGTAACTCTATTTGAGCGGTTGTTGTAAGTAGAGCATCCTTTATGCTAGTCGTTATCTCACAAGTCAATTGTGCTGGTTTTCCTAACGGGGGAAGAATATCAAGAGAAAGATTAGTTTGAATGGGGCTAGCTGGTTCAGTTGCCCAAAGCCAATTAGCTTGAGATATCGTTAACCCAATAATCACTAAATTTTGAATAAAGAGCCGATTAAAATAGAAATAATACATAATGTAACCTCTAGTATTGTTTGGAAAAGCAATTAGTATTCGGTTTTGAAGTGACATGTGAGCGAACTGATAGGCTCGCCCACAAACTTTCTGACACTAGTAACTAATCGTATTTTGTAATAGACAACCGTCTGGTCCATCTATGGGGTGCCCACGTGATATCCACGCAGCGGTATACTCAGCAAAATTATTATCGTCTTGATGATAGAAAGTGTCCCAAATATTAGTGATATCACCATCCGTATACGTATCATCACCATCATTAGCGTTATCAATGATATCCCATAATGCGCCGGCAACACGACCTTCTACATCATCACCATTATCCCAACCAGGTGTACCCCAAGTTGGAGTTTCTAAATTTTGGCTAGTCCCAGTATCCCAACGATAAACTGGATCGTTATTAACAGCTAAGGGTAAAAAATTAGCCCAACCCTCAGTCCAAGCACAATTAACATGACTAGAAAGTGTCATATAATGTGGACTTGGACAATATGATGTCGGATAAACACTGTAAACTGTGTGCATAATATTGTGACCATATTCGTGACCCACTACGGTGTTAGACAGAGGTGCAGTTCCCGTTAAATGAATATTTCCACCAATACTATAATAGTTTCCAGTCGTTCCACCGGATTTCCACTCAACTGTAGCTGAACCCGCTGACTCTTGTGGACTTTGCGATGAACCGGTTTCATTCCAAATATATAACCAAACATTAATTAAATCTTGCATGATCCAATAAGCACGTTCATTAGTGTTACCGTTTGATATCACTTCAGAACCGATATCATGAGTTCCATCTGCAAAGGTAGAGGCGCTACCGGCACTCATATAAGCATTTGCTATGGTTCCGGTTGTCCCAACATCGGGATTGACAGTTACTAAGGTATTCCCGGTGGTTGATTCATTTGCATAGGTTATAAATTGGCTTCTTACGGCGACACTAGGATTATTAAATGGACCACATGAATAGTAGCCATTCATATCAGTGTAACATGATGCAAGAACAGTGTTATCACTATTTTTAACAATCTGAACCAACAAGTATGTCGACGTTAAATTATCATTGCGATTGTAAAATCTCCAACGACCGGTTATTGTTAGTAAGCCACGACTTCTAGAATTCCTAAAATTTTCTGTAGATACTTGATTTTGTTGTATCTGGTTAATATCGAAGGAAGGCAGTAGAGTGATTTTTTTCTTATTCTTGATTAAGTTTAATGATGACATTTTTATTGTTCTCCTCTAACAATAAGGTTAAGAATTTAGCAAATTATATTAGATGTGTGGCACAATTGACGGATAACAAGCCCGTAGGATGCGGTGACGAAGGAACCGCATCATTTCGCAATGGATGCTCGACGACATCAGGTCATCCCATGTGAAAAGTGATCTCTTGATTTACGCGGGCTTTTGTTGGACTTCCTTCGTTAATCTAACCTATGGGCTAATTGGGTAGGTCGGACTCCGTGTAGCGTGTCCAACTGTAACCATAGGCAACCCGATCACTCAATTCTTCTCGATGAGTTGGTTTTGGGGTGTTTAACTCGTCAACGACGTAGCAGAATATAAACTTCAACGAAAAATTAATATTAATAATTGATAATATTAAAAAATTCTTCCTTATAATATTTTTCCCTCCTTGAACTGGCTAAATTAAAATAGATCTCTCCTTAACATTTTTAATATACTACTTTTGCGAAAATGAGAGTAGGTAACCTGGTATGACATCCATTTTTATTTACTTAAGAATTTAAATTTTAAAAAATATTCAACAATAATAGTCTTTGTCAATCTTAATGAAAGCGGGATTTGGGACTATAAAATAATCCGCTTATTAACCGGTACCTTGGAGGTAGGAAAAAACCGGTGTGTTGTCAACCCATTTTTTATTGAGCGTTCACCGGTAAAAATTTTGCGACACATTAGGTAGTCGTGGTGAACAGTGAAAAGTTATGACAAATCACTCTTCACTCTCGAGTATGGAAACAAAAATTTTCTATGAAAAAGTTACTGTTACATAATTTGCGCTTGCGGATGATCATTTTGGTGTTATTGGGTGTGATACCGCCGATGCTGGTCGCTATTTGGTTTGCTAGTTCACAGGCTGCTCATATTATCCGTCAAGAAGTAAAAGAGAATCTTACTTTGCGTGCCAACGATTTAGCCAATAATGTGTTGAGGTGGGATCAAATGAATGTGCTCGCTTTACGTAGCCTCAGCGAAAATCCCAAATTTGCCAATATGGAAGAGGAACAACAATTAGCTCATCTATCAACTACTTATCGTTTATACACTGAAATATATGGTCTGGCCACTTTAGATCGAGAGGGTTACGTTATTGCGGAGGAAACGGGAAAGGTAGCAGAACTCGCTAACTTAAGTACCCACGATTATTTTAAACGTGCTCTCGCTGGGGAAGAAATTATTCGCGAAGCCATTATATCTCATTCTTTTAAACAACCGACGATAACCTTTGCCACGCCGATCCGGCGCTTACCCACGCTGAATTTGGGTGCGAAAGGGATTTTAGTTGAACAATTACAACAGAAACTTAAGGAAAAAAATTACTATCACGGTGAAATTAATGGAATTTATGATATGAGCACGGCGGAAGCCGTTCGTCAATTTCAAGCGAATTATGGTGGATTAGTGGCGAATGGGGTTGCTGATCCCTTAACCTTGCACTTGATTCGGTATCAAGAAGTAAAAAAACCACCCAGTTTGGATGAATCGGGTGAGATTGTGGGTGTCGCTGTTATTGCGACCTTTCTAACTGATCTGGCTAAAACAGTCGGTGCTATTCGCTTAGGTAAAACCGGTTATGCTTTCCTGGTTGATGAATTGGGTCGAGTTTTGGCTCACCCAGAATCCAAATTTGTCATCGGCGATGAATTAACTAATCTCAGTCATTATCCTCCAGTTAAAGCTATTTTAGAAGGTCATAGCGGTTTTTATGCTTTTACCGATGAAACTCAAGTGAAATGGTTATCCTATGGTATTCATTTAAAAAATAAATGGAACGTCATTGCTTTACAACAACAAGCAGAAGTATTAGAAAAAGAATATTTTTTTATCCATTTAGTCATTTTAATCGCTACGGTGGCGGTGTTGAGTGTGGTGATTTTAATTTGGTTACTAATGACACGGTTATTAAAACCCATTACTGATCTAACCTTAGCGGCGAAAACCCTTTCTAAAGGCGAGTGGCAACAGCAAGTTCAGGTCAAATATCGAGATGAATTGGGAACTTTAGCTAATACCTTTAACCAAATGGCTAAGCAACTCCGCATTTCTTTCTCTATTCTAGAAGCTAAAAATGAAGAAGCACAAAAAGCACGCGCCGAAGCAGAAGAAGCGAGTAAGGCTAAAAGTGTGTTTGTCGCCAATATGACCCATGAACTGAGAACTCCTTTGAATGCGATTATTGGTTACAGCGAAATGTTACAAGAAGAAGCCGAAGATATGGGATTAGATGATTTTATTCCCGATTTAAAAAAAATTGGCAGTGCCGGTAAACATTTATTAGCCTTAATTAATGATGTCCTTGATTTTTCTAAAGTTGAAGCGGGACGTATGGAACTGTTTCTAGAAACTTTTGCAATTGAGACGATGTTAGAGGACGTGCGAGCGACTATTGAACCCTTGATAGAAAAAAATAATAACCATTTACAGGTTAACCAAGCCGAACAATTAGGGCAAATGTATGCCGATGTGACTAAGGTTCGTCAATGTCTTTTCAACTTATTGAGTAATGCCAGCAAATTTACTGAAGAAGGGACTATCGATTTAGAAGTTCATCGTCACGGTGCTGCTGATGATAAAGATTGGATCACTTTTCAAGTCAGTGACTCCGGGATTGGGATGACTCCAGAGCAAATTAGTAAATTATTTAGTGCTTTTATGCAAGCGGATTCCTCAACTACCCGCAAATATGGAGGCACTGGCTTAGGCTTAGTGATTACTAAACAATTTTGTCAAATGATGGGAGGAAATGTTACGGTAGAAAGTGAATATGGTAAAGGTACCACTTTTAGCATTCATTTACCCGTTGAGGTAATCGAGCCCCAAAAAATAGCGTAATAACCCCCATAAAGTCAATTAAAAGAGTTTGCCAGAGGAGAACCGTGATGAAACCCGCCATAACAATAGATAAACAATCCATCAAGACCCAAACGATTCTTGATGAAAATGGTAACAAAATTGCCGTTATTTTGGCTTTGAATCAATTTGATGAATTATTGGCAAAAATTGCCAACTTGGTTAATCAAATTGAAGAAATACCAGCGAAAACGGGTACTCCGGCGCAAACCTCTCCAAGCCGGAGTAACGATAAAAATGCTTTACCCTTTCAAATTACTCTGTTACAACAACACCATAACACGCTTAATCAAGTTGTTGAAGATTTACGCAAATATGATGATCTCAATACCGAACTGGAGCGTAAACTCCAAGTTCAGCGGTTGATTAAATTTATTGATACCGAGCAACAAACGATTAGACAACAATTGACTCAAGTTAAAAAAGATACCCTCTCAGCGACTTTATATCAGGTACCACCGCTACCCTCTAGCTTGAATAGCCACAATCCCTTGTTTAAAGAAGTTAAAACCCACTTACTGGCTAAAGCGGTTAACAAACAAAAACCGCCTTTAGTGATACAAGCACCCAGTGGCACCGGTAAATCCGTTATAGCCGCTAGGTTAGCACGAGATGCTGAGGTACAACATACTTTTCCAGATGGAATTTTCTGGTTAAGTTTGGGAAAAGACTCTGATTTATTGGCTCACCAACTCGCAGTT
The DNA here is from genome assembly GCA_000828835.1 of Thioploca ingrica. GTDB lineage: Bacteria > Pseudomonadota > Gammaproteobacteria > Beggiatoales > Beggiatoaceae > Thioploca > Thioploca ingrica. The sequence goes on from AP014633.1 coordinate 216,606, forward strand.
ATCCATTTACTGGATGAAACCACAACCAATGTATTTGATGTTGAAGAAGGGACTGCCAGGTTACGAGAATTATGTGCACCTCGGGCTAGTTTAATTATTTTAGATGATGTGACCGATGCACAAGATGTACTCGCCTTTAATATTGAAAGCGAATATAGTCAACTATTAATAACCAGTAGTGAAGATAAGTTAGCAGATATCTTGCAATATTTCATCAACACCACTAAAGGTTATGAATTAAAACCCTTTACTACAGAACAAGCGCTTCACTTTTTCTTTCAGTGTGTCGGAGAAAAAATCGCGACGCCAGCAACAGTACCCATTGATGCAGCCGCATTAGTCCGTGCTTGTGCCTACTTACCGTTAGCAATTAAATTAGCTGCTAATATCGCTCGTGTTCAACCCTTGTCTACTTGGCAAACGCTATTAGATAATTTCCAAGATAAGACTACTGAATTTCCTAAGCAATATCCACTAAGCTTAATGCAAGCATTGCAACTGAATATTGACGCACTGGGAGAAACAGCTGATTACTATTTAGCATTGGCGGTATTTATTGATTACTCTCATATTCCACCGCATGTAGTCTTCATGTTATGGCGTTATTTGTACCAATTACGAGATGAAGAATCTTCTAAATTTATCAATGAATTAACTGATAAAGCTTTATTACACCGCAATGAAACTGGGACAACTCAATATTTTCGCTTACACTCTTTTCAACATGACTATTTATGTGAACAAGCCGAATTGGAAAAATTACATAATCATTTATTAGCGCCTTACCGTCGTCAATGTGATCAACATGGTTGGGTCAGTGGACCGAATGATGGTTATTTCTTTGAGTATCTCAGTATCCATTTACATCATGCTGGACGCTTGAACGAACTAAAGCTACTACTACTGGATTACGATTGGCTGAATAACAAATTAAAAGCCACCAATATCCATGCCTTACTGAGTGATTATGAATGGTTAGATGATAAAGAAGTTAACCTCGTTAAAGAAACACTTCACGATGCGGCTATTGTGTTACATACTCATAAAACCGAATTAGCTAACCAATTGTTGGACCGCTTATGGGATAATCCTGCAGTTAAAAGCAATAAAGACATTCAAGCGTTATTAAATCAAGCCAAAGAAGCCTCTCCTAATTGGCATTGGCAACCTCATTTTCAGGATTAACCAGCAAACGGATTATTTACTATTAATTATTTAACCAGTATTATAATAATTAACCAATTTCAAATCCATCTGAACAATCATGAGGGCGAGTTATTGCCTGACACTGAACTGAAATGACATAAGCTAAGGGTGGACCTTGATGTAACCAAGCACATAATTGCTCTACCGCACGACTATCACCACAAGCGACCACTTCAACTCGTCCATTAGCGAGATTATAAGCCCATCCCGATACACCTAAACGCTGAGCTTGTTGGCGAGTGTAGTAACGAAAAGAAACGCCTTGTACCCGCCCACTCACTAAACAACGCTGACAAATTTTCTGTTCCATGTAAAATTCTCTTAAATAAAGGGTTAAGGTTAGCTTTAGGTAACAAGTATAATGAATCTTAACCGCCGGGAAAAATGATTGAGGTATTCTCTTAATATTCTAAAGTAATATGGTTAACAAATGATGTCTAACAATAAAAAATTAGCTAATCTAGCTCGTTACCTCGAACTGATTTTATATAAAACTTATGCCGATTTAAGAGCGGAGACAGAACGTACTTATCTTGGTTTCTTATGGTGGATTTTTGAACCGATTATGTATATGACTGTCTTTTACGCATTTTTTGGGCTATTACTCGGTCACAAAACCGATGATTTTGTCCCATTTTTATTAATAGGATTAACCGCTTGGCAATGGTTTAAATCCTGTTTATCCCACGGTTCAGAAACGATCTTAGGTGCACATCACTTAATGCAACAAGTTTATCTGCCTAAAGTTATTTTTCCAATTATCTTAATTTTGACAGATACCGTAAAATTTTTATTTATCTTCATCTTATTATTAGTTTTTTTATGGGGTTACGGCTATCAGGTTAATTCAGCTTATTTAGCATTACCTTTGTTGTTAATAGTGCAGCTACTGTTTACCACCGCTATCACTTTATTTCTAGCCGCTATTGTCCCGTTTGTACCCGACTTACGCTTTGTGGTGGAAAATTTATTAACAGCGGTATTCTTCATGTCCGGCATTATTTTAAACGCCGAAGCCGTTCCGGCAGCTTATCGTGGTTATTATTATTTAAATCCAATGGTTAACATTATTGAAACCTATCGTACTATATTAATGCATAATACTTGGCCAAATTGGTCAACTTTATTCATCATTACGGTAATATCATTAATTGGAATCGGGTTAGCTAACCGACTCATTGTTCATTTTGAATACCTTTATCCGAAAATAATGTGATAAACCATAAGCAAAACCTTAAGTGATTCCAATGGCAAAAACAGTGATAATTTATTTAAATTTAATGGAAACTCAGGCTGTTACGACTGGAGATATTGTGGATAGCACGTTAAATATTCAGTTGCCGAGTAATCGTATGTTTGGAATGTAATCAACAAGCCAGTAGTGAAATCCAGGAGAGGGATTATGATCTCCCTGGATTACGTTACGCCTCATCCAAGCTACACTCGCTTTTTTATCGTGAAACCCTAGGGAAAACTATGAAATTAAACCCATTTTTTCCATTATTACTGTTCTTATCGGTAAGTTGCGTTGCTGTATCTACCAACGAGTCATCTACCCGGTTGCTTATAAAAAATTTTCCTAATACCCAACAAAGTTTGGATTACACTTGCGGACCTTCTAGTGCTGTGTCTCTAGCCAAATTTTACGGTATCAAATCAGATGAATTAACCGCAACTGGGGAAATGAAACCTAGCCCAGAAGTAGGTACTACGCCAGAAAAAATGGCTAATTGGCTAAAAAGCAAAGGATTAAAAGTCACTTGGAGTGAAAATGGCACACTTGACTTACTCAAAGACAATTTAACAAAGGGTATTCCTACGCTGGTTGAATGGATCGACTGGGGGGGACATTGGGTGGTGGTGATAGGAATGGATGACAAAGGTACACCCAACACCGATGACGATGAAATTATCCTGGCTGATCCCTATGACCGAATAGATGGAAAACCAGATGGTTTAACCTACTTTAATATGGAGCGCTTTGATTCCATGTGGTTTGATGCTTTCTATTTTGGCAAACCCATGAAGAGAATTTATATGTTTGTTAATCAATCGCTAGCCCAGTAAATTGTGGATAGTCGCGGAGGGTGGATAAGGCACCAGCCGTCATCCACCTTCATCGAATCCTAAAAACGGTGGATGACGCGAAGCTTTACACCCTCCGCGAGCTAAATTTATTGAATTTAATACGAATTAGGGTATAAAGCTAACAATACTTTTTCCGGCGTGAGTGGTGCCGAACAAGTGAACTGCAAATCGGGGCGAAAAGCTTTCATCGCTTGCCAAATCGCAAAATAAGCACTGATACCATATATCAGAGGAGGTTCACCAACAGCCTTGGAATGGAGTAATCCCTCTGGATTATTAGCATTTTCTAAGAAATGGACTGAGATTTCGTGCGGGGCGAAATAAATATCCGGAATTTTATAAGTTGACAGGCGGTCAGTTAATAATCTTCCCTGCTCGGTATAGATTAATTCTTCAATCGTCATCCAGCCAATCCCTTGAACAATACCTCCTTCAACTTGTCCGCGATCAATCAGTGGATTTAAGCTGTTACCACAATCCTGTACAATCTTAACGGTATCAATTTGATAGGTGCCCCGTAAACAATCGACGGTCGCTTCGGTTATCGCCGTACCAAACACGTAATATGCGAAAGGGTGACCTTGTTCTTGAGTCTTATTGAAATAAAGGTGGGGGGTGGCGTAATGAGATTGCGCGGAGAGACTGACTCGATTGAAGTAAGCCAATGGAATCAGTTTACTCCAAGTTAAATTCGTCGCTTTACCATTCACACAGACCATTTCATTTTTAATGGTAATTTCATCTTCATCTACTTGACGCAGTTGTAACTTTTTCCGCGCGACTTTTTCTAACCGCGCTAGAATAATTAAACAGGCTTGTTTGGTGGCTTGACCATTTAAATCCGCACTACAACTCGCCGCGGTGGGTGACATATTCGCAATCCGACTCGTATTAGTCGTGTTTAGTTTGATGCGATTGGTATTGATAGAAAAAATTTGGGATGCAATTTGCCGAATTTTGCTATTAACCCCTTGTCCCATTTCAACGGCTGAGGTACTGATACTCACACTCCCATCAACATAAACATGCACTAAGGCACTCGCTTGATTTAAAAAGGCGCTGGTAAAGGAAATGCCAAAACAAATGGGGATGAAAGCGAAGCCTTTTTTATAAAAAGCGTGTTCGGCATTAAACTTTTTGATCTGTGCTGCTAGTTTGTCAACTTCATATTGTTGTATAGCGGTTTCCCAACAGCGGCGAGATTGATTGCCGGTAACAGTCATACCATAGGGAAACCGATCACCCTCTTTGAGCAGATTTTTTTGTTGAATTACCGCCGCGGTAACGCCTAATTTTTCAGCGGCTTTAGCAATCGCCGCTTCGATGACCAATACGGCTTGGGGTGCGCCAAAGCCACGAAAAGCCGTGTTAGGTGGTAAATGAGTCCGACAACTGATCGCCGTCGCTTTAATGTGGGGAATAAAATAGCTATTAGTCGCATGAAAGAGCGTTCGTTCTAAAATAGCGGGCGATAAGTCAGCCGATGCCCCCGCGTTTTGATAAAAAGTCACTTCATAAGCAAGAATTTGCCCAGTATGCGTTAAGCCAATTTTAAAATCGGAAGAGTAAGGATGTCGTTTACCGGTCATCCGCATATCTTCGTGCCGAGATAAAATCAGTTTGACCGGTTTTTGTAAGTGAAAAGTGGCTAAAGCGACCAGAGTAGCCCATATGGTTGCCTGTTCTTCTTTGCCACCAAAGCCACCACCTAATCGCAAGACTTCTACTTCGATCTGGTGCATGGGTAAGCCGAGCACTCTCGCGACTATCCGTTGTACCAAGCTCGGTGATTGTGTCGCCGCTATAATTTTTAAGCCTTTATTTTCGGTAGGATAAGCAAAAGCACCTTGAGTTTCTAAATAAATATGCTCTTGTCCACCGGATTCGACGGTTCCCTCCACGACGACATCACATTGTGGCCAAGCTTTTTCAATGTGGCCAAGAGAAAAAGTGCGTGGCGGCAGGAGTAACTGTCCTAAGCGGTAAGCTTGTCGAGCATCGATAATAGCGGGTTGTTCTGCAAATTGAATGGCAATCGCTTGTACCGCTTGGTGAGCGAGATCAGCTTGTTGAGCCACGACCATTGCAATCGGTTGCCCACAGTAGTGCACTTCATCTACCGCCAGCAGCGGCTCATCTAAAATGAGATTGCCAATTTGATTTTGTGCGGGAATGTGAGCCGCCGTTAACACCGCATAAACACCTTCCAGTTCTTGCGCCGGGGCGAGATTGAGTTGCGTTATTTGACCATGCGCTACTGGCGAAGCGAGCACCGCCGCATAGAGTGTCCCCTCGGGTAGGGTGGCATCATCGATAAATTGCGATTCACCTCTGACATGCAGATAGGCATCACTTGATATCACGGTAATAATGCCTCTAACGTAATTTGCTCGGGGAACAGCGTGATAAAATGCGCATAAATGAGTTGACGTAACAATAACCGTTTGTACTCTGCTGAACCGCGAACATCACTCAGCGGGGTAATTTCAGTTTGCGCAACCGTCACCGCTTGGCGAATAGTAGCGGCGGTCACTTTTTTACCGCTTAAATAGTTAACGGTTTGAGCCAGATAAAGTGGTATTGGCGCTACACCCCCGGCGGATAAATGAAGTTGTTGAATGAGATCTTTTTCAACGTGGATTTGTATAGCTGAATTGATACTGGCAACGTCTAAATGGGTGCGTTTAGACACTTTCTCAAAGTTAACCAGTACATGTTTAGAAGGTAAAGAAAAACTCAGGCTTTCTACCCATTCGTGCGGTTGTTTATTGACTTGGCGGTAACCGGTAAAAAAGTCTTTTAAGGCTAAAGTCCGTTGAGTATGACCGCTGTTTAAGTGCAGTGTCGTTTCCAATACCAGAAAGAGGATCGTCAAATCACCAATCGGTGAAGCATGAACGATATTGCCACCTATCGTCGCTTGATGTCGAATCGGTGTTGCCGCAATTAATTTGAAGTAAGCGGTCATTTTGGGAAAGAAAGCTTGTATAATCGGCGAATTTTTAATTTCTTCCACCGTCGTGGCAGCACCAATATAACAACGATTTTTCTCAATGTGGATTCCTTTTAAACTTTTATCGGGTGATAAATAGATTAACGGTTGAGATGTATCAATTGGTTGTGTCCATAAATCGGTACCACCGGCGATGAATGTTCCTACAGAAGCCATCTCGGTAGTGATCGGCTTAGCCGGCAGTTGATATTTTTGCAAGCGTTGCGGAATTTGTAAAAAGTAAGCGGGAACAATTTGTTTCTCAACTAACCAAGCAATCCGTTCTATTTTACTATGATTTAAACTACTGGCGGTGGAGAGTAATTGCTGACAAACTCGAATGAGGGCGCGTTTAATGGCTTGATAACCGGTACAACGACACAGGTTGCCATCAACAGCGGCAAGCTGTTGGGCAGAGTCAAAATGTGAACTATTAAAAAATAATCCGGTGATGGCTAGTACAATTCCCGGAGTACAATAACCACATTGAGTAGCACCTTCGGTTAACAAGGCTTGTTGAATAGGTGTTAAATCCGTTTGATTTAAACCTTCAATCGTAATAACATGTTTGCCATTGACTTGTCCTAATGACAACAAACACGAATTGGCTGATTGGTAAGAAATAAGATGACCTTTCCATTCCCCAACGAGAATAAGGCAGGCACCACAGTCTCCTTCCTGACAGCCCGTTTTCGTTCCCACCAAGCGTTGATTGTGGCGTAGAAAATCTAAAATGCACGTTCCTTCAAATACATCGGTGGAAATATCTTTGTCATTAAGAATGAAGTTAACCATTTTTAACGTACCATTTTATATATATTATACCCATAGTATATTTTAAAAATGACAAATACAGCTAGAAAATAGGGATTGCTTCGCTTTATAATTTAATAATTGACCTAAAGTGGGTCTTTTTTTTCTTTATTTCTCTTCGCTTTTAAATCACTTTATCTCTATCCAAAAATAGTGTTTAATAAGGACTTTCTCGCCTACTGATAAGGGAATAGTTATAGATATGGCATTGATTGTACAAAAATATGGAGGCACTTCGGTAGGTTCAGTCGAACGGATTGCCCAGGTTGCTGAAAAAGTGATAGCAACTCGTTCTCAAGGACATGAGGTGGTGGTGGTCGTTTCTGCCATGAGTGGAGAAACTAACCGCTTAGTGGCACTGGCCAAAAGTGTTGCGGATCCGCCCAAAGAACGCGAGTTTGATGTCCTGTTAGCGACGGGTGAACAGGTCACGATTAGCTTGTTAAGTATTGCATTAGAAGCTAGGGGTTGTCCGGCTCGTTCTTACACTGGTGCACAAGTGCGTATTCTCACTGACAGTGCGCATACCAAAGCGCGTATTCTGGATATTGATGACCAAAATATTCGTGCTGATTTGGCCCAAGGTATTGTCGTGGTGGTTGCTGGATTCCAAGGAGTAGATGAACCAGGCAACATTACGACTTTAGGCAGAGGCGGTTCCGATACGACCGCGGTGGCCTTAGCAGCGGCACTGAAAGCCGATGAATGTCAGATTTATACCGATGTGGATGGTGTCTATACCACCGATCCGCGCGTGGTTCCCAATGCTCGCCGACTTGAGCAAATTTGTTTTGAAGAAATGCTGGAAATGGCCAGTTTGGGATCCAAAGTATTACAAATTCGGTCAGTGGAATTTGCCAGTAAATATAATGTACCGTTACGGGTACTCTCTTCTTTTGAAGACGGTCCCGGTACTTTAATTGCGCCAGAGGATAAAAGCATGGAACAAGCTCTGATTTCCGGAATTGCATTTAATCGTGATGAAGCCAAATTAACTTTACTCGGTGTACCCGATAAACCCGGGGTTGCCGCCCAAATTTTGAGTCAGATTGCCGCTGCCAATATTGAAGTGGATATGATTATTCAAAATATTGGGGCTGATGGCACCACCACTGACTTTACTTTTACTGTACACCGCAACGACTATAAAAAAGCGTTAGGAATCCTACAAGGTCTAGCCCCAAGCTTAGGGATGCGCGAAGTGCGAGGCGATGACCAAATTGTGAAAGTATCCATCATCGGTGTTGGCATGCGTTCTCATGCTGGGATTGCTAGCACTATGTTTCAAGCCTTAGCCAATGAAGGAATTAACATCCAGTTGATTTCGACTTCTGAGATTAAAATCTCGGTAGTGGTACATGAAAAATATCTGGAGTTAGCCGTGCGGGTTTTACATGCTGCTTTCAATCTGGATAAGGCCGCTTAAGATCAAGTGATATAGCGATGTACCTGACATCGAAATAGAGCTTGGAGCTTACCACAAGTAGGAGAAAATCTATGTTGATTTTGACAAGGCGTGTTGGTGAATCACTGATGATAGGAGATGATATAACGGTGACGGTGTTGGGTGTTAAAGGTAATCAGGTGCGAATTGGGGTAAATGCCCCTAAAGAAGTCGCTGTCCACCGTGAAGAAATTTATCAGCGAATTCAACAAGAAAAAGTACCAACTGATCATCCCCAAGATTAAGCGAATGGTGAACTGAAATCTTGTTACCGGTTGAAGAGGTCAGTTGAAATGGGCTGACCTCTACTCCTTTGTTAAGGTAAATTTTCTAATTTGCCGAACTTTTTTGGCTTGATAAGCGTCCTTTCCGGTTGGAGTCTTTTTCTACATCGAGCCCGCCATAAGCGGTTGACTTGTAATCGCCATAACCAAATAATTAGCCAGTATCCCGCTAATGCACTGACTGTACTAAGCACCATGCAACCTAATAAGAAAGGTTTTAAGGTAGCCAGAAACCATTGTGAGGAAAATTGAAATTCCAACTGTTGGGGAGGGATTCTTAATAGAATTGAACCCAATAAATAGTCAAAATAAATGATGGGCGGCGTCGTAATCGGATTGGTTATCCATACTAAAGCCGCTGCAAGCGGTAAATTGACTCGAAATAAAATAGCTAACAGAGCGGCTAATACCATTTGCATCGGAATGGGTATAAAAGCACTAAATAAGCCGATAGCCGTTCCGCCAGCGACAGACCGTCTATTTAAATGCCATAGATTAGGATCATGAAGTCGCTTGCCTAAAAACTGTAAGCTCGGATGTGATTTAATTTGAGCAATGGGAGGTAAGTAGCGCTGAAAGAATTTTTTCATAAATTTGGTAATAACAAAAGTACCATCAACGACATCATCTTTTTTAAAATCGTATTAACTTAACCATGCGTTTCAATACGCTGGCTTTTTTAGTGGGCATTGTTTATGGCCAAACCTGGAGTCATTTACCCGATCCGCGTTGGACTATCCTACTGTTGCCGGTAGTGCTTATCGCTTGGAAACGACCTAGTTTGCGTCTATTGTGCTTTGGGGCACTGGGATTGGGGTGGACAGTTTGGCGTGCCAACATGATATTAGCACAAAATTTACCTCGCGATCTGGAAAGTAAAGATTTAAAATTGACTGGTGTAGTCGTTAACATACCCATCAAGAAGGCTTATGGTTGGCAATTTGATTTCGGACCTAATCCTACTCAAGAATGGCCTAATCCTGGCCGCTTACGGTTACAGTGGTATGAGCAACCGTTGGAACCTTTAATTCCCGGTCAACACTGGCAACTAACTGTCCGGTTGAAACCGACCCAGAGTTTGCTTAATCCCGGTGGTTTCGACTATTCCAGTTGGTTATTTCAACAACAGATTAGAGCAACGGGTTATGTTTCTCTACGGAGTCAACCCCAGTTATTACAACAACCCGCTTCTTTATTAAATATAGACCATTGGCGTTACCAATTAGCTAAAGCCATACAACAACAACTCCACCATTCACCTACCCAAGGTATCATTATTGGACTGGTGATAGGTGAAGCCCAATGGATTACACCACGACAACAGACCGTTTTTAAGCAAACCGGTACTACTCATCTCATTGTGATTTCGGGTTCACATATCAGTTTAGTGGCTTTGTTGGTATTTGAAATAACACTGCGTTTTTGGCGTTATCTCGGTAAACCCACGCTGTGGTTGCCAGCACCTTATTTTGCGGCGGTATGGGGTTTATTAGCGGCTGGGTTTTATGCACTCTTAGCGGGTTTTATGGTACCGACACAACGGGCGTTAATTATGCTGGTAGTAGCTCTGTCAGGGATTCTTTTTACTCGGCGAGTGATGCCTTCATCTATTTTGGCTTTTAGCCTACTTATCGTCTTATTATGGGATCCCTTGGCAGTTCTCTCACTGGGCTTTTGGTTATCCTTCGGAGCGGTGGCAGTCATTGTGTACGTATTAACTAACCGACGTGAATTAAAGACTTCGGTTTTACTCAAATGGGGACTCGATTCTTGGCGAACTCAAATTGCAGTATCACTTTTGGTGGCTATCATTTTTTTAGCTCAGTTTGGTTATACTCCCTTAAGTTCCTTAGTAGCTAATTCTATAGCTATTCCTTGGTTTGGTTTAGTTATTGTCCCGCTCGCTTTATTCGGTGCTGCTTTAGTGAAGTTGTTACCTATCATCGGCGGTAGCGCATTGCAACTGGCTGATTATTTTATGGATGCTTTATGGGTCTCTTTGGAGTGGTTAGCAAACCCTCACTGGATGTGGTATCAGGCTATTCCACCGTGGTGGGCTATTGTTAGTGCCCTAGTGGGAATGTTAGTTTTATTATTACCTCGTGGTTTTCCAGCCAAATGGATAGGAATCATCTGGTTATTACCCCTGTTCTTAACTCGAACTCCCTATCCCCAACGAGGAGAAGTTTGGTTTACTTTATTAGATGTGGGACAGGGTTTAGCCGCAGTCATCCGCACGCAAAATTATACCTTAGTCTACGACACCGGGGCGAAGTGGAATGATAATTCTGATATCGGGCAAACCGTCGTCGTGCCTTTCTTACGAACTCAAGGCATTCGTGAAATTGATAAACTATTGATTAGTCACGGTGATAACGATCATATCGGTGGTGCTCAAAGTCTCCTAAAAAATCTGACCGTAACCGAAGTCATTACCAGTGTGCCAGAAAAATTTACCCAAACCAATCCAGTCCGTTTATGCCAAGCCGGTCAATATTGGCGCTGGGATGACGTTGATTTCAAGATTTTACATCCCCCGGCTCACTATTTAGCTAACGGTAATAGCCGCAGTTGTGTATTAAAAATCATTACCGCCGGAGGAAGCCTGTTATTACCCGGTGATATTGAAACCGCAGCAGAATCTGATTTACTCAACCATGCTTATTCGGATTTAGCCGCGGATATTCTGATTGTGCCACATCATGGTAGTCAAACTTCTTCAACTGAAGCCTTCATTCAAGCGGTTAAACCCAAGATTGCTTTATTTTCAGTTGCTTATAAAAATCGTTTCCGGTTACCTAACCCAGAAATAGTACAGCGTTATCATCGTTATGGCATCAAAACCTGGACAACCGCATCAGTAGGTGCCATTCAGTTTCGACTCTCAGCCAGCGGCATTTCTCAACCCCAGTTAGAAAAAATAGCCCGGCACCGTTACTGGTACGATTAAGGCTTTTGTCCCCCAGTTACTCGTGGTTGTCCAGCTAAATCAGGATAAGTAGTAATCATTGCGTATCCTTGTCGGGTTAATAATTTTTTTACTGCGGCGGCTTGATTATAGCCGTGTTCTAGTAATAACCAGCCTTTCGGCTCGAGATGAACCAGCGATTGGGTAATCAATAACCGAATAGCGGCTAAACCATCTTTACCCGAAATCAAGGCATGACGCGGTTCATAGCGAACATCACCTTGAGTTAAATGAGGATCCGTGATGGCAATATAAGGCGGATTGGATACCACTACAGCGGCATTAACTTGATCCAAAGCTTGCCACCAATCACTTACTTGAAATTGGACCTGATGTAATCCTAAATGTTGGGCATTCTGTTGGGCAATGACTAGCGCCTCGGGCGCATTATCCGTTGCTAATACTCGACAACGCGGACGTTCCCGAGCAATCGCGAGCGCAATCGCACCGCTCCCAGTGCCTAAATCCACCACTTGAGCGTCACTCTGGATGGGTAACCGTGCCAGTGCCTGTTCAACCAATAATTCGGTTTCCGGTCGAGGAATTAAAGTCGCTGGCGTAACTTGTAACTCCAGTGACCAAAATTCTTTATGACCAATAAGATAAGCAATGGGTTCACCTTGCAGCCGCCGCTGGCATAGCGCTTGAAACTGACTGATTTGATGAGCGGTTAATAAACAATGAGGCCAAGTATATAAATAACTTCGTTTAACTCGTAACACGTGACTCAGTAAAACTTCTGCCTCTAACCGTGCGCTATCTAACTGAGGAAATAATTGAATGGCTGATTCTAGAATCGGTTGTATCGTTGACATTAACAATCACTACAGCAATTGAATAACTTTGACCAATAGTTGCCGAACATGTTCAATCCCTTCATTCAAATTCGCTTCAATCTCCGTCATCGTAATAGGTTTAGGACTACGTCCAGCGGCTGGATTAGAAACCACGGCACAAGTGGCATAACAGAGATTTAATTCTCGCGCTAATGCCGCTTCGGGCATCCCGGTCATGCCGACGATATCACAACCATCTCGTGCCATGCGCTCAATTTCTGCGGCGGTTTCCAAACGCGGCCCTTGAGTGGCGCCATAAACCCCTTGGGAATGGATTTTAAAACTGACTTGCTGAGCCGCTGCTAATAAACGTTCCCGTAAACTTTCACAATAAGGCTGCGTAAAATCAATATGAGTCACCGGATTCCGCTCTTCGGCAAAAAAAGTATGTTCTCGTGACCCAGTATAATCAATCAATTGGTGGGGAATCACTAAATCTTGCGGTTGCAAACTCGGATGAATTCCACCTACAGCCGCAATGGCAATCACCGTTTGTACACCTAACTCTTTCAAGCACCAAATATTGGCTCGATAATTAACTTTATGAGGCGGAATCGTATGTCGTGCACCATGCCGAGCTAAAAATACAATCGATTTCCCCGCATAACGACCCTGAATAATCGGGCTGGAGGTTTCTCCATAAGGCGTATGTAATATTTGCCGATGCGTAATTTCTAAACCGGCTAAATCCGTTAAACCAGTACCCCCAATAATAGCTAATTCACTCATAGCCCATGTACCGCATAAATACCAGCGACATATCGTAATTGATTTTGATAATCCATCCCATACCCAAACACATACCGATCCGGAACAGTCAATCCAGTAAAATCAGCATGTTGTAATCCAATCCGCCGCTTATGTTGTTTTTCCACTAAAGCAGCCGTGAAGACTTGTTCAGCACCCTGCTGTTGACAATATTCAACCACGGCTTGCAAAGTTAACCCTTCATCTAAAATATCATCAATGAGAAGTACCGTGCGATTTTCTAAAGAAATACTTGGATATTTAATCCAGTGTAATTCATTTCCCTCAGTCGCTCCTCGATAACGAGTGGCATGAATGTAATCAATTTCCACCGGAAAATTCAGTCGAGGTAACAATTGCCCGGCGGGCACTAATCCACCTAACATAATACTTAAGCAAACCGGGTGTTTATTATGTAATTGTCTGGTAATATTTCCGGCTATTTCATCCAGTGCAGCGGATATTTCCCGTTCGGTGTACAACTGATCAGCTTTAGCCAATACCGCTTCGATGGTTTCTATATCAAGTTGAGGGTTCATCTGGTTAACCTATTAACTATTTAAAAGGTAGAATTGACTAACAACAATTGTTAGCTTCCTACCTTTAATTTGGGTATACCTAAAAATTTTAATCCTAACCGGTTTTTTAAACAACCTGGATACTTACATTCAACTCGGTTATTATTTCTGTTTGCTCGCTTGCGGGAACAAGGAACTTTATTATAGTCATGGTTGCTAAAGGAATGGCTACAGTGATTAATGCAGTATTGTGATACGGTAGATCTTTGGGAAAACCGGGTATTAAAATATTGTATATCCCAGCTAATGAGTTTAGTCTTAACACTTTAAAATAGAAAATAGTTAAATAATCAATGAATAATAAAGGCACACAACATCAATTTGGCTATGAATGGAATCTTTATCGAGAGATTTTGCCCATTTATAAAGAACAATTTTGTCATTGGATTGCTCCTTTAGACTTAGCTTTTTTCCAAGACAAAACGCTATTGGATGCCGGTTGTGGTATTGGCAGGAATAGTTATTGGCCGCTATTAGCCGGCGCCAAATCTTGTTATGCCTTTGATTACGATCAACGTACTGTTGAAGTCGCTAAACAAAATCTACAGCAGTTTAAAAATTGTACGATTGCTTTTCAGTCCATTTATCAGATTAATTTTAACGCCAGTTTTGATGTCGTCATGTGTATTGGTGTGATTCATCATTTAGCTGATCCACGCCAAGCAATAGAAAATCTGGTGCAAGCCGTAAAACCCGGTGGAATACTTATTCTTTGGGTATATGCCTATGAAGGCAATGAACGCTACTTAAAATGGGTAAATCCAGTACGAACAGCAATTACTTCGCGGCTACCACTACCAATCACCCGAATTATTGCCAAGGTGTTAACCCTGTTATTAAAAGCCTGGCTACTTTTCCCCCAGAGAAAACCTTATTTTCAATTACTAAAAAAAATGTCTTTTAGACATATTGAAAGCATTGTGTTTGATCAGTTACTACCCACCATTGCGCATTACTGGACTAAGGAAGAAGTATTACAAATGTTAGCAGGCTTGCCGCTAGAAAATTTACAGTTAACACATACTAATAAAATGTCTTGGACAATCATTGCCAAAAAAAGCCAACAATAATTGGTTAAGTAGAAAAATCTATTTTTCTTACTGGAACAATTAAGTAAACTCAAAGAAAATTCAAATGAAGTGGTTCAGCATGGTAAAACGGGTTATTGAGTCGATCTTAACCAACCCGAAACTGGTCAATAAGCCCAAAAATAGCTACCAAATGAATCGAGAACAAACCAAACAATTTGGGAAAAAGGTAACAACCGATGACAACCGCAATTCAATTCAAAACTCGACTTCCTCCCTTGAATAGCGGCGATAGGCTCTCACGTCTTGAATTTGAACAGCGTTATGAGCAGATGCCCGCTAATAAAAAATATGAACTTATTGAAGGAGTTGTTTATATGGCTTCCCCGTTACGCTATGAAAGTCATGGTAAACCTCACGGTTATATAATGAGTTGGTTAGGTGCCTATTGTGCTGCTACTCCTGGTGTTGAATTGGCAGATAATGTTACTATACGCTTGGATCGGGACAACGAACCACAACCGGATGCCATTTTACGCTTACTTCCAGAAATGGGAGGAAAATCATGGATTAGTGAGGATGATTACGTTGAAGGTGTTCCAGAATTCATTGTCGAAGTAGCTGCCAGCAGTGCAGCTTATGATTTACATGATAAATTTAGAGTTTATCGCCGTAATGGTGTGCCAGAATACCTTGTCTGGCAAGTGTACGAGCAACAGATAGACTGGTTTTGTTTTCAAGAAGACACTTATGTTCGATTAAATCCTGATGAGAGAGGTATTCTCCATAGCCAGATTTTCCCGGGTTTAAGATTAGCGGTAAAACCTTTATTAATTGGTCAGTTGGCGCAAGTCCTAGCCGAGTTACAACTCGGAGTGGCAACCGCTGAACACGCTACCTTTATAAAACACCGCTTACCACCAAGCGATTAACTCAACTAGAAAGAGAAATTATCCAATCCGCTGTTAATGAAGTTATGGGAACACAAGCTAAAGTTTGGTTGTTTGGCTTACTTCGAAGTTTATAAACTATCCTGATGATTAAATTTTCATTTGCTCATTTAAATTGGGAAAATGACGGGAATGAGCCGCAAGAAATTTTTGGTTGTTACACGATTGCGGATAGTTGGAAGTTTCTGCGGGTAGAAATGGTGGGAATAACAACCGATATTCCTACCATGCGAATTGAATATTCGCGGGAATATGTTGAAAAACTTGAAGCAGAAATTATTTTCAAAATTTTAAAAAGGATTGTGTCTAAATCGGTCAAGGAAACAATTAATCAAGGTGAAAGCAGCCAGTGAGTAAGTCACGTTACGTATAAAAAATCCAATTCATCCCTTTGAAAAAAGGGGTAGTAGGGGGGATTTGCTGAAGGCCAAGTTCCCGAAATTCCCCTATATCCCCTTTTCTAAAGGAAAGTATAGCAACTATGCGTAACCCGGAGTGAGTAAATATAGTAATCTATGAGAGGAAGCTAAAAAATGCCCTTTGATTTTGGTAAAAATTGGTTAGATTTTTCAAAAAACGCTTTAACCTCAGCAAAGGTAAAGCAAGCTGAAAATGATTTTGCAAAATTATTTGCCGGAATCGAACTAACCGGAAAAACCTTCATTGATATTGGCTTTGGGCAAGGTTTAAGTTTGCTTATTGCTAGACAAAATGGAGCAACCGTAGTTGGCTGCGAAATCAACCCCACTTGTAAAGAAGCCTTAGAGCAGACGCTGATTCATTTTCCACACGTTAAATCAACTGACATTCCCATAGTGATAGGTTCTATACTTAATCAAGACACCGTCAATCAACTACTAAAATATTCTAACAATCAAGGTGTTGATATAGTTCATTCCTGGGGGGTGTTACACCACACGGGAAACATGCGACAAGCTTTTCAATCGGTGGCCAAGTTGGTTAAAGAGGATGGATATTTGGTCATTGCCATCTATAATAAGCACTGGAGTAGCTATATATGGTTAATTATCAAGTGGTTATACTGTAAACTACCCTCACTATTACAATCAGGTTTAGTTTATTTATTTTATCCTATTATTTGGTTAGCAAAGTACTTAGTGACTAGAGAAAATCCCACCAAAAAGACGCGTGGAATGGATTTTCTTTATGACGTAATTGATTGGGTAGGCGGTTATCCCTACGAATACGCTTCAATCGAGGAAATAGAAAAATTAATGATGAATTTAGGATTCCAAAAATTGAAACATGTGAAAGCTCAAGTACCCACCGGATGTAACGAATTTATTTTTAGAAAAAACTTACCACTTATTGAAAAATAATAGCCTGTTTAGCAAGCGTAGTACCACTCTTAAGGTCACTGCCATTAAGTTAAGACCTTTTACTTCCCCCTTTTTCAAAGGGGGGAATTTTTAACTTCATGGCATTGACTCTTAAGGTTGAATTTTCATACCCGTGCAAGCTGGTATTCAGTGGTTCCAACGGGTTAGAGATTCCCGTTTCCGTGAGAATAACGTTAAGTTGACGGCAGTGTTCCTACGCTTCACTTAGTCCAATTGATTGAACTAATTACTCTTTTTTACCAACTGACTTCTTTTAGACCAGCCAATCCTTGTGCCATCCAGACCTGATCAGGTGTTAACACGAAGTTATCACCACACATTAGGCAGAGTTGAAGTTGCTTAAGTAATTGCGCTTCTTGTCCAGGAATGAGTCGATAGACTTCACAATATGAATAAAAATATCGGCCATAGTTTAGCGGTTCGGTGATGAGTAGTATGGTTTGAGGAGCTACCGCTTGTAATCCCAGTATTCCAGCCACAATCCAATTGCCTTCTTGTGCAAAGTTTTGTCCAGGATTGAGTTGCAATATTTGAGTAACCAATTCCTGATTGCCATCATAGATTGGACCCCAGGGTTCAAAAGATTTAACTTTATATTCTTTTAGACAATTAACATAGATGGATTCACCGTTCCAGAATACTGGAGAACCACTTAGGCAAGGGAATTCATAACTGTAAAGTAAATGAGCTTGCTCAATATCCAGTGCTAATCTATTTAAACGTAATTGTCCAGTTGAAGTGGCTTCTTGAGTAATTAATTCACCATTGGCTATAAACAGGTTCTCCGGATTACCTGGAATAAATCGGTTCAATGTTTCCCCTAGGTTTTGCAAATTCCAACTATGTAGTACCCATTTAAATTGCTCTTTTTGTTGGTCTGAAGGAAGTTGTTCAGCGAGATAAAACCATCCTTCATAAATGAAAGGTTGCCTAAATAATTTATCTTCAGCTTTTTCTAGTAGTGTTTGAGTTGGATATAGTTGACCGGTAAGTATATCAAGGAGTTGGATGGTGGTATCATAATTGTAAAACACAGCCCAATGTTGATCCATTAATAACTTTTGGTAATCATTTTTTGGTAAAGTCCATTGTTGGCTAGGTAATTCTAAATTGGGTAAAGTATAACGGTACAAGCGATAATGAGCACCATTTGTTGCTACCGCCCATAGCTCGTCATTTTCTAGCTTAAGCCAAGTGAGATCAGCGGCTAATTCTAATTGACCTAATTGTTGAAATTGATCAGCCTGCCAACGAAGAGTAAGTAATACTTGATCTCCTAAAGCGACGAAACTATCTGGCGCAATAGCAAATACCTGTTGTAATGGAATAGGACTGTCAAACTGACCGGCGGCTTCGATTTGATTATTCGCTAAAGAAACCCTTTGCAAATAACTGCGTATCCCCGTTTCAATAGAAACCTCAAAGGGTAAAAGAGCAAAAGCTTGTTGCCAATCGAGCAACCATAACGCTGATTCACCGGTTAACCCGATTTCTGTTGCTTGTTCAGCTAAGGGAACAAAGTGATCCATTAGAATGGGTTGATTGGGCAGAGTGACATCAAACCGACTTAGCGCAACTTTACTGATGGGAAGAGTCGTTTCTTTATCCACCCATTGGTTATCATTAACTACAGCCAGTAAATAATTATCATGGGAGGATAGTGCATAAACTCGATCAGATATCTCTAATTTGCTCATAACTTGGGGTAATGACGGGTTGGTTAAATCGATAACCCACAGATTACAAAACCCTTCATCAGAGGTCACTACAAAAGCACGATTATCAACAAAATGAGTTCCAAGACATGAAGAGGAATCCATAGTTCCAGGGGTAAGATTCACTTCCCCAATTAAAGCCATTGCTGGTGAGCCTAAATCGTAACTAGCTACAATGGTGTTGCTTCCCAGTGAATAGACTAGGCGTAATTGTTTATTGAATACATTAAAATGCAATGCTGAATCAATGTCTCCTGATATAGGTATTGAAGGAAATTCAACTAAAGGATCATTGGGCTGTGATAAATCAATCACTTGAATTTGTCTCGTTGCTGAAGTGTAATTTTGATAAGTTAACACCAGATAGTCAGGAAAAATGGCTGTTTCATATAGAAAACCGGGCGACTGAATCTTATCCACTATCTCAAGCTGTTCTTGAGCATTCCATTTGAATACTGTAATCTCGTGAATTTCAGGAATGCTATCAGCAGGACGTGTCACCACATAAATAAATTGGCCACGCTGCTGTGATGTCACCACATAGCCTGGTAAACTAAAATCTTGGCGTGTTATTAAGCGACCATCGGGTTGTTGCTGTATTACCGTTAAGCGATTACCCTCTGCTAACCCGCTATCATGTTGTAATAATACGTACTGTTTACCTCGCACATAAAATTCATGCGGATATCCTAATAAAGTAATTTGAGCAACTAAACGGGGGTTATTTAATTCTGCAACATCAATTATTTGAAAACGTTGTGCTGTTTCATTGGCGTATAATAGTTTATTACCCACTATTTTAAGTGGACCTGGTGTTTCCACCAGAGAATCATCCAGCCAATCGGGTGTATTATTTAAAGGGTTGCTACTTTCATTACAAGATAATAAGGAAAATAGGACAATTATTTCAATTATAATATAATATATCAATGACATAACTTTATATCCTCATCCAAACAAGATGATAACCTATTTTAACTTAAAGTCAGTTTATCCGAGGGGTTTCCTTTTGCCGAATCACTTTTTTCAACACGCTGGGATTCTTTTCTTTAATTTAAGCGTACTCGATTTTTATAGAGTTAGTTATAATGAAAATAAAATAATCACATTGTATGCCAAAAAATAATTGCTTTCCTCTCTCTAAAAAAAGGGACTCTTAATATGCAAATTGCTTTTACCAAAATGCAAGGATTGGGTAATGACTTTATTATCTTTGATAATACTTCTAACTCCATCTCCTTAACCACCGAACAGATACGTTTTATAGCGAGGCGTCGCTTTGGAGTGGGATGTGATCAATTGTTATTTGTAGAAGCCAGCAACAAGCCCAACGTTGATTTTCGGTATCGTATTTTTAATGCCGATGGCGAAGAAGTACAGCAATGTGGTAATGGTGCCCGCTGTTTTGCCCGTTTTGTCGTCGACAAAGGCTTAACTGACAAAAAAAATTTAGTCATAGAAACGCACTCTGGCTTGATTTGTCCGCAGATTGAAGAGAATGGAGATATTACTGTCAATATGGGCGTGCCGCGGTTGAACCCCGTTGATATTCCTTTTAATGCAGATAAAGTCGAACTACAATATCCGATTATGGTGGGGACTGACTTGTATAAAATTGGGGCCATATCAATAGGTAATCCTCATGCCGTGTTATTAGTTGACTCTATAGAAACCGCACCGGTAGAAACGGTAGGAGCAAAGCTTTCTTTGCATCATCGCTTTCCACAACGTGCTAATGTTAGCTTTATGCAAATTATTGACAATTCAAATATTAAATTGCGAGTATATGAACGTGGTGTTGGTGAAACCCTGGCTTGCGGCACGGGTGCTTGTGCAGCAGTTGTGGTGGGTCAGCGGCTAAAACGTTTGGATAGTATAGTGACAGTCAATTTACCCGGTGGACAGTTGCAAATTCAATGGGCAGGTCCTGATGCCGCCGTATTAATGACCGGTCCGGCTGTCCATGTGTTTGAAGGTACCATTGAATTATGAATACTTCACCTAAAAACTGGCGCCCTTATGAAGAACTCTCTGATGAAGTAATAGCCCACTATTTACAACAACATCCCGAATTTTTTACTCACCATGAGAGTTTATTGGCAATCATGAAGATCCCACACATCACGGGATCAGCCATTTCATTGATAGAACGGCAACTCGCTGTATTACGCGAAGAAAATCAACAATTACAACGCCAATTAGATAAGTTGGTTAGGATTGCTCAAGAAAACGAACAACTGAACTGGCGTATTCAACGTTTGATTGCCGTGTTAGTCAGTGCTACCGGGATAGATGAATTTTTTGATATCCTGTATACCACCATAGCCAATGAATTTAATACCCAAGCTGTAGCAGTAAGGTGGTTTGAATTACCAAGTGGTCAGTTAGCACCGCGACCGGAATTCAAGGAATATGATGCTCAAGTATTCGCTTTATTCGAAAATTTGTTAGCTAACAGTACACCTTTTTGCGGACAGTTGACCACCGAACGGCTTGAATATCTGTTTCCGAATAACAACGTCGTTTCTGCAGTCTTGCTGCCATTAGGAAAGCCCAAGCCACAAGGGGTATTGGCTATGGGTAGCGATGATATTTCCCGATTTCATGCAAGTATGGGTACCGAGTTGCTTCAGTATATGGCTGACTTAATTAGTCATTTATTAAAAATGTGGTTGCGGTTGACTTCAACTCTTTAATAAAGTGACTTTTGTCAGCCGATTTCTTTTCCCATTCTTAAACTTAGTTAGCCAGTGTAGGATGGTCATAATAGCGCCAAGCCTTAAAACTTTACCCGCTATTAAAACAATGGATCTCACTCCATTCAACTTATCCTACTCTTGCTACCGGTGCTTACTTTTATTGAGCTAAGCGCACACTGATTGGCCAATTATTCTTTAATTACTTAGGCTTAACTCGTTTTTTTACCCCAACCCCAACTACTTTCATCGTCGCATTGCGCCCGAAATTTCTAACTGGCTATTGATGATAATCGTGCACTGAAAAATTTCCATCTTTTTAAAATGGGAAACAAGAGAAAAGCAATCTGGTGGGTAACTAGAATGATTTATTGAGGAGCAATGCCATTGCTATAGGCTTAGGATTTATAGCGCCTCTTAACGCGAAGCGTGTTTAAATTTAAAATAAGAGTAAAATAATTCTTCATGTCGAGTAACACTACTGATTTTCCCCAAATTGGGTTATTTATTACTTGTTTAGTGGATCTATTTCGTCCTAACGTGGGTTTCGCTGCGCTCGAATTACTAGAACGTTGTGGCTGCCATGTTAAAGTACCTATTAAGCAAACCTGTTGTGGTCAAATTGCTTATAATAATGGCGATATTAACAATAGTCGCTTACTGGCCAAACAACTGATAAATGAATTTGATAGTTGTGATTATATCGTTGCACCTTCTGGATCTTGTATCGGTATGCTTAAACGACACTATCCGGAACTATTTACTCATGAACCGGATTGGCAAGCAAAGGCACAGAACTTTGCTGATCGTTGTTATGAATTAGTCAGTTTCTTAACTCAAGTACAAGGGATGACTCAAGTCAATACTCGCTTTGAACAAAGGGTGACTTATCATGATTCCTGTAGTGGGTTACGCGAATTAGGAATTCAAATGCAACCGCGACAATTATTGAATAGCGTATCAGGATTGACGCTCATTGAAATGAAAGCAACTCAAGAATGTTGTGGATTTGGAGGCACTTTTTGTGTGAAATATTCTCCTATTTCAGCGCGTCTTTTAGCAGATAAAGTCGCTCATATTCAAGCAACGGGTGCGCAAGTGGTGTTGGCTGGAGATATGGGATGTTTGTTAAATATCGCTGGTTATCTAAAACGATTAGCCAGTTCTATAAAGGTGTATCATGTTGCCGAAGTATTAGCCGGTAGGGCTAATATTTCAGCAATTGGGGAATAACAAATACCCTAACGTAGAGTTATTTTTTGTTTATTTGCTGAAATAGACCAAGCTGGTATTCTTATTAACTTGCTATTAACCTAAACTGGTTCAAATAAAACATTTAATAAACTATAGACAAACGCATGAAACGATGGTAATTACTGGAAGCTCGTGGTTTTGATGGTGCAATAACGGTTGTAGTAGGATAGAAAACGCTTGAAATAGATCAGATTAAATAGCATAGACCTATTTAAAATTTTGTTAAAAAAAATGAGGAATTTATTATGGATATGAGTGTCAAATCTTACTTGGTTATGATGTACTTTATTGCGTTGACTATGTATTTATGTTTGGTTGGACCACCGGCAAACGCTGAATCAGAGCCACCCCAACCCACTGCTCCGACCGTTTTAGAATCCGATAACTTACCGAGTAAAATAGTTCGTACTTTGCTCGGGCATAAACGGAATGTTACCTCGGTTGCTTTTAGCCCAGACGGTAAAATTTTGGCATCCGGAAGTGAAGATGAATCGCTGAAATTGTGGAACATAGATACTGGGGAAGAAATTCGTACTTTAAAAGCCCATAACTTTTGGGTTACTTCAGTGGCTTTTAGTCCAGATGGTAAGTTGTTAGCCTCCGGTGGTGAAGATAAAATCGTCAATTTGTGGGAAGTCAGTAGCGGCAAAAAATTAGATTCTTTACATGGACATGATAATTCAGTAACCGCATTAGCTTTTAGTCCAGATGGACAAATTCTCGCCTCGGCGAGTTGGGACCGGAAAATTAATCTCTGGGATGTTAAAACCAGGAAAAATTTACGGGTTCTTCTTGGACATAAACGTAATGTACCCTCGGTGGTTTTCAGTCCGGATGGTACTATGCTTGCTTCGGCCAGTTGGGATAAAGAAATCAGATTGTGGGATGTTCAAACGGGTAAAGTCATTCGTACCTTAAAAGGACACAAAGGTTGGCTTAATTCGGTTGCCTTTAGTCCGGATGGAAAAATGTTGGCTTCGGGCAGTTTAGATCGAACTATCCGGTTGTGGGATGTTGAAACCGGTCAGAGAATTCGAACCCTTAAAGGACACCGTTCTGCTGTTATGTCAGTTGCTTTCAGCCCCGATGGCAAACTTTTGGCGTCGGGTAGTTTAGACAAAACCCTTAGAATTTGGGAAGTTGCTACCGGTAAATTACTTCGGACTTTAGAAGGACATTGGGGACATATCATGGCGGTGGCTTTTAAACCAGACGGGAGTGAATTAGTCTCTGGCAGTGAGGACACCACGATTAAAGTATGGCAATAAACCTAACTAACCATAAAAAATTATTTTTAATGTCGGCTTGTTAATGGTGATGAACGTCATTCAATTACACCAGGTGAGTAAAACTTATACCCATTATACCCATGGTGTTGATCGGTTATTGGAATTAATTGCTCATCGTTCCCGCCATCAATCGTTTATTGCTTTACATCCGCTTGATTTAACTATTTGTCATGGTCAAGTCGTGGGTATTATTGGTGATAATGGCGCTGGTAAAAGTACTTTATTAAAACTCATTGCCGGAACGCTACGACCGGATTCTGACGGACAATGTGAAATCAGAGGTCGCGTTGCTGCTTTACTCGAGTTAGGGGGAGGTTTTCATCCCGAAATGACCGGACGTGAAAATGTCTATTTAAGTGGCACCATGATGGGACTTTCCTTAGAAGAAATTAATCATCTTTATGATCGTATTGTAGATTTTTCCGGTATTGCTGGCTTTATGGAGCAGCCAGTTAAAACTTATTCATCCGGTATGTTTGTGCGGCTAGCTTTTTCAGTAGCTACCTGTGTTGAGCCAGATATTCTTATTGTAGATGAAGCCTTATCAGTCGGTGATGGTGCGTTTGCGCGTCGATCTTTTAATCGGATTATGCAGTTTAAGCAAGCCGGTAAAACGATTTTATTTTGTTCTCACGCTCTTTATCAAGTTGAAGCCATCTGCGATCGCGTCATTTGGCTAGAACAAGGTCAAATTAAGCAAGATGGTTTACCGAGTCGGGTTGTTTCTGCTTACACCGAAGCAATTTCATTGGCTAATAAGACGCTTCTGCAAGCATCGTCGGCATCAACTACTTCATCAATAACCAGAATACCTGTAGAGGGAACAGCCCATTTTACGGATATTAAAGTGAGCGTCGATGGTATTACCGGACGCCAATTAGAAGCGTTAAGTTTGGAGAGCGAATTGAGCTTAACCATCGCATTTATTTCTGATCCGAACTTACCAACCCCTAGCGTCGGGTTGCTGGTAACTCAAGTTGATGGCAGAGTGATTACTAGTGCAGGCACCCAACATGATGGCTTAATCATTGAACGGGAGCCTAATGGCAAAGCAAAAATCAGAGTTCAATTCCCTAAATTAGCTTTATTAAAAGGAGAATACTGGATTGATGTTTATTTACTGTGTGAAAATGCTATCCATGTTTACGATAAAGCCACTAATATTGCTCAAATTCAAGTACATCAACGTGGCTTAGAACAAGGCGTAGTCAGTTTACCACGTGGTTGGGCACAAGTTTAACTCACCGCGATAACTTAAATTCAGCTTAATCTCTCTATAGCGTGGTCGGACATTCTTATCCGACTACGCGCTCGTTTTTGGTCAACTAAAACTCAATTTTCAGTGAGATGATAAGCAATAATTCGTTCGACTTCATTTTTAGATCCTAAAATGACCGGTACTCGCTGATGAACGGAGGTTGGTTGAATTTCCATAATGCGCTCATGACCGGTGGTACTCATGCCGCCGGCTTGTTCAATGATGAAAGACATTGGATTAGCTTCATACATTAACCGTAAACGTCCACCTTGATCTTGGTTTTTGCTATCAAGCGGATACATAAATACACCCCCTCGCGTTAAAATACGATGTACCTCTGCAACCATAGAAGCAATCCAGCGCATATTAAAATCTTTGCCACGAACACCATCCTTCCCAGCTAAACATTCGTCAATATAACGCTTGATTGGCGATTTCCAAAAACGCATATTAGAAACATTAATCGCGAATTCTTGACTATCCGGTGCAATTCTCAGATTCGGATGACTTAAAATAAATTCACCAATATTTTGGTCCAAAGTAAAACCATTCACACCACTACCGGTAGTCAGTACCATCATGGTTGACGGTCCATATAAAGTGTAACCGGCACAAACTTGTTTCACGCCAGGTTGAAGAAAATCTGCAACGGTTGGCTTAGTAAGCCCTTCTGGACCACGCAAAATAGAAAAAATAGTGCCCACCGAAACATTAATATCAATATTAGAAGAACCATCTAAAGGATCGAATAAGAGTAAATATTTACCCCGAGGATACTGCTCCGGAATAGGATAGATATCTTCCATTTCTTCCGATGCCATTGCAGAAACGTGTCCAGCCCATTCATTCGACTTCAGGAAAACCTCATTAGAGATCACATCTAATTTCTTTTGTGATTCCCCCTGAACATTTTGAGTATCTGCACTTCCCAATACCCCAACGAGCGCACCATAGTTCACTAAATTAGAAATCACTTTGCAAGCAGTAACAATATCATTGAGCAAAGCCGTGAAATCACCGGTCGCACCTTGAATATGCCGCTGTTCTTCAATAAGAAATTGTGTAATTGTGGTTCGATTGTTGTGCATAGTACTTCTCCGTTTTTTTATATTGTCGTTATTTCAACTCAGCCAAAGTCAGACGTGGTTTCGATAGACAAGCTATCATTGTTATTAAGTGAATCAATCAGTTAGTTGGTATGGCGGCTTTATTATTTTGGACGTCAGTATCCGCATAAATCGGACGTGCCGATAGATTAGAAGCCCACTAGCCAATACTTAAACATCATGTTCCCAAACAACCTTGGTTTGGGAACAAAATAAATAGATCTTCATTTTTAAAGCAGCGATGCCCAATTTTTCAATCGGCATCGTTTCAAGAACAAGATCACCACTTATTATACTAGATTACTTTTTTTGCCTATAAACTCATTAGAATGACTGTTGGCATTATTGTGATATTCAGCACCCGCTCAATCCCAAGAGAGTTGACTCCCGGTTTGATATTCACGTACTCGGCCTTCAAAAAAATTAACTTCTTGATTTAACTCATATTCACTAAGCCAAGGCATCGGATGTTCTTTAATCGCAAATAACGATTTCAGTCCCAAGTTTTGGCAAATCTGATTACCCATAAATTGGGCAAATTCAAAGTAAGTTTTGATGGACATTCCTAAAATACCACCGTCAGGCATGGATGCTTGAGCATATTGAATTTCTAATTTGACGGCTTCATCAATAATAGCACGAGAACGTTCCTGCATGGCGGCATCCCAAAGCATAGGATTTTCCAAAGTAATTTGCCGAATTAACCAGAGGTTATTGATCGCATGCAGATTTTCATCTCGCCAAATATAGCTATACTGTTGAGCCGTATTACGGAGTTTACCTTTTCTGGCTAAAGCAAAAATCTGCGAGAATCCGAGCGGAAAAAACAGGTATTCAAAAATATAGTAACTAATCAGGTCTTCTAATAGAGCCTGATTGGCTTCGATTGAACCAACTGGTGCGTCGCAGTGAACCACGTTGTTAGTAAAATGGATATTCCAATTTAATTTATTGGTCAAAGCCGGAATTTCTTGATATAAATTAAAAATCTGACCTTGGCCTTTTTCATCCAATCCAAACGACTCTAAAATAAATAAGTAGGATTCAATATGATTTGATTCTTCACTGATTTGCCAACGTAAATATTGCCTCATTTCATTGGCCGTAATATGTTGCAAAATGGCATTATCAAGATTATCAGGGACTAAATTATCACTCGCCGTCAGGTAAGAAATATTCGTTTTAAAGAGCCATTTTTCTGCTTCGGTTAATTGTCCGGTATTCCATTGTAATTTATCTTCTCCCATGGGAATGTCATTGGGTGTCCAAAAATTCTTGCGCGCATTTAAAAAACGTTCTCTGACTTCAGGATACTTAATTGGAATCGGCTGCCGCAAATCATAACCGCGTCCGCCAATAATTTTAATATCATCAGCATGAGGTCGTTTAGCACCGATGGTAATGGGATCAAGGCTACTCGCTATGGCAATCACTTTTTTTTCTTTAGAAGTTTTGCTTTGATTAGAGGAAAATCTCCGTCGGGAAGTGTTAATTGTGGTGGTATTCGTTATACTTTCAACGGAGTCGTCAAAATCCAACATAATTGTGAATCTCCTGTCTAATTTATTAAAATATAAAGTAAATAATGAGAGAATAGCGTATATCATCGCTAATCATCGGTTAGTGATATTCTTATTTAGGGTTAGATGGGATTAATTCATTCCTAAAGAAGTATGGCACATGATTCCACGTAGCAATTCCCTATTCAGCAGTTAACCACAGTAGATGAATAAGAGACTAAGCAACTATTAATCCCAAGTTAACTTCGGGGCGAGGGAACTGATTACTTTAAGTAAACCGTCAACCCAGTTTCAATTCATCCGGAGCAACCGATTCAGGCCAGTCATTGGCCTTACTGACAAGCTTCACACTCTGGATCTTCTAGTGCACAGGCTTGAGGGATATTGGATATCGTATTGAAGTGAGAAACCGTACTTTTTTGAACACGAGTTGCACCCAAACTTCGTAAATAATAAGTGGTTTTAAGACCACGTAACCAAGCTAACCGATACAACTGATCAAGTTTCCTACCAGAAGGTTCTAACATATAAAGATTAAGTGATTGACTTTGATCGAGCCATTTTTGCCGTCGTGAAGCGGCTTCTACTAACCAGTTTGGGTCAATTTCAAAGGCGGTCGCATACAGTGCTTGTAAATCTTGGGGAATCCGCTCAATTTCACGAACACTACCATCACCATATTTCAGATCATTAACCATGACTTCATCCCATAAACCCCGTGCTTTGAGGTCACGTACCAAGTAAGGGTTAATAATGGTAAATTCACCGGATAAATTGGATTTAACAAATAAGTTTTGATAAGTGGGTTCAATCGATTGCGTGACACCGCATATATTTGAAATGGTAGCCGTGGGTGCTATCGCCATACAATTAGAATTACGCATACCAACCGTTTTAACCCGTTCGCGTAAACTATCCCAATCCAAGGTCATGGTAGTTGACATGTCTAAATAATGACCACGCACCTGAGCCAACAGATTAATGCTATCAATCGGCAAAATCCCTTGGCTCCAGAGTGAACCATTAAAAGTGGAGTAGTGACCTCGTTCCTGTGCTAACTCAGTAGAAGCTAAAATAGCATAGTAACTAATGACCTCTTGGGTATAATCAGCAAATTCTACCGCTGGCTCACTCGCATAAGGAATCCGCAGTTGATATAAAACATCTTGGAACCCCATTATACCCAATCCCACCGGCCGATGACGTAGATTAGCGGTTTTGGCTTGAGGAACAGAGTAGTAATTGATGTCAATGACGTTATCGAGCATCCGCATCCCAATCCGGATAGTCTGTTGTAACTTGTCGAGGTCTAATTGACCTTCGCGAATATGAGACGATAAATTGATACTTGCCAAGTTACAAACAGCGATTTCTTGGAAAGAAGTATTCAGGCAAATTTCAGTGCATAAGTTACTGGAATGCACCACCCCGACATGTTGTTGAGGATTGCGTAAATTACATGGCTCTTTAAAACACAACCAAGGGTGTCCGGTTTCATACAGCATGGTTAACATTTTGCGCCACAATTCTATTGCGCTTACTTGCTTCCAGATTTTAATTTGGCCTTGGCGAGCCGATTCTTCATAAGCTTCATAGGCATCTTTAAAGGCGATCCCATATAAATCATGCAGATGAGGCACTTCATCGGGTGAAAATAAAGTCCACGGCTGGTTTTCATGCACCCGTTCTAAAAATAAATCGGGGATCCAATTAGCCGTATTCATGTCATGGGTGCGCCGACGTTCATCACCGGTGTTTTTGCGAAGTTCTAAAAATTCTTCAATATCAATATGCCAAGTTTCCAAGTAAGCACAACCAGACCCCCGGCGCTTGCCACTTTGATTAAAGGCGACTAAACCATCATTGGCAATTTTCATAAAAGGCACCACACCGCCAGACTTGCCATTAGTCCCTTTGATATGAGCACCCATACCCCGTACCGGCGTCCAGTCATTACCAATACCCCCAGCATGTTTAGAGAGTAAGGCATTGTCAGTTATTGCACCCATAATCCCTTCAGCACTATCCGGAATGGTACTTAAAAAGCAACTCGATAATTGTGGACGCAAAGTACCCGAATTAAATAACGTCGGGGTACTGGTCATAAAATCAAAACGCGACAATAAGTTATAAAACTCAATGGCACGTGTCTCACGCTCAGTTTCATTCAGAGCCAACCCCATAGCCACTCGCATAAAGAAAGCTTGGGGTAATTCAAATCGTGTTTCTTGCCAATGTAAAAAATAACGATCATAGAGCGTTTGTAGTCCCAAGTAAGTAAATTGCTCATCACGCTCAGCAACCAAAGCATTACCGAGTTGCTCCAAATCAAATTCAGCTAACCTCGGATCGAGTAGCTCATATTGAATACCGCATTTTAAATAGGCTTTAAAGTATTCTGAGTAATAATCAATTGATTGTGTTACAGTTCCTTGAGGTTGACTCAATTGGACAAAGCTGAACGCTTCACCACGCAGGTGATCGAGTAATAAGCGAGCCGCAACGTAGGTATAATTAGGTTCTTTTTCAATAAGGCTACGTGCGCTCATCACTAAAGCACGATTAACATCGACTTCCAAAATACCATCAAATAAGTTTCTCAAACTTTCTTCAATAATGATTTCAGCATGAACATCTTCTAAATGAGCACAAGCTTCTGCTACTACAGTGCGTAACCGCTCTTCATCAAGCGGGTAACGTTGTCCCTGTTTATTGGTCACATGAATCACAGTTTTTTCTTTCCTAATCGCACGTTGATGGGCATGTTCCTCACGATAAATGACATAAGCTCGGGCTACTTTATGTTCACCCGCCCGCATGAGCGCTAATTCAACTTGATCTTGTATCTCTTCGATATGCACCGTACCACTTTCCAGTAAACGTCGGCGGATACCTTTAATAACTTGTTGAGTTAAATGGCGAACTGTATTGTGTATCCGATTGGAGGTCGTTGCAGTATGACCTTCCACTGCCAGAAATGCCTTGGTCATAGCCGCTGCAATTTTGTTAGCATCAAATTGGGTTAATTCACCATGACGTCGAATGACACGATATTGGGTCAGTAAAATATTATCCCCTTCTGTCAAGGTCGGTTCTGTTAAAATAATAATAGTCTCTGTTGATTCTGACTCTGTAACTATTTCAGAGTGCATAAAGTCTCCTTAAAAATAAGGTTTATGTCATAATTATGACAGTTTATTCTTAATTTTAATTAAAATGATACCGTACCAATCATTAAACTGAAAGTTTTTAATTTATTGAATTAGAACAAAAAATTACTACTAACTGTTCCTGTTAGAATTTTTTTAACCTAAAAAAAATAGGTGATTTAATGGCCGCTATTGAGAGAATTTAAGATAATCGTTTATTGGGTTGCTACTGAACCAAGCAGGTTTTTCCTCAGTGACCAGTGGTAAACCAAATAAGTATCCTGCTGTTAAGTCTAATGAAAATAAATAAATTCAATATTTGAATAAACCCTTCCGGCTTCAAAGGAGAACCAAGTAGATAACCCTTTTAAACGAGTTTAGTTGGAAAAAATCAAAACAATTAAAAGCAACACTCAATAGCTTAGGTGGATTCAGAATTATTGGGTAAAGATTGAATAGGCATCGTGGTGAGTGATTTTATAACCAGTGGCGGACGATGAGTTAACATAGCCAATAGTGAGGCAATCCGTTGGCGCATTTCACGACGATCAACTATCATATCAATCGCTCCATGTTGGAGTAAAAATTCACTGCGTTGAAATCCTTCTGGTAAAGTTTCACGAACGGTTTGTTCAATGACTCGTGGTCCGGCAAAACCAATGAGTGCATTCGGTTCAGCAATATGAATATCACCTAACATGGCTAAGCTGGCTGAAACACCGCCCATGGTTGGATCAGTTAACACCGAAATAAAGGGAAGTCCAGTTTGATTAAGACGATTAAGAACGGCACTGGTTTTACCCATTTGCATCAGTGAAAATAGACCTTCTTGCATACGAGCACCACCACTGGCCGCAAAGCAAACGAGGGGAATATGCGCTTCAATGGCGGCATTAGCCGCTCGTACAAAGCGTTCGCCGACCACACTTCCCATTGAGCCACCCATAAATTTAAATTCAAAGGCACAAGCGACTAAAGGTAAGCTGTGAACTTGACCTTTGATGACCACTAAGGCATCTTTTTCTCCAGTGCTTTTTTGAGCTTGCACCAATCGATCTTTATATTTTTTACTATCACGAAATTTGAGGCGATCGATCGGTGACAGTTCAACCCCAATTTCTTCACGGGGTTGGGAATCAAGAAAATGCTCTAGACGCTTACGAGCCTCAATGCGCAAGTGATGGCCACATTTGGGACAAACGTTCAAATGGCGTTCTAATTCAGGACTATATAGCACCGCTTGACAAAGCGGACATTTGCTCCATACCCCTTCGGGTACAGTATGTTTACTTTTTTTACCATCGGTGCGAATACGTGAAGGTAATAACCTTTCAAACCAACTCAGTGTCGTCATCAAATTGCGCGAGAAACCTCGTCCTGGAGGACGGGGAGGGATAGCGCGTCGGCGATAGCCGACCCAGTTCTCGCTCCTCTTTTCGTTAGGCTATCTGTGTAAGTAAAAATGAGGTGCTGGTCTTTCCCAGCAGTCAACCGGTTAAGGTGTCCCCGTAAGGGGCTAGTGACGCGGCGGTTGCCCGCCATCTCCCTTCGACAAAGCTCACCAGCGGCTCCTACTAGGGCTAGTAGCGGTTAAAACCTTCGGGGCTTTACCTTTCCCCAGCATAATCCTAACCTTTTAGAGCAGTGGACTCAGGAAGCATCCACGGGTAAGTCTTAACGACCTCTGGTCAGCGTAGCTGCTCTTGCGAACATCTGAGTCTGGTCAACCTAGCTTTGACAAGCTCCGTCCTTGAGGGCGGGGTAGTTGACAGGGGTTTATTTATCATTCCTTATCCAACGAAATAAATAGTCAACATTATAACTAAAAATAGGATTAACTGGCTGGTAATTTGCTGAGCGGTTATTAACAAATAATTTTTATTATATAATTTAATTACTTTATGAAAGCTAAACTAAACCACTTAAAACTATCTGAAAATTCAATAGAACGGTTTATACCGATTAGTAAACAAGACATTATCACTGATTTACTCGCAAATGCTCAGTGGATACCGGAACAACGACAGCAATTTGCTGATTTTTGTAACTTGGTTACAGCTCTTTATCATTATAAATTTCATAACTATTTGGAAAACTTAAAAAATTATTATAGGCCTTTTAATCCGGATACCGATACCATTGCGTGTCAATATTCGGTAGAAGAACAGCAGCAGCGTTATAATCAGTTCATTAAGGAAATACATCAACTTCTCAATCATGCTAATTATGAACCCTTATCAGTGAATGATATTAACCAAGCCATGACAGCAGATTCCTATTATGGGGTTAAAGTTTCGGTCGATTGGGATGATTTTGCGGAGATTATTATTTATTATCGTGATTTTTCCACCTTAGTAAAACTGAAACGCACTTGGAGTAGTTTATTTTTAAGAACCAACCAGTCTGAAATCACAATCTATAAGAAATTATTTTTACTATTAAAATTTAAAACCATGCCGGAACGGATTAGAGAATGGGTAGCGATTAACGGTAACCATTTAGAAAAACAAGCCCAAAAACGGATTCGTCAAGCACGTCAAGCTTGGCCAACCAATATGAATGAAGAACACATTTTTATTAAACTATTTAAAGATATTCCGCTCAGTGATTTGGAAATGTTGTTTCCTAATCAACAAGTGCGATTTAAGCTATTTGATAAAATTAAATTGGGTGTCACTGGTGGGGGTGGAACTATCGCTGGAATTATTTCTGTCATCAGTAAAGCCGGTCTTATTTTTACCAGTCCGATTACTTTTATCGCGGCTTTTTTAGGATTTATAGGCATTATTTTCCGCCAGATCATGGGATTTTTTAATCAACGAACTCGATATATGATGAAGTTATCACAAAATCTTTACTTTCTTAATCTAGATAATAATTTAGGCGTTATCAATTATCTGGTTGATATGGCTGAAGAGGAAGAATGTAAAGAAGCGGTTTTGGCTTATTATTTTCTTTACATTCATGCGGATAAAAATTATACCAAAGAAAAACTTGACCAAGCGATTGAAAATTATCTTCACCATCAATATGGTGTGGTGGTTAACTTTGAAATTGAGGATGGATTGCGCAAATTACGCCAAGAGGGATTATTAAATGAAGTAGAGGGTATTTTAACCGTGGTTGATTTACCACAAGCTTGTCTATTGTTAGATAAAAAATGGGATGATTGTTTCGTACCAACACAGCCAATGCAAATTTTATAATCCGTTAAACCGGTAAAAATCTTCATTACAATTAAAGACTTTAAATTATTATATGAGTAATTCTTTACGAGATCAATTATTAAAACAAGGTTTAGTGTCAAAAGAACAAGCTAAACAGGCTGAAAAACAAGCTAAATTAAAAGAGCATCAAGGACAAAAAACTCAAAGCAAAAAACAAAAAGCGAATAAAGCCATTGTCGACAAAGAATCCATAAGTTATCTAGCAGCTAAAGCCAGAGAAGAAGAAATTGCGCGTGCTAAGGAATTAAATCGCCAAAAGGAAATTGAACGCGAAAAGAAAGCTTGGTGGTCACAGGTACGCGATATCATTGACTGTCAACATGTGAATGATCCCGACGCAGAGGGCACTTATTATTTTTTGGAAGATAAATGGGTAAGAAAAATCGAGGTGACTCTCAAACAACGTCAATTGCTTGCTCGCGCTGAATTAGCGATTACTGCAATCGATGAAAAATATTATCTCGTCCCAGCAGCGGTGGCGGAGAAAGTACAGGCGCGTGTTCCAAAAATCGTGGTTTGTTTTCATCAAGCTGCCAACGGGCGCATTGCTGAACAAGATGAGGCTTATATTGCTTATCCGATACCAGATGATTTAATTTGGTAATCAATTTAGTCAAATAAGGCGCATTGTGTGCCATGAGAAACATTAACATTAATGTATCGTGCTGGTTTAGTTAATTTTTTAATTTTGCCCATTTCTAGAGCACGTTTTAACCATAGCCGTAATTGCAGCGGATGTAAATTGAGAATTTCGGCGAGTTCTGGTTCCGTTTTCTCTGTACTCAACTGTTGTTCAAGATAAGGCCAGACGATTTCAAATAAATCAATTGGTTGATGAAGCGGTTGCTCACAGTCTGTTATGACGGGTTTTAGAGCTATATTTGCTGTTGGCGGAATAGCATTGTTTGCTAACTTATTGAAAGTTTTACTCAGATGCGTTAGTTGTTGACGCAAATCAGTCATCGCTTGCAAGGTGGGTTTATCTAAGGCAATCCCACCTTGGTTGAGTAACGACTGATTACCTAAAGACATCGATTGAGCTTGACGCACCAATAACGGTACCCAGCCCGCGGTTAAATTTTCGCTAGCACCCATCCAAGTTCCGTCTTCTTGATGTTCACTGTTAACCACTAACGCCCAATCTGATAAAGCGTAGATATATTTATTGCAAGCCATCGCATTGCCAATATTAAAGCCAACCTGTGGATCAAAAGGAGAAATCAGCACTAATCGGTCTTCCCGCAAAGCTTCTCGATATTTACCCACTAAGGACATCCGTGCCAAACTATCTGATAGTACGCCCACAGCGGTTCCACCATGAATCAAAGCGGTTGACATGGCTTCAGAATCCACGCCGCGATCACCACCGGAAAGGATGGTAATTCCTTGTTGAGCGGATTTCTTGGCAATGAGTTTAGTAAATTCAGTGATATCTTCGTCTACTTCGCGTGATCCCACCACAGCTAATCCGCCTTTTTGGAGTAAGTGCGCTGGTCCAACGCCATAAAAAATCGGCGGTGCTAATTGTCCCAATTGTTTCTTCAAGCGTAGCGGATAAGTTTTGTCACTACGACTGATTACCCACAAACCTTTATGAGTCCAAGTTTCAACCGCCAGTGTTAACGCGCCTCCACGCATTAATAACGCCACTAACCGTTCAGCGGTAACCGTTTTATGTTGTTCAAAATGCTTAATTCTTAGCGTAGAAGCAGTATCCAATAAATCAGCCGGGCGTATATTTTGTGCTTGTAACTGTTGTGCTAACCAAGCATACTCAGAAGGTGTGAGTGGTTCAATATAAATAGCTGTTTTTTTACCAAAATGTCCGCATAGAAGTAAAGTCGCTTGGGTATCAAGACTCAGTAAATGATCAAGATTATTCATGTTTTAGTTATCAGTTAACAATTATCAGTTAACATAATTAATTAACGATTCAACATTTATTGATAACAAATTACGATTACATAATAATTGATAACTCTTGCTGGATAAACAGCAATCATTCATTGATAACTAAATAAACGTTTATTAAAAATTGACAGCGGTTATCTAATATTATTAAATACTTAATTAATTGCAACAAGACTTACTCGTCAATGGGAGTAAACACCATGGAGTTAAAACGGGAATATGAACAAGATTTTCATCAATGGATTGAACACCACATTACTTTGCTACGCAGCGGCCGGTTTAACGAGATTGACGTTGAGCACTTGATTGAAGAGTTGGAAAGTATGGCCGGACGTGACAGAAATGAATTGGTAAGCCGATTAAAAATCCTGATAGCTCATCTGTTGAAGTGGCAATTTCAATTGCAACAATTGAATGAAAAATGGCAGGAATTTGACGGCAGAAGTTGGCAACGTTCAATCATAGAACAACGTTCTCAGGTTGCTGATTTATTAGAAGATATCCCCAGCTTAAGACATCACTTGAATGAGTCAGTGAATTTAGCTTATCCTAAAGCCGTCAATTTGGCTATTGATGAAACGAAGCTACCTAAGTCTCTATTTCCTAAAACTTGTCCATACACCGTTGAACAAATTGTAGACAAAGAATTTTATCCACCAAGCGAATAGCACCCGTTGGGTAAAGGGGAGGTTTTTCAGCAAAATATTCGTTTATTTGTGCTTAGATACTTATTAATTGCAACAAGACTTACTCGTCAATGGGAGTAACCACCATGGAGTTAAAACGGGAATATGAACAAGATTTTCATCAATGGATTGAACACCACATTACTTTGCTACGCAGCGGCCGGTTTAACGAGATTGATGTTGAACACCTGATTGAAGAATTGGAAGGAATGGCCGGACGCAATAAACATGAATTAATCAGTCGCTTAATCGGTTTGATAGCTCATTTACTTAAATGGCAATTTCAATTAAAACAATTGAGTGAAAGGTGGCAAGAATTTGATGGTAGAAGTTGGCGTCGTTCAATCATAGAGCAACGTTATCAGATCGCTTATTTACTTGAAAGTATCCCTAGTTTGACGAATTATTTGAGTGAGTCAGTGAATCTGGCTTATCCTAAAGCCGTCAATTTGGCTATTGATGAAACTAAGCTACCGAAGTCTCTATTTCCTAAAACTTGTCCATACACCGTTGAACAACTGATAGACAAAGAGTTTTATCCACCCAGTGAATAGCCCACGTTGTTGGGTCAATGCCATTTCGCTCTCCCGCCCCAAAACTTAACTGAATGGCATTGGCATTTTGCAGGCTAAGTGAGTTGAATTATTGTTGATAATGGAGACTAGCAAACCAAAGTCGTCCTGGCATATTGAAAAAACGAGCAGTTTGATATTCTTTGTCTAGAATATTTTCCAAGCGGAACTTTAAAAACCAATGTTTATTAACGGTATATTCTCCATTCAGATTGAAAATTCCATAGCCAGCTAACCGTTGAGTATTTTGTGCATCTTCATAACGATGGCTTTGGGCTGACCATTGAATGGCTAAGCGAGCGGCGCCTTGTTGTTGAGCCAGTTCTAAATTAAGCGTTCTTTCGGCTCGTCGTGGTAATAGATTACCGGTGGCATCATCTTCGGGTTTTAACCAGGAAAAATTGGCATTGAAATCCCAGCCGGCATTATGCCAACCAACTGAACTATCCATACCGGTGATGTTCGCTTTATTAAGATTATCCGCAAAAAATTGATTCGTAGTCGTATCAAAGTAAGTCGCAATTAATTGCTCAATTCGGGTATGGTAAAAATTAAGTGACCAATTAGTCGGAGATTGTTGCGTACTGAGAAATCCGATTTCAAAACTCTCTGCTTCTTCTGGTTCAAGATTAGGATTACCAAAATTGGGATAATACAATTCATTAAAAGCTGGAGCTTTAAAAGCGGTACCGTAAGCCGCAATAAAGCGCGTTTGAGGACTGAGCGCGTAACTCAGACCCAGATTGCCCGTCGTATGACTGCCAAATTGTTCATTATCATCATAACGTAATCCCGTGGTCCATTTAGTTTTATCCACTTGGGTTTGGTATTCCAAAAATAGACCGTGATTATCACGCGAATCGATCAGATAAGCGGTTGTGCTATCTACTTGCTCTTGTTGATAATCGTAACCCACTGTGAGTAACTTTTCGGGCGTAAACTGAAAATTATTTTGCAACGTGGCTACGGTACGATTGGTATCAAAATAAGTTTGGGGAACGTCATGACCAAAGTTATCAATTTCATCCAAACTATTACCCACATTCAGATTGATTAACCAATGCTCATTAGCCATATAATCGGTTTTAAGGCCAACCACTTGCTGCAAAAAATCCGCTTCGTTGTCCCAAGCAGAGTCATATTGATTATTGCCTTGCGTCTGCCAAGCGTAGGCTTCAATATTACCTTGTTCACCCAGTTGTGAACCCACCTTAGCACTGAAGGAAGTGTTCTCATAACCATCATCATCCGGTTCAATGGTAAAACAGCCCGCATTCAGATTGCTTTGACAAGCGTTGAAGCCATCAGTTTGTAAATGATTAGCATGAATGCTGTACCAAACCTTTGGAGTAGCACCGAGTAACCCACCGCCGATTTGTTGAGTTCCTTCACTACCCAAGCCGCCATTGAGTTCCAGCTGCGGTTTACCTTTGCCTTTACGCGTAAAGATTTGGATAATGCCACCCAGCGCTTCGGAACCATATAAACTAGAACGTGGACCCCGCACAATTTCAATACGCTCAACGTCAGCTAAAGGTAAATCTTGCCAAGCCACATTACCGACAGTCGCCGAACCGATTTTTACGCCATCGACTAACACTAACACATGGTCAGGTTCAGTACCACGCATGAAAATGGACGTTGCTTTGCCTAAACCACCACTGTTATTCATATCCAAACCCGCTTGGCTGCGTAATAATCCCGGTAAAGTCATCGCTTGACTTTGCTCGATTTCTTGACGAGTGATAACCGTAACCGCAGCGGAAGAATCATCAACCGTTTGTGCAGTACGAGTTGCAGTAACAATGATTTCTTGAGGCGTACCTTGAGATCGACTTGTCAATGGATAGAACGAGCAGATAAATAATAACGAATTTGTGAAAAAATAAAGATTTTTCAAGTATTTTCCTCAGGGTTATGGGATTAAATTCTATTGCCGGAGGAATACAGACAAATAAGCAAAGGGGCTTTTATGTCCGTTGCCCTGCGCAACCTACATAACAGTTATTAAGGCCGGTCTCCGGACTCATAAGTTGGTTTTAATACCTGGGTCAATCGCCTTCCCACGATAGCACGCAGTGACTTTCATGATTGACCTTACCCTTATTTACCGTTGCGAGGGCAGTGTTGGAGTTACACCAACTTCCCGTTTATCTTTCTGAGCCAGTCAGTAAGCACCTTAATAAAAGAATTGTCACCGAGGAAACTCAACTCTGTCAAGCGGATTTTGGATTTA
The DNA here is from genome assembly GCA_000828835.1 of Thioploca ingrica. GTDB lineage: Bacteria > Pseudomonadota > Gammaproteobacteria > Beggiatoales > Beggiatoaceae > Thioploca > Thioploca ingrica. The sequence goes on from AP014633.1 coordinate 256,520, forward strand.
CTTTTACCTGGTTCCCAAATTCAGCTAAATTCTTTATCATCTAATTTTTTGTTTAATAATGTTAAATAGATGCTTGATTCCTGAAATTCTTTGACTTCCATACTACGATTTTTGGAAAAATCATATACCTTTTTATATTTCTCAGATTGAATAATCTCTTGATATTTTTGGTCTTTGCGAAATAAATTTCTTATTATAAAATCAACAAATACAAACGGATAAATCAGAACTTTAGACGAAATTCTAATGTTATTAATAGCGCCTATTTGTAATTCACTTTTTGCGTGTGAGGTTACGGCATAGTCATAATCAAATCGAAGGTGAGAAGTATTAGTGAGTTTGAGAGATTCTTCTTTTAGTAAATCTTGGTAAAAGTCACACAGCGTTTCATCATAAGAATCACAATAATAATATTCAACTTAACTGAGGTCTTCTACAGTTAACACCGGATAAGGGTAAAATGCTAATTTGTATTTAGTTAATTCATCATTGTTAAATTCATAATAAATCTGTACTATTGACCGATCTATCAATAAAAAGCTAAATTGACGGATTTTAATAAGTTCTTCATATTCTTTAACATAATAAATATCTTTTGTAATACCTGACTGATAGTTAGGCCAACTAATTGTTAAGTTATTTCTTTGATAATTATGTTCAAGAATAAGACGACCAAATACTTTAAATGTTTCTTTCATATTCGTATAGAAGTCATCAATGTTAAAAGCTTTACCCATAGCTAGTTATTAGATTTTATGGCTTCTAAAATATCTGGATTATGGCGAATTTTCTCAATTAACAAGTCACGATCATGTTGAATAATATTATCAAGAAATTCATCCTTTTTTTGCGTTTCATTATCATCTTGTCTGGACAAGATAGATCTTCTCCTTCTTACTTCTTCATCACTGGGTTGTTGAAATTTAAAACAAGGATAGTCAGCTAGGATTGACTTTATTTCATTTTCTAGTTCATTCATAGCATTACCATGTCCACTAAGATAACACCAACCTCTCGCTCTAGTAATCGCTACAAATAGTGCATTTCTTGCACGAAACAGAGAATCACTTACTGCTTGTTGAGCATTCATCACAAATACGACATTCCCTTCATTCCCTTTCGCTCTAAAAGCCGTTGTCAAAGTGACTGTGCCTTTTTCTTTAAATACCGAGGCACTTTCAACAATACCGGGTATGGTTGAACGAATGCTTAAACGGTCTAACTCTTGTCGTATTAGAGATAAATCATTTTTGGCACTTTTAGTATCTAGCGTTATTACAATAATTTCAGTTGGGTCAACTTTTCCGGTTTCAACAAATTGCTGAATTTCAGAAACAATAAAATGGATTTCTGCTTCTAGAGTTAAATAGGATTTAGCCTGAATAAGTCCTTGTTCTCCCTTCTGATGTTCCTTTAATAGGGTTTCCAACTTATTTTTACTAAACGCTGCTGGCCTTTCGACAACCATGGTGTCTCCGGCAACAAATGTTTCACGGTTAGCCGGTTCAATGACTTGATAACCTAAAGCATTCCAAGTTTTTCTATTTTCTATCCGTTCAATATCTCCTTTTTGGCTGTAAAGTCCCAAAGTCAACCCGTGAGCAACCATCAATACCACCCGAGGATTTCTATAAGAATTCGCCAAAACATAATCTTTATCTATGGAACCATACTTACCATCTAAAATCGAATTAGACAAGTTCGGTTTCTCATCTTTAGAAAGACCAAATAAATCTTTTGGTTCTTTTATTTGCACGTTGGTTAAGGTTTGAAATTCATCATAGGCCCAAACAATGCGCTTTTTTTCTGGTTCACCTTTGGTCAAATAGAATACGGTTTCAAAGACTGAAGGAGGCAAATCTTGTGCTTCGTCAATCAATACTAAATCATAAACTGGTTGTAATTTTTCTTGGGCCTGTTTCAATAAATCTTTAAATATAGAATCTAAGGAAACACCGCCTCTGAATGAAAAAGATGGTATGTTATAGTGTTGACAAAGAGACCAATATAATCCCGGCTCAGTTGTCCTTCCACCCCAAGCATGTAAAACTTCTACACTATCCCAATTAACAGGTTGTTTTGCTTCACGAGTATAATATTTAGAAATAAGTTCTCTTATTTGAGGATACATACTTCGCGTATGAAATAAAAACAATATTTTATAGTCAGGAAATTCTTGATGAGCAATCGCTGCTTTAAGGCAAAGTATGACGGTTTTGCCGGTACCGGCAAGCCCCCTAATCCGCTGAGGACCATCAGCAATTTGCATCGCTACTTGTCTTTGAAATTCATCTAACTTAAAAGTTTCTTCTAAGGATTTCTGGATAAAATCATTTTTAGTTTTTGGTAACTTAATCTGCGGTTGTTTATTTCGTAGCGTGTCAGTACCTTCTAGTACAGATAGCGCTTTGTTATATTTATCATCGGACACTGGGAGTAATTTAGAATTATCAATTGCTGAAAAGAAATTTTTTAGCGCTGTTTCGACTTTTTCTTTACTAAGTGCTTTTTCAACCAACATTTCCCTAAAAGATTCTAACTCCTCTTGAGAATTTTGAATAAAGATTTCTATTTTTGAAATAGGAAGCAAGGCTTTACCTTCTCTACGGTTATAAAGAGTAGAATCTTTTGATAATCGAGTATCGATTTCTCTAGCAAAGTTAGCCAGTACAATATCTCTAGAATAAAGTATTTCGCCATTAGTAGCAGTCCAATAATCTTCTTCCATATTAGCAATTTGATGGTCAACAACATCAATAAGTACAATTCCATACTTTTTAGAAAGAATAACAAATGAGGGAATTTCCTCAATGGGTACACTGATTGAGGGCTTTTTATAACCGCAATATCCTACTTCATCTTTTAGGAAGGTTTGCAATTTTTCCCAAACTTGTTTCTCACTGATGCTACCTTTTATATCAATACTTCCAGCTATAAATTCCATTGTACGAAACCTATGATCAAAAATTAAGGGATGTTTTTAAAAAGTATGCACTAGATTGTTAGATATTGTAAATAATAAACTATTAAGCGTAAGATGAGTGCTGCAATGATGGGTTTCGGCTTCGCTCTACCCATCCTACAAAGTCTTTCCAGTCAAACCGAAATCGCCACCCATATCACAGCAATTCGCGCTCAAGCCAAACAACTCGAACAAGAAGCCAAAAAAATTGTAGAACAGGCAAAGCAACCAGTGGAAAAGATGATTTTAGGCGACGTTTCTTGATTATTGAAAAATATAAGGATGATAGCCATGAAAGTTGATGAATTACAACCTATTATCAAAACAATTTTGAACTTATCACCCCAAGAACAGTTTGAGATCATCACAATTTTATTACGGAATATTTTGGATATTCATAAAGTTGACGAGATACCCCAATATCAGGATGATTATAAAATAACACTTAAAGCTGGAACAGCTAAAGGTTTAGTAATTATCGCTGATGATTTTGATGAACCTTTAGACGATTTTAAGGATTACATGCCATGAATTTATTGCTGGATACACCTACACTCATTTGATTTTTATAAGGAAATAAATATGCAACCGGCAACCTTTGCCAATTTAGTTGAACAAATCCAACAATTGTCAACCGATGAAAAACAGGAACTATGGCAATTACTAGAAAAATATCTGCTTGAAGAACGGCGAAACAGTATTTTTTGTGCTTATCAAGAGGCACGAGCGGTAGAGGATACCTTAGAATTTTCAAATGATATTCATTCGCTGAAACAACGTCTCAGTGTATGATAGAAATTGCCTTCAGCCCGGCATTTGAGCGTAACTTTCGTAGACGTTTCAAAGGTAGAACGTATTTGCAAGCCAGACTCTGGCAACGGGTAGAAATATTTCTTGAAAACCCGTTTGATTCTCGCTTAAGAACACATAAACTGACCGGCAGTTTGAAAGAATTATGGAGTTTTAGTGTCGAATACGATATACGAGTGGTTTTCTACTTTGTAACAGACGAAAAGGTCGTATTTGTAGACATCGGTACGCATGATGAAGTGTATTAGCAATGATAGGTGTGCAGTGCACACCCTACAAGGCTCATAATATTCATCATTTAGTTTTTAACTACGAAGCCAAATCATTAAATTATGATAAATAAATAAAATAAAGTGACGCTCTCAGCGAGGATATAACCGCATAAGTAATCCATGACGTGGTTTCATTGTCATCGTTACATCTCTCTCAATCAGGTAATTTGGTACTAATTTTAAAGTATAGCGTTGCGCAATTTGAGCGAGTAATAATGACATCTCCAACAACGCGAAATGGTTACCTAAACAAAAACGAGGCCCTACGCCAAAGGGTAAATAAGCGTAACGATGTTTCACACTTTCTTCTCTAGTAGCAAAACGTTCTGGCCAAAATTGCTCTGGGTTAATCCAAAAATCGGGATGGTGATGAATATTATAAAGACTAACGAATACGGTGCTTCCAGCCGGAAGAGGATAGCCGTTTATCTCCGTATCTCGTAATACTAATCGTGCCACCAAAGGGGCTGGCGTATAGTGACGCAATACTTCGTCGACAACCTGTCGGGTATAAGTTAATTGTGGTAAATCTTCTAAGGTAGGCAAACGCTCAGCCAATACGGTTGCTAATTCATCTTGCACTCGCTGTAACACGAGCGGATGTTGGTCCAAAGCATACCAAAGCCAAGTCATGGCGGCCGCTGTGGTTTCATGACCGACTCCTAACAACGTGGCGACTTGGTCCCGTACTTGTTGCCGATTCATGGTTTCACCACTGATTTCATCCCGTGTTTGTAATAAGAGTTCTAACAGATCATCATTCTGTTCACCACTCATTTGTCGTTGCTGAATGAGACGATAAATAATATCATCCAGCGTTTGTAAAGCTTGTTTAAAGCGTCGATTACGCGGTGTGGGCCAGTTAAGCGGAGGTAATAACGGATTTTTTAAACTGGTAGCGGCATGTTCGATTAAGATGGGTAAGACAGTCTGCAGGGTATCAAGAGGAGTGATCACGTCAACGCTAAACAAGGTACGACAAATAATGTCTAATGTCACCTTGACCATTTCCTCCAAAACATTGATGACTTCCCCAGGTGAATAAGTAGAATGCCACCGTTGCAACAACTGTTCGCCGGCGGTGGTCATGTGGATTGCCATCCTTTCTACCGGCCGTTTATGAAATAGCGGCTGTAACATTTGTCGCTGGCGTTTCCAATCCTCGCCATAACTTTGTAATAAACCATTCCCTAAAATTAAAGCTAACCCCACCGGCTTTGCTTGTTGACTTAAAGAACCAAAGGTTTCCAAATCGCGAATTAATATTTGCTCGGCCATATCTGGATGACACGCCACATAGACCGTTTTTGGTCCAAGTGAAAATCGTAACAAATCACCGTAATCACGTTGACATTGTTGTAATGTCGTTAACAGATCCCGTCGACCGGCTAATAAATGACCAAGTAATTTAAATCTACGTGGACCTGGTACTTGGCGTTGGCGGAAATAAGAGCGATTAAACCACATGATTATTCTCCAATTTTGTATATTTAGCTATAATAGCTTTACTTAATTTTGAGTGAGCGTATAATATGGTTACATATTATATTTGCGTATAATAATCGGTCGATGGACTCAGGTAAATACCTTAAATGAATGAAATAACCAAACTGGCGGAAAAATTACAACGTGAAATCGCTTTAAATCGTGATTTTGTCTCTCAGGAGGAAACCGTGTTGTTATCTTTTATGCACACTTGGCAGCACTTAGATCGGTTGGGAAAGCTATTTTTTCCGCGCTTTGGCCTATCCGACGCGCAATTCAACGTGTTGATGGTTTTGTGGGATTACCGCGAGACCGGAATGCGCCAACACGAATTAGCTAGCCTTCTCATGGTTAATCGCGCTAGCGTTGGGGGAGTAATTGATCGGATGGAAAGACAAGTATTAGTCCAGCGACAACGCGATCCCGTGGATCGACGCTCCAACTACGTGCATATTACCGCTGCCGGAATCGCTTTGTTGGAGAAGATCAAACCCGTTTACTATGCTTTGTTCCCCCCCGCCTTTGCCAATTTGAATAGCCATCAGCAACAAGAGTTTTTCAAGCTGTTGGAACAATTTCGCCAGGGTATTTTGCAGGTAAACGAGCGCTTAAAGGAAAAAAACAATGAACCCAGCCAGTGAATTAACCTTGAGCCGACCACTGTGGATTATTTCCCGTCGCCAAGACCTCCTCTGGTTTCACGGCTCAGTGATAGCGGGGTTGATATTGCTCGGCATTTTTCTTAACCTCGCGCCTTTAAATAGTGCCAATTACACCACCACCCACCCGGCTGTCATCCTGTTACTGCTGTGGGGAATATTTTTCGACGGCACTCACGTGTGGGGCACTTATGCGCGTACTTACTTCGCCGCTCACGATACGCATTCCCGCTTGGGCTTACCCAGTCACCTGGCATGGGGATTCTTGCTGATTGGGCCAGGTTTAGCGATAGTGGATTATCTCTGGTTTATTCCCGAACCATCGCTAGTAGGACAAGCCGGTATCCTATTTCGACATTTCTTAGTGTTCGCTTACCTCTGGGCTTTCTGGCATCTCATCCGTCAACACTACGGCATTCTGGTGCTCTACCGCCGCAAAGCCGGTGAAACCACCGGTCAATTGGATACCGTATTCTTGTGGCTCGGCAGTTTATACCCCTACCTCCGATTTTCTCTGAGTGGGGCTTATTTACAGAGTCATTTACCCCATCCGTTACCGATGGCTTGGTTTGAGACCACTCGCTTCCTACTCGATATCACTTTTTTCCTGAGTATGATGGGGTTAGCCGGCTACGCCTTCTACCAGTATCGTCATCAGCCTTTTCATTTCCAGCCTAAACACGGGTTTTTAGCGATTGTCGTCAGTTTTCATTGGCTGGTTTTTAGCTTACTTGACAATTTGCTGGTCATTACCGCCGTCCTGACGATTTTTCACAACCTGCAATACCATCGCATCGTTTGGCAATATGAACGCGGATGTGGGCGCATTCCGATGGGTTCCATGTTTCGCTATCTCGGTTGGGGAATTTTATTTGGTTTATTCTGGTATGGTCCGCGTATCCTGGGCGTAGCGGTAGCAACAGACGATTTGATCCGCAATATTTTATTGGGATTTGGTTGGGGAATTGCCTTTCATCATTACTACACGGATTCACGTATCTGGAAAGTGCGACGTTATCCAAGCATTGCGCAATCTCTGGATATCGGAGCTATACCGAATCATACCTCATGAGTACTAATTCCATCTGGCACGAAGTCCCGCCGCTATTGACTGCGCCGCTACCTCCTCAAACTCGGCAACGTATCCATACTGTCGTCATTGGCGCTGGCTTAACGGGTTTATCAGCGGCTTATCATTTGGCTCAACAACGAGAAGTCGTCGTGTTGGAGGCGGGAGAGATCGGCGCTGGTGCTTCAACGCGGAGTACCGGCATGTTGACCCCCGGCATTGCTCAAAATTTGACCGATTTAATTCGCCGAGTTGGTGCAAAAGAAGCTCAGCACCTGTATCAACAGACCTTACACGCTATTCAGTATGTGGTAACCCTGCTGGAACGAGAACAGATTGATTGTCAATTGCAGCTAAATGGCCAATTAATCGTGGCACAAGGGAAACAAGGACGTCATCGCTTAGCAGCTCAAGCTCAAGCTTTTGCAAAGTTAGAATTACCTTGCCAACCGCTGGATACTACGGGTTTGTGGCAACGGCTTCGATTAAGAGAAATACCTCCGGGACCAGCTCATTTACCAGCGGCGTTATATCTTCCGCTAGCTGGTAGCCTGCATCCTGGTCGGTTAGTGCATGGTTTAGCCGGTGCGGTTCAAATTCGGGGCGGCAAAATTTACCCGCATACCCCCGTCGTGCACATCGGTAACCAACGACCGGCATCGTTATCCCTAGCGAATGGCAGCGAAGTGATCGCTGATCAAGTTATCCTAGCGACCGGTGGCTATACACCCCAGTTAGGTCTGTTGCGAGGACGAATTCTACCGGTGCAATTGCAAGCGTTAGCTACGGAACCGTTAGCGACTGAGACGTTAGCTCAGCTTGGCTGGGCCGGTCGAGAGTGCATTACCGATTCGCGCCGTTTATTCAATTACTTTCGGCTAACAGCCGATCATCGTATCGTTTTTGGTGGTAGTTGGCCCAAATATGGTCAAACGCAGTCGGCACTCAACCCGGCGGATCTGGTATCGCGGCTAAATCATACTTTTCCTGCCGATGTTGCTTTACCGGTGGCGATGACTTGGAGCGGTATCATCGATTATGTGCTAGATACTTTGCCCATTATCACTCGTCTTCAGACTCATCCGGCGGTTATTTATGTCGGCGGTTGGTGTGGACATGGCATTGCGTTGAGTATCGCCGCCGGCGCTTGGGTGGCGCACTTAAGTGAATTAGGAACTTGGCCAGCTAATGTACCCCAATTTCGCCAGAAACCCCCGTTATTGCCTACGGAATGGGCACGACAACTCGGTTTTTGGGCTGGAATTCGGCTCATGTCGTTTTTGGATAATTCATAATGAACTGAATGGTGTAAGGAGATTGAAATATGTCAAACCCCAGTGCCCTTAACCCAGAATTGCACCGCCTCTTAGAACTCTGTCACCTTGATTTTACCTGGGTGCGTGGTGAAGGTGTTTGGCTGTATGACCAACAGGGGCGACGGTTTCTCGATGGTTATGCTCAATACGGTGCGGTCATCCTGGGACATAATTTTCCTCCCGTAGTCGCCGCACTTCAGGAAGCTTTAGCTGCGCAACAACCGGCAATGGTTCAGCCTTATCGCGCTCCTCATGCCGTCGCTCTGGCAGAAAAGTTAGTACAATTAGCACCCCCCGGTTTAAGTCGCTGTTTATTTACTACTTCGGGCGCAGAAACGGTGGAAGCCGCTATCAAATTAGTGCGAATGCGCACCGGTCGCTCGTTAATTCTCTCTTGCACTGGCTCTTATCACGGTAAAACCATGGGCGCCCTCGCGGTATCAGGACAAGCGCGTTACCAAAACGATTTCGGTTTAGTGGCACCCGGGTTTGCCAAGGTTCCCTTCGGAGATAGTGAACAACTTGCTGCCTTTCTGCACCAGCATCATCAACAAGTGGCGGCGTTGTTTTTAGAACCGATTCAAGGCGAACGCGGCGTCATCATTCCACCAGCCGGTTATTTGCGCACTGCCCGCGAACTTTGCAGTCAGTATGGCATCGCCTTCGTGCTCGATGAGATTCAAACCGGTTTAGGACGTACCGGGCAGTTATTTAATTGCGAATATGAAGACATTACCCCGGATCTGCTACTCCTAGCCAAAGGCTTAGGCGGTGGAATATTCCCGCTGGGGGCGATGTTGGTCAATGCTGAGTTTTGGGATAGCCGATTTGCGTTAAATCATTCGTCTACCTTTGCCAATAATAACTTAGCTTGTCGAGTGGGCTTGGCCGTGCTCAACTCGCTCACCGAGGAAGGTATCATGGCTCAAGTTGCTGCCAAAGGTACCCAGTTATTGAACGGTTTACAACAGTTAGCGCAACGCTATCCCCGCACCATCGCGGTAGTACGCGGGCAAGGTTTACTGTGCGCCATCCAGTTACGTCCTCACGGTGCCAATGCCGGGCTGTTTCGTTCCTACTTAGAACATCAAGGGTTGTATGCCTACGCCGTCGCTTCACTGTTAGCAGAGCAATCGGCTTTGCTGGTGCTGCCAGCGCTGGGTGATAATCATGTGTTACGACTAGCTCCACCGCTGATTATCAGTGAAGCGGAATTGGAACAGGTTTTAAGTAGTCTGGAACAAGTATTTGCTATGCTGGAATATCATGCGACCGAGGTATTGGTACGAAGTCTGACTCGGGTTGCTAAAACCGATGCCGTTATTTCTCTATCGGCTCGACACAACGATCAGCAACCACTGCCAATCACGCTACCTCCCTTATCTCGCTGCCAAACTTCAGAACCCAGTTACGCTTTTATCATGCACTACACCCGACCTGAAGATATTTTAATCACCGATCCCACATTGACGCGGCTATCGTCTCAGGAATTACACCACTATATGTCTTATATGGCGCAAATGCCCGCCGGGGTGGTTTACGAAGTTCCGCCGTTACGTTCACCATGCGGTAATACCGCTAAAGGTTGGCTAATTGCTTTGGGAATGTTACCCGAAATGATGTTTCGTCGAGGTCGTGCTCAAGTTGTTGTAGAAATCAAGCGAGCGGTCGATCTCGCTGCTGAACTCGGTGCGCAAGTGGTTGGATTAGGTGCTTTTACCAGCACGTTTAGTCGTCGCGGGTTGGAGGTGATTGGTCGAGGGCCGGTGATTACCACCGGTAATGCGTTAACCGCTGGAATGGCAGTGGCGGCGCTTAATCAAATGTTAGCGCAGCACCAACTCGGTTTAACCACAGTCAAAATAGGTATCGTGGGTGCTAGTGGTTCGGTCGGTTCCTTGTGTTCCAAATTACTAGCGCGAGCTCACCCGGCTGCGATGATACTCATTGGTAATCCCAGCTCCGGTTTGGGTAATTTACAACGGTTATCTGCCCAGTTAGCGGCTAATCATTCTGTTTCAATTGACTGTTCAACCGATTTAGCTAAGTTACGTCACTGTAACGTCGTGTTATCGGCTACTTCTGCTGGCCGCAGTGTGTTAGATAAGGTGCCGTTCCGTCATGGTACCCTTATTTGTGACGTTGCTCGTCCGCCAGATACTTCTGCACAGTTACGTCATCGTCCAGATTTGACTGTTATCGAAGGCGGCTTAGTGGCTTTACCTGATCCGACTTTGTGTTTTGGAACTGGTAATATTCAAGGGTTTCCCGCTGGTATTCAACTCGCTTGTTTGTCAGAGACAATTTTGCTGACTTTAGCTGGTGAAACCCAAGACCGAGGTATCGGTGATGATGTACCGTTGGCAGAAGTCGATAGGATAATGGCTTTGGCAGCCATGCACGGGTTTAAGTTGGCTGAGTTACCACGAACTGTGGGTGTCGCTGTGCTCTATCAATCATAATACTACCTTTTCCTCATTTTAAGTGAGTCGTATGCGGTTAAAAATGACATTAACCCTATTTGTAACGACAATTTACTCATTTTAAGTTAGGCATAAGTGGTTAAAAGTGAGGTGAACACGGTTTATATCGACAATTTTCTCATTTTAAGTGAGGCGTGATCGGTTAAAAGTGAGGTGAATTCGGTTTATATCGACAATTTTCTTATTTTAAGTGAGGTGTAAGCGGTTTAGTTAACGTAGATAAGGAACGGTGGGTGTCGCTGCGCTCTATCCACCCTACATTGGTTTAATTTGGATTACGCCATCATCTTTTAAACAACTATTTTAAACTAACCATAATGAAACAACAAACGATTTACCTAGATACTTCAGTTATTGGAGGTTGCTTTGATGAAGAGTTTGCCCCTTGGTCAAAAGGACTTATCAAAGATTTACAATTAGGTCATTTCAAAGCAGTCGTATCAGAATTAGTGGCTGCTGAAATACAAAATGCTCCTTTACCGGTTCGCCAACAACTAGCGACAATTCTTGAACTTGATCATGAATATCTTATGGTCACCGAAGTGGCTACTACACTTGCTGATGTTTATCAACAGCGTCATATTTTGACTCCCAAATACTATGACGATGGATTACATATTGCCTTAGCTACAGTGGCACAAGTAGATTTACTGGTCAGTTGGAATTTTAAACATATCGTACACTTCGATAAAATTCGTTTATTCAAGATTGTTAATCTAGAACAGGGCTATAAAACTTTGTTAATTTATTCGCCTCGTGAGGTAACACATTATGAAGAATTTTAAGCTTAACACGCTGGAAATGACTCGCCAAATTCGTGATGAACATTATCATTTATTGCAAGCTAAATCAGTTGCAGAAAGAATTGCTTTTTATCGTCAGAAGGCACAACAAATGTTAACTGAGGTTGAATCAATAAAAAAGTCAGGTAATCCTAATTCTAAGTTAGACATTATCGATTAAAAGTGACATTAATCCTATTTAGAATGATAATTTTCTCCATCACAATGAGGCGTAAGCGGTTAAAAGTGAGGTGAATGTGGTTTATATCGATAATTTTCTCATTTTAAGTTAGGTATAGGCGGTTAAAAGTGAGGTGAATGTAGTTTATATCGACAATTTCCTAATTTTAAGTTAGGCGTAAGCGGTTTAGTTAACGTAGGATGATAAGAAACGGTTGGTGTCGCTTCGCTCTATCCACCCTACATTTGTTTAATTTGGAGCGTTATTATGACTCATTTAAATCAAGCTTTATATAATTTTATCGCTATTTATCATACCACTGAAAATTTAGTACTTGAACAAGAAGATTGGCAATGTGCTATCAAGTTGCTTGCCACCGACAGTCAAGAGACGTTGACTTTACGCCTGGTAAATGGACGGGTAATAGAGATAGGTTATGATTTGAACCAAGAAGATTTGTTAGTTAAAGCAGATGAGGCAACTTTATTAGATATTCTTGAATTCCGCCGCGACCCAAATGAACCTTATCTCTTTGGTGAACTCACTATTCAAGGTGCTGAGGCGAATTTTTTACGTCTAGATTATGTAGTGACGCAATTATGTCAATAACTAACATTAAACCACCTCAGACGATGACGCTTATTGCTACCGGTAGCGGGACAGCGATGGCTTCAGTCTGTGCAGTTGGATTATTACAGATTGAACAAACCTTGGGTGGGATAGGAGCAGTCGCTGCGATTAGCATCGCTGGGTTACTGTGTTTGGTGTTGGCACGTGCTTTGGCAAGATTGACAACCATTTTGCCGAGTGGGGCTGGTTTAATGGCTTTTTTATCTCGCGCTTTTGGTCGACCAGTCGGAATTTTAGTGGTGGTGCCCTACTTGATCCTGATGTTGTTGTTAGTTGGATTTGAAGCTTTAATTGTGGGCGAGTTAGTGGCACGATTGTTACCGATTCCAGTTATTGTGACGGCGGTTGGATTTCTAGTTTTGACCTGGGCAGTCTGTCGCGCCGGTATTCAGATCGGCTATTTAGCGCAAGCGGTGACAACTTGGGCACTATTTGCCTGTCTGACCGGTATTTCATGCGTCACTTTGCTAACCGCATATCAACATGGAGAATTACTCGCGCACCTCTCTTCGGCTGTACCCACCTTCACTACTTTTATTGCTGGGATAGGACAAGCTTTATTTCTTTTTATGGGCTTTGAACTGCTCACTGCGCATGTTGAAGTCGCTGATAAGCAATCCGTTGGACGAGCTTTGTCGGGCAGTGTTGGAGTGCTGATGTTATTTTATATTATCACGGCACTGGGGTTCGCTTGTTTGACTGAACTACCTCGAACTCACTCAGGTTTTGTGCTACCACAATTGCTCCTCGCCGAACAAACCGGTCGGTTAGACGTGATTCTGCTGATTATTATCACTGGCTTACTGGCTTCATTCTCTTCTTTTAATGGTGCGTTGTTGGCTTTATCTCGTTTTGCCTACGCACTAGCAAGTCAAGGTCTATTACCGCGTCAATTAGCCCAATTAGAATCACGCACGCTGACCGCTAGACCGGCATTACGCTGGTTATTGGGATTAACGGTTAGTTTCACGGTCATCATTTATCTTTTGTCTTGGTATCAAACTGTGATTTTGGCAGCCGCGATAGCAACCGCTTTAGTTTATGCCGCTGTGCTGTTGGCACGTGAACGAGTACCGTTTCGTGAAAGTGAACGCGCTTATCACCAACAACTAATGAGTGCGGCTCTCGCTCTCAGCTTGGTAGGATTAGGCGTGGGTGTTATCGTCACTGCTGAGAACGTTCGTCAATCGACTGTACTGCTGTTGGTTATGGCCTACGGTATTGCGGCTTTGCTCTTAACTAAGCGACATCATAAACAATCTCAACCGACACCCATTCGCAGAGGAAAACCTCAACATGCCAATTAACACCAGCATTAAACATTGGGTTAACAAAGTACCGTCACGACAATGGCAAAAAGCAGATCAGACCTTACTCCAAATGGGTACCACGTTACCAACAGCGATTGCCGAATCGCGACCACTAGCAGAAGTACACCGTTTAGATCTATCGCTGTTTGTCGTGTTTGAAGAAGCGGCGCTGCGTATCTCCGGTGCGTTGACGCGTAGCGCTCCGAATGCAGACGCCCTTAACTTTTCTGCGCAACAAACGTTGGACGAAGCCCGTCATCGGGAAATTTTTTGGCAACGCTTAGGCGATTCTTGTCAAGCTTCAGGTCAAGCGCAAGCGACGATCAGTGAAGCGATTCTAACGCCACCATTGCGGCGTTTTTTAGAACGCTGTTATGAGGTCGTGGATAGCGGCGAGTTTATCGAAGGTTTGGTGCTGATGAATCTCGTCTTCGAGGGCATGGCTTATCCGCTATACGCTTATGAACGACGTTATTGGCAACCCGTTGATCCTTACCTCGCTGCCTTGGTCAATAGCGCTTTTATCGATGAATCGCGGCATGTAGCTTACGGTGCGTATATCGTCAACCAATTATTGCAGGGTGACAGTGCCCGCCAAGCCAAAGTTAGGAAACTGTGTCAAGAAGCCAGTTTGGCGATGGGCGAAATATTTACCTACTACATCCATAAATTTGTAAAATTATTCGATAGTGTTGCCCATTTGCATAAAGATTTATTTGCTACGGCTGAATTTGCACCAGGTCGCTTAATCGCAGCAACCCCTTATCAGGAACAAATAGCAGTTATTCAGGCGAGTATTGCTAAACAACATACCGAACTGTTGGCACGAGCGGGATTAATTTAGATAACCCTGACCGGTTTTTTTGGCGCGAGTAGGATTAATTTACTCACCTTACGCAATTTTTTTACGTTCTGAAAACAATGTAGGTCGGACAAAGCGAAGCGTGTCCGACAAACTTCTAAAAAGATTCAGTTGGACACGCTTCGCTTTGTCCAACCTACATAAATTTTTTGAAACGGGTCAGATTTTTTGGGAGATTAAAATGGATACTTATCATCGTTTTCATACTGGAGGAAGTTACTGGCTAATGCGCGCTGAACATTTAGCCGTCGTGTTGATTGGCATTGCCTTGGTGCTCTGGCACTGGTCAGAATTAAACTGGCTACGTTTCATCGCGGTATTTGTCATCACTGATTTATTGGGCTATTTACCTGGCGCAATCGCTTATCGTCGCGCTGGCAGAGGTCAAATTGCACCGCTTTATCATTATCTTTACAACTTAACTCATTGTTATCTAACGTGGCTGCCGATTACCGCGTGGTGGGTATGGAGTATCGGGGGGTGGGAATGGGCGATGTTAGCGATACCGATTCATCTCTCTGGCGATCGCGGGGTATTTGGCAATGTGTTTAAACCAGTCTCCCTGCCTTTTGAGCCGGTAGCTGAGAAATAGCGATGGAATTTGAACAATTTATTGATCATCCCTCCGGTTTTCTCGCGTTATCGCCACACAACCAGCGGTTTACAGTCACAAATTTACCCGGATTTATCGCTTATCGTGAGCAAGGTCAACATTGGATCAGCTTTGGCGGGGTTCATGCACCGGTTGATGCCCGAACTGAATTACTGCGACAGTTCTTGACTCAAGCTCAACAACAGCGGCGTAAGGTGTTGGCGGTGCAGGTTCGGCAAAATCAAGTACCACTGTTTCAACAATTCCCGGCGACTATCAATCAACTCGGCAGTAATTTCAGCCTCAGTTTAAAAAACTACAATTTAGCCGGAACGCGCAAGATGAAACTCCGTCATAAAATCAAACAAGCTCAGCAAGCCGGTTTACACGTAGTGGAGATTGGAGCAGAGTTACCCAAAGATGAGGCGACCTTTGCGCAGTTATTTGAAATCAGCAATCACTGGCTGGCGGCGAAGCGGAAAAAAGAGTTGAATTTCATGATTGGGGAAATTGGTACGCCGGCGGAAACACAACGCCGTATTTTTGTGACGCTTAACGCCAGCAACCAGCCGATTGGCTTTATCACTTATGTTCCCGCTTGGGGAGAACGTCCAGGTTACTTACATGATTTGACTCGCCGCTTACCCAATGCGCCACCTGGGGCGATGGAATTGTGTAATATCCGAGCGTTGCAACGTCTACAAGCCGAAGGCGTTGCTTGGTTACACTTCGGTTTTACGCCTTTTATCGTCGAAGCACCCGAATTACCTGATGCCAATCGAATAATGGCGCGGTTAGTACGCTGGCTTCGTCAATATGGTCGGGTAATTTATCCCGCTGCCAGTCAAGCTGCCTATAAATTAAAATGGGGAATCGATAGCATCGAACCAGAATATATCATCGGTTTCCCTTTATCCTTTCGAGCGATTTGGGATTTGTTAGTTTTGACGAGATCCCTTTAAATGTGGAGCTAAAAATGCGCACTCGGATTATTCTCAATCCCACGGCGGGTGCAGGTCGAGCCGCTAAACGCTTACAAGCGCTACGGCCGTTGCTAGAAAATCATTGGCGTCATATCGATTGGCAACAGAGTCGCAGTGCTCAACATCTCACCGACCTCGCCACCGAAGCCGCTCAAGCCGGTTATGAGCAAGTTATTGTCGCCGGGGGTGACGGCACCGTCCATTTTGTCGCTAATGGATTAGTGGGGAGCCATACCGCTTTGGGCATTTTACCGCTGGGCACCGGTAATGATATCGCTGTGAACGTGGGGCTACCTCGAAATATCGAAGCGGCAGCTCGGGTGCTCATTCAAGGACATCGAGGCTACTTTGATGTCGTTCAAGCTGGAACAACTCGATTTTATTACTGTGTACTGGGAATGGGTATGGATACGCTTGCCTTACAGCGAATCAATGCGTCATGCTTACCGCGAGGCAAATTGATGTACAGCGGCTATGCGCTACGCACTTTGCTTGACTATCAATCCCAATGGTTAACCATTCAAGGCGATGGGATTCAATTTAGTGGGCTAGTGACCTTTGTTGCCGTAGCGAACACAGCGACTTATGCGGGCGGGATTCCGATTGCACCGGGTGCGCGAGTAGATGATGGTTATTTGGATGTTTGCATCATTCCGGCGATGCCGCTGCTCAAAAGTTTGAGGTGCTTTGGTCGCTTGCTGAAGGCTAATCATGTGCATATGCCCGAAGTTTTATACAAACCGAGTACGACACTCCAATTAACCAGTAAATCTCCGTTGCCCATTACCCTAGACGGAGAATTAACCGATTTAACCACCCCTTTAACAGTCAAGATATTACCCAAAGCGTTGTCAATTTTAGGGGGAACGCCACGAGGTCAATCTTTATGAATCACACTCAAGACGCAGATGTTATCATCGTTGGTGCTGGCATTGCTGGCTCTGGGCTAGCTTGCGCGCTGGCACGTTATAATTTACGAATTTTATTGCTAGAAAAACGGCGCCGTTTAGGCAGTATTCATCGTGGCGACAGCTTAGTACCAAAAAATACCGCCTTGTTAGCCAAGTGGGGAATCTTGGAGGCTTTCATTCAAGCCGGTGCTGAACCGATCACCCACATGGAATTACATCATCACCGTCATGGACGCATCTACCGCGCCCCGTTATTAGCCGGTTCTTCACCCTATCTGGTGTTACCTCATGCCAAGATTGAAAAAACCTTATTAGAACAAGCGTTAGCCACCGGTAAAGTTAATTTAGTCCAACCCGCTAAAGCTTTGAATTTAATTCATCGTGACCAACTAGCTATCGGTGGAATTCGTTACCAAGATGAACAAGGTACTCACGAAGTGTATGCGCCGATCGTCGTGGGTGCGGATGGCCATAAATCAATTATCCGCGAACAAATCGGTGTTGAAGTGGATGCTTATCACTATGACCATGCTTATTTTGGTTTAGAAGCGCAACGTCCCACTCACTACGAGAACGCCATGCGGGTACAGTTACATCCAGAGGGTGGCGTGTTGTTGATGCCTCGACCTGACCGAGTTGGTGTAGGCATGTTAGTCGCCGCCAATAGTTCCAATTACTGGTTAAAGTTACCGGATGCGGAACTCACTCAAATTCTAGTTAGTCGCGCACCAATTCTCGAAGGAATGCCGCTATACCGAGAAGGTTCCCATGTTTACTCCCTAGTACGCAGCCATGCTAAACGTTATTGGCTTGAGGGTGCCGTCATCATTGGCGATGCGGCTCATACCACTAATCCAACTGCCGGGCAAGGAATGGCGATGGCATTAAGCGATGCCGGTGCGCTGGCAGAACAAATTGGCCCGGTGCTGGCGGCGGGTGAGACTACCTTGACCAATGCCCTCACTCAATATGGACAGCAGCAGTGGTCAGTTAATCAAAAGTTAGTTCGCTCTTCCCACCGACTAGCGCTAGTCTATGCCAAACGCGGTCCATTTTGGCATCGGTTAAAAACGACCGGAATAAAATTATTGGCCAACCCGTTAGCAGTGAGCTTGACTCGTCCGGTGATTGCTTCGTTTTTGGAGAGTGCTTAAAGAAGAGACCCAATATCTAGGTAGATTAACTGTTAAGTGGGTAACACTGCACTTTTGCCCACCTTACTTAGCTACGGTTCATCTTTAAATAACTGTTCAATGACTTCTTCTTTACTCATTTGAAAATGTTGGGCTACATCCGTTAGAATAACTGATAACGTACCAACACGTAGAGCATTGTGTTGTGGAATAGTCATATGATGCTCACCCATTTCAAGGGTAGTTAAACGGATATGGCTACCCGTTTGACGAGTTACTTGATATCCAAAGATTTTAAGCAAATAGATTAACCTTTGCCCAGATAGGTTACGTGGTAATCTCATGCGGCAATAATCTCCTCGCGGACAAAATGTAACCGAATGAGCTTAGGTCGGTCAGGCTCTTCAAAGTGGCAGTGTACCGCGTCACGTACTTGATCATATAAATTAGCTAAGTTATCAACTTCCGTATAAATTGAAGTACCGATTGCCCGAGCGATATAGCCCCCTTCAGCGGCTTCTTCTATGACAAAAATTAGTTCATTCATAGGTAATATCCTGTTTAAAACTAAAAATAGCAAGTTGGGTACGTTAGAATCAAAGTAACGCACTGACCAATAGTAATCAATTTGAGGTGTTATTAAAAGGAACAGTGTATTACGCTACACTAATGTACCCTCTTCTCGCTCGCTACCAAATTTTACTGGGTCATATCTGCATACAATAGCTTCTGCTAATAGGCATTACCAAGCAAAGCTTGGTAACGAGTGACTATTGAGTGATGGGTTATGCTATCAAGGAAACGTTAGGTTACGACTCAGATTACCTGATAGCGGGTGAGTGCAAAAGAAAAGTATAAAATATTCACTAACATGATAGCGTATGGAAAACCATCAACTCCAAAAGTGTCCATAGCAACGCCAATCATGAGGATACCTATCGTTCCTCCAACGTTGTCCATCACTGAATAGGCAGCAGTCGCGGTGATTAATTCATTTTTGAATCGTTCTCCAATAACGGCAAGACAGATGGAATACAATGCCCCAGTTACGCCTCCCCAAATTAACATCAATATCCAAACTTGGTAGTTGACGTAAATCGCAATCGGTAAATAAACTGCACAAGCCATATTCAAAAAAATAATAATGATCACTACATAGCGTCTATCAAGAAAATCAGAAAGCCATCCTAAAGGAGCGTCAAACAATAATGCGCCTAGAATGAATGCCGTATATAAAAATGAAGCTCCTTCCAGAGAAAACCCGTTATGCTTCCCATAGAGTACGATAAAGGAAGAGGCTCCAAAGTGGGATGCGGCACCCACTGCCACAGCAAACATGATGGCCGGGGAGAACCGAATCAGTTGTAGCAGGTTGCTGGATTGGGATTGTTGATATAAAGGAATAAAAGGAACAACAAATATTATCGGAATAGTCGCGAGTAAACTGATTCCGGCACTCACGACAAAAGGTAATTGTAAGGGAACATTCACTAAAATTTTAGAAATCCAGAGGTGATCTAATAAACTCGGGTTGAGTAACTCAATCAATTGGAGGATCACCGGCCCCGTTGCTAAACCCAAAGAAATAGATACTCCAAACAAAGCGACTGTCAAGCCTCGATATTTGTTTAAGGAAATACTATTCACCCCGATTTGTAACAAGACTAAAAAGAGAAACATGCCAATTCCATAAATCAGCACTAAAATGAACCAACGGAATTCATCAGAAACGTAAGAGAGCAAGATTGCGGTAGGAACGCACAAGAAGGTGGAAAGAATAAACCCCCTTAACAATCCTACGGTAGTCAATAACTGGGGTAGAAAGAAACACATGGGAATGGCTATCGCTGTTTCTGCGGACATAATGATACCAATTAGAGTATTACTGAAGCCATAAGCTTCCATGGTAGTGGGAAAAATGATGGCGTTCATTCCTACCGGTACCGAAGCCAAAAAAGCACTTAAAATACTGATAACCATGCTTATTGAGCTTTTTTTATATAAAAATGATAACATTGGGATCACTGCTCAATGGGTTGGTAAATTGTGTTTTATTTAACTCTCCCTTTCTCAAGGAGCATCAGGGAAGTTGTAGTTCATCATCGATTTGTAAAAAGAACAATGGTTTCAGAACCTGGTCGGACACGCTTCGCTTTGTCCGACCTACATTCGGGGAGGTGAGATCCCCGTGAGCCTTTTCGATACGAGAGATGATTTTTAATGGTTTCCACTGACACGAGAATGACGAGTAATGGAGCTATTAAAGAATCGAACATGAATTATGCTTGTGCTGTTTTAGCTCTTTGATGAGCGATAAACGATTGTGGTTAACAATGCTGGAAAAATTACGGGTGAACCATACGAGAGAACCTATCACAAAAGTAATGAAAAAGCCGGCGACGATTGCCCGTATGGTGGCTCGCTTGATAGGCATAAGCCGT
Organism: Thioploca ingrica; assembly: GCA_000828835.1. Lineage (GTDB taxonomy): Bacteria > Pseudomonadota > Gammaproteobacteria > Beggiatoales > Beggiatoaceae > Thioploca > Thioploca ingrica. Next base: position 277,401 of record AP014633.1, read on the forward strand.
TTAAAATAGTTATCAGCGGTAATGTCCATGCCAAGTATGCCTACGAAACTGCCGTTATCATCGTAAAAAGGGACATAGGCACCAAAGAAAGTTCCCCATTGATCAATATAAGGCTCTTTTGTAACGATAGTGCTTTGTGTTCTCAGTGCTTCACCTAAAAGACCACTGGGGTCATCGTATTCTTGCATGATGTCTACACTATCCTCCACGCCATCTCCATCTGCATCCCCTTTTGGGGTAGGATCTAAAATAAAATAGATCTTGTCGTTTTTAAGAATGACGGTGTAGATAAATTTGATTTGCTTATTGAGCGCTAAGATTTGAGCAAAAGGTTTGATAGCGTTCTGATAGGCTTTAGTCTCTTCTTGTTCTTTGTGGATGAAGGTGCGATGTAATTGGGGGTCGATAGTCGTTGTCATGGCCTGGGCTGCTCGCACCAATCCTTCACGAATTTCGTCTTTCTGTGCCTCCAAGGCGTGGTAAAAGATGAAGTAAGATGTCAAAAATATCGCAATAAATGTTACTGAACCGATGAAAAGTGCTTCTGTTAATGGATAGAACCGATAATTTTCAGCATACGTTTGGATGCCTTGACACTGCTGAAAATAGTTTCTTCTCATCGTAACAAGTATGACGTCATGATCACTGTCGGTGCTAGAGTCCCCTTTGTTTTCAGGAGTGGAAGAATCTTCAGCAAGTTGCTGATCGTCTGTATCAGGATGAAGTACCAATAACCTTCGAGTCATCCATCCGCCGACAATGATTCCTCCTATTAATAGGAGGGCAAAAGAGAAGATGCGAGCCTTACCCCAGAGAAAATTTTCAGTCACAACGCTCTGCACTTCTTTGGGTACCAGGGGTTGTTGTGCGTTACTGGTGTTCACTAAAAGAATAAAGCCGATGGTCACCAAAAATTTAGATTTCATTTTCAAGTTTGACGGCATTGTTCAATATGGTCACTTGTTATTTTTTATAACTGTCTTCCCCTTGTATTAATTCTTTCCGTGTAAAAGGAAAAGCCATCGATGTGAGAAAAATGCCCAAATTTTTTTGGTCAACGATTTCGTTTTCCTTTAACTAACTCCATCAGGTAGTTTGAACACGGGATAGAATTAACTGCAAAATAATGCAAAGAAAATACCATAATTAATGAATTTGCCGAGGAGTGAAAAGAATTTTCAGGTTACAATTTACCCAGGAAATTGAGTGAGAAAGTCTTATTTAATTTTTAGAGTGGAAAAAGATCGAAGTTCTATAGACACATTGTGTATTTACATAGAGAATTTTATGCAATTTTATTAACTGGTTATACCGTAATAGGCGCTATGTCGCAACAAGGGGACTCCTTATGATCTTTAAATTATTCTCTTTTTTTCATCCGGCTAAATTCAGTACCCGTTCTTGGTGTTCTTCTAAATTCCAGCTATAGCTAATAAACCCTTTTAGATTCCGGTTTCAGTCTCCAAATTAATACTTTAGATGAATTTGATCCGGTTACTAATCAATAATAGCTCGGTTCTCGATGATATTTAGATTCAGTTCCAAAAACAAACTATTATAAAATGGTGTAATCACTCTTGGCAGGTTTTCATTTGTTAAGTAGACTTAAATAAGTGACAAAAGATTTTTGACTTTGATTTCGTTGCAGTTAGTTATATATATTATTAATAGAGAGATAAAAAAATGGCACGCCTTACCGTAGAAGATTGCTTAAAACATGTTAATAATCGTTTTAATCTGGTATTACTCGCCAGTAAACGTGCTCGTCAATTAGCGATGGGCGCAACACCTTTAGTCCCCGTTGAAAATGACAAACCAACCGTCGTCGCGTTGCGAGAAATCGCTGCCGGGAAAGTGACGCCGGAGAATTTTGAGAAACTCGATGCGGGGGTAAGTTCACTCAGATAGGCTTAGTTTACCAATGCAGTTATGCCCGTTTCCTTAGATCTTCCTTCGCGCTTATTGAGTAGTGACCTGTGTCAATTACTGGAAGCCTATCTTGAACCAGAGCAGGTCAAAGCGGTTTATCGTGCTTATTTATTTAGTGCCGAGGCGCATGATGGTCAGCAGCGGTTATCCGGTGAACCTTACATTTTTCATCCACTCGCAGTGGCTTATATTTTAGGCCAAATGCGTATGGATAGCCAAACCTTGTGTGCGGCACTGCTCCATGATGTGATTGAAGATACGGGCATTGCTAAAAAACAATTGATTAATGAATTTGGGGAAAAAATCGCTGAATTGGTGGACGGCGTCAGTAAACTTTCTTCTATCCAATTTGAAACGCGTGAGCAAGCGCAAGCCGCTAGTTTTCAAAAGATGTTACTCGCCATGAATCAAGATATTCGGGTTATCATTATTAAATTAGCTGATCGCTTGCACAATATGTATACTTTAGGGGTGATGAAGCCGACATCACGACGTCGAATTGCGCACGAAACGTTAGAAATCTATGCGCCGATTGCCAGTCGTTTGGGAATGAATGCCGTGCGTCTCAAATTGGAAGAACTCAGTTTTGCAATACTTTATCCTTTTCGTTATCAAGTATTAAAAGATCGGTTGCAAAAGGCACGAAATAAGCGGCTTGATATTCTCCGCTCGATTCAATCGACGTTTGAACAACATTTGCATAAGCACCATTTGAATGCTCAAGTGGTTAACCGAGAAAAACATTACTATGGTTTGTACTATAAAATGTTGGAATATAAAAGCGCTACTTCTCTTGACAAAAGAAAATCTTTTGCTCGAGCAACCAATATGTGTGCTTTTCGGATCATTGTTGATACAGTGGATGCTTGTTATCGCGCTTTGGGAGTGGTCCACAGTTTGTATAAACCGTTGTGTGAACGTTTTAGAGACTATATTGCTATCCCTAAAATTAATGGTTATCAATCGTTACATACCATTTTATTTAGCCCGCATGGTTTTTTAATCGAAGTGCAAATTCGTACGGCTGACATGCATGAGTTGTCCGAAATCGGTATTACGGCTTATGGTTTCTATCAATTGGATCAACCCTCGGTGGGTTTACCTAAACCGACCTCCCAACTGGCTCATCAACGCGCTACGGAGTGGTTGCAAAGTCTAATCGAAATGTCAAAAAATGCCGGCGATTCCGTCGAATTTTTTAACCAAGTGAAAATGGATTTGTTTCCTGACGAAGTCTATGTATTTACGCCAAAAGGAAAAATTTTGCAATTACCCAAAGGCGCAACCGCTATTGATTTTGCCTACGCTATCCATAGTGATGTGGGTAATCGGTGTATCGCCGCAAAGATTGATAATCAATATGTTTCGCTTTCAGTTCCCTTAGTGAGTGGGCAAACGGTTGAAGTCATCACCACTCCTTGGGCGCGTCCCCATCGCAGTTGGTTAAATTTTGCCGTCAGTGCTCGTGCTCGTAGCCACATTCGGCATTTTTTGAAGGTACTTGAACATGACGAAGCCATCAGTTTAGGCAAACGATTGCTTGATAAAGAATTAGCGAGTTACGCTTTGTCAATCGACCATTTAACGGCAGAACAACAGAGTCAGTTGTTAAAAAATTTGAAGGTTGATAGTCTAGATAAACTTTTAGCTGAAATCGGTTTAGGTAACCGGATGGCCCTGGTGGTCGCTTCGCAATTAAATTTGACTTTAGAATCATCATTTAAAACCCCCTCACCCATAAATGGCAATCAATATAGACCTTTAATTATAAGAGGAGGAGCCGGTATTTTAGTCACGCTATCGCGTTGTTGTCGACCGATTCCAGGAGACGAAATTGTTGGTTTTATGAGTGCCGGCAGAGGTCTTATCATTCATCAAGTCATTTGCAAACATGTCGCTGAATATCAATATCATTATCCGGATAAAATCCTCTCGGTGGAATGGGAATCCAATTTAGAAGAGGATGAATTTTTAGTCGATATCCATGTTGACGTACTGGATAAAAAAGGGGTTCTCGCAACCGTATCAGCGGCCATTGCTAATATGGGGAGTAATATTAAGTATGTTGCCAATGAAACCGATGAGGGTGTTTCCAGTTTACTGAAATTTTGTATTTCGGTACGAAGTCGTGACCATTTAGCCGCTATTATCCGCCATTTACGGCGCTTAGAAGTCGTTAATCGAATTCAACGAAGTAAGAACTAAATTATTGGTTCGCTATTGCCATAATCTAATTGAGTTTGATTTTTCTCCAGAATGAGGACATGACGTGGAAATTTATGAACCACTCAACAAATCTTTACATTATGTCGGTGCATTAATGAATGCGGCTGAAGCCCATGGTTTATTATGTGGAATGTTATGTATTCCGCAATTTTTTTCCTTAGAAGAGTGGTTTAAGCATATCATTAGTCCGGTCACTTATGAAGATGGTTTAACCACTGAATGTCAACAACAACTGACTTTGCTAAAAAACTATACCGTAGAACAATTGAATTCTGCCCTGGCTGGATTTCAACTCCTATTACCCCCAGATGACACTCCTTTATCCGAGCGGATTCAAGCTTTAGCGGGTTGGTGTGAAGGTTTCTCATTTGGTTTAGGGATAGCCGGTATTCAAACTCAAGGTCTTTCCCAGGATGCCGCCGAATTTATTAAAGATACCGTTGCCATTTCCCGCTTGGCACCGGTTGAACAAGAAACGGATGAAGCCGAAGCGGATTATATTCAACTGATTGAATACCTGAAAGTGGGTGTAATTACTTTATATGAAGAAATGATGTTCGCAGAAGGATAACATGGATAAAACTGAGTTTAAGAATCGTCGACAACAATTAATCAATTTGATGGGCGCCGGCAGTATGGCTATTTTACCCGCTGCGCCTATGCGAATCCGTAACCGAGAAGTTCATTATCCCTATCGTCAGGATAGTAATTTTTATTATCTGACCGGGTTTCCTGAACCCGAAGCACTGGCGGTTATTGTGCCACATCGTGAACAAGGACAATATATTCTATTTTGTCGCGAAAAAGATCCCGAAAAAGAAACTTGGCATGGTCGTCGGGTTGGGTTAGAAGGTGCTTGTGAACACTATGGAGCTGATGATGCGTTTCCCATTACTGATGTTGATGATATTGTCCCGGGGTTAATGGAAAGTTGTCGGCGCTTATATTATCCGATGGGCTATTATCAAGAATTCGATGAAAAAATCATGGAATGGATGAATCAACTGCGTGGACGCGCCCGTGCCGGCGTCGTGGCACCCAAAGAAATGGTGACTTTAGATCATGTTTTACATGAAATGCGGTTATGTAAAAGTGCTGCCGAAATTGAAGTGATACGAACCGCGGCAGCAGTGACCATTCGTGCTCACAAACGGGCAATGCAATCTTGTCGTCCCGGTCTATTCGAGTATCAACTGGAAGCGGAGATTAGCCATGAATTTTTGCAAAGTGGTTGTCGTTCGCCGGCTTACCCCGCTATCGTCGGTGGTGGTAAAAATGCGTGTATTCTTCATTATACCGACAACAGTGAGGTCTTGAATGAGGGCGATTTAGTCCTAATCGACGCGGGTGCTGAATGGGATTATTACGCTGCCGATATTACCCGCACCTTTCCAGTTAATGGCCATTTTACTAAACCACAACAACTTATTTATGAACTGGTTCTCAAAGCGCAACGTGCCGCAATTGATAAAATTTATCCCGGTTATCATTGGAATGAACCCTATGAAGCTGCAGTTGAAGTGGTTACTAAAGGGTTAATCGAATTCGGTTTACTGGTTGGTAAATTAGATGTCTTGATAGAAGAAGAAGCTTATAAACGTTTTTACATGCATCGCATTGGTCATTGGCTGGGAATGGACGTTCACGATCCCGGTGAATATAAGGTCGATGAAGTTTGGCGAACTTTAAAACCGGGGATGGTAATGACCGTCGAACCAGGAATCTATATCCCTGCGGCTGAAGATATCGCTAGAGAGTGGTGGAATATTGGGGTACGCATAGAAGATAATATCTTAGTTACCGAAGGCGGACATGAAATCCTCACGGCTGATTTACCAAAAACGGTAGCCGAAATTGAAGCTTTAATGGCTGCTAGAGAAGCGTTTTAATACACACGTCGATCGGTAACTCCTTGCCAACACTAAAATAACACGAAATGGATTCATTGAGGTCGAAAGTGTGCATAGGCGCACTTTACCTCGTTCCCACGCTGGAGCGTGGGAACGAGTAAACGAGTAAATTAGTAAGCAGAAACATTTAGTTAGTAACTTGTAACATTTAATTATTAATAATGAAAATTTAATTACTAATCGAGAACATTTAATTAGTAAACATTAATATTTAATTTCTAACTAGTAATATTTAATTACTCATTGAGAACATTTAATTAGTAACCATTAACATTTAATTACTCATTGAGATTAAACAGATGACAGAAAGTTATTATCGCTACCACGTATTTTTTTGCATTAACCAACGTGAAGCGGGTCAACGTTGTTGTGGCAATCATAATTCTCAAGCCATGCGTGATTACCTGAAAAAACGGACTAAAGAGTTAGGCATTGTTGGACGTGATGGAGTACGAGCCAATACCGCGGGTTGCCTGGATCGATGTAAACAAGGTCCAGTTATAGTCATTTATCCTGAAGGCGTTTGGTACACTTGGAAAGATAAAAATGATATTGATGAAATTATTAGCGAGCATTTGCAACAGGGACGCATTGTCGAACGGTTGCGAATAGCGGCAGAATGAGTGAATTATTATCTCCCCTTTCACCACCAATCTTAATTGCTGGTCCGGCGGGTCAATTAGAAATTTTAGTCACCTCTCCCCAAAAGGTAACTCATTCTAACCGACCTTACGCCATCATTTGTCATCCTCATCCACTTTATGGTGGTAGTATGACCAATAAAGTGATTTACATTCTCGCCACGACTTTTAACCAGTTAGGGGTCGGTGCTGTGCGCTTTAATTTTCGCGGGGTGGGTCAAAGTACTGGTCAATTTGATCACGGACAAGGAGAAACGGAGGATTTATTGGCGGTGGCTGATTGGGTAAAGACGCAATTAAAGCCAACTCAATTATGGTTAGCGGGTTTTTCATTTGGTAGTTATGTGGCACTCAAAGGATACGAGCCGGTGAAAGCCCAACGACTCCTGTTAGTTGCTCCTCCCATAGAACGTTTCAATTTAGCCGCTTGGCAAATCGGTAATATACCGACCTTAATTATTCAAGGAGGTAAAGATGAGATTGTTTCACCGCTAGCGGTATCTCAATGGGTTGCTATTCAACCTCACCGCCCCCAACTCTGTTGGCTCAGTGAAGCGGATCATTTCTTTCATGGTCATTTGCATGAATTGCGGCAAACGATTATAACGACCTGGGGAAATCAGCTTAGTTAAAGATCAATCGATTACTGGAGTCAGCGGGATGGAAATTACTTACGACGAGAAAAAAGATACTTTATTGATTCAACTCAATGATAAACCCATTATTGGGGTCATCGCTTATGGAAATCAGGTTAACGTTAAACTCACTAAAAAAGGGGTTGGACAGATCACCATTCGAGAAGTTAAAGCCACCGGTTTATTACCAATCGCTATATCGTCACCCCCTGAATTGATTGAACTACATAATCAATCAATACCAATGAAAGACGGGATAAAAAAACTTAAAAAGAAGTGTTGTAAAAATTATAAAAAGGGGAAACAATGCTCGAATTGTCCAAAATTGGCTTAACATCAATTTAACATCGTTAAAGGGCAACCGCAAAGGTTACCCCTACAGATAATGAAAATTATTGTTACTCAACAAGGTGTGGCTTTAATTATCGCTTTATTGGTAGTCAGTTTTGCCACCCTTTTGGCAGTAGCCATGACCACTCGGCTGCAACTCGATATTGCTCGTACTGCCAATATTATTCAAGGTGACCAAGCTTATCTATACACGTTAGCCGGAGAAAGTTGGGCTAAGCGCATCTTATTTCGCGATGGCAAAAATACGACGATTGATAGTCTTAATGAAGTGTGGGCGACTTCGCTACTCCCTTTGCCGCTGCCGGGGGGTGTTATCCAAGTTCAGTTAGAAGATTTACAAAGTCGCTTTAATCTAAATAATCTAGTCAATAACGATCAGCCTAATTGGCTAGCTATCACTGTTTTTCAACGACTGTTGACGGTTTTAGATTTACCCCCTGAACTCGCTGCAGTTGTCGTCGACTGGATAGATAGTAATAATGAACCACAATTGCCAAATGGTGCCGAAGAGAATACTTATCTGGCTAAAACGCCGGCTTATCGAACGGCGAATCGACCACTACGAAGTCCTTCAGAAGTCCGTTTATTAGCTGGCTTTGATACCGACAGTTATCAAAAACTATTGCCTTATGTCACTACTTTGCCCACTCCTACACTGATTAATATCAATACCGCTTCCCTCCCGATATTAAGAGCCGTGGTAACCGATTTAAGTGAAGTCAATGCTCAAGCCATTATTGCGACTCGACAGAATCAACCCTTTAATTCTTTACCAGATTTCCTAGTTCACGAAGCTTTGGCGGGGTTAAAAGTAGAAACCAATAATCTGGCTGTGTCTAGTCAGTATTTTTTGTTTACGGCGTCAGTACAGATTGGACGAGGTAAAGCGCAGTTATCAAGTATTCTGCACCGGTTACCTCATACCGTCCAAGTGATTTACCGTGCTCAAAACACCGAACTGTAATAAGCTAATCTTTTATACCCAAAGCATCATGCCCATTTCTTGAGGATGAGAAAGTAATTCATGGTGAGGATAAGCACGAATTTGATACTTCAGTCCACCACACCACTCGGGTTGAAAGGTGATAGTGTAAAGATATTCGCCGGTTTCTGGTAATGGTCGTTCCGGTACCAAGCGATAAGTTTGGATTGACTCTGCTTGGAAATCCGGTTGACGTGAACCGAGAAACTCGGGGTGATAGATTTGACGTGATAGCAATAGTTCAATAGTGACATCGCTGGCTTGCAACTGATTTAAATATAACGCCACTTGGAGAGTAACCGACTCACCATAATTGAGTTGTTGAGTGGGTGGAATAGCCAGTTGGCGAATGCGAACCCCATTCCAGCAGTTTCTAATATTGGCTTTCCAATGAGCTAATGTTTGCGCTTGAACATAATTGTTATCACTGAGTCGCTTACCCTGTTGACTCGCCGGCAAGTAAAATCCCTTGATGTAATCATTGAGCATTCTGACGGTATTAAAGCGAGGTAAAATGCTGGCCATAGAACGCTTGGCTTTTTTAATCCAACCTGACGAATAGCCATATTTACCCTGGTCATAATAGAGCGAAATCACTTCATCTTGCAAGACTTCATAAAGAGAACGGACATCTTCCTGATCCCGCAATTCTTCATTGCTATGCGGCGAAGGTTTAATGCCCCAACCATTATCACCTTCATAGCCTTCTGCCCACCAACCATCGAGAATACTCAGATTGATAGCGGCATTGATAGCGGCTTTCATTCCCGAAGTCCCGCTGGCTTCTAATGGATAAATCGGATTATTTAACCACACGTCCACACCAGACACCAAGCGCCGTGATAACCCTAAATCATATCCTTGCACCACTAACAATTTACCCAGAAAGTCAGGTTCACCACCCAAATGATACAAGGCTTTGAGTAAATTCTGCCCCGGTATATCGGCCGGATGAGCTTTACCCGCAAAAATAAACACCACCGGTTTACTTGAATCCGTTAACAGCATTCTCAAGCGTTCCAAATCTTTGAGTAACAGGGTAGCCCGTTTATAAGTGGCAAAGCGGCGGGCAAAACCGATAGTAAGAATGTTAGGATTATTGGGGTCGATAAATTTAAGTATCCGTTCCAAATGGGTTTTGCTAATTTGATGTCGGGTATGTTGGGCAGTAAGCGCTCGGCGAATAATGTCCAACATCCGTGATTTGACGTTCTGTTTAATTTGCCAAAATTGCTGATCCGGAATCGCTTCGATAACCGCCTGCCAAGTCTGAGTATCACAGAGATAGCGATGCCATTCTATTCCTAACTTGTCATTAAATAATTCGTTCCAATCGCGGGCCAAAATTGAGGAAATATGGACGCCATTGGTGACATAACGCATTGGATTTTCTGCGGGTGCAATGGCTGGCCAAAATTTGGCGCAAATTTCCGCAGAAATGTTACCGTGGATACGACTGACGCCATTGAGGTGGCGTGCGCTTTTAATCGCTAAAGTAGTCATATTAAAATCGGGTCCATCTTGAGGTAGACAACCCAAATCTAAAAAAGCTTCTGGAGATAAACCGAACTCCTGTTGAGCAAAGTGACCCAAATAATTCATCATCAATTCGCGAGGAAAATGATCATGTCCAGCGGGTACCGGCGTATGGGTAGTAAAAACGGTATTCGCGGCGACGGCTTCCAAAGCGGTTTCAACCGCATGACCGGCGACTTTTAATTCCCGTAACCGCTCCAGAATAAGAAAAGCAGCATGACCTTCATTAATATGCCAAATCGTGGGTGAAATCCCCAATCTTCTCAACATTCGCACCCCACCGATACCCAAGACAATTTCTTGCTTAATACGGGTGTGTTGATCACCACCATACAGTTGGTCGGTAATCGCACAATTGTCGGCGTTATTATGCAATACATTGGTGTCCAGTAAATACAAATGAATATGTCCAATTCGGACTTGCCAAGCTCTAACAAAAACTGGCGTTGCCCCGATTTTAATTTCGATTAGAATTGGTGTCCCGGTGTTGTCAACCACCGGACTCAGTGGTAAATGTCGTGGATCGTTGATATGCCGAGAAACAATTTGGTTTCCTTCATGATCAATCTGTTGAGAAAAATAACCCTGATGGTAAAACAAACCCACTCCGACAAAAGGTAAGCGCATATCACTCGCGGTTTTACAGTGATCCCCGGCTAGAATACCTAAGCCACCGGAATAGACCGGTAAACTTTCATGAAAGCCGTATTCAGCACAAAAGTAAGCAATTAAATCATTTTTGGCTAATTGAGTACCACCTTCGCGGCGTTCTTTAGCTTGATAAAACGCATCATAACGAGATAATACTTGATGATAATCATTGAGAAAAGAAGGATTAGTAGCCGCTTCATTTAACTTCGCTTGCTCAATATTTTGCAGAAATAATTTCGGATTATGTCCAACCAACATCCATAACTCTTTATCCAACCTTTCAAACAAATTACGGGTTGGAATGTTCCAGCTATACCTTAAATCATCAGTTAATTCTTTCAGCCGATTTAATATTGGCGGTAAGATCGGTGTAACTTCAAGGCTAAATTCTTGTATAGACATCTGTTGTTTTCCATCAATCAGTTAGAACGGTGGTTTTTTCTCATAAAAACCAAGATGAAGAGTATGATACAAAATAAAACCCCCCTTTATCAGGGGGGGAAGAGGATGAATCAGTTATTAAGTGGTTTAACTCATTAAGTTGTCAACCCAAGAACCCGTTTCATCATCGCTTTACAAACTGTAATACATATCAAATTCAATTGGATGAGTCGTCATACGCAAGCGGGTAATATCATCCATTTTGAGTTTAATATACGCATCAATGACATCATTGGTAAATACGCCACCGGCTAACAGGAAATCACGACCTTTATCCAGATATTCTAAAGCTTGTTCTAAAGAGAAACAAACGGTTGGAATATTCTTTTCCTCTTCTGGCGGTAAATCATACAAATCTTTATCCATTGCTTCACCAGGATGAAGCTTATTTTGAATACCATCTAAACCCGCCATCATCATCGCTGCAAAAGCGAAATAAGGATTCGCAGTAGAATCCGGGAAACGGATTTCAACGCGACGGGCTTTAGGATTAGTGACATAAGGAATTCGTATCGATGCGGAACGGTTCCGTGCAGAGTAAGCTAATAAAGTTGGCGCTTCAAAACCGGGCACGAGACGCTTGTAACTATTAGTCGAGGGGTTAGTCAAGGCATTGATAGCGCGAGCATGTTTTAAAATACCACCAATGTAGTAGAGAGCTATTTCAGATAAATTACCATATTTATCACCGGCGAATATATTCTTCCCATCTTTGCTTAAAGATTGATGGACATGCATACCGTTACCATTGTCACCAACTAAAGGCTTAGGCATAAAGGTAACCGTTTTGCCGTAACTTTTAGCGACATTCATCACCACATATTTGAGAATTTGAACTTCATCCGCTTTCTTGACTAGCGTATTAAAGCTCACTCCAATTTCACCTTGTCCAGCGGTAGCGACTTCATGATGATGAACTTCTGGCTTTAAACCCATTTGCAGGAGAGATAAACACATGGCGGAGCGGATATCATGTAAAGAATCCACGGGTGGTACCGGAAAGTAGCCGCCTTTTAAACCCGGACGATGTCCCAAATTACCATCGGCATAAATTTTTTCCGAATTCCAGTTGGCTTCATGCGAATCAATTTTGCAAAAGCAACCACTGATATCAGAACCCCACCGAACATCATCAAAAATAAAAAACTCATTTTCGGGACCAAAATAAGCGATATCAGCAATACCCGTTGATTTAAGATAAGTTTCAGCCCGTTTGGCCAGTGAGCGTGGATCACGTTCATAACCTTGCATGGTCGAGGGTTCAATGACATCACAACGGAGGTTTAAAGTCACTTCATCCGTAAACGGATCCAGAATAGCGGTGGTTGAATCGGGCATCAAAATCATGTCAGATTCATTAATCCCTTTCCAACCGGCAATAGAAGAGCCGTCAAACATTTTGCCGTCAACAAAAGTCTCTTCATCAACCGTTTCTACCGCTGCCGTGACATGTTGTTCTTTGCCTTTGGTATCGGTAAAGCGTAAATCCACAAACTTAACATGATGTTCCTTAATTAAATTTAAGACATTTTCAACAGACATTAAATTCTTGCTCCTTGAAATTAAACGTGAGATAAAATAATTAGTGGCTTAGTCATCGTCGATAACCGTGAACTAAAATAATTCTCTCAAATCTTACAACGAAAATAGGTAGTGAGTTAAATGGCTTTTCCCCCGTTAGCAATCTGCGAGTTGGCTAACGAGTTACTTACTCAGGTTACGCACGGCTGCGCTACCCCCTTTGACAAAAGGGGGGGGAACGGAAATAGTCTAATGCGTAACCTGAGTGAATCACACTTTAAATCTCCTGGTCAGTTAACTATTAACTGAAATAAACTCGAATGGCATGAATTCTAGATTCACCTTTAGCTAATTCAACCAACTGCTGTGACAGCGTTTGAGCCTCTGCTATATCTTGCACTATTGTTAAAGATAAATAAATATCCACCGTTAATTTACCGGTCAAGTAATGTAACGTAATATTTTCAATGGCTTTAGCGGCATCTATGGATTGCCAACATCGCTGTAAATCAGTCGTAATTTCATGACGTAAAGGTAAATTTAAATTCGGTTCTACTTTCTCATCAGGTTCTGGGTCAATATGGACCAGTACATCAAAAATTCCCTCTATTTTGGCAATCAAATGAGCACGTACTGTTTCGGCAATTTGATGTCCTTCAGAAACACTAATTGAGGGATTAACTAAAATATGAACATCAACTAAAACCTGCGATCCCATCGAACGAGTACGTAATTCATGTAAAGTCCGTACTTCCGCAATCGAAGTAATCACTTGTTTAATTTCATTTAACTGGTTTTCATCTAGACCGGTATCCACTAATTCCTTGGCACCACCCCATCCTAATGACCAACCAATATAGGCAATCATCAGACTGACTCCCATCGCCGCAACCGCATCTAGCCAGATGATCCCGCTCATGCTACCGCTAATCCCAATCAACACCATCACTGAAGAAATCGCATCACTGCGATGATGCCAAGCACTGGCTTCTAACATTTTAGAACGTAAGCGCTTGGCAATATGTTGCGTATATTGGCATAAAGCTTCTTTAACTAAAATGGTCAGGATGACCACGGCTAGGCTGATACGCGTTGGTTGCCATAACAAAGTAGGGTCTAATAACCGTCGTCCACTATTGATTAATATCCCTACGGCGACGATTAAAAGTAAACTACCTACCGCAATGGTAGCTAAAGTTTCAAAACGAGCATGTCCATAAGGATGATTCACATCGGCATCCAGTGTACTATATTTTGCAGCGATTAACACAATACCATCACTGATTAAATCAGATAAAGTATGAAATCCATCGGCAATTAAAGCCTGTGAATGTCCGATGATACCCAATAAAATTTGAAGGAAAGATAATAAAGCATTGATCACCGCACTCAACCGTGCAACATGCCGGGTGGCAAAATAACGTTCGTTTTGAGCTGGGTTAACTGAATTGACCCTATTGAAGTCTTTAGTAGCGATGATTTGTTCCTGCCAAAGCGGGTATCTTTGATGGGCAAATTAATAATGTAATATTATATCGTTATTTTACGTAAAACTAAATAATAAACTCTCACCGATTATTAACCCCAAAATGGGCACAGCTCATTGAAAAAAAAGTAACCCCTCTCCAAAGTGCTTGTCATTGTTTTATCTCTAAATCTATAAATTAATATTTAAAATTACTTAGTTACAAACGATAGTTTTTTTATATATTAAAAGACTGCCCTAATACCTTGAAAATTTAGTATTATAAAAATAATGTCAGAATTATTTTATCGGTCTATACTATTTATAATTTGACGCATAAGCGTTACATCGATATTTGTAAGGAGATTTAGGTATGACATTGTTTACCTCTCGCATTGAGGTCCATTGGATCATTCGGTATATCTTATGGTTATTTCTTTTGTTTGGCAATTGGCTTTCAGTTGCGTGGAGTGAAGTACCAACCTCAGTTAATCTGACTTTGATTGATACCAAAATAAATGGCATTGATAATGTTACCGGACTCAACCAGGTTAATTCAGTCGCTATCAGTTCTGACGGTAGGCACCTTTATGCGACTAGTTTCGATGGTGCGATCACTGTTTTTAGTCGTGACAATGGTAGTGGTAAATTATCGTGGGTTCAAACGGTCAATAATAGTGATTTAGACAATAATGGCTTGAACGGTGCCAGTGCGGTACTCGTCAGTCCGGATAGTAAACATGTCTATGTGGCCAGTGCCCTTGATAAAGCGGTGGTGGTTTTTACGCGAGATCAGACCACTGGAAAGTTAACTTTAGTTGAAATTCAACAGGATGGCAGTAGTGGTGGTGATGGTTTAGAAGGTGCTAATGCTTTAGCCATGAGTGCTGATAATTTACGTCTTTATGTGACGGCTGTTAATGATAACGCTTTAACGGTATTTGCACGAAATGTGAATAGCGGCGGTTTAACCTTTCTCAGTAAGCAACAACAAGGTTTAACTACACCAACGCATGTCACAGTAAGTCAAGATAATGTGTTTATTTATGTTACCAATAGTAATTCGGTTAGCCGCTTTACTCGTAACCCCACTCAAGGAGAAATCGCTTATGTCGATACTTTAAGTAGCAGCGGGGTTGACGGTGTTGCGGATCTCAATGGTGCTCAAAGTATGACGATTAGTCCGGATAATAATCAGGCTTATATCGTGAGTAGCGATAACAGTGCTTTACTGGCTTTTAGCCGAGATGCCAGTGGTAAATTGACTTTTTTGCAAACTTATCGAAATAATGATAATGGAATAAAGGGATTAGGTGGGGCACATTCTGTCGTTGTTAGTCCAGATGGTCGTTTAGTTTACGTGGCTGGCATGAATAATAGTGCCATTGCGGTATTCAATCGTGATACCAATACCGGTTTACTGAGTTTCAACAATCTGGTACAAAATAGTAGTAGCTTAGATGGTGTTACTGCGGTAACGACGAGTCCAGATGGCAACCATATTTATACTGCTGCAACTTTTAGCAAGGCGATTAGTGCCTTTACAACTAAATCGACTGATTTAGAGATTACCTTAACCAGTTCTGAAAAAGTACCTATCAATAGTCCATTAACCTACAATATTACGGTCAATAATAAAGGTGGCGAACCGGCAACCGGTATTACCTTAATCGATACCTTACCCACCGGCGTTACTTTTGCTCCAATACAATCGACTCAAGGTTGTAGCTATGACGCTAATACTAATCAAGTCACTTGCTCATTAGGTGAACTGCAACCGAACACCACAGCTTCAGCGCTGGTAACAGTAATAACCCCAGCAACCGTTACAACAAGTACCTTAACCAATAAAGTAGCGGTGACTGCCAATCAAGCGGATAGCAATTCAGCTAACAATACCGCTGAAAAAAGTACCCAATTATCAGAAACCGTTTCCAAGGCTGATTTAAAAGCAGAGATTTCAACTAATTTAGAAACCGCTAGTATTAACAGTCCCTTAATTTATACGGTTACGGTCACCAATCAAGGACCCGATCTGGCTAATAAGGTTGTATTAACCAGTACGTTACCAACTGGGGTAATTTATGATGCGACCAAGAGTGCTTCGTTTTGTACCAACACCGCCGGTACGGTTAGTTGCCAATTGGGTACAATGGAAGTTAATAAACCCGTACAGGTAGCGATTCATGTTACGACACCGGGAACGCCAGGAACTCTGAACTTTACTACCCGTGTCAACAGCGATGATTTTGATCCAACGTCGACTAACAATACGGCCAGTAAAACAATCAATGTTGCTAATCTTCAATTTGACTTAGTTATTGTTGATGCAGTAGCCAATCCCTCCACCAATATTAATGTGGGTAGTGATCTCACTTATACCGTCACTGTCGCTAATAACGGTCCGACTCAAGCCAGCGAGGTTACTTTAACCACCACTTTGCCGTCGCAAGTAAGTTATATTTCTAGCACACCCGCTTGCACTCAAGTTCAAGGGCAAGTAACTTGTGTATTAGGTAATTTAAATGCTAATGCTAATCAAAAGGTTGTGATTACAGCGCGAGCAGTTCAAATATCAACGAATATCTCTAATACTTTCTCAGTCAGTGCCAGTGGGCAAGATACCAATGGTAGCAATAATTCTAAAGCAGTCACTCTGGGGAGTATTGTGGGTCAAATTGCAGATTTTGTCGTTACGGTAGATGATGGTGGTAAAACCGTATTAGTTGGTGGTTCAGTCACTTATGCTATAACGATTACTAATAATGGGAATACGGATGATTCTGTTGTTCTCAATGTGGGCTTAACGGGTAAGAACGTGACCATAGGGACTATCGAAGGTAAAAGCTGCGGTACGGGTCCGAGTTTTAGTTGTCAAATTGGTGTCATTGCGGCTGGAAAAAGTGAAAAAGTAACGGTTCAAGCCACACCCAATGAATTAGGCAATATCACTTTAACTGCTAAAGCCGAAGGCAAGGCTTTTGATCCCAACCCATCAAATAACACGGTAACTAAAGAAACCGCCGTTTCTGACAAACAAATTGATTTAGGTGTGACTATAGCGGCTGTGCCTAATCCGGCTTTCTTAGCGAAAAACCTCATTTATACCATCACGGTTACCAACATTGATACTAACAATCAAGCCACCGGCGTCACGGTAACACAGGAATTACCACCCGGGGTAACTTTTGTTGCTGCGAAGGCAACTCAAGGTCAGTGCACTCAAACGAATAACCTCGTGACTTGTCCACTGGGACCACTCGATCCCAATGGCAATGCTAAAATTGATACCGAAGTCACGCCACAATCCACGGGTAAATTAAAAAGTACAGTTACCGTCAACAGTGCGGTTTTTGATCCACAACCCGCTAATGATACCGCGAGTATTGAAGTAGAGGTGAGTCAATTTAAAGCGGATCTCAGTTTAATCATCACCGATACCCCGGATCCAGCCGCTATCAATGATCCACTCACTTATACTTTCACCGTCACTAATAATGGTCCCGATCCGGTAACCAATATCGAATTAGTGAGTACGCTACCTCAAGGTATTACGATTAAAACGCCAGCCCAATTGACTCCAGCCGCAGTAGGTGGTAATTGCCTTGATATGGATGTAGCGAGGGAAATTCATTGTACGATTCCCACTTTACCCAATCAAGGTACTGCAACGATGACTTTAGTCGTTACGCCTACCGTGTTGGGTGAATTAACTAACAGCGCTTATGTTAAAGGTAAAGAATTTGATGACAATGAAGAAAATAACAAAGTCACTGCTGTAACTCAGATTAACAATCCAACCACATTGTTTTTAGTCGAAACTCAAAAAAATGGCGTTGCTGGCATCCAAGGCTTGGAAGGAATAAACGCCCTCACCGTAAGCCTAGACGGTCAGTATGTTTATGCCGCCGGTTTCACTGACAATGCTTTAGTGGTTTTTAAGCGTGAAGAAAGCGATGGACGACTCAAATTTTTCCAAGTTATTCATAATGATGCTAACGGTGTTACTGGCTTAACCAATGCGAGTAGTGTTAGCGTCAGTCCTGATAATGCCTTTGTTTATGTGACCGGTTTTAAGGACACAGCGGTGGCGGTGTTTAGTCGGGATGCGGTGAGTGGCGTACTCAATTTTGTCGAAGTTCAAAAAAATGGTGCTGCTGGTGTGCAAGGTTTAGGTGGTGCTTTTGCAATTTTAGCCACCACCAAACAAGTTTATGTTGCTGGAAGTAGTGATGATGCCATTGCGATTTTCAATCGGGATTCCAAAACCGGCCAACTGAGCTTTCAAGAAGCGATTAACTTCGCCGATGCTTCACAGAGTTTAGACGGTGTTAATGCGTTAGCAGTCAGTCCTGATGGCTTGTATTTATTTGCCGCGAGTCTCAATAGTAATCGTTTATCGGTATTTCGGCGTGACTCCGAAAGTGGCGCACTGAGTTTAATTCAAACGCTCACCAATAATGTGGCTGGCGTACAAGGCTTAGAACAAGCCAGTGGGGTCATTGTCAGTCCTGATGGCAAGCAAGTTTATACGGTTGGCAAAGGCAATGATAATGCTATCACCGTTTTCCAACAGGATCCGCAAACCGGTGTACTCGGTTTTGTGGAAGTTCATCGCAATGGTATCGAAGGGGTAACCGGACTGAATGGGGTAGAAGATTTAGCGATTAGCCCGCGTGGTGATTATGTTTATGTAGTCAGTAGCACTGATAATGCCGTAGCCGTATTTCGGCGAGATCTCACCACTGGCAGACTCACTTTTGTTGATAGACGCATCGATGGGATTGATGGCGTAGACGGACTGGCGAGTGCCCGTGCAGTTGCAGTCAGTCCTTCGGGTGCTCATATTTATGTGGCTGGTTTTGGAGATAATGCCATTGCGGTTCTGAGTGTTGCCACCGCCGATTTGAACCTGGTGATGAGTGACGGTGAAGATCCCGTCAATGTGGGTGATAACGTTGCTTATACCTTAACTTTAACTAACAATGGTCCCCATCAAGCCACTGGAATTCTGTTAACAGAACAACTCCCAGAAAATATTAACTTAATGTCATCAAGTCCCAGTCAAGGTCAATGTTTAACTGCCGAGAAACAGTTACAATGTACTTTAGGAAGCTTGAAAGCCGGTAGCAACCTGACCCTGTCACTCGTGGTAGCTACCTCTGAACCCGGGGAATTGAGCCAAACCATGACTGTCATCGCGAATGAATTTGATCCGACTCCGGTAAACGTTACCGAAACCACGCAAGTCACTGCGAAAGCAGATTTATGGGTCAATATTGACGCTACGCCAACTATCGCTCGGATTCAAACGCCGGTAACCTATACTATCACCATTACCAACGATGGTCCTCACCCGGCGAAAGATATCACCCTTCAAAATGAAATCCCTAACGGAGTACAATTTAACTCAGCACAACTTAGTCCAGAATCAACGCCTTGCGATTTTGATGTCGACAAGCGTACTGTTAATTGTGCTATCGCTGAGCTAGCAACTGGAGCCAATCGGATAGTGACTTTGATCGTTACTCCCACCCAAGAAGGCGCTACGCTCGAAAGTATAGCTACCGTAAATGCTTCAACCTTTGATCCCAATTTACTGAATAACACTGCGAAACAGGCGATGGAAGTTTTAGTCAATATCATCGAGGAAACTTATGATAATGATGGGAAAAAGCTAGAAAATTACATTATTGGCCCCACTGGCGCTGTGATTGGCGGTTCTATTGCCGGTACGATTGATAACCAAGGGTTGATATCCAACGCTTGGATTTTACCGAATACCCTCATCAGCGGGGGCAAATTATCCAAAACGATTACCAATGAAGGCATCATTGAAAACGTGCAATTACTGAGCGGTACGACAATTAATGGCGGAATTTTACGCGGTACCATTACCGGCTTTCCGACTGATCTGGCGATGATCAATGCGCGAATTGCCGCAGGTACCCAGTTGAGCTATGTCATTATTGGGAGCAATAGCCAAGTTGATCCACAAGTAAAACTGGGGGAAGGGGTTACTTTTAAATCCAGCGCGAATATTCCAGAAGGAATTGATTTAACTTCACTTTTTCCGTTTATTATTGAACCCATTACCCAGAGTAAAGCCGTCAACTTAGCTATGGATGTGGTTGCTGGCGAAGGTTTAACTTTACTTGCCGCCATCAATGCCATTCCAGAACTGCGAGAAAATGATTTAACCTTTTCCCAATCGTTAACAACCGGTTATTTATCATTGTCTTTAGCGGATGGCGAGCAAATGATATTAATCCCGCTGCGCATTTCACAACTGGCCGCGACAACTCCACCCCAAATGACCGAGCATTCTGACGGGAGTGTCACTTTTGTCGTTCAAGGTGGACGGCTGATTTTAGCTTACCCGGCACCACAAAGTCCTACCGATTTACAGACTGTCTTAGAAAATCTCGGCTTAAATCAAGTTCAAGCTGAAGCGGATGGCAATTTAACGATTTTTGCTCAAAATCAATTCCAAACGCGTCCCGATTTACATACTCAACAAATCAGTCCGTTATTACCATTGGGTTTAGAAGCGACGCCTTCACCGCTAGTACAAGGTTCAAGCCTATTTGTCCTGAGATTTGTTGATACCGAGAATAAACACCGGCAACAATTTTTCTATCCGACTCCCGCTCATCAGGAAGAACTGTACCTAGCATTACAAGGTTTTCCGGGTGCCAGTGCCGTTGAATTTTATAATACGGGTAAAGTTTCAGTAAAAATTGGGGCACGCACTTATTCTGGGGTATTTGACTACCCAGTCAAAACTGGGAATGCGAACACGGTGACGCAATTACTGCCGGTACCCGATAAAAATGGCGACGGCAGTGAAGACATTCGAGTTCTTTATGCGAATGGTGATCAACAACTCGTTTATCTTTTACCTTTCCCAGAGATTGCCGAGGAAATTCAAGCCATTCCCGCAGTTCAATCGACTGGTTATGTGGTGTCTCAAGACATTCAGGGTAACTTACTCTTAATCCAAGGGAATAATCGTTTATTAATGACCACGACCAATTTGAAACAACTGGATAAAGCAACACCGGCTCAAATGACGATTAATTCAGACGGCAGTGCTGAATTTATTACCAACTCTGGATTACAAGCTCTAACTCAACCGATTGTGCAAGAAATGACCAGCCTAAAAAATGCTGTACGTGGTTTAGGGATAACTACTATCGTCACCGAATCGAATGGCAACCTCAGCTTACCGGTAACGACAACTCGCAGCTTTAATGCACGTCCGGCGCTGAGATCAACCCCGACGTGGTTAGCCATGCCGCTGGGATTAAACACGGTACCGACTTCTTTACCAGGCGTATTAACCACCATGCTAGTTTTTAGAGATGAAACCGGTACTAAACGTCAACAATTGATTTATCCAGCCGCGAAATATCCAGATAATCTTTATCAATTCTTCGCTCGTCAACCCTCGGTTGAAACAGTTACTTTCGACAATGACGGTACCGTACTAGTCCGGGGTGGTAGCTTCAATTTACACGGCATATTTGATTACGTCGTGACTAACACTGGCACACCAACCGGTGGTATTCAATTTAGTTCAACGACAGACATCAATGGAGATGGTATCACTGATTTTGCAGTCATCTATGCCAATGGGGAAAGACAAGTGATTTATCAAATACCGCAATAATCGGTTACTCACTTTTATGGGGTTGGGTTACGGCTAATGCCTAACTCAACCTGATCTACCACCGAATGGTTTCCCTCACCCCAGCCCTCTCCCAAAGGGAGAGGGAGCTCAAATTGAAAAAATTTAATCAAGATGAGTTTAAGGTCACTTAACTCCATAAAAAAACTTAAATTAAGTAGCGCAAATCGCAATAGCTAAGCAAGGTATGCAAATTGATCTCATCTGTCTGGGTAAAAATCGGCCTACTTGGGTTAATACGGGTTTCAATGAATACGCTAAACGATTACCCGCTTATTGTACTTTGACTCTCAAAGAAATTCCCCTGCGTAAGCGTACTAAGAATGCGGATTTAATTCGATTACAGCAACAAGAAGGCGAGCAAATGTTAGCCACCATTGCACCCAATGCTCATGTTATCGCTTTGGACGAACGTGGAACTCATTGGAATACCATCCAATTAACTGAGCAATTATCTCATTGGATATCAACTTATTCCAAGGTTGCATTACTTATTGGTGGTCCAGAAGGGTTAGCTACCGCTTGTTCACAGCGTGCGCAACAATATTGGTCTTTATCTCACCTAACTTTACCTCATTCACTGGTGCGAATTATTGTGGCTGAGCAATTGTATCGTGCTTGGAGTTTATTAAATAATCATCCTTATCACCGCGCGTGATAGACAGTGAAGTCATAAAAATGGCTCTTTCCTACTCCGGCAGAATAATCTAGAATACCATTTACTATAATAATGATTTATTTAGCTTCTCACTCCCCTAGACGACGCGAATTGTTGGAGCAAATTCAGGTTCATTACCAACCTTTGGCTATTACGGTGGATGAAACCCGGTATGCACAAGAGATTCCTCAAGAGTATGTCACTCGCTTAGCGCTAATCAAAGCGAGAACGGGACGCTTGGCTGCGCCCACCAGTGCGCCGGTATTAAGTGCAGATACAGTCGTCGTGTGTCAGGGTCAGATTTTTGGCAAACCGCTTAATAAAGCAGATGCACAACAGATGCTTAAGCAATTATCCGGAACGAGTCATCAGGTGATGACTGCCGTCGCCGTAGTGACAACGACTCAAGAATCAGTGTGCCTGAACATAAGCCAGGTTTATTTTCGTTCCTTGAGTGACCAGGAAATAGCGGCCTATATTGCGACTCACGAGCCATTGGATAAAGCGGGAAGTTATGCAATTCAAGGAGTTGCTAGTATTTTCATCGAACGTATTGAAGGAAGTTATTCCGGGGTGATGGGCTTACCACTTTATGAAACCGCCGGGTTATTAGCGAAAATAGGTATAAAAATTCTTTAGTCACTCGGTAAATTCGCCCAGTTTTGGCGACATACAATGACTTTCCAATAAACTTTTCCTAGGAGCAAGTATATTAAGGAAAAAAATAATGGCAAATGAAAAACATCTGGCCATCCTGCGGCAAGGCGTACCGGCATGGAATAGTTGGAGAAAACAAGCTAGAAGCACTTATCCCGACTTATCCGGGTGTAACTTAATTGGAATGAACTTGGCGAAGATAGATATGTTTCGTGCTAATCTCAATAAAGTGAATTTAACGGATGCAGATTTATCCGGGGCTAATTTATCCGGGGCTAATATCAGTGAAGCCAATCTCATGAGAGCCAACTTGATCAAAGCCGATTTAAGTGAAGCGAATTTAAGCGAATCTTACTTAGCGCGAACTAACTTTACTGAAGCCAATTTAGCCGAAGCTAATTTAACCAAAGCCTATTTAATTGAATCTTATTTATCGGGCGCGAATTTATCAGAAGCGAATTTATTTAGAAGTAATTTATTTGAATCTGACTTATTTCGTGCTAACTTAACCGGTGCTAATCTATTTAAGGCGAATCTGACTGAAACGAATTTAATTGAAGCGAATTTAACTGGCGCTAATTTATTTAAAGCCACTTTAACAGAAGCCGATTTTAGTGGTGCCAAGTTGGAGGGAGTTTATATTGAAAGTAATCGGGTTAATAAGATTAATCGTTAATTGAATTGGCGTTAATTAATTTAGGTTAACTCATTTAGTTTATTAACCTAAACAATAAAGTTAAGTTTTATCACTGTCAGGGTGGCAAATTAAACTAGTTTTCTTTGCCCCAACTGTTTGCTTTTCTTACCAACACCATAGGAGTATTTTTCATGAAAAAATATAGGCTACCAACCCTTATTTCACTGGCATTAAGTCCAATTTGGATTTTAGCTCAAGAAGCCGCTCCACCTCCCGCTGCGGCACCACAAGCACAATCTTCAACTCCAGCAACTCCTCCCGCCACCGAAAAGACCAAGAACAAGCCACAAGATTTAATGAAAAAGCATCAAGCGCATAGAGATTACATGCGCGAACAAATGGAGAAACTTTCCCAAACCGATGATCCTGAAGAACGCGAGCGAATAAGAGCAGAGATGCGACAACATCAGGAAGAAATGCAACAAGAAATGTGGGAGTCAGGTTCAATGCCTGGTTGGGGAGGTGATCCGAGGTGGGGAGGTGATCCACGCTGGGGTGGTGGTCCGTGGGGTGGTCCTGGTCCACGTTGGGGTGGACCAAATTGGGATAATAATCCTGGCCCACAATGGGGTGGCCCCAGTTACTATGATATGCCACCAGGTAGATCCGGGAATGCACCTAACTTTTCTGATAAAAAAGCTTTTGGTGGACATCAAGCCAAAATTGAACAACGGTTAGAAAATATTGAAAAACTTCTTCAACAAATAGCAGATACTTTAGCCAAACAAGAGAAGAAGTAATTGGTATCCAAATAATGGTGGAAACCAATAAACTTCATTAGTTCACTTGAGTCGTCACCCCCAACATTAGAACGATGTGAGTTATGTAGCAACCAGGGGGTGCGACCTCTAGTTACACTTAAATCACGTCGAAAACTAATAACCAAAGATGAAAAAAATCACCCAGTGAACTACTCTAGGCATAAGGAAGAACGCTTCCTTTTCAGTTTAGCTACATTAGCTTGAAATAAGGTTACTTAATCACTTAACGAATCAAATAAATAGGCCATGATATGACAAAAGAACAGCTAAAAAACAATCTCACTTCAGGTAGTGCCTGGCTGCGAGGATTTTTTATGTTGTTGTATACCATGATAGGTATGATTGCGCTTTTTATTGCGGTAATTGTTATTTTATTTCAATTTGGTTCAGTACTACTGACGGGTAAACCCAATGAACCGCTATTTCCATTTGGACAAAGCCTTAGCACTTATATTTCTCAAATATTATTCTATCTGACTTATAATACCGAATCAAAACCATTTCCATTAAGTCATTGGCCAGCGGAAACGGAATATAACCACTTCACGGTAACTCGCCCTCCAGAAATGAAATCCACATCGTCACGTCATGAAGAATAAAACCTAAACTACATTGTCAATTGAGCGTTACGTATGTAGTATCGGTAACAAATTTATTACCCACTTTGACAGCGAAAAATCTATTAATCAACTCCATCTCAGGAGGGGTGAGGAGGAGGTTAGGAGAACGTGAGATGTTCCTAACCACTTTCTTGGTATTTATCAAAAACTCACTTCTAAACTTAATGCCATCCTATCATTCAATAGGATTACCAAATCGATTTAAAGTTATTTTCTGTCAATTCTATCTCAAAAAAAATCTTTAGCACTGAGAACCCGATCGATTTTTCTATCCCGAATATAAAAGAGAAATGACAACCAATATCGGTTGGCTTTTTTAGTTGACTAAGTGCTAGACTATTAGCAAAAAAAATAAATAATCATATGAGTTTGGGTCTCATACCATCGATTCAGGAGAAAATTATGAATAGATTTTTATTGAGTTTATGGCTATTATTTTTTACCACAATAACCTATGCCCAAGAACCTCCACGCACGGTCTTTGTTCACTTGTTTGAATGGCGATGGGATGACATTGCCAAAGAATGCGAAACATTTCTCGGTCCGAAAGGATTCGCTGCTGTTCAAGTATCACCACCAAATGAACATCGAGTTGTTCCTAATTATCCCTGGTGGGAACGTTATCAACCGGTGAGCTATCAATTGGTGAGTCGCAGTGGCGACCGTCAATCATTTACAGATATGGTCAAACGTTGTCAGGCCGTTGGCGTCAAGATTTATGTGGATGCCGTTATTAATCACATGACCGGCGCCAAATTTGACCCTGATCCTACTTTCGGTACCGGAATTGGTGGTACCTCCTTTGATTATTACAAATACCCTGATTACAACCAGCCCGAACACTTTCACGCTTGCAACCGTGACATTAGTGACTATCACAATAAATGGGAAGTGCAGAATTGTAATCTCGTTAAACTCGCTGATCTCAACACCGGTTCAGATTACGTCCAACAAACCATTGCCAATTACTTAAATGATTTAGTAAATATCGGTGTGAAAGGCTTTCGCATTGATGCCGCTAAACATATCGATACCAATGAACTTCATCAGATCCTAGCCAAAGTGAATATTTCTTCTGGAGACATCTACCAAGAAGTCATTGAAACGCCCGGCGAACCAATTCAAGCACCAGAATATTTTCAGAATGGGTTAGTGACCGAATTTGATTATGGCAAGAAACTCGCTGAATCTTTCAAAGGTGAAGGTGGACGTTTGGCTAATTTGAAAACGTTAGGTGATAGTTGGCAGGAACTCATGCCCAGCAACAAAGCGGTCGTTTTCACAGATAATCACGATAAACAACGTGGTCATGGTGGTGGTGGAAATTATCTGACCTATAAAGATGGGAAACAGTATGAGTTAGCGAATGTTTTTATGCTCGCTTGGCCTTACGGTTATCCCCAGATCATGTCAAGTTACGCTTTTGATAATACGGATGCTGGCCCACCCAGCACTAACGGCATAACTAACCCGATTTACCAAGGAGATACGCCGAATTGCTTTAAAGAGTGGGTGTGTGAACATCGTTGGCGTTCTATTGCCAATATGGTCGCTTTTCGTAATTACACCGCTTCTGCCTCGCAGGTCGGCAATTGGTGGGATAATGGCAATAATCAGATCGCTTTTAGTCGCGGTGACAAAGGATTTGTGGTCATCAATAAAGAGTCTACGCCCCTAGAAAAAACTTTTCAAACCGGTCTGCCGGCCGGTCAATATTGCAATACCTGGGACAGTGAACTGGTCAATGAACAATGTACGGGTACAACGATTACCGTTAATGAGGATGGTACGGCTTCTGTTCGGGTTGAACCGTGGACTGCTGCTGCTATCCATGTTGGTTTTAAACCAGTTCCCCACGCTTGCCATCAGCCTACCCAGGATTGGAAACGCACGGTGGTCTTTATTTATGGCAAAACACTTCAGGGTCAAGATATGTTCATTCGCGGTGGCATTGATCACGATTATGCTAAAAAAGCGCTTAACTGGGATTGTTCCAAGTTCAATTACAATTGCGCTATCCCCATTCACCATCGCAATCTGAAAAATGCGACCACCAAACCTTGGAAAGAAGGGGATTGTTATCTAGATTGGTATGGACAAGAGCCAACGCAAACAAGTATACCACCGAATGTTGATGCCGGTAGTCCGGCTGATTGGACCACGAATCAATGGCCGTCTGACTGGGGTGAAAAACGGACTGTTGCCGAACATGGCTTTGGTGAAGAACCATTGAATCAGTATGGTCATCATTATTGGATGCTCGATGTGGATATGGATTGTTCTAAAACCGTTGATGGGTGGTTTGAACTGAAATCTTATATTTCTAACGGCCCTAGTTGGGAAAAGAATATCCAGCAACCCGATACGCCTTATGTTTCTATCAATCATGTTGGGAAATGTGGCTATATCAATGTGTTTAAACGCAATGAAGACCAGCCAGTGGCGATAAAGGAATTCAATGGTACTCCTCAGCCACCTCCAACAACGCTGGGTGCGGACTACCGTGCTGAGCAAACTACTTTCTCCCTTTGGTCACCGGATACCAGTCAGGTTCAACTTTGGTTAGACGATAAAATTTATCCGCTGCAACGTGCGCTGGATGCTGACGGTTATACGAATGTTTATTCTACGACTGTTCCTGGAGACCATCGCTTAAAAAAATACCATTTCCAAGTCAATGGCAAAACCGTCCGTGATCCTTACGGCGTCATGGTGGTGCCTAATACAGATGACAACGTGGTGATTGACTTGAGGCAAACTGAACCGGAAGGCGGTTGGGCTAAGCATCCACCTTTAGCTGAACGAGAAGATAGTATCATTTACGAAGTCCACGTCCGCGATTTTACGATTGACGAGACCGCTGGGGTGACACCGGCGAAACGCGGTAAATTTTTGGGCATGGTTGAAACCGGCTCCACTTACCAAGGACAAAAAACCGGTCTGGATCATTTGTTGGAGTTAGGGGTGACCCATGTGCAATTATTACCTTTCTACGACTTTACTTCCTGCCCGGATGTGAATGATACGAGTTGTTACAACTGGGGCTATGATCCACGCAATTATAATGTGCCGGAAGAACGTTATGCACTCAATCCGAATGATTATGAGGGACGTATCCGTGAACTCAAAACCATGATCAACGCATTTCACCAAGCCGGCATTCGGGTCATTATGGATGTGGTTTACAATCACACGCATGACCAAAGTATGTTCGCGGCTATCACCAGTAAATATTATTTGGCGTCTGATCTCACCGGAGTTGGGAATACGTTAAATGCCAACGAGCCGATGGTTAGCCGTATGATCCGCGATTCCCTTGAATACTGGGTAAGAGAATATCATTTGGACGGGTTTCGTTTTGATTTAATGGGTGTTTTTAATCATGCCGTTGTTAGCGAATGGGGAAGCTATTTAAATAAAAAGTTCCCCGATCGTAAGTTGTTACTATACGGTGAACCCTGGAATGGTGGTAAGAACGATCCAATAGAAGGACAGCGAATTCGCTTGGGCACAGTGGCTTGTACTGCTGACGATGCCCACATTGGTGTTTTTAATCCCAAATATCGTGATGCCATCAAAGGCAACCTCAATGATGGTGAAGGGGGCGGGATGGCCTTTAATCAAGGCGACTTATGGCAGCAAATCCAAGTGGGCAGTCGGGGTGCTATTCAAGCGAATAAAAAGGCGATTTGTCCGCTCGAAGATCGTTGGGATCCCATGTTTGCATCAGATCCGGAACAAAGCATCAATTATGTTTCTTGCCATGATAACCTAACCTTATGGGATAAAATTCAAGCTTGGGCTAAACTCAATAACCGCTCCAAGGATACTGAATACCTGAAACGCATTCAGATGTTTGCTAATGGCATGATTCTCACTTCCCAAGGTATTCCTTTCATCCATGCCGGTGAGGAGATGTTAAGAACCAAGGAAGGTGATCATAACAGTTATAAGTCACCGGATAGCATCAATAAAATTCGCTGGAATTGGAAAGCGGAGAATGAAAAAATATTTAAGTATTACAAAGACGTGATAGCTTTGCGCCGTGCTCATCCGGGTTTACGAATGAATAGTTGGGATGAAATTGATGCCAATATTAAAACCTCTAAGCCCCGTTACGGTGTCGTTGTCAATCAAATCAATGCTGCTGCTAATAGCGATGAATGGAAAAAAATAATTGTCATTTATAATTCGGCAGATACTTATACTTATCCATTGCCGGCGGGGATTTGGCATGTTGCCATAGAAAAATCTGACGTTACTGCGGCTCAAGATCAGGTTGTGTCTGGTCAGATCGTAGCGGAAGGCACCAACGTCACTCTGCTTTATCAGACAGATCAAGTTGAATCGTTGGCTGTCAAATTGATCTCCCCGGCCGAGGGTACCCATCTAAGCGGCATATCAACCGTTACCGCTGAAGTTTCTGGTGATGTCAAGAAAGTAGAATTCTACGTTGACTCCGATAAGATTGGAGAAGATGCGAATGCGCCTTATACCGTGGAATGGAATACGACCCATTCATCGAATGGCGAACATCAATTAACTGCCAAAGTTTATGATAATGCTGATAAGACAGTTGTATCAGCCGTCAGAAGCGTCATCGTCGATAGTTCTCCCAAGACCGCTGATTTTCGAGAAGAGACAATTTATTTTCTATTAACCACCCGATTTTATGACGGCGATCCGGATAATAACTACTACAATCGCGATCGGATCAAAGTGGGCGATCCACAATGGCGTGGTGATTTCAAAGGATTAATTGAAAAATTAGATTATATAAAGAATTTAGGCTTTACCGCCATTTGGATCACACCGCCGGTCACCAATCGCAGTGGCTTAGATTATCACGGTTATCATGCCTATGATTGGACTGAAATCGATCCCCGCCTGGAATCAACCGGTGCCACCTACCAGGACTTTATCAATGCTGCTCACGCCAAAGGACTCAAAGTTATTCAGGATGTTGTGATCAATCATTCGTCTAATTACGGTATTCGTGGTCAAGTATGGATTGATCACCTCCCCATCAAGTATTACCGTCCACAGGGCGGAGTTGCTATCGATAATGGCCCTTACCAAGGTAATCTCGGTGATTACAAGAATCCTTATCGAGAAGACAATGACAACCCCAAGGCACCGGCTTGGTTTAAAGAAAGACAAACCGCTGATCCAGAAGGTAATAATCCACTCGTTGATCCTAAAACCGGAGAAACTGTGCCCAAACCAGGTTACAACCCCAATCGGTTCTTCGGGATTGATGCCCAGACTTTAGATCCGCAATGGTATCATTTAGATGGTTTTATGGCCGGTGGTGATTGGGAAAATCCGCAGGCATTACAACGTAAACATATGGCCGGGGACACCATTGACTTAGCCACTGAAAATCAAAATGTCAAAGATTACTTAAACAAGGCGATTTTTCGATACCTCGATATGGGTGTTGATGCGATCCGATTGGATACCGTAAAACATGTGGAACGCAACAATCTATTAGAGTATGTCAATGCCTGGAAAGCCCATAAACCAACCTTATTTGTGTTCGGAGAAAATCTCGTCAAAGGGACTGGCTGGGGTGATCTGGGCGGAGATAATGGCCCATCAGACATCAGACCTTGGTGGTACACGCGCTTAGGCAATGATAAGGGTGATCCTAACTCCGGTGGCGAATCGGGTCTGTCTGTCCTGGATTTCTCATTATTTTCCACCTTCCGCGATAACTTAAGTCATGGTCATTTCGGTGGTATTGGCGGCATATTAAACATGGATTGGGTGTATGGCGATGCTACCAAACTGGTAACCTTCTTACAAAATCACGATGTTGGCCCTGATAATGACTTCAAATATCGTTTCAAAGGCGAGCAATGGATGGCGGCAGTGGCTTATAACTTGTTGTGGACGATTCGTGGGATTCCTTGCCTTTATTATGGCGAAGAAATCGAGTTCATGAAGGGTGCGCCTCAAGATATCTCTGGTAATAATGATACTTTAGACATGACCGGACGTGCTTATTTTGGTGATCACTTGCTCAGTGAAAAAATGGCTGAAACCCAAAATCATCCTTTATACAAACACATCCAAAGGCTCAATTTAATCCGCCGCAATATTTCCGCATTGCAAAAAGCACCGATGAGCGCGGTAAGTGAATGGGGAGGTGGCATGAGCTTTGTGCGCGACTACCACGATGGCGAAAGCTATGTAGTGGTAGGACTTGCCGCCGGCAATGACCAGGACATTATTGTCAATGGCGTAAGAAAGGGTACTTATAAAGATGCTGTTACGGGTCATACCATTGAAGTTGCTAATGGAACACTGTCTTTTTATGTCAAAGGAAAATCGGCCGGGATTTATGTGTTGAATGGTTCTGGGAAAATTGGGGAAGAGGGTGTTTATTTGAAATAATGAAGTATTTGTTATTGGGGAATCTCTCTTTATTCTTGGGTTAGCTGGTCATCACTATGAAGCGAAGTAAAATTTTTTGTTGGGTTTAGCTTCGCTCTACCCAACCTACATTTTACTACCCATCCTACGCTGCACTGCCATTAAATTAAGCGATTTGAGCTTCCTTCTCCCAAAGGGAGAGGGGAATTTTTCCTTAACTTAATGGCATTGATCCTACGCTGGCTAAGTTTTCAGTAGCATCTACTTCAGTATCGCTATTTCGCTTCTTCCAGTATTTTTCTAATCTCCACCATTCTGAAGCTTTTCGCTAGTTTCTGTAATTCTGGCACCGCTACTGGACAATCAGGTTGCTGGCTCAAGTCACTCAAGTAATCACGAATCCGCTTAATCTCACCTTGTTTTAGCATATGCAAAAGTTTTTGCTTTTGTTCTTTACTGAGAGGTGGGCCTTTAGGGACTTCAGGCGGTGCGCTTGCTTCATACAACCATTCTAACGGTAGGAAGCGTCCTAATTCTACAAGTAGTTGGTTCAATATCACCGGCTTAGAGATATGGGCATTACATCCGGCTTCCAGGGCAAGCTGTTGGTCTTTATTAAAAGCGCTAGCAGATACGGCAATCACGGGTATATCTTTAAAATGTAATGATTCACGCAATGCTTTGGTCGTTTGTAAGCCATCCAGAACGGGCATGTGTAAGTCCATCAACACTAAATCTGGTTGCCATTGTGGTACCCGTGTCAAGCATTGCTCACCGCTGTCCGCTTCCGCTACTTCAAACCGGAGTGGTTCTAGCAATTGGCGCAAGACGGCGCGGTTATCAGGTAAGTCATCGGTAATCAGGATACGAAATCGCCCTAAGCCTTGGCTTCTTTGGTAGCCGATAATTTTCGCTGGGTCTGTTTGCGTGTCCACCTCGTTTAGCGTAGATACCGCTTCTGCTGGAATTTGCACGCGAAAAGTACTACCTTCTCCCGGTTTGCTTTCCAAACTGAGTTTGCCGCCCATCGCTGTCACTAGGCGGTGGCTAATGGATAAACCCAGACCGGTGCCCTGTTGTTTGTAAGCGGCGTCACCAACCTGACCGAAGGGCTGAAAAATTTTTTCAGTTTGAGCGGCGGGAATACCGATACCGGTGTCTGTTACTTCTAGCACTAACCGGCCATCAAGGTAAGTACTGCGTAGGGTAACACCACCCCGCTCGGTAAATTTTACTGCGTTGCCCAACAGGTTCATGAGCACCTGGCGCAGCCGCTTGTCATCACAATGCAGTACTGCCGGTAAAGCGGTCGTGCTTTGATAATCGAAGAAAATACCTTTCTGTTGCGCACGGATACGGAACATCTCGCATAAACTGAGAAAAAATGGGGAGGTTTTCCAGGTTTGGGGGAACAATTCAAAACGTCCCGCCTCGATTTTCGCTAAATCTAGAATATCGTTAATGAGGGTAAGCAGGTAATCGCCGCCACTGCGGATATTTTGTACGTTATGGCGATGTTTTTCAGAGAGCGATGGGTCGTTTTCTAGGATTTGCGCAAAACCGAGAATGGCGTTAAGTGGGGTGCGCAATTCGTGATTCATATTGGCAATGAAGGCGCTCTTGGCACGGTTAGCCGATTCGGCTTGTTCCTTGGCCTGACGTAGGGATTCTTCTAACCGCTGGCGTTCCAACAGTTCTTGCTCCAGCCTAGCGTTTTTAGCTTCTAGTTCATGGTGCAGACGTTGCAGTGCCAACTGTTTGCCCACGCGAGCCAATACTTCTTCAGCACAGAATGGTTTGGAGACATAATCGACTGCTCCCAGTTTGAAACCACGCACAATCGCTTCACTGTCCGACAAAGCACTGATAAAAATAATCGGGGTTGCTGCAGTGGGTGGGTGTTCCCGGAGTCGCCGGTACAATTCAAAGCCGTTCACATCCGGCATGATGATATCGAGCAAAATGAGGTCTGGAGTAAAATGTCGGAGTCGGGTGAAGGTACTATTGGCGTCCTGTGCGGGCACCACGTGGTAGTTAGCCTGTTTTAGGGTAGTAAACAAGACCTGTAAGTTCGCTAAATTATCATCGATGATGAGAATCGTCCCGGCATTGTCATGGGAGGAGCGCATAGGAGGTTATATTTCCGGTTTTTCCAGATAGGTGCTTAACTCGTTGAGTTGCAGATTTTCCGCTAACGCCCGTACCCGGCGGACAAAGGCTGAATAGTCTGGATGCAGGGTTTCGACCAACGCGATTATCCCATCAATGTTACCGGCTTCGGTTAGTTGCTGCAGTTCTTCGATCAGCTTGGTTGGTGGTAGTTGTAACGTTTTCGGTTCCGCTAGGTGAGTTTCTGTATAAACCCATTCTAGACCCAGTAAAGATTCCAATAATTCATAGAGTTTTTCTGCTTTGACCGGTTTGGGCAGAAACCCGTTACTACCCACAGCGACGCTTCTTTCCCGATCTTCCTCCAACACGCTGGCTGAGCTAGTAATGATGACGATGTCTTTGAGTTGTTCGTCGTTTCTCATCCGGTAGATCAATTCAAATCCGTCCATGCCCGACATGCGTAAATCCGTAATTACCACATCTGGTCGTTGAGCGCGTGCCGCCGCGAGACCGGCTTCGCCATTCTCCCTCTCCCTCACCTTAATTCCCAGCGGACTGAGCAAATTAACCAACACGGCTCGGTTGTCGGCGTGGTCGTCCACCACTAGCACCTCGGGTGCGTTGCCCTTCACGCCCAAGATGCGGGCATGGCTGAGGGAAGAATCCACCGCAGCCGCTTCAACCACGGGTAAATTGACTGTGAACCAAACGACGGTGCCGTGCGCCAGTTGCGGTGTTGGGCGTGTTGCGGCTGTCGTGGCTATCCATTCGCCCTCAAGGCGTTTGCTCATTATTTCTAAGCGTCCACCCATCATTTCCACCAGGGTATGGCAGATGCTCAAACCCAAACCAGTACCTTCGCTCTGTTGTGCAGTAGAACTGACTTGTTCGAAGGGTTTAAACACGTCATTTATCTTGGCGGCGGGAATTCCCGGGCCGGTATCAGTCACTTCGAAGCGAAGTGGTACTCGTTTAATTTCCTCCTCTTCCGGTAGCTGAAGAGAACTGTGAGTAGAAGACCAAGCAGGTTGAGAGTGCTCCTCGCCGAGTACGAATACACCCAGCGTGACATTGCCCCGTTCAGTGAATTTGACCGCATTGCCCAGTAGATTGAGGAGGATTTGTTGTAGACGCTTGCTGTCAGCTTGTATCGCCACCGGCAAATCATTAGTGTCTAGATTGAGGGTTAATCCCTTATTTTCTGAGCGTATCCGAATCAGGGCCATGACATCGGTCAACAGGACAGATAGATAAACCGGCTCAGGATTGAGTTCCAATTTTCCGGCTTCGATTTTAGCCAGATCCAATACCTCATTAATCAAATTGAGCAGGTGATTACCGCTACGTTCGATGACCGCAATACTCTGTTGCTGATCAGCGCTGAACTTGGGATTTTGTTGCAGGATTTGCGCATAGCCCAGAATACCGTTCAAAGGGGTGCGTAGTTCGTGGCTCATGTTGGCGAGAAATCGGCTTTTAGCTTGATTAGCTGTCTCTGCGGCAGTGAGCGCCTGTTGCAGTTCGGCGGTCCGTTGCTTGACAATGACTTCCAGTCCTTCTTGGTACGCTTGTAAGGCATTGATCTTTTCGCGAATTGAGTCCCGCATGTGGGCTACGCTACGTGACAAAGCGCCCAATTCGTCATGGCCAATGGTGTCAATGGCGGCGTCCAGTTCACCCTGGGCAATTCGGGCCGTGACTTCTTGTAACCGGGCGATAGGCTTGATCAAAAACCGGTTCAACAGACCGTACATCGCACCACTGCTCAGCAGCATGAAAGCGAGCGAAAGGCTGATGGTTTGTGCTAGCAGGTTGCGAATCTTGGCATGAATCGTACTACTGTCGAAACCGATATCCACTGTGCCCAGATAACCTTGATCATTACCAAATACCGGAATTAAGCTATGGTAAACACCATTAACCAGAACTGTTTTAGGCTGTGGGTAGTTTAGCAAGGCGCGCAGGGTTGGGTCCGTCACCGGCAGACCCCGTTGCTCAATGCGATTGTGCCCCAGAATATGCCCGCTTCGATCCAGCACTGCCACATGTACCACGCCGCCGTCCTTTTTCAGCTTGAACAATGCCATCGCATTGATGGATTGCAACCGGAGAATCCATTCAATATTTTCACTAGTTTCCCGTAATTTTTGAATATCGGCGATAATGTCAGCGGCTAATGCCTGCGCTTGTTCACCGATCCCGGCCATCAATTCTTGTTGTAATTGCCTGACGTGTAGCCAGGAAATAGCGCTCAACACCAAGATGATGATGCCGCCCACCAAGAACATAATCTTGGCACGAAGACTTAGTTTGCTAATAGCCAGCATTATTGTGTTCCTGTGACTGTTCGGCGGGTTAGTCCCTTGACCATGATTTGTTCCACTTGTTGCCGTCAGTCAATATTAGCTCGCTGCCAGGAGGAAAGGTCGAAAGTGGTGGTCGGTACTGATACCGGTTTAGCAACGGGGGGGTATTACGTGTGTTAGCGTTGGAATCCGACCCTGATTCGCAAGCCGTCAGAGCAGCTACGAGCCAAACGCAAAATCCCTTGATGATGGCAAAATAGACGGGATCTCGTGAGATAGTCATAATTGCTTTCCTAGCAATAACGATTGCGAAACAAAAACAGATGTACTTAATTAGACACCACGAACAGATGAACCGATTTATTGGAGTGTATCAAATAATCGGTTGGCAAGAAATTGCTAATCTAGCTTGGCTAGCTAACTCATTTAGCCACTTATCAATAAGAAAGCGAGGTAGTACATACAAATACTACCTCACCTTTCAGCAAGTTATTGAGATAACTTTGCTTAAGCTTTATTTAGGTTCAGCGGGTTTAGCTTCTTCAGCGGGTTTCGCTTCTGCTTTGGCTTCACCACCTACAGCCAAAACCCATTCAACAATCTTTTTGGCTTCATCTTCAGTAACCATGGTATTCGGCGTCATCACGGCACCACCATAAACTGGCGCTGAACCGGCGTTACCTTTCATAATTTTTTCTGCCAACATCTTCATCGTGCCCTCTTTATCTTTAGCGGCTTCTTCTTTGCGTTTGGCAGCGACTTCTTGGTAACTCGGACCGACTAATTTCTTATCGAGTTGATGGCAAGTTTTACAGGGAGGAACTTTCTTTTCCGTGAATTTTTCAAAAGCGGCCCAATTATCACCCGGTTTTAGATCGACAGCATCTTCTGCGAATGCAACACCGGCAAATAAAGTACCTGCGGTAGCAAGACCGATACAAAGCGCTTTTAAAGTTGGCATAATAATATTTCCTTGGTTGATTGAACTCATTGTTTAGAGGTTGTGATAATAAATTTAATTTTACTTCAAATGACGAATCTCTTTTTTATATCCAAGCTCATTTGGATGGCTAAGCCACTACCCCCATTATCCATCTCTGCTTGCCTTTGTTGCTTCAGAGTTGGAATAATAATATGATAATTTCTTTAATAATCTATCTAAATTTCAAGTTGAATGCTGTTTTTCTGCTCGACAGAATCGGCTATAAACAAAAAAAGCGAGGTAGTACAGATGATAAATACTACCTCACCTTTCAACCCATTATTTAAGTACTCTGCTTAAGTTTTATTTCGCTGTTTCAGCGGGTTTAGCTTCTTCAGCCGGTTTGGCTACTGTAGTCGGTTTGGCTTCTTCCGCTTTAGCTTCACCACCTAAAGCCAAAACCCATTCAACCAGTTTTTTGGCTTCTTCTTCTGTAACCATAGTATTAGGTGTCATCACTGCTCCACCGTAGACTGCGGGTGAACCAGCATTGCCTTTCATAATTTTTTCTGCCAACATTTTCACCGTGCCTTCTTTATCTTTAGCGGCATCTTCTTTGCGTTTGGCAGCGACGTCTTTGTATGCAGGACCAACTATTTTCTTATCTATAGAATGGCAAGTTTTGCAGGGGGGAACTTTCTTTTCCGTAAATTTTTCAAAAGCGGCCCAGTCATCACCCGGCTTTAGATCGACTGCATCTGCTGCCAAAGCGATACCTGCAAATAAAATACTTCCTGCGGCAAGACCGATACCAAGCGTTTTTAAAGTTGGCATAATGACATCTCCTTTGTTTGTAAAACTCATTGTTCAGAAATTGTTGTAATCAATTTAATTTTACTTAAGATGATGAATCTCGACGAAAAATGTGACTTCGTGCCGTAGCGAGTCTATCCCAACCGGGACGATGACTCAGATCAGTTTTTTTAATATTGATTAATACGGTGTTATAAGCAAACGCACCCGCTGGACTAGGTTCATCTAAGGTCAAAAAGTCAGGATTACCTGAGCGATCAACACCGATTTTATCCAGATCCATCCACGCACCTTCATGTAAAACCGCCACCCTCGGCATACAACGTTCTGTTAC
The DNA here is from genome assembly GCA_000828835.1 of Thioploca ingrica. Lineage (GTDB taxonomy): Bacteria > Pseudomonadota > Gammaproteobacteria > Beggiatoales > Beggiatoaceae > Thioploca > Thioploca ingrica. Next base: position 315,637 of record AP014633.1, read on the forward strand.
ATATGCTGGGGCTATTACCCTACCACGTGCGTTCCATAATTCTACAATATCACCGGTTTTAATGCCAAGCTTTTTCGCATCATCAGCATTCAAAGTGACTTCTTGTTCATAGGTTTCGCGTAATAAAGCGATATTGTGAAAAATAGAATGAGTACGCCAGCGCGGATGGGGTGTAATCAGGTGAAATGGATATTGAATTGTTTTATCGTCATTGAGCCATTCCCAAGGTTCGATCCATTTAGGAATAGCCGGAATTTCATAGCCATAAGCTGTTCTTGACCAATCGTGGATTTGAGCTAAGTAAGTGGAGAAAATTTCTATTTTTCCAGAAGAAGTTGGCCAAGGTTGTCCTTGTTCTACATTATCTTGGAAAGCGATTTGAGGACGTGATAGTTTAAATTTATAGATACCTTGTTGTTTAAATTCTGCCCAGGTCATTTCAACTTGTTGACGAGACATGACTTTGTTTTCCCACCATTCTTGTAAATACGCTTCATCTACCGCATCGTTGTTATGAAAATAATCTCGAGTCGCTTTAGGATTATATTTTTTGCCAAAACCAAGACGGTAAGCCAATTCGGTTAACACTTGCAAATCAGTTTTACTTTCTCCCAAGGGTTCAATGACTTTGGGGCGATGAATATAATAATGCCCTTTATACCAAGGTAAAGCGACATCGTGACGTTCAAAATGAGTCGCAATCGGCAATAAAAGGTCTGCCCATAACCCCGAAGGCGTAATAGTGGCATCCATACAAACCACTAATTCTAATTTATTAATCGCTTGAATGGCTTTATTGATATTCGGTAATTGATTAAACCAATTGGAACCTTGCCAAAAAATTCCTTTAATATTCGGTATTTGTCCATCAGTATCTGACTGCGGCCATAACCCAATTTCTTCACGTTTGACCTGAGGATAATTGAGTACACAATGTGCCCACCGATCGGATTTAATGGATTGTTTCCAAATATTACTATATTCATCATAGGGATAAGCAACGGCTTCGGGATGCCAACCTTTGCCAACACCTTCAGAGCAACCGCCCAATACGCCAATATTTCCCGTCATCGCTTGTAAAGCCGCTGCCATCCGATTATATTGTTCTCCGTAGGCATTACGCCCGGGTGCCCAAGAGGCTTTTAAGGCAGCCGGTTTGGTGGTGGCATAAAGGTGAGCCAATTTTTTAATATTCTCGGCGCTAACGCCACAAATGGGTTCTGCCCATTCCGGACTTTTGGGTTGTCCATCGGATTGACCTAGGATGTAATCTTTGAAATTTTCACGTTTTCGAGCCCAAAACGGCATCGTACCGGCGTCCATACCTTGAGTAAATTTATTAATAAAATCTTGATCTTGAATATTATTAATAAAAATATAATACGCCATAGCCGCTAACATAGCGGCATCGGTATTGGGTTTAATTGGAATCCACCAAGCATTATAGGATGCAGCAGAATCCGTGTATTGGGGATCAACGACCACGAATTGACAGCCCCGTTGTTTAGCCAGACGCATGTAATAAAAAGTATTACCCCCATGAAAAGTATAAGCGGGATTCCAACCCCACATGATGATCAATTTGGAATGAGCAAAGGTATCATCTTCATTACCATCGTCAATGCTACCAAAAGTGACTTGGGAACTAAAAACCGTGCCTTGATAAGAGGGGACTGACCAGGAACTGGTACGGCAACCAAACATACCGAGAAATCGTCCGAGTAAACCGCTAATTTGATCGGATTTATGTAAAACGCCCCATGAAGCCCCCGCATAACTTTGGTCTAACAGAGCCGTGTCTCCATACTCCCATTTTAAATACAGCATTTTTTCAGCGATAAAATCTAAAGCAGCGTCCCAAGAAATTCGTTTAAATTTACCTTCACCGCGTTCGCCTACCCGTAACATGGGATAGAGTAACCGTTCTGCCGAGTAAACTCGCATACGGTAAGAACGTCCACGTAAACAAGCACGTAATTGAGGTAATTCTTCAGTATCGGTACCCCAAGGTGAACCCTGATATTGGCCATTATCAGTCGATAATCGAACAATAACATCCCCTTTCTTATGGGCCACTAAAACATGCCGAGAACCACAATTATGAGCACAACTCGTTACCACTGTGGTTAATTCATCATCTCGTGGGTAAGGTTCATAAGCAAAAGCCTTTGCCGACCGATTGGAAGTAACTAATCCATTGGCGATAGTGGAACCGGCTACGGCGGTTAGAAATCGGCGTCGCGTCATATTTAAATGAGATGCAAGCCATTTCAAGGTATTATTATTTACTTTATTTTCCATAATATTTTTTGGATTTAAATCGGATTGTTATTAAAAAAATTAGATGAGCAAAATAAACAACGAGATAAGGAAATAGTCGGCAAGAATTAACTGCTAACTGATAAAATGCGGAAAGGAATTAGAAACTGACTTTACTCAGGGTAGGAATTACGCTAATAATAAGTTTTGCTTCTATTTAGCCGAGAAAATGAGGCTGCTTTTCTTATCAGGGGTTGTTATCTCTAAATACCCCTAACTAAGAAAAATTTTTAAATCCTATTTATGGCTTGTTCTCTACGCTATCGGTGACACTGGTCCCTTCGGTATTATTGTCTTCCATACTTTTTATAGCTTCACGATGGTTTTCATCTTCGGTTTTATTCATACCCCACATATAGAATATATTATTACTGGGATACAAAATGAGATTACCCTCTTTATCGATCCAAAATCGACCAAATGTCATTTGATAGCCTTCAGGAGGAATACCGTACATACTGGCTATCCCTAACATACCACTCATCGCTGACATGCCGTACATGCCCGCCATACTAGGAGACATCCCCGCCATTCCCATCATGCTCGACATACCCCCCATACTAGGAGACATTCCCGCCATCCCCATCATGCTCGACATTCCCCCCATACTAGGAGACATCCCCGCCATCCCCATCATACTCGACATTCCCCCCATACTAGGAGACATCCCCGCCATCCCCATCATACCGTTCATTCCTAACATACCACCCATTCCAAGCATTCCATACATGCTACTCATACCTAACATACTGTTCATGTTAGTTGTTGTATCTATACTGGCTCCAGTCACTATCGGGTAAAGAACAATTTGACCATTGGGATAACGTTCATACCAGCCGCTGCTTTTAGTTATATTACCCACAATATATCCATTTCCTATACTTTTTTGATTGGATAGGTTAGTCATGTCAGTACTCAAAGCCGAAAGAGGTAGAAATAATATATTGATAACTAAAAATAAATTTAATAAATTTTGCAATCGAGATGGGGATCTATAAATCATTCTTTTCTCCTTTAAGTCAATCCATCTATATTTTAAGTATATTATAGGAATAATAAATGTTATAGTTACTTGTCAGGACAAATCACAGTAACTTTTTAATTCTCAATTAATTTTCGATACTAAAAAAATAACCAAAAGCAAAGCGAGAGAAAAAATTTAATTACCCTCTGCATCTCCAGATAGACGATTGAGTTGAGGAACGAGAAACAGATGTGTAAACTTGCCTAAAAATCATTTAGGAAAACAATACGATGAACAATTTGATTTATTCTGGCATCCATAATGACGATTTTGGTGGTATGACTAATATTGGTAAAATCATTCGAGATGCTTGGGTATTTGGTTTGCTTCCAGAAACACAAACCTGTGAAGGATGGAGTTTAGGACAATTAGAAAAACTTTATGAGCAGGTTCATCAAGCTTGGATGCCTTATGGACACTTGATGAGTCACTTACCGACTGAACTGCGCCAGCGGTATGAACGTATTCATGGCGAAGCTTTTCAACAGGCGAAAGCGCAAGGTTGGTCAATAAATGAATTAGAAGAAGATGATTAGTGAGTGTAAAATCACTGCCGTCAACTTAAGCGATTTGAGCTTCCCTCTCTCCTTGGGAGAGGGCTGGGGTGAGGGAAACCATTCGGTGAGGGTTCAAGCCTATTTGACCCTCACCCCTAACCCCTCTCCCAGCGGGCGAGGGGAAGTTTTCCTTAACTTAATGGCAGTGGAGCGTAGGGCGCACCCCGCATACCATTGATCACTTAATTTCAAAAAAATTCTAGCGGTGGGATAAAATGAGCTGGTAAATTCATCATTAAAATACTTCAAAACACTGTTGTCCCATCACCCATAATCCCTTGTCTTTCGTTTCAAACACCTCGTTTTGCTCCGGCGAGAGAATCCCGTACAAACAATATTGACCGGTGGGTAAACTCGTGGATAAGGTTAAATCGAACAACGTCAAGGAACTGTGCGGTTTTCGTTGACCATACCAAGGTTTGGCTTCATTGACTGTTCTTAAGTCATTGGTGGCTTGGTTGAGGGTAAAAAAGTTGCCATCCGGTAAGACCACTGCGGCATAGAGGTCATAACCCCAACCTAAATCTTCGGTGAGCGTCGCTTTGAATAGTTCACCCCGTTGGTAGCGGGTTTTATCCAAGTAAATCTGAACTTGTGCCTGAGTAGGTGGATCAATTCCTCCTGTCATGGTTAGCGTAACGGGTATGTCACTACTAGCAACATTGCGGTTTTCGTCTTCGGCATAGAAAGTAATAGAATAATCACCATTGTATATCGCATCATTCCAAGTCGTTTGCCAGGTTTCTTGATAATTTGGTGTTTGTCCTAACGAAACACGTGGATAAGCTAAGATCGGTGTACCGTTGGTATCCAGCACTAAGTTCATTTTGGGTGGTCTTATCACTGCCCACGCACGCTTAACTTGACCTGAAGTCTTGGCCGTTAGCATAACCTCTTGACCTACCTGCAAACGACTTGAGGAGATCGCACTTTCAATGGCGAACGTATCGTCACCGGTAATTTTAGACAAGTTGTTGAGGTAATGTTTACCCAATTCGCCATGAGTACCATCATAAAACTGTGGGATTTGTTCAATATTCTGACTTTTATCGTCGGTAGAAGCGGTTGTTAATTTAGAGAGGTCTCCCACTAATTTTTGCTGTTCTTTATTAGCGTAATCAAAGGCTTCTTTGAAAGTCATCCCTTTATCTAAACTCTTGGCAAAAGAACGACTAAATCCTTGTTTGTCAGCACGGTCAAAATAGGCCACCGTGTCGTTGGTACTGCTAATGATTGCGCGGCGAAAACGTTCATCCAGGAGTTGTTGCGAAAAAGTCCCTGAGTAACAAGCGTCTATCAGGAGGAGGAGATCATTACCGGTTGCGGTTTGATAGTCATCTAAAAGCATTTTAAACTCTGGAGCCGTTATTTTGTCAATCTTGCTCAGTTGTAATTTATCGGTACTACCGTGGTCAATGAAGAATAGGTAAAGTGGCAGATCGAGTTTACCGCGTGCTTTGGCCCAGTCTAGGGCAGCTTTAACATCTTCAATCGTTATGGGGCGTTCTGGTTTGGGAGCATCCACGATATGGTCATCAAAACCGTCACCATTAAAGTCTGACCAGCCTTTAGGAGTTAGGTAATAAATTTCATCGTTATCAAAACCGCGTTTGTTAAGGACGTTATAAAAGTTACTACTGATGAATTCAGTGGTATCCCAAAGGGTGTTCTCGGATTGGGCACCACCACCCGCGATGATGATAGCGGCTCGTTGGTTAGCTTGTAGAGCTTGACAGGTGGCATCATCCACCGCTTGCTGAGTACACAGAGCAGTTTTTTGTCCAAAAGTAAGATAAGTTAAGCCATCTCCCAATGTTCCTATCCAGAGTCCACTTTGCTGATCCAGTAATAACGTTGAAATAAATTTATCATTCAAACCGGAGTTAGTTTCATCAAAAAATGTCCATTGATTCTCTATACTGAGATGTAGTAAACCGCCGGGGGTTGCTATCCATAATCCGCCTTGTCCATCGTTTGATAGAGTAGTGACCCAATTCATCGGTAATGGCGAGTTACTGGTGTTAAATATCGTCCATTGATGATCAGCACTAAAATGGGCTAAGCCACCTTGATGCTCTAGGTCCCACCAAAAAGTGCCTATCCAGAGTCCATCTTGGTTGTCAAGCAATAACGTTTCTATGTTGTTAGAAGGTAAGGAAGAATTAGCGATGTTGAAAATAGTCCATTGCTGATCAGCACTGAGATGCGCCAAACCACCACCGCTTCTCTCTTCAACGCTAATACGTCCCATCGTACCTATCCAAAGTCCATTGTTACCATCATGGATTAAACTTGAAACTACGTTATCCGGCAACTGAGAATTTTCAGTGTTAAAAATGGTCCACTGTCCATTATCGTTAAGATGGGTTAAACCGCCACCAATCAATTTTTCTACACTAAGATCTTCTACGGTTCCTACCCAAACACCATTTTTCCCATCGTCTAATAATGCGAATACGCTATTATAAGGTAATGGTGAATTTTCGGTGTTAAAAATCGTCGATTTTTCATCGGCATGACGATGGATTAATCCGCCAGTCGTTCCTATCCAGATGCCATCATGACCGTCAGTGGCTAAAGAAAGAATCCCATTGCTAGGTAATTCTGAATTGATCGTATTAAAAACTACCCACTGTTTATCAACAGTACGATAAGCTAAACCATCGTTAAGCGTACCTAGCCACAAATTTCCTTGAGCATCATTGACTAATGCAGAAATTTGGTTGCCAGGAATGCTTATTTCCTTGGTCTCGAAAGTAACCCATTCCTGTTTAGCGTTAAAATAACTGACGCCCCAAAAGCTACCCACCCATAAACCACCCTTTTTATCACTGGCTAAGCCGGTAACTCCTTTAGAAGGAAGGTTAGGGTTATTCGATATGGTCCATTCTCCATTCGCACTGAGATGAGCTAATCCACTGCCCAACGTACCCATCCACAAGCCCCCGTGCCCATCACTCAGGAGGGTACTGACCCAATAATTATCTGGTAACTCAGAATTGTCAGAATTAAAAATCGTCCACTCGCCGTTAGCATGACGATGTACTAAACCACCGCCAACAAATTGATTATCTTGTTGAATTGTGGCTGCACCTATCCATAAACCACCGTAACCGTCATCTAATAAAGCTTGAATGCCGCCATTAAGAGGGAGTGGTGAATTTTCAGAACTAAAAACTGACCATTGATTATTCGCGTCACGATAAAACAAGTAACCTCCATGAGTACCGACCCACAAACCACCTTGCTGATCCGCTAACAAAGATTCCACCCAGGTATCCGGTAATTTAAAATCGCCTGGTTGAAAAACAGTTGTCCATTTGCCACTGTTGTCACGGTGCGCCAAACCTTTCATTGTTCCTACCCACAAACCGCCTTGACCATCGTTTAGCAAGGTTTCAATGAAATCAGATAATAACGCTGAATTCTCCGTGTTAAAAACGGTCCACTGTTCTGAAGCACTGAGATAAGCCAATCCACTTCCCGGTGTCCCTATCCATAATCCGCCATGAGTATCATCAACTAGGGTCTCAATGCTACTCTCTGGAAGCCCATCTTCTTTAGTAAAAATCCGCCGATTTCCCGTTGGTATATCTAGCTTTTCTAATCCACCGTCTGTTGCTATCCATAGGGTATTACCCTCTACTGACAAAACCAGTGCCGTAATCCATTCACGATTAGTAAACACAGACCAATTGGCATTTTCAAAATTTAAGTCGGCCGCTGGTGCTATTGAAAAACTCAGCAACCACAACAATAGGATGTACATCTTTAGTGAATTAAACATGATCATTTCTCCTCGTCAGAATCAGAATTAGCAGAATTTTAGAATTTTCAGAATGAATTTGGCAGAAATGTAGAATTTTCAGAATGAATTTTGAAGTTTATCCGGTTAGTTCTTTAATTCTGATTTTGACAGTTAGGGTAAATTGGAGCAATTACAATTCCTTCACCTCCATCGAGTCACTGTAGACTTCAATTCCCAACTGTTTAGCTACTGGGCACGCTTTGGCATCAACCATCGGCGAAATCACCAACATTCGCGTGACTGGCCGCTGATGCTTCTTCTCGTAAAAACGAACCTTACGTTCAAAACTATACATCCCGGCTTTGTCTATGGAAGATTTGATTTCGCAAATAATCAACAGACCATTTTTGATAATCACATCTAACTCAATTTGGTCAGGTCGCCCAAACACCACGCCTTCATCATCATAGTCATTAATATTGAGCACCTGCACCCCAAAACTCTTTTCCAAAATCCCCACCAACGCATTGCGGAAGGAACTTTCTGATTTAATTCCCCAATGAGCACCGATGGCAGTAATACTGCGGTCATATTTCTTGGCGACGGCCATAATAGCTTCGTGCATCCTATCAAATTCACGTTTGGCATCCTCCCATTTACGATTTTGTTCATCCCACTTACGGTTTTGTTCTTGAGTATATTCCTCCCATTTGCGGTTTTGTTCTGCGGTGTACTTTTCCCATTTGCGCGTTTGTTCTTCTCGGTCTCGTCTTAATTCTCCTAAAAGTTGGTAGAATCGGTCATCGGTTTCTTTACGATCCGCAAAATTCTGCCGCGCTAAGTCCAAAACTAGCCCTTGAATTTGCGCGTTTTGCTGCACAAGCGTGGGTAATCTCTGCAAAATCAGTTGGTCAAGTTGCTCAGAATCGATGGTCAGTTGGGTCATATTGATTTTCCTCAAGGTATAGAGTCCAAAACCGATTTTGGACTCGTCAATGATTATTTAAAAAACGTTAAGACGTACACCGGCTTTGAACTGAAAATCGGTCGAGCGGCAACTTTCATCTTCATCGTTTGCTTGGCACACACAATCTCCTTTATCACAGAGCGATTCAAACTGCGGTTGATTGTTGTGACTAAAATAACTCGCTGCAATAACCGCTTTTTGCAGGTCACACATTGAGTTAAGAATAGGGGCCGTCTCACCTACTACCAGCGAACGACTTTGCTGTGAACTCAGTTTACCCTCTTGCAGGTGGAGTACGGTAGGTGTGAGGGTATCGCCGGTGGAGAGCGGTTCATCGCGTCCCCAAAGACTTGATTGCTGTGGTAAGACACTACAAGCCTTCCAACTCGCATTTTCATCTTGGCAGAGCGTGAGAATCGCCGGTCGGTCATTGTATAAAACCTCGGCCAGCCGTAATCTCTGGCTTTCGGTCACAGTGAGGTTGCTGCATTCCGTTTTACTGACACAGAGTTGATATTGACAGGCTTCTTGACCCTTGACTCCAATGGCTAAATTTTGTTCTAAGGGTTGATAACGATAGAGCGGTTTAATCAAGTAAACATCCATCCCTTGTTCAGCCGGCTGACCGTAATAGCCGTCAATAGAGATTACCTCATCAGCTTGCAATTCCAACCATCTGGCAGCGGCGCAAATGAAGCCACTTAGACAAACAAATTCTCCATTGGGTTCAAAGGTATCAGCTTGGCGTCGCTGGCTATAATAGTCTAACGCTTGGCTGAATTGCGTATAGGCCGCCGGTAATACCGGTAAGTATGATTTCTCGCTACCAATATCGATGCTGATACGTCCAGCTTCTGGATTAATAGCTTTGACTGGGTCGTTGGTTTCATAATCGACCACTAGCCGCTGAAGGTTCGTTTGCAATTCTTCAGCGTAAGATTTTAATTGTGGAAACTGTAGAGAAATAGTTTGCAGAAAATTGTAAAGGTCAATACGAATAGTTTGCTGTTCGTCTAATGAACGCAATAATCTGCCGGTTTCTTTGATTGGGTAGCCGGGTACCCGAATGATACCTTGACTCAAAGCTTCATAACTGAGGAACCCTTCTTCCTTGAATTTATTTCCCAGTTCCTCGGCAAACTGACTGAAAGCCTCGCTAAATGTCGACAACTGGGTGAGGTCAAGGACGCTGTAAGTAATTTGAGAGGTGTTGAAAGTTTTTACCGCTTTACTCTGTTGGATATAGCCTTCTTTAGCTAGCTGGCCTACAACAATCCCCTCAGTGGGCAAAGCTGTGCTCAATTGACGAAGTAAATAAGTGTAGTCTATCCCATGTGCCGGTTCTATTTCCGCTGAGCCAGCCATCGCGTTGGCTACCGTAGCCGTAATTTCTGCGACTTCGATAGTAGCCATAACGCAGGCATCGTAGATAACAAGATCCAGCGGTTTGCCAAGCCCAGGACGAATCGTTTGAAAGGCCTGATGCAGTTGTGAGAGACTCATCATTTGCTCATTGGCATTTTTGGAAGTATCTTGGCCAAAACCTTGGGTACCACCGCCGTGATTCCACAAAATGAGCGCATTTTGTCGGGCTGGGAATTTATCTTTGGCCCACAAGACAAAATCGCTTAAGGTTTGAGGATTCCCCATGGATTGTTCACCTAAATCTTCTAACACATACCATTGCCCATCCCGGATAAGCGAACGTTTGACCGTTTTCCAGCCTTCACGACTGGAACCCCCGGTAGCAATCACGACGTTGATATTGCGGTTTTCGGGGAATTGCATTCCGGCTAACATTTCTAAAATGTCCTTACTGGCGTTTCCCAACGTTTTTGCGGCCACTCTCTCTAAAGTTGAACCCACCTGATAAACCATGACTGTCCAAGCCTTTTCTTCGCTAGTCAGCGGAGGTGTGTTCTCAAAGATTCTTAGATATTTCTGCTGTTCAATGAGGTCACTAAAAGAATGACCAACGCCAGCATAGAGCTTGATGCCTTGCAATGAGTCCGCTGAAAAAGGGCCGAAACAATTAGGTCTGATTTTTTTCTCAAGAAACACCGGGGGATCAATCGGGGGTTGCCAAGCAGTGAAATTAATTGCACCGGTAGTAGTGGGCGAGAGGAAGAGCAAGTCTTTATCGTCTACCGTTAAGGCTAGATATATCTCTTTTTCAGCCGAATCCAGAAGAAAACAAAACGAAGTGCCTTGAGGACTGGGAGTGATATTAATACTGGCTAAGTCGTAGATAGCAAAGGTAGGAAAGGTGAGCAGGTAACAACAGATGAATAGTTTGATACGCATAGAAAATATCCTCTGAATTGGCAGACCTTTGGGATTGGTGAGTTCGCAAAGGTTTGTGGTTAGATTACATACCCGGTAGCTGCGTGGTGGACGCCTGGAAATAATTGCCGTCAGAATCCCAATTGGAAACTACTTTAAGGATACAAATGGGTGAATCGTTGACTTGGATTCCCCAATCCATACTCAATATCAATTTTTGATTGTTATCATAGAGCCAACTCTCGGTGCGCGCTGGAATAATCCAGGTACCCCAAGTCCATTGCGGTATGTCGGGGTGATAGAGTTTCACCGTAACCGTGGAAACAGTTGGGTTATTGAACGCAATAGAGCCGCTATGCCCATCCCATAAAGCAGCGCCCGGGCGGTAGTCATTGGGGTTATAGGTATAAGAACAACCGTTTCCGAGTGATCCTTGTGGATAAAAACCGGCAATTCCCGCTTTATCCTTGGCGGAAAGGTCAGTTTTAGGGGCTACGCAGTAGTATTCAGTGGTCGCATCGGGACATTTTTGCGGATCCGCTAAATCTTCCGCTGAAACCCAGGTTTTAGGCAGGTAATAAATCATGATGGAATTGGGGTCGAATTCAGTGACAAAAAAAGCACTTTTTGAATTGCCTTTGAGCAGGCTATCTATAACATTAGAGCGAACTTTTTGTTCATCCCATCCCCATTTTGCCAGTTCGGCAATAATCTGTGCTTCATTCCAATGGTAAGCCACATTGGGACTGTTATGTTCATGCTGTAAACCAATCGCATGACCAAATTCGTGGAGTATCGTTCCTCTGAAATTTTCAGGAGAAGTTAAAAAACTGAATGCTAAGTTCATGGTTTCTTCATTTCGAGCTCTTTCTTGAGCATCCGTACCTACGACAGAGTATGAACCTCTTTCACGAAAACGTACCCGTATATCTGCTTCATCCCAAGAAGTTTTTCTAAAATAAATATTGCCATATTGACTCCACGCACTGGCTGTCTCGATAACCACATCCGCTACCGCATTCTCGCAAGCACTTCTTTCCATGCCTACCGGACATACCGCTGGCGGGTTGTCAAAATTTGCACCATCAAAATCAAAGCCGACCTTTAGATTCTGACCATTAGGCCAGCGTAACGCATACTGTCCTACTAGACGACCATCGCTTTCTTCAGTAAGCAACGGGGTAACGTCTATCCGAACGGGCTGTTTTGCTTGTTCTACCGCTTTGGTATTGACGGCTTCTGGTATAATCTCTGCGACTATATCAATTGGCAATTGGTTGGTTATCAACGTGCCGTCTTCAAGCAAATACCCAAAATAAACTTGCACCTGGCTTTCTGGCAAAAGCCCATTGTAAATCTCGAGGGAATGGTTAGCTTGTAATGGGATTAGTTTTACAAAAGGGACGAGGCTAGTCACTTCAGAATTCCAGGGCAATATCCTCCCATCTTCGGCTAACATGAGCGAAATGATATTATTGGGGGCATCTAGAGTAGAATAATGAACATAAACCACGAAGTCGGCCATTTTTCCCAGATGATTGGGATCAACCTTAATTTCACCTCTGATTTTAACGGGATTGGCTACGTTGATATTACCATCACCACGGAAAAGTTCTTCTTTAATTGAAAAACCACCGCTGAAAGTCGCCGTAGTTTTAACGGGTCGTCCTTCAATATCAATACCCTGAGTGCCTAATTCAGGCAACTCCGCCGCTAATGTCTTCAATGGAATAAGCCCCAATGAAATGAGTAGCCCTAGGGTTGCAAGTAATCTGCTGAATTTCAACATAGATGAGTTCTCCGATAAAATGATTGGAAATGTTATTAGCGGTAATGGATTCCACCTACGTGACACCGGCGATCCCCTTTTAAGCCGTAACCGTAGTAGTAGGGTGGGCACCGATGCCCACCTAAATGAGGGTGGGCAACGCTTCGCTTTTGCCCACCCTACCTGGCTAAAGTGTATGACGCTTCGCTTATACACCCTACGCGCTAACGAAAAAGTTTTGGCAATAATATCATTAATAAAATTCCCACGACACCGAGAGGTAAACCGCTCGCGAGCAAATGGACTAACATTTCCAGAAAGTGATTTCCCCAAAAATTTTCCAGGTGAGGAATGGATAAAACCGCTAATACGTGTTCAGCAAATTGATGATCATAATCGAGTTTGACCGAAATAGCCGCCCCTTCCAGTGTAAAAGCCAGCCAGGCGACAAAAATCTCTAAGTGATGCTGCCTTTCAAAACCACTGGCGATAGAATGCACCTCGATTAAACCTTGGAGTGTGGGGATCAGTTGCGCAAATAATTGTTGACCCGGAGTAAGATAGTTTAAATCGATTTGAATTTGTTTTTGTAAGGTAGAACAACTGCGGTTATAAAAATTTTGTAAAAAATCGAGTTTATCTTCGGGTTGACTGAGTTGCCGAATATTTTCTAGCCAATTTTGGTAGTTAAGCAAGTTGGCTTCAATCGTCGTATGATAATCTTGTAATTCGCGCAACTGTTCTGCGTATTGGAGCGATTTTACGGGCATTTCTTCTAGTAATCGCTGCAATTCTTGTAGACGTCGTTGCGTGGTGGTCGCCGCTTGTTTAAACGTATGATTATATTGTTCCAAGTGCGCGTAGAGTGAACGACCTTGCGTATTAGACTGACGCGATTGCGCATAACTATATAGAATCTTGTTACGACAACAGAATAAATTGAGTAAATGTGAATTAATTGTTTCAGCCTGTTTCAATGTCTCTGCATTACCTAACCAAACGAGAATATGAATATGGTTTGAAACTTGTTCTGAACCAATCTCATACTCAAAAATCGCCCCACCCAACAATTGTCCCGATTGAACCAGCGGCGGTAAGGCGGCTGGGGAATCTCGCCAAAAGGCTTGTAAACAGGCTTCAGCTAACGCTTGGTCAGCCACCATTCCTTCTAATGGTTCAGCATACAACAACAAAGTTTGTCCCAATGAAGCCGTTGATGTTTGTAGATAAGCCGGGGATAAACAGCCTTGGGGATTTAATTGACTCAATTGGCTGATTTCAATTTGTTGGTTAGCATAAAACAGGGTTAAATCCACCGCATAAACATCATGCAGTTTCACTGGATACAGCGAACCACGCAAGGTTAGGTTTGATGTTGGCGAAGTTTGGTGAAAATCTAAAACCCGCTGAGGTAATAATTCGAGATGTTCAGTCGCTTGACGGAGTTCTGCGGCGGGAGAATAGTGACCATCTTTGTAACAAATCAATTGGTTAGTGAAATTATGCAATTCCGGAATAGCGAACTTTTCACTCAGGGTGGTTAATTTTTCCCACAATTCGGCTGCTTCTTTAACTACTTCACTACCTAATTCCGAACGGAGATGGAAAGCGTAGAGGGTAATGCTAGGATTTTTAATATAAAAATTATCAGGAGACATAAGATTTTGCTATCAAGTTAAGTGGTTATTCTAAACCAACGACTTTCTGGTAGACCCATTCGATGGGGCAACGTAAATGAACACTGGTTAATTCCAATATTTCACCTCGCGTGTAGCGTTGCGCTAGCCATTCTCCCCCTTCACTACTACGGCGAAAACATTCGACTTGGATACGAGTTTGGCTTACCAAAACGTACTCTTGTAGACTAAATAATGTGCGGTAATCACTAAACTTTCCATTACGATCAAAGACTTCAGTGGCTGGAGAAAGAATTTCGATAATCAATAACGGTGCGGAAATAAAAGCGGCTTCTGTTTCAAGGTCAGACTTATCGCAAGTCACGGATACATCAGGATAATAAAAACAATGGGCTGATTCTAATCTGACCTTAATGTCTGAGCCAAGCACGATGCAAGGTAAATCACGTAAATGGTTGTTCAATAACGTTGTTAAATGACTCCCAATCAGTACATGCGCTTTTTTCGCGCCAGCCATAGCATAAACTTGACCACCACGATATTCGTGCTTAATCGGGCTAACTTGCTCACCAGCGAGATAGTCAGTTGAAGTTATGTAAAAATCCTTGATTTTCTGGGCATTCATCTCTTTCGTCTCACTCATCCGGATTGATTCCCAAAGCCCGTAATTTGGTCGCTAATTGTTCCGCACGTTGTTCGGCTTGGTTAGCACGTTGTTCGGTTTGTGCAACACGTTGTTTTTCTTGTTCTAAGTTGTTCTCTGCCTGCATGGCATGTTGCTCAGCTTGTTTCACCAGTTCTTCACGAGTGGGAAGTAATTGACCTTCCAAAGTAGCCCAGCGTAGCCAGGTCGTATTGACTTCTCGATAACTCCCTGACCAACGGACTAATGCCAGTTGCAAGTTGGGGCTGACATAACGGTCATGCGTATCTAATTCTAGCGGCTGATAGCGACCATCCCGCAACACAAAACCTGCCCAATCTTCCGCATTCCAAGGATCAAACCAGTAGTATTCCGGCGCCCGTAATTGATTTTGGTAAACTAATTTTTTTTGAGTTTTATCATGGCGGGCAGTGCTGGATGAAAGTAATTCAATAATCACATCGGGTGCTTTGCCTTCTTCCCAAACGACCCAACTTTTACGCTCTTTTTTCGGTACATTTAACACTGCAAAAAAATCCGGGCCGCGAAAATATTCACCCCGCACTTGAGCCATGCTAAAGTAAACGAACATGTTACCACCGACATAACCGTTATCTCGGTCCTTTAACCAATATTCCAGCGTTTCAATTAATAAACTCATTTGCATGATATGGCGTTGCGTTTCCATTGGTTCACCGTCATCAGAAGGTAATTCGTCTTGCGTTGGAGGTAAAGGAATCGGTTCTGCTACCACCGCCTCTGGTGGGAAATCGGCTAAGATGGTCATCGCTGCTAACCTCATAATTATTTAGAAGAAGATTCGGGCACAGTCGCCGGCGTCGATAGTTGCGCTGGCTCAGGACGACGTAAAATGTTCAGAATTTGGTTTTTAGGGTCACTCAGCTTGGGTAACGAATAACCGGTGCCACCGGCTCCCTTATCCTGGAGAGCTGCTTTCTCTTTCCAAGCGGATTCAATACCTTGTAAAGCTTCATCCAGTTGGGGATCTTCTTCACACCAGGTAACGAGGGTATCAGAAAGTTGTTCAAGACTAGAAAGCGGGATGAGCAGTTCAGCTAATTCCTCTTGCTGTGACGATGACAACAAGGTCGGTTGCTCATTTAACAAATGGATAAAAGCATTAACAGTTATTTCATAAATAGACATGACAACACTCCTGCATTATTGACCGATAGCGCAAAAAGCCGCCCAATGGTAGGGCGCTTGATAAGGTTGGATATTCGGATCTTTTTTATAAAAAAATTGGTGACGAAATGCCCTTTGCCAAGTCGCACCGACAGGTAATTGCTTGCTCCAAGCAAATAATGCTTGGTTCGTCGCGTTTCTTAACCACAACTGCGCTTGATTGAGCGCCACCGCCACCGAGGTATTGCCCCGGCGGTAGTTTTGATAGAATTTTATCATGAGTAAAGCGTTAGACAAATCATCGTTTCGGTATGATTTTGCGGCAAAGCATCTCGGGTATAAATTTGCAACGCCTGTTGGTAACATTCAATTGCCCGTTCCAGATTGTTGGCATGATCACCGTCGATGCGGTCATGATAGGCATTGCCCAGATTATTTTGGATACTTGCCTACGCTTGTAGCAAGGCGTCGCGAGTAAAAACGGTTGCTGCGATGTTATGAGCGGCGATGCTAAGTTCTAGGTTAATGGCTCTGTTACCCAAGGGAAACTGTTGAATTAAATTACCCAAATTGCCAATATATACTGCCATGTCATGTTTAACTGTTTCTTCTAAATGGGGAAACGTTGTTTCTGTCCAATCCTGTAGTAGTTTGATTAAATTGGCATTTAATTTATCCAGATTCGCTTGCAACAAGGGATAGACAACATCCGAATTGCCTTCAATGTCGTCGCTTAATGATTATTTTAATTTTAGAGCATGTTGAAACTAATAGCGAACGTCTGGTGCGTCCTACGCATCGTAAGCAGTTGAAATTAATTAAGATATGCGTAGAATGTACTCGACTGACTTTAACGATAATATAGCGTAGTCGTATTGAAGTTCATTAATGCTTACTCCAACCTACTCGCTCGCTAAAATTTCTTGTAATGATTGTGCATTCCATAACTGGGCAGACAGCTTCAACAGGCTTTCCCCATTCAAGCGATAAATTTGGTGTTTTTGTGCTGGAGTGAGTTCGCCAAAACGCGTTTCTAAAAGAATAATTAACATTTCTGCTTGGCCTTCGGTTTTGCCTTCCACTTTTCCCTGCTCAAAGCGTTTTTGCCGATCTTGATCAATTGCTGTCTCTAACATCGTTTTCGCCTCTGGTTTACTGGTAATAACTGATTCCAATTCATGATAATCGATAGTGGATCGACGACCATGCACGACTAATTGCTTAAACCAATTTAATAATAAGGAAATGGCTTGTTTATCTTCTTCTCGGTCAAATGAATTAAGTAATTCATTTTTGAGTAATTCAATGTCAGGTTGGGTCTCCGCTAAAAATAATGTGGAGACGAGGTTTCCTATTTGGAGTAATTGCGTTTGACTATATTCATTTTCAATGATTTTGAAGTAACGAAATTGCGGTTGATAGTCTGTAAATAAGTCGGGTTGTTCCCAAAGGTGGGCTAATTGGGTAGCCGCTGTCCAGGGTTCTTCACCACTGTACAATACAATGGGAAAGATCGGGGGTAATTTTGGACATTTAGGGTGATTTTCCGCATAATCTAACCAAAAACTGCTCATATAATGTAATACCCGTAAGGCCATGAACCAATTCACGGTCGATTGAAATTCAATAAGGATATAAACATAGGCTTCTTTCTTTTGGAAGGGGACTTGGTAGAGAATATCGCTTTCGGTTTCCTTATAGTGTTCGGAAATAAAGCTTTTATCAACCTTCTCACTTTGCTCAAAGTCAAGGTCTTTTATCCACGCTTCGTTGACAAAAGTTTCTAGCAATTGACGAAAGAAGCGTTTATTGGAAAACAGTCGCTTGTAACCACGATCATGGATTGGAAACATATTTTAACAGTTTTGACTAATTTGAGTTCCTATTCTGCTTGAGTTTGTTTTCCTGGATTCTGCTGCACTTCATCCAGGCTACGTTTTACTAAGGCTAGCGAAATAAACTATTTATGGCACACACTTTGCCAACTAATCCAATTATCATTTTACTCATCTTGTTAAAAGCATTGTTATAATTACAATACTCTATCAATAAATTTAAAAAATTGAATTAGTTAATCTTTAAAATTAACGACATCACTGAATAAGAAATAGGTACCTAGAATGATAAACAAAAAAAAGGCTTTAATAACCGGTATTACCGGACAAGATGGGGCTTATCTGGCCGAATTTTTACTGGAGAAAGGTTATGAAGTACATGGGATTAAGCGCCGTGCTTCTTCATTTAACACCAGTCGCATCGATCACTTATACCAGGAACCCCATCAATCGGATCGACGTTTTATTCTTCATTATGGCGATTTAACGGATTCAACTAATTTAATCAGAATTATTCAAGAAGTTCAGCCGCATGAGATCTACAATTTAGCCGCACAAAGTCATGTGGCTGTCTCATTTTCTACCCCAGAGTATACGGCTAATGTAGATGCTTTAGGTACCTTGCGGATCTTGGAAGCCATTCGTATTCTCAATTTAGAAAAGCAAACCCGTTTTTATCAAGCATCCACTTCCGAATTATTTGGTAAAGTCCAAGAAATTCCACAAACAGAAACGACTCCGTTTTATCCGCGTTCACCCTATGCGGTGGCTAAATTATATGCTTACTGGATTACGGTGAATTATCGAGAGGCTTATGGTATTTATGGTTGTAATGGTATACTTTTTAATCATGAAAGTCCGCTCCGTGGTGAAACATTTGTTACTCGTAAAATTACCCGCGCCTTAGCTAGAATTAAACTCGGTTTACAAGAGTGTCTTTATTTAGGTAATTTAAATGCGAAACGGGATTGGGGACATGCGCAAGATTATGTTGAAATGCAGTGGTTAATGCTACAACAAGATGAACCGGATGATTATGTTATTGCGACCGGCATTCAATATTCCGTGCGGGAATTTATAGAAGCAGTTTGTCAACATTTAGATATTTCTATTCAATGGCAAGGTAGCGGCATTGAGGAAAAAGGTTATGAAAAACGAACTGACCAATGTATCGTGGCAGTCGATCCCAGATATTTTCGTCTGACTGAAGTTGAAACTTTACTCGGCGATCCCAGTAAAGCTAAACAAAAACTAGGCTGGCAACCTCGTATTTCTTTTGAACAGCTAATTGAACAGATGATAAAAGAGGATCTTAAATTGGCTGAGCAAGAGGCATTTTGTCAATGGAAAGGATTTAAGACGTTTAAACATTATGAAGAATGATGCGCGCATTTATATTGCTGGTCACCAAGGCTTAGTCGGTTCAGCCATTCTGCGGCTATTACTACAACGTGGCTATTCAAATCTGTTATTACGTAGTCATGCTGAACTGGATTTAACGCAAGCAGTCGCGGTGAAACAATTTTTTCAACTAGAACAACCCGAATACGTTTTTTTAGCGGCAGCGAAAGTCGGTGGTATTCAAGCTAATGACACTTATCCGGCTGATTTTATCCGTGATAATTTACAAATTCAAATTAATATCATTGATGCGGCTTATCAAACCGGGGTGAAAAAATTACTATTCTTAGGATCCTCTTGTATTTATCCTAAATTAGCTCCCCAACCACTGAAGGAAGATTATCTTCTAACTGGCTCATTAGAACCCACTAATCAATGGTATGCCATTGCAAAAATTGCCGGGATTAAAATGTGCCAAGCTTACCGCCGCCAATATCAATTTAACGCTATTTCTTTAATGCCAACTAATCTTTACGGTCCCGGAGATAATTTTCACTTAACCCATTCGCATGTGTTGCCCGCTTTAATTCGCAAATTTCATGAAGCTAAATTACATGGTGAGTCGGCAGTTAGTGTTTGGGGTAGTGGTAACCCACGGCGAGAATTTTTACATGTAGACGATTTAGCGGATGCTGCACTATTTTTAATGCAGCATTATGACAGTGAGGCCATTATCAATATTGGGGTAGGTAAAGATATTCGTATTCGAGAACTGGCTGAACTGGTTAAGGAAGTGGTAGGGTATCCAGGCGCTATTCAGTTCGATACCTCTAAACCGGATGGGACACTTCAAAAATTGCTTGAGGTATCACGTCTCCAAGCACTGGGATGGCAAGCCCGTATTTCCTTACGAGCCGGAATTGAATCCACTTATCAATGGTACTTGGCTCATCAAGGCCAATTTCGACAATCATGACAATTGATGAGTATAAAAAACCGGGTTCATCCCGGTCATTTCCGCCGATCAAACCAGTTAATAGAGGATTTCATCCTTGAGCTTCGGCAGTTTCTACCATTATGGGCCTATCAACTAATTCTACAATAGCCATCGGCGCACTATCACCTACCCGAAATCCACATTTGAGAACCCGTAAATAACCACCCGGTCGTTCCTTATAACGCGGACCCAGTTCATTGAACAGTTTAGTTACAGTTTCTCGATGACGTAATCTAGCAAATGCTAAACGACGTTTAGCCACGGAATCTTCTTTTGCTAAAGTAATTAAAGGTTCAGCAAAACCACGCAATTCTTTGGCTTTTGGTAAAGTCGTTCTAATCAGCTCATGATTCAGTAAAGCAATGGCTAAATTTTTCAATAACGCTTTTCTATGACTACTTGGACGATTAAAGTATCTACCCGCATGACGGTGACGCATAAATCTCTATCCTTTACTCTTTCTTTCTATCTATTTTCAGTTAGTTGCTATGACCACCAACGGGCTTTAATTAAACCAACTGACTGAAGGTGGTTTTATGTCAACTTTTTTTAGTTAAGAATGGCCCTTAGGATCCTGATCATAAAGTCCTGGTGGTGGCCAATTTTCTAAACGCATACCGAGAGATAAACCCCGTGAAGCGAGTACATCTTTAATTTCAGTTAAGGATTTTTTACCTAAATTAGGTGTTTTGAGTAATTCATTTTCGGTTTTTTGAATTAAATCACCAATGTAATAAATGCTTTCGGCTTTAAGACAATTCGCTGAACGAACTGTTAATTCTAGTTCATCCACCGGTCTTAATAAAATAGGATCAATATCATTCTTTTCAGCCGTGGTTTCGGTTTCAACATTCCCTTCTAGATCCACAATCACCGATAACTGATTTTGCAAGATAGTGGCTGCTTGTCGAATAGCCGACTCGGGATCAATGGTTCCATTGGTTTCCAATTCAATAATCAATTTATCTAAATCGGTACGTTGCTCAACCCGTGCACTTTCAACTCTGTAGGCTACTCGTGAAATAGGACTAAATGACGCATCCAATTTGAGGGTACCAATTGGAGCGCTACTTTCATCCTCTTGACCACGTTGACCCGCCGGTTGATAACCACGTCCCAACATGATTTTCAAGGTCATGTTAAGCTCACCCGATTGAGTCAAATGGGCAATAACATGAGTTGGATTGATAATTTCAACATCATGATCCAAACTGATGTCGGCAGCACAGACGACTCCAGGACCTTTCTTACTTAAATGTAAATTAGTTTCCGTACGACCATACATACGAATCGCTAACCCTTTTAAATTGAGTAAAATGTCGGTAACATCCTCCTGGACTCCATCAATCGTCGTATACTCATGCAAAACACCTTCAATCATGACTTCAACCACGGCTGCACCGGGCAAAGATGATAAGAGTACACGTCTTAGGGCATTACCCAAAGTATACCCAAAGCCACGATCTAATGGCTCTAAGGTTATCTTAGCTGTCGTATCATTGATGTGTTTGACATCAACTATACGTGGCTTTAATAATTCCATTACACTGGATTGCATATAATCAGTAACCAGTTACAGTTGAGGTTAATTTCTTAATATATCTACCTATCAAGAAATTACTTAGAATACAATTCAACAACAAGTTGTTCATTAATATCGCTTGGTAAGTCCATGCGTTCCGGTACAGTTTTAAAAATTCCTTGCAATTTATTCACCTCAACTTCAACCCATTGAGGAAAACCATATTCTTCAGCACTACTTAATGCCGCTTTGACCCGTAACTGTTCACGACACTTATTACGAATACTAATCACGTCATTCGCTTTGACTTGATAAGAAGGAATATTAATGAGTTTATCATTGACTAAAATAGCTTTGTGGCTAACCAGTTGTCGTGCTTCTGCACGCGTTGAGGCGAATCCCATTCGATAAACCACATTATCCAAACGACCTTCGAGTAATTTTAATAGATTCTCACCGGTAGAACCTTTTAACCGATTCGCTTCAACATAGTAATTGTGAAATTGCCGTTCTAAAATGCCATATAACCGGCGTAGCTTTTGCTTTTCGCGCATTTGTACAGCATAATCTGAGGTTCGCTGACGTTTATCACCATGTTGACCAGGTAATTTTTCTAGCCGGCACTTAGAATCTAAAGAACGTGCCCGACTCTTTAAAAATAAATCCACACCTTCTCGACGGCTTAATTTACATTTGGGTCCAAGATATCTTGCCATAGATTGATTATACTTACCTTGAGTTAAAGGAATAGATAATATCTTGATTACTCATCCATTCCATTGTGCTACTAAACTCTCCGCCTTTTGGGAGGGCGACATCCATTATGAGGAATCGGGGTGACATCCGTAATGCTGGTAATTTTAAAACCACTCGCATTGAGAGAACGTACAGCCGATTCACGTCCTGGACCTGGACCATGAATCCTTACTTCCAAATTTTTTACCCCAAACTCTTTAACGAGCGTGCTCACTTTATCTGCTGCTACTTGAGCGGCAAAGGGTGTACTCTTACGTGAGCCACGAAAACCACTCCCGCCAGCGGTCGCCCATGCTAAAGCATTCCCTTGACGGTCGGTAATGGTAATAATCGTGTTATTAAAAGAAGCATGTATATATGCAATACCATCTGTTACATTTTTTTTGACTTTTTTACGTAAACGCGGTGCTGTTTTTGCCATAGTTACTGTATTTTATAAATAATTTATCTACACTAAGCGCAAATGAATATTGCTATTTTTTGATAATTTTACGGGGACCCTTACGGGTACGTGCATTAGTCCGCGTGCGTTGACCATGTACCGGTAAACCACGCCGATGGCGTATCCCACGATAACAACCGAGGTCCATTAACCGCTTGATATTCATTGCGACTTCTCGACGTAAATCGCCTTCAACATTACATTTAGCGACTTCAGCACGTAAACTTTCTAACTCTTCTTCGGTTAAATCTTTGACTTTAGTACTTGGGATAACCCCACTGCCTGCACAAATTTGCCGTGCTAAAGTAGGCCCAACGCCATAAATAGAAGTTAATGCAATTACAGTATGTTTATTGACTGGAATATTAATACCAGCGATACGAGCCATAATTTTCTATCCTCAGTTAAGGTAAAGGGAAGTGATTGGTTTGACACAGTAGCCTCATCACTTTATTTTTACCTTCGCTTCTTGAAGCCTTCATTTATTTCTTCAAGCTTAAATTTTACCCTTGTCGTTGTTTATGTCGTTTTTCAGTACAAATGACTCGAACAACGCCTTTACGTCGAACAATTTTACAATTTCGACAAATTTTTTTTACAGAAGCTTTTACTTTCATAACAATATACCGGTTATTCCTTATCGCGATTATTCAGTAACCGCGCCTTGAGTGATACGGACTACTGATTGAAATTAGCGTAATAATGGACTCCGTCCCTTTAAATTAGCTTTTTTCATCAAGCCTTCATATTGATGTGACATCAAATGGGCTTGTACTTGAGACATAAAATCCATGGTAACCACCACAATAATCAGTAGTGAAGTACCACCAAAATAAAAAGGCACATTCCATTGTAGGGTTAAAAATTCTGGCAACAAACATACCCCAGTAATATAAACAGCGCCGGCTAAAGTAAGATGAGACATGACTTTATCAATGTATTCTGCGGTTTGTTTACCTGGTCTTACGCCAGGAATAAAAGCACCCGATTTCTTCAAGTTATCAGCAGTTTCTTTTGGGTTAAATATAATGGCGGTATAAAAGAAACAGAAAAAGATAATGGCTACCGCATAAAGCATCACATACAACGGTTGACCTGGTGATAAAGTTTGCGATAAATCTTTTAACCAAGTCATGCCTTCGGCACTACCAAACCATCCCCCTAAAGTTGCTGGAAATAGAATAATACTCGAGGCAAAAATAGGAGGAATAACCCCGGACATATTTAACTTTAGGGGTAAATGACTACTTTGACCGGCATAAACTTTATTACCAATTTGTCGCTTAGCATAATTAACGGTAATACGACGTTGTCCACGTTCGATAAAGACCACAAATCCAGTGACCACTAATACAATCGCAAATAAAAGCAATACGGTTAACACATGCAATTGGCCAGTCCGTGCTAATTCTAAAGTACCACCAATCGCCGCCGGTAACCCCGCCACAATTCCTGCAAAAATGAGCATGGATATACCATTACCAATGCCTCGTTCGGTAATTTGCTCACCTAACCACATTAAAAACAAGGTTCCGGCCACTAAACTGACTGCTGCCGTTATTCGAAAAGCAAAACCCGACTCAATAACCACACTACTTTGATTTTCCATAGCAATTGCTACACCGGTTGCCTGAAATGTTGCCAATATTAGGGTACCATAACGAGTATATTGGGTAATTTTGCGCCGTCCAGTTTCACCTTCTTTCTTGAGCTGTTCCAGTTTTGGTGATACCACCGTCAGCAATTGGATAATAATCGATGCTGATATATAGGGCATAATGCCGATGGCAAATACCGAGAAACGTTTTAAAGCACCACCGGAGAACATATTAAACATATCTAAGATGGTACCCCGTTGATGTTCAAACATACTGGCTAGTGCCACCGGATCAACCCCGGGTACGGGAATAAATGTCCCAATCCGAAAAACAATAATCGCTCCCAATACAAATAGGAGACGTTGTTTCAGTTCGGTAAGCCGGCCAAGTTTGCTTAACTCGCTTACTGTTGTTGTATTGATAACCACTTAATCCTCAATGGAGCCACCCGCTGCTTCTATAGCAGCCCGCGCACCTTTAGTTATTACTATCCCTTTGATTTTAACGGGTTGAGTCAATTTTCCTGAAGCAATAATTTTAGCCTGTTTAGCCACACGCGGAATAATTTTAGCTGCCTTTAAACTAACTAAATCAATTAGTTGACCGGGTTGAATCCGTTCCAATTCATGTAAACACACTTGTGCGGTGGTTTGCGCTTTTAACGATACAAAACCAACCTTTGGCAATCGTCTTTGTAAAGGCATTTGCCCACCTTCAAAACCGACTTTATGAAATCCGCCGGCTCGTGCACGTTGACCTTTATGTCCACGCCCACAAGTTTTGCCTAACCCTGAGCCAATACCTCGACCCACACGCTTACGCGCTTGTTTGGCACCCACAGCCGGTTTCAACGTGTTTAAATACATCATTAAATTTCTTCCACTTTTAAAAGATAAGCCACTTTATTAACCATACCACGTACCGCTGGCGTATCTTCAAGTTCAACCGTATGACGTATTCGTCGCAACCCTAATCCCGCCACACAAGCGCGGTGTTTAGGTAAGCGCCCGAATATACTCCGTATTTGGGTTATTTTCAGCTTTTTTTTCATTGGTTAACCTTGAATTTCTTCGACTGTTTTACCCCGTTTAGCAGCAATGGTTACCGGATCGGACATGTTAGTTAATCCTCTGATAGTCGCACGGACTACATTAATTGGATTAGAATTACCAATCGTTTTAGCCAATACATCACGTATGCCTAACACCTCAAACACCGCACGCATAGCACCTCCGGCAATAATACCAGTTCCTTCTGAAGCCGGTTGCATATAGACTTTGGCGGCACCATGTTGTGCTGTTATTGGATAATATAAAGTGGTTCCTTGGAGCGGAACACGTTGCATATTTTTACGCGCACTATCCATCGCTTTTTGAATAGCGGTGGGTACCTCTCGGGCTTTGCCATAGCCAAATCCAATTTGGCCTTTACCATCACCCACGACGGTCAATGCTGTAAAGCTAAAGATTCGACCACCTTTAACAACTTTAGCAACGCGGTTAACTGCGACCAGCTTTTCCAATAATTCATCGGTTTTAGTACTTTGTACCTCGTAATTTGCCATTTACTCCCTATTACTCGCTGTTATTATTTATATTCTATCCATTATGATAAGTGGACCCCTAAAAAATCAACCCATTTTCACGTGCTGCTTCGGCCAACGCTTTAACTCGTCCATGGTATTTAAACCCGGAACGATCAAAGGCAACTTGTGTCACGCCGACTGACTTAGCTCCTTCAGCAATCATTTTACCTATCACTGCTGCTGCTTTGACATTGCCTCCATAAGTCATTATCTCTTTAAATTCTTTAGTAACGCTTGAAGCACTGGCGAGCACTTGTGAACCATTGGGAGCAATCAGTTGTGCATAAATATGTTGTGGCGTTTTATGTACACACAAACGTGGCGCACCCAGTCGTTTAATAGTAACACGGGTATGACGCGCACGCCGCAAACGCGCTATCTTTTTAGCTATCATTCATCTCGCCTCTTCAAGTTATTATTTTTACTTGATACATATTATTTCTTTTTAGCTTCCTTCATGATAATCACTTCATTACTATACTTTATCCCTTTTCCTTTGTAAGGTTCCGGTGGGCGATAACTGCGAATTTTGGCAGCGACTTGCCCCACTTTTTGTTTATCAATGCCTTTAATCACAATCTCAGTTTGAATCGGTGATTCTATTGTAATTCCGACTGGAATATTAAAGTTAAGCGGATGAGAAAAACCTAAATTAAGATTGAGCGTACTACCCTGTACTTGGGCACGATATCCTACGCCGACTAAAATCAATTTTTTCTCAAATCCTTGCGTTACGCCTTGCACTAAATTATTAATTATAGCACGTGTCGTTCCGGCTAAGGCATCTGCTTGAGCAGATTGATTACGGGGTGTGAAAGTTAAGGTATTACTATCCAATTTAACTTCCACGAGTTTATGGATATCGTGGTCTAAACTCCCTTTCGCTCCTTTCACTTTAAAACATTGCGCTTGTAACTCAACTTCAACCCCGCGGGGAAGTGTAATCGGATTTTTAGCAACTCTTGACATTTCAATTTCCCTATCTTAAGAAACCACACACAACACTTCACCACCATAACCCTCTGCCCGTGCCCGGCGGTCTGTCATCAAGCCTTTGGAGGTAGAAACAATCGCAATTCCTAATCCTCCCAGGATTTTAGGTAATTTTTCTTTGGGTTTATAAATCCGTAAACCCGGCCGACTGACCCGTTTTATTTCCGCGATAACCGCTTTACCTTGGTAATATTTTAAGACAATCTTGAGTACCGGTTTAATTTCAGCGGAAACACTATAATCTAAAATATAGCCTTCTGCTTTTAGCAGTTGGGCAATCGCTAATTTCGTTTTGGAAGCGGGCATTTCCACTACTTTTTTCCGGGCAGCTTGACCATTTCGAACTCGGGTCAACATGTCAGCAATCGGATCAGACATACTCATGAATATATATCCTCATTGGTCAATTGGAGTAAGCATTGAATCATACGCTGTTACCAACTGGCTTTAACTAAACCAGGAATAAATCCTTGCATAGCCGCTTCGCGTAATTTATTCCGGCCTAAACCAAATTTTCTATAAAAACCGTGTGGTCGACCCGTTATTTGACAACGTTGACGAATTCGACACGGACTGGCGTCACGTGGTAAAGATTGGAAGCGACGCCGTGCCGCTTGCCGCTGTTCCTCTGTCGTCGCGGGAGAAGCTAAAATTTGTTTCAATTCGGTTCGCCTAGTCGCGTACTTCTTTACTATCCGTAACCGCTTACTCTCTCTATTTATCATGGACGTTTTTGCCATTTCGTTACTTTACCTTAGTTTCTAAAGGGGAAGTTAAATGCACTTAACAATGCCAAACCTTCGGCATCCGTTTTAGCTGTGGTAGTGATAGTAATATCTAGGCCACGAATAGTATCAATTTTATCATAATCAATTTCTGGAAAAATAATTTGCTCACGGATACCTAAACTATAATTGCCTCTACCATCAAAACCTTTATTACTAAGCCCTCTAAAATCGCGAATTCTTGGAATGGCAATACTAACCAATCGTTCTAAAAATTCATACATCCGTTCCCGACGTAAATTAACTTTACAACCAATGGGCCAACCTTCTCGAATCTTAAAGTTCGCAATGGATTTACGCGCATGAGTGACGACCGGTTTTTGACCGGCAATGGCAGCCATATCAGCCATAGCTCGTTCAATAATTTTTTTATCACCAACCGCTTCACCCACACCCATATTTAAAGTAATTTTTGTCAATTTGGGTACTTGCATAATACTTTCGTAGCTAAAGTTTTGCATCAATTGAGGAACAACTGTTCCACGATAATATTCTTGCAATCTTGCCATTTTTATCTTATTCTCTACTCAATTTATCTTGATTAATTTGGTATTTGTTTGGGTTTTAAGCTGAAATAATTTCACCATTGGATTTAAAGTAACGTACTTTGTTGCCATCTTCTAGAAACTTAAACCCCACTTTATCCGGTTTATGGGTGGTCGGATTAAATAATGCTACATTAGATATATGAATAGGCATTTCTTTTTCAAGAATACCACCCGCCATCCCTCGCAGGGGATTACCCTTGGTATGACGTTTAACAAGATTAATGTTTTCTACCACCACTCGATCATGGGTAGTATAACGAATAACTTTACCCTGTTTACCTTTGTCTTTACCCGCAATCACGATAACTTCATCACCTTTCTTTATTCGTCGCATATATCTCAACCTGATATGGGTATCAATTAAATCACTTCTGGCGCTAAAGAAATGATTCTCATAAAACGTTCACTACGTAATTCACGGGTTACTGGCCCAAAAATACGAGTACCAATGGGTTGCTGTTGATTATTAAGCAGAACAGCGGCATTACCATCAAAACGAATAACCGAGCCGTCAGCTCGTCTAATTCCTTTCCGCGTTCTTACCACCACGGCCTCATAAACTTCACCCTTTTTTACTTTGCCTCGTGGAATAGCTTCTTTAATGCTTACTTTAATAATATCACCGATGTTAGCATAACGGCGGTGTGAACCACCTAATACCTTAATACACATCAGTCGCCGCGCCCCACTATTATCAGCAGCCTCTAATATCGATTGCATTTGTATCATCGTTTAACTCCTAACGACGCCAACAACATGATTCTCCATAAACTGGTTATTCTAACACTAAAAAAAAATTGTGAAAACATTGCCGTTGGTTATATCTTTTTTAGACAGTTACCGCTTTGCTGACAATTTTATGTAACCGCCAAGCTTTCGTTTTAGCTAAAGGACGACAAGGTTCGATCATCACGATATCACCTTCTTGGCATAATTGTTCTTCATCATGAACATGTAACTTAGTTGAACGCTTAATGTATTTCCCGTACTTAGGATGCTTAATTTTTCTTTCAACTAAAACGGTAATGGTTTTTTGCATTTTGTTACTAACAACCTGCCCAGTCAAAGTTCGAATGATTTTGGTTGGTTCATTAGACTCATTCATGCTGTGTTGTTAACCTCTTTTCATTTAAAATGGTTTGCACTCTCGCTATATCACGCCGAATACTTTTCAGTTGCGTATGTCGATTTAACTGTTCGTGGGCTTTTTGCATGCGCAAGTTAAACTGTTCTCGCAATAACTCCAATAATTGCTGATTCAGTTCACCAACCGGTTTTGCTCTTAACTCCTTTGCTTTCATTACATCACCATTCGAGTTACAAACTGAGTAGATACCGCTAATTTAGCAGCGGCTAGTCTAAAGGCTTCACGCGCAATATCTTCCGAAACACCTTCTATTTCGTACAGCACTCGACCTGGTTGTACTGGAGCAACCCAATACTCGACATTGCCTTTACCTTTACCCATTCTCACTTCCAAGGGTTTTTTGGTTACTGGCTTATCTGGAAAAATCCGAATCCACAACTTTCCGCCTCTTTTCACATAACGAGAGATGGTACGTCGTGCTGCTTCAATTTGACGTGACGTAATATGAGCATGGCCAGTTGATTTTAAACCAAATTCACCAAAACTGACTTTATTACCACGCTGGGCTTGACCACGGTTTCTGCCCTTCATTTGTTTTCTAAATCTAGTTCGCTTTGGTTGTAACATAACAATAATCCTTTCAATAATAAGAAAAGTGAAATGCACTTA
Source organism: Thioploca ingrica (assembly GCA_000828835.1). Taxonomy (GTDB): domain Bacteria; phylum Pseudomonadota; class Gammaproteobacteria; order Beggiatoales; family Beggiatoaceae; genus Thioploca; species Thioploca ingrica. The sequence goes on from AP014633.1 coordinate 345,887, forward strand.
GATAATCAACGCTCACTTTTCTAATCTTACGGTTTCTGTTCCTTGCTTACCCAAAACTTCGCCCTTAAATATCCAGACTTTAACGCCAATAACGCCATAGGTGGTATGGGCTTCAGCCAAGCCATAATCGATATCAGCACGTAAAGTATGTAAAGGAACGCGGCCTTCGCGGTACCATTCTCGGCGAGCGATCTCAGCGCCATTGAGTCGACCACTGACGTTGATACGAATACCTTGTGCTCCCAAGCGCATCGCATTACCTACTGCGCGTTTCATCGCTCGTCTAAACATAATACGGCGTTCTAATTGTTGCGCAATACTGACAGCGACCAAATAGGCATCCAATTCGGGTTTACGAATTTCTTCAACACTGATGTGAACTGGAATCCCCATCATTTCAGAAATTTGTTTTCGCAAGCTATCAATATCTTCCCCTTTTTTGCCAATGACAATGCCGGGACGGGCAGTATGAATAATAATTCGGGCGTTACGTGCCGGTCTTTCAATGCGAACTTCACTGACTGAGGCTTGGGCAAGCTTAGTTTTAATAAATTCTCTTACTTTTAAATCCGTATTGAGGTAGGTTGCGTAGTCTTTATTACCGGCATACCACTTGGATGACCAGTCTCTAATAATACCTAAGCGCAAACCGGTTGGATGTACTTTTTGACCCATAATAATTTCTCTTAACTGTCAGCCACGGTTACGGTAATATGGCTGGTGCGTTTTAAAATCCGGTTACCACGTCCTTTAGCTCGCGCATGCAACCGTTTTATAGTTGGACCTTCATCAACGTATATCGTTGTAATACGTAATTCGTCTACATCGGCACCGGCATTATTCTCGGCATTGGCAATAGCAGATTCTAAGGCTTTTTTGATTAAGGTTGCCGCCCGCTTGTTACTAAACATTAATATATTCAGTGCTTTTTCAACCGCTAATCCCCGAATCTGATCGGCAACCAACCGACACTTTTGAGGTGAAATACGTAGGTATTTATGTTTACTAGAAACTTGCATTGTCAGTGATTCTTCATTGTTAAGTTAACAATTACCTAAATTTAACGTTTCGCTTTTTTATCGGCCGCATGTCCTCGGTAGGTACGAGTTAAGACAAATTCGCCTAATTTATGTCCTACCATATTTTCGGTAACCAGTACGGGGATATGTTGACGCCCATTGTGAACTGCTATCGTTAACCCTACCATTTCTGGAATGACCATGGAACGACGTGACCAGGTTTTTATCGGACGTTTATTACTACTCGCTTGAGCTTCTTCAACTTTTTTAACCAAGTGAAGATCAATAAAAGGACCCTTTTTAATTGAACGTGGCATAGCTTTTCTTTCAAACCCGAGTTAAATGACTTGCTTTTGTCAAAAAAATTTTCCGCCCACCGGTGTTCTTAACCACGACGACGGCGTATAATCATTTTAGTGGTGCGTTTGTTATGACGGGTTTTAGCACCTTTGGTGGGAAATCCCCAGGGAGTGACTGGGTGACGTCCTCCAGAAGTGCGTCCTTCTCCACCCCCATGGGGGTGATCAACTGGATTCATTGCCACTCCTCGTACCGTCGGTCGTATACCACGTCTTCTCGTTGCACCCGCTTTCCCTAAAGAAATCAGGTTATGCTCTACATGTCCTACTTCGCCAAGGGTTGCCCGACATTCAGTCAAAATTTTTCTGAGTTCGCCGGAACGTAACCGTAAAGTGGCATACTGTCCTTCACGAGCAATCAGTTGTGCTGACGTACCGGCACTGCGTGCTAGCTGAGCACCTTTATTGGGCTTTAATTCAATACAATGAACTAAACTACCCACTGGAATATGGCGCAAAGGCATACAATTCCCGGCTTTAATAGGTGCACTGATACCCGACATAATAACATCGCCTTGGCTAACTCCCTTAGGAGCAATCATATAACGACGTTCACCATCCTGATACAGAATTAAAGCAATATGGGCACTCCGATTGGGATCATATTCAATCCGTTCAACTTTTGCGGGAATACCATCTTTATTTCTTTTAAAATCAATCAGTCGATAATGTTGTTTATGTCCGCCGCCTTGATGACGAACGGTAATACGTCCCTGATTATTACGTCCACCGGTCTTGGACTTTTTTTCAAGTAGCGGCGCATAAGGGGCTCCTTTATAGAGTTCCGGCGTATTGACTTTCACTACAAAACGTCGCCCCGGTGAAGTCGGTTTGGCTTTATACAACGCCATGATACATCCTTATTCTTTTATAAATGACTTGCATTGATTGGCTTTAGGAAAATATTATTCACTGCCTCTAAAATTAATGTCAAAACCTTCTTGTAATTTTACATAAGCTTTTTTCCAGTCGGAGCGCTTACCTTTAATACGACCAAAGTTTTTTTGTTTGCCTTTGACTCGGACTGTTTGCACTTGTTCGACTTTAACTTTAAATAGTAATTCAACCGCTTGTTTAATTTCTGGCTTAGTTGCATTAGGCATCACTTTAAATACAAACTGTCTTTGATTATCAGCGACTCTCAATGCCTTTTCAGAAATATGCGGTGTTCTTAAAATTTGCATTAACCGTACTTGATTCATGATGTTAGCCTAGCTTCCATTTGCTTGATCGCCGGTACGGTTATCAGCACTTTTTCAAAGTGAAGAAGACTCATTGGGTCAACTGTTTTAGCTTCACTCACTTGAACATGAGGCAAATTACGGGCAGCTAAGGCCAGATGTTCATTGTTTTCAGCAACCACAATCAATACTTCTGGCAACTGTAGCGCTTTGAGTTGATTGGCTAAAGCCTTAGTCTTAGGTGCTGCAACCATAAATTGTTCTAATACCAATAAACGACCTTGCCTTAGCAATTCTGATAAAATTGAACATAAGGCATTGCGGTACATTTTTTTATTGACTTTTTGCGAATAATTATTCGGTTTGGCAGCGAAAACCACGCCGCCGCCTCGCCACAAAGGACTGGTCACTGTTCCAGCACGTGCTCGTCCCGTGCCTTTCTGCCGCCAGGGTTTTTTGCCACTCCCTTTCACTTGCGCGCGACTTTTTTGTGCTCGAGTACCCTGACGAGCGCTCGCCGAATAGGCTGTGATGACTTGATGAATTAATGCCTCATTAAATTTTGCTGCAAACACCGTATCAGAGACATGAATAATGCCCCCGCCGCTGTTTTCTACAGAATGTAGGCTTAGTTCCATTTTGCTATTCCTACTTAAAGTAAACCGTTAAGAATCAATCGGTGAAAGGCAATTTGATTGCTCATTTTTTACCTTTCACTTTAATTGCTGGGCGGACAACTACGTCACCACCTGGCGCACCTGGCACTGCACCTTTAATCAGTAACAGATTTCTTCCTACATCAACTTGGGCAATTTCAAGATTGAGTATAGTTCTGCGTACATGTCCCATGTGTCCGGCCATTCTTTTACCTTTAAACACTCGACCTGGTGTTTGGTTTTGACCAATTGAACCTGGGGCACGGTGCGATAAAGAATTACCATGGGTCATATCTTGCGTACTAAAATGATGACGTTTAACCGTGCCCGCAAAACCTTTCCCTTTGGTCAATCCGGCAACATCTACTTTTTGGCCGTTCGTGAAAATAGTGACGGTAATTTGATTACCCACTTGAATCGCTTTCGCTTCCTCTTCATTCAAACGAAATTCCCACAAACCACGCCCCGCCTCTAACTTCGATTTAGCGAAGTGACCACTTTGTGGTTTATTAACCCGGATGGGGCGGCGATTTCCGCAAGTAACCTGGATAGCGCAATAACCATCATTCTCGGGTGTTTTTAATTGAGTGACACGGTTAGGCGGCGCCTCAACTACTGTTACTGGGATAGAAATACCCGCTTCTGTAAACATTCGGGTCATTCCCCGTTTGCGACCGATAATTCCCAGGGTCATTTTAGTAAACCTCTTTATTCAGTATCAGTTATCAGTTATCAGTTTAGTAATCATTAACCATGACTCACTGATTAAACTGTGTGGTGCTAAGACAATGGTTCACTGATTAAACTGTGCTAATTCAATTTAATTTGGACATCAACACCCGCCGCTAAATCTAATTTCATTAACGAATCAACCGTTTTATCAGTCGGGTCAATGATATCTAGCAAGCGTTTATGAGTGCGAATTTCGTACTGATCTCGCGCATCTTTATTCACATGTGGTGAGATGAGTACGGTATACCTTTCTTTTTTAGTCGGTAGAGGAATAGGACCACGGAGTTGTGCACCCGTGCGCCGAGCTGTTTCCACGATTTCACGCGCTGATTGGTCTATCAAGCGATGATCAAACGCTTTTAAGCGAATACGAATTCTTTGATTAGCCATAGTTTTTTATTTAATTCCTGTTGGTTTCTTCGTCGTATTCGTTATTCTATAATCTTAGCGACAACACCCGCGCCCACAGTTCGACCCCCTTCCCGGATAGCAAACCGTAACCCGTCTTCCATCGCAATCGGGGAAATTAACTTGACCACAATCTTAATATTATCCCCCGGCATCACCATTTCCACGCCTTCGGGTAATTCACACGCGCCAGTCACATCGGTGGTACGAAAGTAAAACTGCGGCCGATAACCATTGAAAAACGGCGTATGACGTCCACCTTCCTCTTTACTCAACACGTACACTTCCGCTTCAAAGTGGGTATGTGGCGTAATCGAGCCCGGTTTGGCTAACACTTGGCCCCGTTCGACATCTTCCCGTTTGGTGCTTCGTAACAACACGCCGACGTTATCTCCCGCCACGCCTTCATCTAACAGTTTGCGAAACATTTCGACGCCGGTACAGATCGTTTTGGCGGTGTCACGCAAGCCGACAATTTCGACTTCTTCACCGACGCGGACTTTACCCCGTTCGATTCGGCCAGTCACCACCGTGCCACGACCGGAGATGGAAAAGACGTCTTCGATCGGCATTAAAAACGGTTGATCGATGTCACGTTTGGGTTCCGGAATGTAACCGTCCATCGCTTCGACCAGTTTAATAATCGAGCCGGTTCCCAGAGCCGTTTCATCTCCTTCCAAGGCTTTCAGGGCGGAGCCGACGATCACCGGGGTTTCGTCTCCCGGAAATTGGTAGCTATCGAGCAGTTCTCTGACTTCCATTTCCACCAGTTCCAGGAGTTCTTCATCGTCGACCATGTCGGCTTTATTCAGGTAGACCAGAATATAGGGCACGCCCACTTGCCGCGCGAGCAGGATGTGTTCGCGGGTTTGCGGCATCGGCCCGTCCGCCGCCGATACCACTAGGATCGCGCCATCCATTTGCGCGGCACCGGTGATCATGTTTTTGACGTAGTCGGCATGACCAGGACAGTCAACATGGGCATAGTGCCGCGTTTCCGATTGGTATTCGACATGGGCGGTCGCTATGGTAATTCCACGCGCTTTTTCTTCCGGGGCATTGTCAATTTGATCATAGGCGCGAAATTCGCCACCGTATTTTTTGGCCATGCATTGGGTTATGGCTGAGGTTAGGGTGGTTTTGCCATGATCGACGTGACCTATCGTCCCGACGTTCACATGGGGCTTGTTGCGTTCAAATTTTGCCTTGGACACGCTGTTATCCTCTTTTTTTCAAATCCTAATTTTATTGATGATGTTTTTTTATCACTGCTTCAGCAATGCTAGTTGGTGCTTCCTGATATTTAGCAAATTGCATGGTATAACTGGCACGACCTTGGGTAAGCGAACGTAAAACGGTTGCATAACCAAACATCTCTCCTAACGGTACTTCAGCCTTAATGGTTTTTCCCGTGGGGATATCTTCCATCCCTTGCAATATGCCACGCCGGCGATTTAAATCACCCATGACATCTCCCATATAGTCTTCCGGCGTAACGACTTCAACCGACATAATCGGTTCTAGTAATAGGGCACCGGCTTTTTTAGCACCTTCCTTAAAAGCTTGTGAACCAGCAATTTTAAAAGCCATTTCACTCGAATCAACTTCGTGATAAGAGCCATCGAAAACCGTGACTTTGACATCGACTACCGGATAACCAGCGATAACGCCATTTTGCATCTGTTCCTTCACCCCTTTATCAATAGCCGGAACATATTCTCTAGGGATAACACCACCCACAATGGCATTGACAAATTCATAACCATTCCCTGGTTCTTTCGGCTCTAATTTCAACCACACATGCCCATACTGACCACGTCCACCGGATTGTCGAACAAATTTACCTTCTTGTTCAACGGTTTTACGAATTGTTTCACGATAAGCCACTTGTGGCGCACCCACATTGGCTTCGACGTTGAATTCTCGACGCATGCGATCCACAATGATTTCTAAATGCAGTTCACCCATTCCCGAAATGATTGTTTGGCCTGATTCTTCATCAGTTTTAACTCGAAAAGAGGGATCTTCAGCCGCTAATTTAGATAAAGAAATCCCCATCTTTTCCTGATCTGCTTTAGTCTTCGGTTCGACCGCCACTGCAATAACCGGCTCAGGGAAATCCATTTTTTCTAAGGTAATAATATGCTCTTTATCACAAAGCGTCTCACCGGTAGTCACATCTTTTAATCCTACCGCGGCGGCGATATCCCCGGCCCGTACTTCTTTGATTTCTTCTCGCGTATTCGCATGCATTTGTAGAATACGTCCAATTCTTTCTCGTTTACTTTTGACCGGGTTAAAAATGGTATCTCCAGACAAGAGCACTCCCGAATAAACTCGGAAAAAAGTAAGCGAACCCACATAAGGATCAGTGGCTACTTTGAAAGCTAAGGCTGCGAAATGAGCATCATCAGAAGCTGGGCGAGTTGCTTCAGTTTGTGCGGCATCATTAAGTACCCCTCGAATGGGCGGAACGTCCACTGGAGAAGGTAAGTAATCAATAACCGCATCTAACATCGCTTGTACACCTTTATTTTTAAAGGCAGAACCACATAAGGTTGGCACTAACTCATTCGCTAAAGTACGTTGCCGTAAACCTTGATGAATTTCCCGTGCGGATAAGGTTCCTTCTTCTAAATATTTATTCATTAATTCTTCATTGGCTTCTGCAGCCATTTCTATCATTTTTTCTCGCCATTCCTCACAGGCTGTCTGCATATCTGGCGGAATATCGCGTTCCTCAAATTTCATACCCAGCGTACTGTCATCCCAGTAGATTGCTCTCATCTTGACTAGGTCAATAATCCCTTCAAAGTGGTCTTCGGCGCCAATGGGCAATTGGATTGGCACCGGTTTAGTACCCAGTCGGGTTCTTATCTGTTCGACTACCCGCAAAAAATCGGCACCCATTCTATCCATTTTATTGATAAACGCTAAGCGCGGAACGCCATATTTATTCGCTTGTCTCCATACTGTCTCTGATTGAGGTTCAACCCCACCCACGGCACAAAATACCGCACAGGCACCATCTAATACTCGTAGTGAACGTTCTACCTCAATCGTAAAATCAACATGCCCTGGGGTATCAATGATATTAATGCGATGTTCCGGGTATTGTAAAGCCATCCCACGCCAAAAGCAGGTGGTTGCTGCCGAGGTAATGGTAATACCACGTTCTTGTTCTTGCACCATCCAATCCATGGTGGCAGCACCATCATGTACTTCACCAAGTTTATGTGATACACCGGTATAATAAAGAACGCGCTCTGTTGTTGTGGTCTTACCCGCATCAATATGCGCCATAATACCAATGTTGCGATAGTGCTCAATGGGTGTTTTACGTGCCACGTTGTCAACCTTTTATCTATATAACTAATATAATTGAGTATTAATAATTGAGAATTGATACTGAATTCTCAATTACCCATTCTCAATCAGCAATACTTACCAGCGAAAATGTGAAAATGCTTTATTAGCCTCAGCCATACGGTGCATATCTTCCCGTTTTTTTATTGCAGTTCCTTTATTTTCATAAGCATCTAAAATTTCCGCTGCTAAACGAAGTCCCATTGATTTCTCACCACGCTTCCGGGCAGCTTCTGCTAGCCAGCGCATCGCTAATGCAGTACGGCGAATCGGTCTAACTTCCACTGGAACTTGGTAAGTTGAACCGCCTACTCGCCTTGATTTCACTTCGACTATCGGGCGAACATTGTCTAATGCTTTACCAAAAATTTCTAATGGTTCCGCCTTGGTTTTTTCAGCAACCTTATCTAAAGCGCCATAAATAATCTGTTCCGCTACTGATTTTTTACCACTTTTCATCACTACATTAATAAATTTAGCAACGGTTTCATCCCGATATTTGGGATCGGGTAAAATAACACGCTTGGCGATAATTCTTCTTCTTGGCATTTTGGTTTAGCTTCCTACTTTCTTAAAGTCACTGAAATTTTATTTTTAAGATTTAGGCCGTTTAGCACCATATTTGGAACGACCTTGACGTCTTGAATTCACTCCCGAGGTATCTAATGAACCACGTATGGTATGATATCGTACGCCCGGTAAATCTTTAACCCGACCCCCGCGGATCAATACCACGGAGTGTTCTTGTAAATTATGACCTTCTCCACCAATGTAAGTGGTTACTTCTATTCCATTAGTCAGACGAACGCGAGCAACTTTGCGCATAGCCGAATTGGGCTTTTTAGGCGTGGTAGTATACACTCTGGTACATACGCCTCGCTTTTGTGGGCAACCATTTAAGGCCGGTACACTGCTTTTAGTCGGTTGACTTTTGCGCGGATTCCGCACGAGCTGATTAATTGTTGCCATGGCTATTCCCGTTCCTTAATTGGAATTTAATCGCATATAAATCGTCCATCATATCGCATCACAATGCTACTTTTCTACAACAAAAATAAAAACAGGCCGGGACAAACCCGGCCAACCTTATCAAAGGTGCATGATTCTAGTAAGAGAACTTATTCATGTCAAGTTTTGGAAATTGGCGCGCCCGGAGAGATTCGAACTCCCGACCGCCTGGTTCGTAGCCAGGTACTCTATCCAGCTGAGCTACGGGCGCTTAGTTGTGTAGCAGGATAATGGCGGAGAGGGAGGGATTCGAACCCTCGATGGGCTTTTAACCCATACTCCCTTAGCAGGGGAGCGCCTTCAGCCTCTCGGCCACCTCTCCTCCGTGTTAGAGGATTTCCGCCTAAACTAGAATTGCATATTTTAAATGCCAATTTGAAAAAAGACAAGTCTTTCTTTTGGTTATTTTCCTAAATCTAATCAATCGTCCCGTTGGGAATAACTTATTGGCAGTCTCCACGAATCCAACGAAGTTCTATCGAAATTTGAGGTTTGGATTCAAGATCATCCTCGCTATTGAGGTTAATCGGTGCAACAAAGCTCTACCCATCTTACTCTTGCTTCTTTAGTCACGTTGATCATCTTCTCTTCTTGCACTTGGATTTCATCTCGAACACATTCAATTTTTTGACGCACTGATTAATCGATTCCTCCTTGGTCAACTGGAAAAGTCAGTGCGGGATCATTTTTTAAGTGCTAGCCGTAAAACTAAAATAATATTGATTTCCAAGAGAGAATAACTTGAAGAAATTAAGTTTTTTGTTATGCTAATTTAATTTTGAATGGTTTATTATTCTAATTTTTTTGAAAAAATAATTATCATGATGAATTCTTCGACGCTCACTCTTAAAACTAAAGAAACTAAGGTTGAACCGAACTTAGGATCCAGCAAAACAATTACTTTTCCTAACGGCCATTCAGCCAGTTTAGTTACTGTTGCTCCTAAAACTAATCTACAATCGATTTCAACCTCTCTTCAGCTTACTCCAACTTCATTTAACGCACTAATCATCTTATCCGGAGGAGCCGCTTATTTTGAGCAGTTAGAGCGAGGCTTGCAATTACGTTTGCAACAGCTATTTGGTCGCGGTATTGTCCGTGCTGCCACAGAAATTGGTGCTGGATTTATCAGCGGCGGAACCGACAGTGGTGTGATTGCTTTGTTAGGCAAAAGTGTAGCTGAATATCACTGTCAATGTCCTTTGATAGGCATTGCGCCGGCTCCTTTAATAACTTATCCGGCCAAAGATATCTCAGCGGAAGGTGCCTTATCAGCAGAAGAACAGGTACCGCTAGAGCCTCATCATACGCACTTTGTCCTGGTGGAAACTCCTCAGTGGGGTGGAGAAACCGAAACGATGTATAGCTTGGTTTCAGCTTGCCGCCAACAAACGGAAAATCTACCTATTTTTACCGTGCTGGTGAATGGTGGCGAGATTTCTCGTCTGGAGATATTACAAAGTGTCCGCTTAGGTATTCCCATCATTGTCATAGCCGGAAGTGGACGATTAGCTGATGAAATTGCTACCTTACATCGAGAGTATCAAGATTCCAAAGATTCAGATTCTCCTAAATTTATTGAAGATCCGGCTTTAGCAGAGATTATTACTGAAGGCAAAATTAATCTGTTTTCGATTGAGGGTGAAGCCACTGAGTTAAAAAGGCTTATTCATCGAGCTTATCGGCAATCACAGGGTGACACGGTTCTCCAAGTCGCCTGGCGACGGTTTAGCCTATACGATTACAACGCAACTCGTCAACAACATCAATTTCATTATTTGCAATTGGCTATCTTAGGCTTTGGTATATTGGGTACTACCTTAGCATTGATACAAAAGGAATGGGACTTTTCTTCAACTTCATTTTTACATTATTTAATTGTACTGGTTCCTATTATTAGTACTATCCTTTTAGCCGCTGCCAATCGTTTTAATGCCGGCACAAAATGGATACTCTTACGCACCGGTGCAGAGGAAGTTAAACTGGAAATTTTTCGTTATCGTGCCCAAGCTGAAATTTATAGTCCGACTAACGCAACCGCTCCAGAAGTTAAATTTGCCGAGAAATTACAAACTATTGCTCAAGGGTTAGTACAAACGGAGGTTAATGTATCCTCACTGCATCAACCGAAACGGGAGGTTATTCCTCCACCCAATAGCGTAGCACCCGATGATGATGGCTTAAGCATATTATCGCCAGAACGCTATATTAATACCCGTCTTGAAGATCAATTACGTTATTACACTAATAAAGTTAAAAAATTAGAAAATCGCTTAAAAACGCTACAATGGTTAATTTACGCTATCGGTGGTCTTGGTACTTTCTTAGCGGCAATCAATTTAGAATTATGGATTGCTTTAACGACCGCATTCGTAACTGCCCTGGCCACTTACATGGAGTATCAACAAATAGAGAGCACTTTAATTAAGTATAATCAATCAGCGACTGACCTTTTCAGTGTGCGTACTTGGTGGATAGCCTTATCGGAAACGGAGCAAGCTAAACAATATAATATTGATCGGTTGGTGGGACAAACTGAACGTATCTTACAAAGTGAGTTTAGAGGGTGGATGAAAGAAATGCAGGAAACTTTAGCTGACTTAAAAAAACAGCAAGGTGAAGAACAATCCTCGCCACCAGAAACAGGACAACCGGCTGATAAAACTAATAAATCCTAATTCGTTTTGCTAGTTGAGCAACCGATTGAACGCCCGAACAAAAACAACAACGGCACGACATTGGCAAAAAAAAGTGACACACTCGTTCCCAATGTCCTCGTTGGAAAGCTTGTTTAGCTTATGCTTGACAAAATCGGTAATGTGAATTTCCCTCACAGCGTGATTCCCAAGTTGGAGACGATGAGCCAGTTTAATGGGTTGGGTGGAAATCTTTTTCTGCCGCTGTTGACATTCTTTTCCTAGATTCCACTGCGTTTCATCCAAGCTACTAACCTCAATGCCATTAAGTTAATAGTAAATACCTGGGTTTGCCCCAACGAAATATCACATCTATCGGGGTGAACCGATGTATGGGTTCACCCTCACGCTAAAAAGCTTAACTTAATGGCAGTGAATCTCCGCTTGCTAAAAACATTTTGGTAGGCAACTAGTGTAGCAACGGTTTTGAATTTCCGTTCACTAAACAAGTCAAAGACCCGTTGCACCGGAATAACTTAATCTTAGTGTTGTCAAGCTTCCATTAAGTTGAACCAGGGTGTTAAGTTAGCTAAAATAAGCTTGTTATTCTGAGAGTTAGTTGGCGGAAAGGGATTCTTCTACTTCAACCCTCATTATCTCTGGAAAAAATTTAGCCATTAATTTTTTGCAATGGGTATTCACTTTCTCATCTAAAAAGTCTCTATCTATCTGGGAAAGTAAATTATATTTATCTTTTTCCTTTCTAACATTGATTTTCGTATCGCGAGGAAGACTTCCTGGAATAAGTCCGAGAAAATCCTCAATCTTAGGAATAAATTGCTTAAATTCTGAGGTTTTGATAATAAGTAATCGTTCTTTGGGAACGGTTGTAAGTACTTTAGTAGTGTGTTCTGCCCAATATGAAAGATAACCATCTATAGTATAAAGCCCATTTTTAGCAAGTATCTGTTCTGGTTTGGCATGTTTAAATTGATGGGTTTTATAGATAAAATTCTCCCACTGGATAAAATGTTCTCCACGCCAATATTGCCATCTACTCCATTTCTGTTGTCTTTTAGAGATAAAAAGACTATGGTTAATAATGGAATCAAGCCATGAATAACAATCTCGAATACTTAAAATAAATTTCGCTTCTTTAAATTCCTCAGCGAGAATATCTACTATGTAACCATTTATCCAAGAAGAATCCATTTCCAACTTTAATCGCCTATCCCGTTTTTTAATGGATTGCGTTAATTCCTCTCGAGCAATTTTTCCCTGTTCAAAAGCTAATAGCTTATGAATAAGAAATCGAGCCTCAGTTTCATGGGACGTTCTGTAATTTTGAAACAGAAAGTACAAAGAAGCAGTACCCGTTTTGGGTAATCCAACGCCATAAACTCTAAATTTCAATGGGCGCTCTGGAAAGCACCAGATTGGTAAGTGATCGTAAATTGGCGGGGCCCAGTTATTATCAAGTCTATGTATAAGACTATTACTTTTCATAAAAATATCATCCCTACCTAAAATAGTCATTAAACTTAAAACATTTTCTATAATAACAAAACTGATACCAGAATTCAAAGATTGATTATGGCTCTTTCAAATGCTTTATCGCAGTATGCTGATAAAACCTACCTATATCATCTGTAGGAGCAAACACACGTGTTCACCCTTCTTAAACTCAATGGCAGTGACACCTATCTTCATTATGGGGGGCAATGCTCACTCTACTTGGCTTGAAGGGGTACTGCGGGATGACCTATTTTCCAAGTATTCTGGAAAAAATGGATATAAATTCGATGATATTGTTGGTGACTGGTTTGAATCGTTTCGATTTCAAAAGGGGGGAAGGAGAAATTCAACAGTTAACCCGTATTCATCTTCAGGGCGTATTTGAAAAGGAGAAAAGTTAGCTTCAACCACACTGGATAAGCTCAATAACAGCAATAAAAATCTTGGAATAAACATCACTTTCTGACTTAAAAAAAGGGCACAATTTGTTATTGTACCCTTTATTCACTAACTAAGAAGCTCACTACTTTATTGGACTGGGAGCACAACAATGACACCCGGCGCAACATTTTCAGCCGCTACTGTACCATTCGGGAAGTAAACATCTTCTCTATTGGCACCGGTATTCGTCACAATAGTACTGGGAATACTAACCAAATTATTATTCAAAGGTCGACATGCTGGTGTTTCGTAGTCAACCCGAATACAGTAACCGGTGTTATTAACCGGGCTAGCCGTTAGAGTCACATCAATCGTATGGCTACCGGCTGTAAGACCAGCCTCTAGACCATGATAGGCACCATTTTGCCAAGCGTTTTGACAAAGTGGGTTGATAGGATCATTGGGCGACGACAACGTTCCGCCTGCAACAGGAACTGTTGTCAGGGTATTACCATTTTCTACCTTGGTTACTTTAAAGGTATCTCCTGGAATAAGCGCGGCGGTAATTCTTAAACACCCGGGCTGTTCGGTGACAATAGTGAACCGGTTTGTTTGTCCCACTGGGGCTATATTGCAGGCTTTCCACGACGCGCTATTTGGCACAAGCGTCGCGTTAGTGCAATCATAAGGATCAGCAGCAGTGGGCCTAATTACGATGGATTGTTTAGTCCTAATCCCTTATCCAACCAACTTACCACGACAATGGCAATGCTACTGAGTATAAACGCTGGAACCATTTCGTAAAGTGAAAAGGGGATGAAGCCTTGATCAGTTAAATAACGCCATAATACCACCATTATCGCACCACTAAACAACCCAGCCAGCGCGCCATTACGTGTCATCATTGGCCAAAATAAACTGAAAATAATCACTGGACCAAATGAACTCCCAAATCCAGCCCAAGCATAACCCACCAAATCTAAAATGGTACTCTCTGGATTTTGAGCAATGATAAGGGCAACCATGGTAACGCCAACTACGGCTAATCGCCCAATCCAAACTAATTGAGACTGATTGGCGTTAGGATATAAAAATGCTCGATAAAAATCATCAGTCAGCGCACTGGAAGCCACGACGAGTTGAGCGTCAACCGTACTCATGATGGCAGACAAGACTGCTGCTAACAAAATACCGGTTATCCAGGGATTGAATAACACTTGGCTTAATACTAAAAAAACTTCTTCTGGATCATCTAAGGGGTTGTTGGCAAAGTAAGCAATTCCAACTAAACCAGTCAAAGTTGCCCCCAACAGCGAAGCTATCATCCAAGTCATCGCAATTCGACGTGCTTTGGGAATAGCTTGCACTGATTTCACGGCCATAAAGCGAGCTAAAATATGAGGTTGTCCAAAATAACCCAGTCCCCAAGCCATGAGTGAAATAATTTCTAGCACATTGGTATCATAAAATGGTTCTAATGAAGTGGATTGAACAGAAGCAATAGCACTCATTGTGGATTCCCAGCCACCCATTTCAACAATGGCGACAATCGGTACAATAATTAATGCCAATAACATTAAAAGTCCCTGAAAAACGTCTGCCCAGCTAATGGCTAGAAAGCCACCAATGAAGGTGTAACCCATAATAATCAGAGCGCTAATCCATAAAGCGATGGTGTAATTTAACCCAAAACTATTTTCAAACAAGGTTGCGCTACTCACCAATCCGGAAGAGACATAAAAAGTAAAAAAAACGAGAATGACTAACGCTGAAAAAATACGTAATAACTGAGAATGATCTTGAAAGCGATTATGTAAAAATTCTGGAATTGTCAAGGCATTATTCGCTTTTTCCGTATCAACACGTAACCGTTTGGCCAGCAATAACCAATTCAAATAGGCACCGATAATCAAGCCGACCACAATCCAAATTTGATTTAGTCCAGAGGCATACACAGCACCTGGTAATCCTAATAACAACCAACCACTCATGTCGGACGCACCAACGCCTAATGCAGTTACACCACTACTTAATTGTCGTCCCCCGAGTATATAATCAGCTAAATCGTGAGTTTTGCGATAGGCAATAATACCTAATATTATCAATCCTATGAGGTAAATAACAAACGTGATTAAAGTTGCTATATTCATTTTTTACAGCCTTTTTGCTTGATATGAATTCTCTTTTTATCTATACTTGGTTTTTTTAAAATAGCGTTAATAAATATCCTATAAATAAACTAAATAGGGTAAAAATAGTTAGGCTGGTTTGAGTAAAAGTTAAGATAGTACTAAATGAGTAACGATATTAGCTTGGTCGCAACCAGGGGTTGCAACCGCTAATGATACTAAAATCACTATCTTTATTAGCACTATAAAAATTAAGCCGGTATCACTATGGATATATTAGTTGGCTTTGCTATACTTAACATTAACAAGAATTAAGTAGTGAAAAACTTGACATGCCTTGATTAACATTATGTTAACTGCTTTTAACCAAAAAGTAGATAACTTCCCTGCTTAAATACCCTAATCTTGTCATTGACCCCCTTCTTTGTATCTGAATTAATTAAAATAATCTCCAAATAACTGGTTTGAACAGAATCAAATTTTTGTTCAGAAAGTTATAACCGAGCATTCTATTTTTATGGATTCTAGTTCTGAATAACCGCTGAAAAAATTGTTTTCCTTATCTTATGTACTTACTGAGGATTTGCCCAATGAAACAATTAGCTCGTTTAAAAATCGTTTTGACAATAACGACATTGTTATTTACTGGCGTTGGCGTTGCACAACCGGCTGAAGTTATCCTACAAATTAAGGATAACAACAAGCAAATCAGAACATTTTCTCTTTCACAACTCAAGATGATTCTTCCTTCTGCTGTTGTTAAGGTATTGGATCCTTATGAACAACACCTTGAGCAATATAGAAGTTTTGCCATTAATGCTCTCTTTGATTATCTCTATGGAGATAATTGGCAACAACAAGAGGAAATATTGTTAACCTGTATGGATGGCTATCAATCTTCTCTTCCGGTGAAACACTTTCTGCAATATAAAGGTTTTTTAGCCTATGAAAAATTGGATTCACCGCGATTTGAAATAAATGATGATCTTCTCCAGCAACCCGTTGTGGAATTAACGCCATTTTACTTAATTTGGGATAATGTCAACCAACCTCATTCTTCTCAGCTATCACAGTGGCCTTATCAAGTCATGAATATCGAGTTTGTCACCTTTGCCGAGAGGTTTCCTCAAATGACACCACCAGATGGGAGCAGTGACAATGTCAAACGCGGGTTTCTTACTTTTAGAAATTTTTGCCAAAATTGCCATTCGATCAATGGAGACGGTGGTAACAGCAGAGCGATGGATTTAAATTATCCAATTAGTGTCATGGAGTACATGGATGAAACCAAATTGAAAATCTGGATTAATAACCCTACTAATATTCTCCCTGATACGACTATGCCAGCTTTTCCTCACTATATAAAAAATCGTGAACGACAGATAGGTGATATTATTGCCTATTTGAAGACCATGGCTCAGTATAAACGTGAACCGGCGGGGGAGGTATTGACTTCTCCCTAGAGAAAATTTCACAATAGCTTGGTGAATTTATCACAGTAAATCTGACCACAATAGATGAAATGATAGGAGGATAATTTATGGTGAATCAGTTTAAGATCGGTTTAATGGGCACTCTATTATCTATTGGTATCAACACCATAGTCGACGCAGCGGAAAATAAAACGACAGATGCGATTGAATATCGCCAAGCGGCTTTTGAGGTGCTCGCATGGAATTTTGGCCCGATGGGCGCTATGGTTAAAGGCAAGATTCCCTTTGATGCCAAAACTTTTGCAGAAAGAGCCGCTAATGTGGCTTTTTTAAGCAAAATGCCGCTAGAAGGTTTCATTCCCGGTTCTGAGCAAGGTGAAACTGATGCTAAACCGATAATTTGGCAAGAGTGGGATGATTTCAAAGCAAAAATGGGACAACTTCAAGAGAAATCAGCCAAGCTAGCTGAAGTAGCCAAGACTGCTACCAAAGTAGAAGAAGTAGCTAATCAATTTGGTGAAACCGCTAAAGTTTGTAAAGGTTGTCACGAAAAATATCGAGAAGATTAAATATCAATAACGGCAGTTCAAGGTAATTTTTACCGATTTAAAATCAAATAATGAGGTAATTATATCTTATCTTTCATTGCCACGCTGGAAGGTCAGTGTTCTTAATTCGGATTTTAAGGATTCTAAAGCAGTTTAATAGTTGGATAATTTTAGTCATTTTTTATTATCCTTAAAATCTGAATTCAAATTTTTACCGGTTGAAATGAGTAGCCTATTCACTCGCAAAAGTGGGTTGGACACATCTGTTTACGCCATAAACCGCCCTACGAGTTCAATCCGGCCTACCCTTTATCATACAAAAAAAGCCACTTTTTATGCAAATTTATGCTATTGAAGTCACCAGTTGTTGTAATCTGCATTGTTCCTATTGCCCACAACCCTCTATGCAACGTGCTAAGGAACATATCCCATTAACTTTATTTGAAAAAGCCTTAGATTATCCTTTTGGCATGGATGTTGTCGTGGGACATTTATTTGGCGAAGCGCTGTTACACCCAGATTTGCTTAAAATCACACAATTGTGCCATGAGCGCGGACTCGCTTTTGGCTTTTCTACCAATACGTTACTGCTTAACCTTGTCCAGTTGGAACAATTAATAATGGCTGGATTGTCCTGGCTAGTCATCTCCTTTCACACGCCTCAAGCTAAAATGTGGGTAGCAACCCTCCAAAAAACTTTTCCCGAATTGCCAGTGTTTACCAGTTCATTAGAAACTAAACACGATTGGGCAGGGCAAGTGCATTCTAAATTGGTAAAAAGTTTTCATAATCAAGGAGATTGTATTTTTCATGCTTACAATTTGGTCACGATCACCGTACAAGGAGATATTTTGGCGTGTTGTTTGGATGCGAGCGGTAAAAGTCGTTTAGGCTCGCTATTTGACTATTCACCGCAGGAATTTGCATTATTAAACAACGAGATTTGGTTTGAACTTTGTCAACAATGTCCCCTGCGCCTAGTCAATCCCACCCCTGAATATGTCACGCTCCAAAATATGGCGCAGCAAATTCATCATTATCGTCAACATTTCCTTGCTAAACCCACCACCTCACTCACTCTTTACCTCTGAGCGACAACTACCTACGATCTTCTCCCTAACGCGTTACAGCACCAAAAACCCGCTTAACTGGCCCGACGCGCTCAATTTTCCAGTTATCCAGCATTAGGGTTGTTTAATATCTTGAGTAATATTTCCGCTGTTGCTTGTGGATTTTCTAACATGGGAAAATGGTTAGCATTGGAAACAAAACCCAAGGCAATTTTATCTAATAATTCTGACGACCATCTTAACTGTGAAGCCAACTGCTTTAGATCCGAATAACCTCTATCTCCATAAAGTGCAGTCACTTGGCAATGAAGTTGAGAAAATAAACCGCTTAAGTTGATTTTTCTCAGGGCATCAGCTAATCGTGGGGAATAATGTTCCTTTTCCAGATTAAGCATGTTAATAATTTGATTTTGTAATTCTTTTGAAATAGAAGGTTCAAAAAGATTTTGAAAAAACCGTGAGGGTGGTGTTATAAAAGAATCAAGCAAAATGACTTGCTTTATCTTTGGTAAAAAGGCAGCCATTTGAATCGCTACAATACCTCCCATACTATGTCCAAGAATAAAATCATAGTGATGATTTTTTATCTCATCCTGAATGAGCCAATCAACGAAATCACTTACCGTATGAAAATGAGGTAATAAAGCAGTTGGCCAAGTCACCAGTTGCAGATCGAGCGGCGGCGTAAGATATTGGGTTAAACGGTGCCAAATCCAAGGTGTACAAGCATAGCCACACAGACCCAGTCCGGTTTTCATAAGGCCATAATCAACTAATGTTTTAGTAAATACTGTTCTACTAAATGGTCTCGGTATTGAGTTGACTTGATAAGTTGCTGTTTAAAATACTGAATTTTGTCCTTAATTGGCTGGTCAGCTTGATAAAATTTCTCAATTAGTGGCAACGGATCAATGTTTTTATTTTTTACTTTGATTTCAAAGTGTAACTGAGGTGAAATGGCATTACCGGCAGCACCATCAATCCGTCCTATCACTTCACTGCGGTTGATAAATTGACCTTTTTTGACTAAGGCTTGATTAAGATGAACATAAACCGTAGTTAGATTGTTATCATGATTAAGTTTAATGTATAAACCCGCTTGATAACTTTTGCCAATCCGACTAACAACGCCAGGTGCGGCAGCAATCACATCCACTTTATCCGTATAAATATCATACCCGAGGTGTTTTCTCGTTTTCTTCTTCCAATCGTCACGCTTAGATCCAAAATGAGGTAATCCATCTCTAATAATATCGTGGGGAACAAAACCAATAGAACGATCAAGGAATTCTGCTATCAACATATTTTTTAAAGGAATTTGAAACAAGGTATTTTCCAGTGAAAACATGAGCGTTTGGGATTGGGTTAATTTTTCTAAATCTTCGGGGGATTGTTTTAGCCCACACGACTTTGCCAGACAAATGGTGTATTTATCAGGAGAAGGGACTATTTCAAATTGATAATCGGTTAAGAAAGTAACCACTATCCATACCGTGGTAGGATCATGTTGTGCCCAGTGAATTTGCTTTAGGTTACCCGTCGACCGGGGAATTTTGCCAGCCATACTGGTGCAATGTTCTAAAGGTAAAATAAGTTTGTTAGTTCCAGTAAGCGGTTGTTTTAAATAACAACCCTGGTGATGAATAACGAGTTTATTTTCATTAAAAGATAGATTATTTATTTTACCTGCCTGACCGGTAACTGGAAGAAACAGTAACAATATAAGCAATAATTTATTTATTTTTCTCAACAGGTTTCTCCGGTTGACAATTTCGATCACTTCTCATCAGGTAATAAGAATTAACCCACCCTTGTACGTCCTTATAAGCTACTTTTACCCACACGTGCTTACCGACAAAGCGCAATTCTCCTCCGCCTAAATATTCAACACATTTTTCATCTTTAGGTATTTTACCGACAATTTTATTGAGATGACCCGGAAATTCCCGAATATTTAAAAAGCCATCATTTTCTGGTACGTTAGTAATATCGTAATAATGAAATTCTTCAAAACTAATTTCTTGTTTACCGAGGATCTCCGGTTCAAAACGCCTTGCTACTTCTATCAGGGCTTGTGCTTGCCGATAGTCGATTTCAACTTCTTTACGACGTTGCTTTTCGAGGTTGAATCTATTTTCAACTAATTTTAATTTTTCTTCGACCTGTTGGCGGGCAAGTTGTTCTTTGCCAAGCGTGGCGGTGGTTTCTTGACGGATACGTTCTATAGCAACTTGTATTTCATGGTCTTGTTGCTGCCATAATAGACCGATAGTGACTAAAAGCAATAATATAATGACTATACTAGCCAAGTTAAATAAAGTCCAACGGGGTGGAGATTTATCGGCTGGTCCAAGCGTAAAGGGAGTCGGATCAGTACAAATTTTTTCACGCCATTGTTCGACACTTTGAGGTCGGTCTTCACCACTGAGTTTTAATGCCCAATCAATCGCTTGTAATAAATTTTTGTTGTATTTGCCTTCGCCGATTTTGATTGCCGGGGGCATCGGATCTTTTCTGACACGACGAGTTGCCGCTGGCGGCGCTTCACCACTAATGAGACAGTACATCACTGCACCGAGTGCATAAATATCAGTCCAGGCACCTTGCTCATTTAACTCAGTGTCATATTGTTCTAAGGGGGCATAACCGGGTGTGACAATACTGGTGACACTACGACTTTTCTGACCAACCGCATAACGAGCCGAACCAAAATCCAGCAATACCGGCATTTTGTCTTCGCGAATATAAATATTGTTGGGTTTGATATCACGATGTAAAAAGCCGGCTTTGTGGATTTCTTGGAGACCATCTAAGAGAGGTAAGATAATGGTTAATAATTCTTGTTCAGGTAAGATGCCGCCTTGTTTTAAATAATCCGAAAGACATTTGCCTTGTTGATATTCCATTACCATATAGGCGGTGCCATTGGCTTCAAAAAAGCGTAATACTCTTACAATACTGGGATGGTTAAAGCGGGCCAGAACTCGTGCTTCTTCAATAAAGCATTTTAATCCCCATTGAAACGATTCTTCATAAGAAGAGGAGCGGACATAAACAGTACTTCTACCTTCACGGATAGCAAATTCACTGGGCAAATATTCTTTGATAGCAACTAATTGCCGCAGATGCGTATCGGTTGCCAAATAAGTGATTCCAAAACCACCCGGCTTTCCGAGTACTGTCTCAATTTGATATTCATTGAGCCAAAACCCTTTCGGGAGAGTATTACGGTGTTGTTGCTCTTCCAAGGCTAGCGTCATAATCCTATTGTTTAGGCAACGAAATAGTATAAAGCGATCGTGCCGCTTACCTGCAAATGGTATATAGGCTTTCCCAAAATGAACTTACTCCACGGGCATTATATTGACAGTCATCTTCCTTGGCTACTGGGCACCTTTCGTTTTATCGATGAACTTTCAAAATAAAAGCGGTGTTGGAATTGGCTTAAACTAGAGTCATGAACCGTTCTCATTTGAAGAATAAGAACAATGCCAGCGTCCAGCGTCTATGATAATTGTATTTAATACCTTATGTGTTATGCAGTTAAATGGAACTGAAATCAAGATAATTGTTGCAAGTTAACTCATTTTACTTAACTGAAATCAAGCATTGCTACTTATTATTAAAATCACAAATATTTTCTCCTGTCTATATGGAGTGCGTCAATGCTATTAGATTAATTTATTTTTATTTTTCTAAACCGGTTATCAGAATAAAAATAACCGGTTTTAACTAAAAAACGATTCCAATTTCAATCTCTTCGCCATGGGTTATTACTGATTGATTTTAAGTCGGGTGTGTCAGCGTAGCGTAACACATCTTAGCCTTTTAAAATCGGTGCGTTACGACTGTCGCCTAACGCACCCTATCGAAAAAAGTAGGGTTCATTTAAATTATTAAATAATTTTTAAAAAAATAATTTTATAGCCACCTAACTCATAAAAGATCAAAGGAACACCAAGCTAATATTAGTTTAGCTTACTGGCATAAACTTTGCGGATCCTCCGGGATAGAAATAGAGAAAAAGTAATCATTTTCTTAACATGACGATATGGAGGATAACTTTATGAGTGATATTAGTAAATTGAATATAAATAATCTGGATAAACTTAAAATGACTAATAAGTGTGGTGGCTGTCATCTAAGAGGAGTTGATTTAAGTGAAACTAATTTAAATGGTGCTGACTTAAGTTATGCTGATTTAGTCGGTGCTGATCTCAGTCGGGCTTATTTATTTAAAGCCAACTTAAGTGCCGCTAATTTAATGGGTACTGATTTAAGCTGGGCTGATCTCAGTAATGCTGATTTAAGAGAAGCCAATTTGAAAGCAGCGGATTTAAAAAAGGCGGATTTAAGTGAATCCGATTTAAGCAAAACCGATTTAAGCGAAGCGGATTTGACCGAGGCGGATTTAAGATGGGCTGATTTATATCAAGCAAAATTGCGTGGTGCCGTTCTCAGTCACGCTGATTTAAGTGGAGCTGATTTAACCGAAGCCGATTTGAGTGACGCTAATTTAACTGGAGCTAATTTAACTCGTGCTGACTTGACTAATGCCATTTTAATGAACACGAATCTAAATGAAGCTATTTTAACCAATACGATTGGGATAGAACCGACTTAAGATGAAAATAAGTTCATATTATTATATAATTCGCTAAAAATATTTTTTTTACTAATTGACCTTCATTTACTTACCTTATAAATAACTCTTCACCCCTGGATATGGCATTAACTTTTTTTTTGGGTCTACTTCAACTACAACTAAAAATGATTGTAGGTTTATTTATTACTTTAGCATAACCAATGAGTTAATGCTTCATCATCAATCACGCCTATTCCTTTCGAGTAGAGAATATGACCTGAATGGCCATTTCTTCAGGTCTTAATCTCACCATTTAAGAAAATATTTCTTAATTTGCTAATCTAAAGTGATGTTGAATAGAATCGATGAGATAGTCGACGATCGATCATATTATCTACAAATTTAGTTACTAAACTATAGTTAGCATGCTGATACTTCAATACATTTACGCCTAAAAACTTGAGATTAAGTATTAGAACAGCAAGAAAATGCGGTTTAAACTAAAAAAAATGCTTTACTACTTAATGATTTTAGAGTAATTTTTTGAATTTTAGATTGCGAGTTCACCTCTATCACTAACTTACCATCATGAGTCGAGTCACTTATCAGAATAAGTATTAACTCAATTATATTGATATTTAACTCCTATTAAAATAAAGGTAAAACCACTTTCAAGACTTATCAATAAGTAAAATTTAGTATACGATTCATTGTACGTGTGGGCAATTACTTAGTTATATCACTATAAAATAACCTTGAATAACTTAAAATGGACGATTTATTAAATTTATTAAATAATCTTACCAAGACAGAGGATTTTGATAGAATTTGTATCGGATTAGCTTCCCCAGATAAGATCCGTTCATGGTCCTATGGAGAAGTCAAAACCCCAGAAACGATTAATTATCGAACTTTCAAACCAGAACATGAAGGATTGTTTTGTGCGCGAATTTTTGGCCCAGTCAAAGACTATGAATGTGTTTGTGGTAGATATAAATTACTGAAATATCAAGGTACTGTTTGCGAAAAATGTGGTGTTGAAGTCACTGTAGCAAAAGTACGTCGGGAACGGATGGGACACATTGAGCTAGCGAGTCCAGTAGCTCACATTTGGTATTTAAAATCATTACCTTCTCGGATTGGGCTCCTGTTGGATATGTCTTTGCGTGACATAGAACGTATTTTGTACTTTGAAGCTTATGTTGTTATCAATCCTGGGATTACTTCTTTAAAATCATTTCAATTGTTGTCAGAAGACGCTTATCTTGAAGCTTTAGAAGAATATGGGCAAGAATTTGATGCTCGAATGGGAGGGGAAGCTATCTATGATTTACTGCGTTCTTTAAATTTGGCGGAGATGGAAAACCAACTTCGTCAACAGTTGGAAGTGACCCAATCAGATTTGCTGCTTAAAAGAGTAAGGAAACGCTTAAAATTAGTTCAACACTTACGCCAATCCTGTAATCAGCCAGAATGGATGGTATTAAAAGTATTACCGGTATTGCCGCCCGATTTGCGCCCCTTAGTCCCACTCGAAGGTGGACGGTTTGCTTCTTCGGATTTGAATGATTTATATCGACAAGTGATTAATCGCAATAACCGCATTAAACGGTTACAAGAACTGAACGCACCCGATGTTATTGTTCGTAATGAAAAGCGAATGTTACAAGAAGCCGTTGACGCTTTACTGGATAATGGACGGCGTGGTCGAGTAGTCACGGGTGCGAATAAATTGCCACTGCACTCTTTATCTGATCTCATTAAAGGTAAACAAGGGCGCTTTCGCCAAAATTTGCTGGGCAAACGGGTAGATTATTCCGGTCGTTCGGTGGTGGTCGTGGGACCCACCTTAAAATTACATCAATGTGGGTTACCCAAAGAAATGGCCTTAGAATTATTCAAACCATTTCTGTTAAATCTGCTTCAACAACGGGATATTGCACCCACTATTAAAATAGCCTATGAAGAAATTGAAAAAAGATCACCGGTGATTTGGGAATTACTCCAAGAAGTGATTCGAGAACATCCGGTATTGCTTAACCGCGCTCCAACTTTGTATCGCTTAGGGATACAAGCTTTTGAACCAGTTTTGATAGAAGGTAAAGCCATTCAATTACATCCCTTGGTATGTAAGGCATTTAACGCTAATTTTGGCGGTGATCAAATGGCTATCTATGTTCCCTTGTCTTTGGAAGCACAGCTTGAAGCGCGGGTATTAATGATGTCTTCTAATAATATCCTTTCTCCGGCTAACGGCGAACCATTGATTGTTCCCACTCAAGAAATCGTCTTTGGTTTATATTTCTTAACCCGTGCGGTACCCGGTACGCGTGGTGAAGGAATGATATTTGCGGATATTAATGAAGTGCATCGTGCTTATGAAAATCGTGTCGTTGGTTTACAAGCTCAGATTGAAGTCAGGATTCCTTTACCGACCACGGTCAATTCTTTTCACCACCCAGAATCCCATTCGGTTTCAGCTAGTCATCACTCGAGCAACCCAATTTACCAACGAGTAGCAACCACAGTGGGTCGTACTTTACTCATCCCCATTTTGCCAGCGGGATTTCCTTTTGAATTAGTTAATCGTTGTTTAACTGCTCAGGCTATTTTTGAATTAATTCGTTTTTGTTACCATCATTTTGGAACTAAACCAACCGTTATTCTGGCTGATCAATTAATGGCGATGGGTTTTTTTTATGCGACTCGTGCTGGCATCACTTTAAACATTGATGATTTTGTCATTCCCAAGCAAAAACCACAGTTGATTGCGGAAGCCTTTGTTGCAGTTGATAAAGTACAACAACAATATCTAGATGGATTGATGACGGATACCCAAAGATATCAGAAGGTCATTGATATTTGGACGTATTATACCGACGCGATAGCGCAAGCGATGATGGCTCAATTAGCCGGTCATTCTAGTAGCGATGAAGTATCTTATCAACCTTCGTCAACCCGTTCACCAACCAACGAAAATGCCTTGTATATGATAATACAAGCCGGAATAAAAAATTTACTGCAAGTTCGTCAGTTGGCTGGAATGCGCGGGTTAATGGCTAAACCAGACGGATCTATTATTGAAACCCCGGTGACAGCCAATTTTCGCGAAGGTCTGGATGTCCATCAATATTTCATTTCTACCCACGGAACTCGTAAAGGCTTAGCTGATACTGCACTGAAAACCGCCAATGCTGGCTATCTGACTCGACGACTGATTGATGTTGCACAAGATGTTATTATTACTGAACTGGATTGTGGTACTCACGATGGTTTGACACTCACCGTTTTGCAAAAAGGTGAGCAATTGATTGAATCTTTAGCGGATCGGTTATTAGGACGGATTACCGCAGAGGATATTTTTATTCCTGGTCTTCACCAACTTGTGATCCCCAAAGGAACATTACTGGATAAAAATGCGCTAGAACGTTTGGAACAATATGGCATAACCCAAGTTAAAGTCCGCTCACCTATGACCTGTCAAACCAAAATCGGTATTTGTAGGCAATGTTATGGACAAGATTTAGGTCGTGGTGAATTAGTGAGTATTGGCGAAGCCGTTGGCGTGGTTGCTGCTCAATCCATTGGTGAATCGGGTACCCAACTCACCATGCGTACTCATCATACCGGTGGGGTGGCAACCCGCCAAACGCCTATTAATCACATTAAATCTAAAGTTAAAGGCGTTATTCGCTTTCATCATCTCAAATCGATTGCCTTATCAAGCCCCAATCCTCACGCGGTTATCTTTCCACTCTCCTTATCGGAATACCAAGATGAATCAACCACATTCAACCCACCACCGCGTTCTGATAGTGACTTATTGATAACTCTCTCTCATAACGGTGAACTCAGTATTTGCAACGAATTTGGCAACCAGCAACACAGTTATTCAGTCCCTTATGGTGCTATATTGACTGTCCATGAAGGTGAACCCGTTGCAATCGGTCAAATAATCGCTTATTGGGATCCACATACTTATCCTATTATTACTCAGGTGAGTGGTTACGTCCGTTTTGTGGACATAGTAGAAGGGGTGACGATCACCCATCAACGCGATGAGGTGACCGGGCTGTATCGACAGATTGTTTCTGATCCGTCGCAACGACCAACCCACGCTAAAGACCTCTACCCGATGATTAAGTTGGTTGATAAAGAGAGCCAGGATTTAATTATTACCGGTACCCAACTGGTGGTTGCTTATCCGTTACCTCCGGGTGCCATAATCAATGTCGAAGAAGGCGTGAAAGTAACCACTGGAGAAATTATTGCTCGGGTACCCTTTGATACGCCCAAAATGCCAGATATTACCAATAGTTTACCTCGGGTAGCCGATTTACTCGAAGCACGTGTTCCTAAAGAATCCGCTATTTTATCTCGGTGCTATGGTACGATTCGCTTGGGTAAACGCAATAAAACCAAACAACAAATAATCATTATTGATGAGCAAGGTCAACAAGAAGAACTCATGATTCATAATTGGCAATTCCTCAATGTAGTTGAAGGTCAGCCTATTGTGAAAGGAGAAGTGATCGTTGAAGGAGAGCTTAATCCACATGACATACTGGAATTAAGAGGAGTTCATGAATTAGCCAGTTACTTAGTCAAGGAATTGCAGGAGATTTATCGTTGTCAAGGTGTTAAGATAAACGATAAACATTTTGAAGTGATTATCCGGCAGATGTTACGGACCGTTACCATTGTTGATCCAGGCGATACACCATACTTACCCGGGGAACAACTGGAACTCAACCAATTAATAAAAGAAAATCAAAAAATCACCCAACCGAACTCAACTCACCGCAATAAAAAATTAGCGACTTGGAAAACGACTTTATTAGGAATTACTAAAGCTTCTTTAGCCACAGATTCTTTTATTTCCGCTGCTTCGTTTATTGATACAACTCGGGTTTTATTGGCTAGTTCAATCAATGGCCAATGTGATGAATTGCGAGGTCTTAAAGAAAACGTCATCATTGGTCGGTTAATTCCGGCCGGAACGGGTTTTCTTTACCATAAAAATCGGTAAATTGAACGCTTTGGTTTCGTTGCTTAAGTTAATTACCGACATCAATAGCACTGACATGGGTTATCACCATTTTACTCACCCAGTTAACTTTAAGGTTGAATTAAATCCAAATCTATGTAATCAACCTATTCATTTTTAATAACAAATTGGTAATCAAGTTGTGGTTAAATTCGAGTTAAAATAGTTGACTTAATGGTATAATTATTATTGGTCACATGAAAAAATTACACTGGTTAACTCACTAGTGATGGTACTAACAATTTGATATCACTTAACTTAGGCGAAAATGTCAATCGGGGCATGGTAGTAGGTGAGGTGGAGTCGCCGATTGTTTCATTGAGTATTCAATTGATAAATCCAGCCCCTATTCTGATCGTGAATCATCTAACTCCTACAAGTTGATTTTAAAACATGACACACCAGTTGACACTTACCCAATTACAATCCGAACAAATATTAACTTCCTGCTCCCGACGGTTATTAAGTAGTCGTTATAATGAAGATCCGCTTACCGGCATTCTCGCTGAGTTACAACAAACGCTCTTAGTAAGCCGAGTCAGTTTATTTGTCAATGTGGATGAAATTGAACCGGGGTTTGGTGCTCGTTGTACTCATCAAGTTATCTCTCCTTCAACTCCGCTCAATGGGTTTCTTAATCAACGCCTCGTTTATCAATCGGGGTTAAGTCGTTGGTCAATTTTACTTTTACAAGGTCAAATCATTCAAGGTCATGTTTCGCAATTTCCGGCGAGTGAACAAAGTGTGTTACACACTTTAAATATCATTAATGTATTAATTATACCATTGGAGGTAGAAAAGCAATGGTATGGTTTTCTCGAATTGGATGATATCGATAGGGAATGGCATGATAGTGAAATTCGTTTATTAAAACTTGTTATTGAATTAATGGGTATTTATTTCGCCTGTCGTCAACAAGAAACTTATTGTCGTGAACATGAGAACCGTTACCATTCAGTGGTAACCGCGATGCAGGAAGGTGTCGTCTTACAATATGCTAATGGTCAAGTAGGGGCTTGTAATGCAAGTGCACAACAGATCTTAGAGTTATCTGCTGAACAATTAATTGGATTAACTGCGATTGATCCCAGTTGGCGAATTATTTATGAAGATGGTACTCCATTTCCAGAACCCAAAATGCCATCACAGATTACTTTGCGTACCGGTCAATCTTGTTCCAATGTTATCCTCGGTGTTCAGAAACCGAATGGTAAATTGATTTGGTTATCCGTTAATACCCAACCGTTATGGCAAGAAGGGGGTAACCAACCCTATGCGGTCGTTTCAACCTTCACTGATATCACCGAACGTAAACGAATAGAAGATGCTTTAGCTTTGAGTGAACAACGATTTCGCACTATCTTTAACAGTGCACCGGTGGCTTTTGCCCTGACTAATCAGCAAGGGCAATTGCTACAATTTAATAAGACTTGGCTCAATTTGCTCGGTTATACCGAGCCAGAAATGTACTTAAAGAGTATCTTTGATTTATGTCATCCGCAAGAAGTAAAGCAATTTCATGCCTTGATTCAAGATCTAAACCGGGGTCGAATTAATCATTATCAAACAGAAATTCGCTTGCTTCATCAAAATGGTACTATTCTCTGGGGAAATCTTTCGGCTTCGACCTTACGCAATAACTATGATAACCGAGAAGTGGTTATCAACATCATTATGGATATTACTGAACGTAAGCAAATAGAAGAGGAACGTGATCGGTTATTTAATTTATCGGTTGATATGCAATGTGTAGTGGGGTTTGATGGCTTTTTTAAACAACTTAATCCCGCTTGGGAACACACTTTGGGTTGGGCTAAAACTCAAATACTTAGTCAACCTTTTTTAGCTTATATTCATACCGAGGATCAAATGGCCACCCAACACGTGTTTGAACAGCTATTGCAAGGCAAAACCATGCTGGGCTTTGAAAATCGTTATCGTTGCCAAGATAATAGCTATCGTTGGCTCTCTTGGAATGCTTATCCATTAATTGAACAGAAGAAATTTTATGCCATTATCCGCGATATTACTGAACGGAAACAAAATGAAGTGGCATTGACCGAAGCCCATGAACGCTTATTAACGATTCTAGATAGCTTAGATTCTTTAGTTTATGTTGCTGATTTAAATAACAATGAGTTACTTTACGTCAATAAATATGGACAACAAACTTTTGGTGAAGTGGAGGGACGACTTTGCTGGGAAA
The DNA here is from genome assembly GCA_000828835.1 of Thioploca ingrica. Classification (GTDB taxonomy): domain Bacteria; phylum Pseudomonadota; class Gammaproteobacteria; order Beggiatoales; family Beggiatoaceae; genus Thioploca; species Thioploca ingrica. Next base: position 376,166 of record AP014633.1, read on the forward strand.
TTTTATATCAAGGACGAGAGAAATCTTGTGTGGCTTGCAGTAATACTTATTTGTTGACCCCGGAAGGCGAACCAGATGGGGTGTGTTCATATGAAGTTCAAGACCAAGCCACTAGTAAATGGTATCTGACGCGAGATCGGATTATTCGTTGGGTCGATGGTCGTCTGGTTTGTCTGCAAATTGCCACCGATATTACTGAACGTAAACGCACGGAGGAAGCGCTAAAAATTAGTGAGCAACGTTATAAAGCGATTGTACAAGATCAAACTGAATTAATTTGTCGTTATTGGCCGGATGGTCATCTTAGTTTTGTTAACGAGGCGTACTGTCGTTATTTTAATGTCACCGAAGCCGAATTAATTGGCAGTCAATTTACCCCGTTTATTTCGAATAACATGCAAGATGTTATCAGAGAAATGATGGATAGTTTAAGTTTAGCTAAACCAGTAGTAGAAACGGAAAATCGGGCGGTGTTAGCCAATGGTGAAGTGAGTTGGCAACATTGGATAGGGCGGGCGATGTTTAATGAACATCATGAATTAGTTGAATATCAGGTGGTTGGTAGAGATATTACGGAACGGAAACAAGCTGAAGCGGAGTTACTCCGTGCTAAAGAAACCGCTGAAGCCGCTACTCGAGCGAAAAGTGAATTTTTGGCGAATATGAGCCATGAAATCCGAACGCCGATGAATGGGGTAGTAGGAATGACTGAATTACTCCTAAATATGGACTTAACTCCTAAACAACGGGAATACGCGGAAATTATTCATCAGTCAACGGATGCGTTGCAAACGCTGATTAATGACATTCTCGATTTTTCTAAAATTGAAGCGGGTAAATTGACTTTAGAATTAGCCCCCTTTGATTTAGAATCGGCGGTTCTAGAAGTGGCTCGCTTGCTAGCCATGACAGCAGAAGCCAAGGGATTTGAGCTGATTGTCCGTTATGCCCCAGATACACCACGTCATGTGGTGGGTGATGCCGGTCGAATTCGACAAATACTGACAAATCTAGTTGGAAATGCCATTAAATTTACTCAACAAGGGCATGTCCTAATTGATGTCGATTATCAACTACCCGTGACTGATGTCGCCAATATCCTTATCCGCATCGAAGATACCGGCATTGGGATCCCACCGGATAAATTGGATATCATTTTCGATGAATTTACTCAAGCTGATTCCACCACCACGCGCAAATTTGGAGGAACCGGCTTGGGGTTAGCCATTAGCAGACAGTTAGTTAAGATGATGAACGGAGAAATTAGCGTGGTTAGCGAGGTGGAGCAAGGTTCAGCTTTTACTTTTACTTTGCCTTTACCATTAGCACCGGCTGAGGAAATCGATAGATTGGCTACCCATTTTAATTCTAACACGTTAACCCTACCCAATATAACCGATTTAATCCGGTTACAAGATAGTCGGGTTCTCATTGTTGATGATAATTCAGTTAATCAACGCATTTTAAAGGAACAACTGGAGGACATGAAAGTTCGTTGTACCACGGTAGCCAGTGGTCAAGCTGCTCTCTATGCTTTGCTTGAAGCGCAACAACAACAGGATCCTTATTGGTTAGCCATTTTAGATTACTTGATGCCAGAGATGGATGGTGAACAACTCGGTAAGCAAATAAAAGCAGATAACCTCATTCAAGACACGGTATTAGTGATGCTATCATCCGCCGGTTATCAAAAAGAAAGTAGACAGTTACAACAAGTTGGATTTGCTGCCCATTTAATTAAGCCGTTACCCCAACGTCAATTACAACATACTTTGTTAAAATTACATGCTGCTTTTGAGCAGGTACAACAACCGTTGGAATTTATTACCACGGAAAAGATACATCCATTTCAGTTTAAGCGCCACCACAATATTTTTCCCAATTTACCGGTATTATTAGTTGAGGATAATGAAGTTAATCAAATGGTTGCGGTTAATATGTTAGAACAATTAGGTTGTTTAGTCACCACGGTGACAACCGGGGTACAAGCCTTAGATAAATTAAAACAGCAACGTTTTGAGTTAATTTTTATGGATATCCAGATGCCAGAAATGGATGGCTTTGAAGCCACTAAGCGTATTCGTGAACGTGAAGCAGTAACACGACCGGATAAACTTTCGGTGATTGTGGCTATGACAGCCAATGCGATGCAGGGTGATGAAGAACGTTGTTTAGCCGCCGGTATGGATGATTATATTGCTAAACCTATTAGTTTAGAACGGTTGCTGGAAATTTTAGAAAAATATTGTGCTTCTAACCAACTGACCACTGCTATTCATAAAAATATAACTATAAAAAATAGTCACAATCTAAACTCGCCTCCAACTCAATCTGGAGATGATATTGCGTTTCAGCCTTTAATTTCTCCCGCTTTAGTTGCTATTTCTCCAACGAGGGATAAAACTGAAAATAAAAAAATTTTGTTAGTTGAGGACAATCGAGTTAACAGCATGATTGCTATTAATATGTTAAAAGAACTTGGTTATACGGTTAAATTAGTTGAAAATGGTAAATTGGCAGTTGATATTTTGGCGAGTGAACGTTATGACCTGGTTTTGATGGATATTCGCATGCCGGTGATGGATGGTATCCAAGCCACTCAAATTATTCGGCAAAATTATAGTCAACATATGCCTATCATTGCGATGACAGCCAACTATCAGCCTGGAGACGTGAGACGTTATCTTGCTGCTGGCATGAATGACTGTATTCCTAAACCGGTGAAGAGAGAACGTCTTCATTTTATAGTCGAAAAATATACTTCCTCCAGCTTATTTAATTTAAGTCCTACCCCTGAAAATGATTCTCAACATTTCACTCAATCTTCAGTAGAACGACAGGCTCAAAAAATAAAACAAATTTTTTCTTCTCCCCGTCACTCGAAAGCTTCTCAACCAGAGCAATCTAACAAACAATCTCCATCTCATTTTAGTGAAGAAATTAAGGCGATAGTTAATGAACACCGTTCTACTTTTATGGAGTTACCGGTTTTCGATGTTGATCAAGCTAAGCGAATTTCGATTGGTAACCCGGATATTTTAAAACGAGTGGTTAATCGCTTTGCTCAAGATACTCCCAAACAAATTGAAAAGTTGCAAACGGCTATACAAGCAGATAACCAAAATGATACTGAGCGTTTAGCTCATTCATTAAAAGGCAGTGCACGTAGTGTCGGTGCATTACGGTTAGGAGAAATCGCTTTTATTGCCGAAACCGTGGCTAAACAAGGTAATTTGGCCCAAATAAAACCGCTTATTGCATTACTGACTCAGGAATTTCAACAATTACAAGCATTATGGGAAAAAACCAACTGGGAGATCTTATTTTAAAGTACCATTCGGGACTAGCCGTTAAAGAAAAAATTGTGGCTTATCTTTAAATCAACAATACTTTACTTTCAGACCGTTTTCGGTCGGGTGCGTTAGCTGTAACACACCAATCGGTTCGGTTTTAATTTTCTTGGCGGTTTGAGTTCTGCAAATTAATATGAACAGTGATATACTAATAATTGTAATCTTAATTTAATAAATGCAGAAGTTGCATTTATGGTCAAAAAATTTTAAGTGTTTTATTGCATAAAAATAATGGATTGGTTATTTAATGAAAATAGTATTTTCTATGCTCAAACGCTTTATTGTTAACTTCTCAACCAATTTCTAGCTCGTTTTTTTATCCTGGTTCTATGCTATTAGGTTGGTTTAATGCCTCCAAACTAAGATTTATCCAGTTGTGCAAATTAAACTGACCATTGTCGACTTGACTAACTGAGATAACGAGTTAATTTTAGCTATCAGATTTTGCTAACTAAATCCCTGAAATTTTTAATTAACCCAAAATAGATTTATGGCATAAAAAACTAATTGAATCATAATTTTATTGTCATTAAGTGGTGGTGATGACAAACTATGACAATGCCAACAATTTATGGGTTAATAATTTTCTATATAGGAGAATAACTAATGTGGATTAAGCCAACGATTGGAGAACAACGTAAAATATTGATAACATTAATTGAACCACCGATGTTAAATTTGTGTAAGCAATGTACAGCATTGTGGTCAAATTTGGAAGGCTTAGACCAACTGTTGAGCAAACACTTTGCTTCTATTCCTTATTGTCAATTGCTTTATATCATTGATAAATTTGGTAAACAAATTACTTCTAATGTCAGTACCCATATCATTGATCCTAAGTATCGAGAGCAAGACTTATCCCGACGCCCTTATTCGGTTAGTTTATATCCCAAACGCCATTTTATGTTATCTTCGGTCTATATTAGCCAAACCAATCGGCGTCCTTGTATGAGTGCTGTTCACCCCATTATTAGTAATGAACAGCAATTTTTAGGTTTTTTAGTCGCTGATTTTGATATCAGCTACCTGCCACTATCAACTACACCGAATAATAAAACCTCGGAGTTCTGGCTACAATCTAATTGTTTACTTCAGCGTTATCGCCCACAACAGCGAATAAAGAAGTTTGATCAACAACTGAATACTATTCAAACGATTCTATATCAGTTAATTAGCGAATATGGCTTATTTCAATATACTTTGCATTATTCCACGGAACAAATTGCTTTAGCTAAAGTGGATGATCCCTGTCGATACCGCTTGTATACTGTAGAACAATTACTTTCAGCCGACATTTTTATGGATTTTTCTCATCATTCCTATCCGGCTGATGCTGAAATTTCTCTACAACAGGTTCAACAAGTGTTAGAACGGTTTAGTGAATTACGCTTGGTTGATGGTGATTTTTATTTGCGATCTAACTCGCTTAATATTATAAATGGTATAGTCGAATTAAATTTTTCTTATGACGGTTACCAACAATATTTACCGACCGATAAATTTTTAAATGAAGATTGGTCTTCTTGGTTTGGGCAAATGGCGGTTAATGCTAACTAACCGACGTTCAATGACATCACTTCATGTTTCTAGATAGATTTTTATTCACTATCGCTTGATAATGTGATGATAAAATAACAATTTTTTTGCGGGTGATCTTTTATTTAAGAATAGCAGTTATTTACTTTGTTGAGAAGAACGAATCAGAGATGATGGCAATTAGGTTAAAACATCTTGATTTTAATTAAAATTAAATAATCCTTCCTACACTTCCCCAGATTCCAGCAAACGATTTTTCAAATTAGAGCTTGATATAGATCAAGGTATCTTTAGAAGAGCTAAAACATACTTTATTGGCTTTATTAAATGGCTGTTAGTGTGTATGCTGTTAGATTGCCCTATTCTTATTCTCTTACCGTTTGGTTTGATTTAATGAAGACCAAGGGTATCGGAAACGGGGGCAGATTCTGAGTGATTTAAACAATTATTATGAGGATGAAATAGATGAGAAATGTATTTACTTGGACAGCAATAGTCGCTTCTTTATTAGTCATGCAATTAGCACAAGCTGCATCGATCTGTGATATCAAAATGGGATTGCAAACGGCGCGTGAGAATTTGGTAGCCATGTTGGATGCTGCAGATAAGGCTGCTCAAGAGGACTTGAAAAAGAAAGTTGATGAGGCTTCAACAGCCCTAGAAACGGCGCTGGAAGCTATGCTAGGTGACGCCAAAACCGCAGAAGATAACAAAGGTAAGCTTAACAAATTTAAAGAAACCTGGACTGCACTTAAAGACACTCGGGAAAAAGAAATTGTGCCAGCCATTTATGCCGGCAAGAAAGCGGATGCTAAAGCTTTAGCAACTGGAATTCAAGCGGAACGAATGACAACCCTGAAAGGTTTGATTAAGGAATTAGGTGGTGATGATTGCAAAGCCGCTAAATAGAGTAACAATTTACTCTATATTTGTCACTATTACCTGAAAAAAAGGTAGTTTTTGATGGCTTTAGTCTCCCTTTTTTCAAGAAGGGGGACTAGATATTAATTAATGTAACGCCTTAATTATTTTTTAATACAATTTAAGAATTAAATTCTCTTCTAAAAAAACGCTTAAACCAATATTTCAGTTATATTTTTTTAGCGAAACCTACATTAAAATATACCAATCAAGAGGATATTTATAATGAGTAGTGAAATATTCACTAAATCTATGGCACGCAATATTTATTATGGCGGTTCGCTGTTTTTTATTTTATTATTTCTAGCCTTAACTTTTGATACTGGCAGTGCCTTACCCAATCGTGATCATCGGGAAAACCTTACCCCTGAAGTCATCAAAGGTAAGGCGGTATGGGAAGAAAATAACTGTATTGGTTGCCATACCATACTAGGGGAAGGTGCTTATTATGCACCAGAACTCGGCAATGTTTACTTACGTCGCGGTGGTGATCAAGGTGGCACTGATTTCATTAAAGCTTGGATTAAGGCGATGCCCACCGGTGCCCCAGGACGCCGTCAGATGCCGCAATTTAATCTCACTGACGAAGAATTAAATGCCATTGCTGCATTTTTAAAGTGGACTTCACAAATAAATACCGCCAATTGGCCACCGAATCGTGAAGGTTAACAACCAGCCGGAGAAAAACAACATGCAATATTCCTCACAAGCTGTCGCTAAACCCTATTTTATTGCTGCTATTGGTCTTTTTGTAGGACAAATTTTATTTGGTCTTATTATGGGTTTACAGTATGTCGTTGGTGATTTTCTTTTCCCGGCGATACCCTTTAATATTGCCCGGATGGTTCATACCAACTTATTGATTGTTTGGATATTATTTGGGTTTATGGGGGCTGCCTACTATTTGATTCCGGAAGAAGCAGAAAAGGAATTACACAGTCCTTTGTTAGCCATCGCCCTATTTTGGATATTTTTAATTGCTGGGGTGTTGACAATTTTAGGCTATCTCTTGATGTCGTATGCGAAATTAGCTGCTTTTACGGGAAATAGTTTTTTACCCACGATGGGACGAGAATTTTTGGAACAACCGACTATCACCAAAGTTGGGATTGTCATTGTGGTATTAGGGTTCATCTACAATATCGGTATGACTGTGTTACAAGGTCGAAAAACAGTAGTCAATCTGGTCCTAATGACCGGGTTAATTGGCTTAGCGGTGATGTTCCTCTTTTCTTTCTATAATCCTTCCAATTTAGTGTTAGATAAATATTATTGGTGGTGGGTAGTTCACCTCTGGGTAGAAGGCGTATGGGAACTGATTTTAGGGAGCATTTTAGCTTTCGTGTTAATTAAAGTAACCGGCGTGGATCGTGAAGTGATTGAAAAGTGGCTTTATGTGATTATTGCGATGGCTTTAATTACTGGGATTATTGGGACGGGACACCATTATTATTGGATTGGTACTCCTGAATATTGGCAATGGTGGGGTTCCGTTTTTTCTGCTTTAGAACCGCTGCCGTTCTTCTTAATGACCGTATTTGCTTTTAATATGGTCAATCGCCGCCGTCGTGAACATCCCAATAAAGCAGCTACTTTGTGGGCATTAGGAACAGCCGTTATGGCCTTTTTGGGTGCTGGAGTATGGGGATTTTTACACACCCTCGCCCCCATCAACTACTACACGCATGGCACTCAGATTACAGCGGCTCATGGTCACATGTCGTTTTTTGGGGCTTATGCCATGATTGTACTCACTATTATTTCTTATGCCATGCCGCTGTTACGTGGACGCGCTGCTAATAGTAATAAAGCCCAAGTTTTAGAAATGTGGTCGTTTTGGTTAATGACTATTTCAATGGTTTTCATTACTTTGTTTCTCACCGCTGCGGGTATTTTGCAAGTGTATTTACAACGTGCTACTGATACACCACTCGCTTTTATGGCGGTTCAAGAAAAAGTAGCTTTATTCTACTGGTTACGTGAAATATCCGGCTTGATATTTTTTATCGGGTTAGTGATTTATCTCATCAGCTTCTTTGTGACTGGCGAACAGAAATCAGCAGTGCCGGCGGGTGCTACTGCAACGAATTAACTTCACTTAACTTATTTTCCTTCATCCTCGCCCCCAATATAAACCCATATGGGGGCAATTTTTTGATTTACTGGGTAACACGTTTTAAGATCTTGAAATGGTTAGGGTAGGGTTCACTTCGCTCTACTCACCCTACCTAACGACGTAACTAACTCAAAGGTTATCAATGGGCATAGCAGAAAATCTAGCGGCGCTACCGACTCAAAGTACAGCCGATCTTCCCTATTATCGACCGATTGGTAATGAAGTTACGCTATTTGAATATGCTTATCGTCACCAATTGCCAGTCTTAATTAAAGGTCCTACCGGCTGTGGCAAAACGCGGTTTGTGAGTTATATGGCGGCTCGGTTAGGTCGTTCGCTGTATACCGTTGCTTGCCATGATGATTTAGCCGCAGCCGATCTAGTTGGACGATATTTAATTGGTCATAATTCCACTTACTGGAGTGATGGGCCACTCACTCGTGCCGTGCGTGAAGGTGCGATTTGTTATCTCGATGAAATCGTGGAAGCGCGTAAAGATACTACGGTGGTGTTGCATCCCCTCACCGATGACCGCCGGATTTTGCCCATTGATCGGACTAATGAATTGCTACATGCACCGCCCGAATTTATGCTCGTGGTTTCCTATAATCCCGGTTATCAAAATTTACTCAAAGGGATGAAACCCAGTACTCGTCAACGATTTATCGCTTTGCGTTTCGATTATCCGCCTCGTCAACTCGAGCAGGAAATTCTTATTGGTGAAACGCAAATAGATAATGCCCTCGCGGTGCGTTTGGTCAATTTAGCACAGGCGTTACGGGCACTTAAAGATCATGATATAGAAGAAGCGGTTTCTACTCGGCTACTGGTTTATACTGCTACGTTGATCAAAAATGGTTTTGATCCGGTAGCCGCTTGTCAAGCCGCTCTCGTTGAACCACTGAGTGATGATAAAGAAACCATAACTGCACTGATGGAAGTTGTATTAGCTTCTTTTGGGAGGTAAATTCGATGATTCAAACCATTCAAGAACCTTTTCAAGTTCCCGGTTATACCTTGGCCGTGTTAGCCGAATCGCTTTACCTCATTAATTTATTACTGCTTCCTGGACTGGCATTTATTATTTTACTCTGGCTGTATGTTAAATATGAAAATCACTCTCCGCCTTTAGCGAGTTGCCATCTGCGACAGACTCTTGCTGCCAGTATTTGGGCGGGGTTATTATTAATTCTAATCAATGGAATTATCATCGCCATGGGCGGTTATAAGGCACCTTACACCGGGGTGATTGTGATCTTGTATTTTACCACTTGCCATTCCCTGCTAGTGTTACTGGGTATATTTGGTCTCTCTAAAGCGATGGCGGGTAAATTATTTCGTTATCCCTTAATGGGACCGATAGAATAAAATGCTATCTCTACAACAACAACGGTTGGTGTGGCGAAGTAGTTTCTTTCTGCTTTTTATATTGGCACCGCCCTTAGACCTGTTGCGGTTAGATTTGACCTTAGGACATTTCATTCTTTTGGGTCAAAATTGGACTTTGGGTCTCGAATCATTGGTAACCGGTGAAGTCAGTCCACTCCACGCAGCGATTAATTTAATTTGGCGGGCCTTTATTCCCTTAGCCATCGTAGTCGGTGGTGGTATTGGGGTGGCGTGGAAATATGGGCGACTTTATTGTGGTTGGCTTTGCCCTCATTTTTCAGTAGTAGAAATGATTAATGGCTTAATGCGGCGCGCTTCTGGTAAACCCACGTTATGGGAAGCTAAACCCTTACCGGTAGAATTGCCTAATGGTAAGAAAATTCAACCGCAGCGCCGCTACTGGTTACTGGTCGTTATCGCCATTATTGGGTTTGCTTTTTTATGGGGGTTAACCTTACTCACTTATTTATTACCACCCACCGAAATCTATTATAACCTGTGGCACGGGCAACTCACTCGTAATCAGACGATTTTTCTCAGTGTGAGCACCACTGTTTTTGCCTTGGAATTTCTCCTCGCTCGGCATTTATTTTGTCGCTTTGGTTGTGCAGTTGGTTTGTTCAAGAGTCTCGCGTGGATGGGCAATCACCAAGCCATGGTAGTCGATTTTGATCGCCAGCGGGCGCGTCTCTGTGCCGATTGCCAGAGTGCTTGTGATAACGCTTGTCCGATGCGCCTCAAACCACGCTCGATCAAACGCAAAAAATTTACCTGTACTCAATGTGCTCAATGTATCAGTGCTTGTGCGCAGGTGCAAATCAATCATCCGCAAGGATCATTATTAACTTGGGCACAAGATGAAAAGGCTTTGAATACCATCGGCTATGACTCTAAACCTGGAAAATATTATCCCGCTCATTTAATGCTGACCGAACCGTGGAAGAACAAGTAGGTCAACTTTGGCACCGTTTCATCACCCGTGCGGCTACCACGCATTACCCCGCAGCGACAGTAGAATTAACTGCAGTGAGTCGCACGGTAGGCGTATTGTTTCGTGCGGGTGGCGGTGATGCTGGATTACGAATTGAAGCGACTACAGCGACAACCCACGGTGCCAGACGGAGCTGGTTACAACGCTTGGCTGGAAGTCATCAACAAGTGGAATTATGCTGGCGTGATACCGAAGCTTTACGCTTACCGGCACAGATTAATTGGTTTCCAGAACGGCAACTGAATTATGACTTATATTTATGGCTCGCGGTATTAGCGGCCGGACCAACGGATCTCAATTTACCCTGGTTCTCCCTAAATCAACAACTGACTCAAGACCGACTGACCCGTTTTCCAGGCTTACAAAGCCGTTATGAGCGGCTCGTTGCGGCACAATTGGCTTTACGTCCCGATCCGCAGCAGTTGCCAACAGATGAGGCGGCTCAAGAACTAGCCATTCAACAGGCTTTACGTCAACCCGGCAGTGTGACCGAACTACCCCCGGCTAAACGTCCTCATCAGCCGGTCTATCTTTGGTTACATCCTTCACCACCCCTTCTCCCCAATCAGTCAAGCAAAATCTCTACTCCAGAAGCAACGAGTACACCCCAAACCCGTAACAATACTCAAAAGGTGAATCGCCGGCGCCGGGGTGAGTACACCCCTATGCCTGATGGTAAAAAAGGCTTACTTGCTTTTCGCTTAGAAAGCCTATTTACGTTAGCTGAATATGTCAAAGTCGATCGTTGCACCGATGAAGAAGAAGATACCCAAGCGGCTAAACAAGCCTTAGACGACCTGGAACAAGTGAGTGTAGCGCGAGATAACCAAACGGCTGCTGCCTCGTTACGTTTTGATCTCGATTTACCCGCACCAACGCATGACAACACGCGGATTGGTGAAGGAATTTTACTGCCAGAATGGGATTATAAACGACAACAATTACGTCCAGATTACTGTTGTCTGCAACCTATGCTAGCCGCCGCTGCACCCCCCGTCGAATTACCACCGCACTTAAGACGAACCGCACAACGATTACGCCACCAATTTGAAGCCTTAATTCCGACCCGAACTTGGTATAAAAATCAACCCGAAGGCAGTGAAATTGATTTAGACGCTTACTTACGACAACTCACTGAATATCGCCAAGGAAAAATGGATGTCGAACGTGGACTTTACCGTGATTTTCGCCGTGGCTCTCGCAATTTAGCTTGCTTATTGCTGGCGGATCTATCACTTTCTACCGATGCGTGGATTAACAATACCGCCCGAGTTATTGATATCATTCGAGATAGTTTGTTTTTATTTGCCGAAGCACTGGCTACGACGGGAGATCAATTTGCTCTGTACGGGTTTTCCTCTCGCCATCGCAGTCACATTCGCTTTCACATCCTCAAAGAATTTACTCAAACTTACAATGCCCTCATCCGCGGTCGAATTCAGGCGATTAAACCTGATTTCTATACGCGTATGGGAGCAGCTATCCGTCATGCGAGTAGCTTACTCCGTCAACAACCGGCTTCCCAACACCTGTTGCTGCTCTTAACCGACGGCAAGCCCAATGATCTCGATCAATACGAAGGTCGTTACGGAATAGAAGACACGCGCATGGCTTTGCATGAAGCCCGTAAACAAGGATTACAACCTTTTTGTGTCACCATTGATGAAACCGCGAGTGATTATTTACCCCATCTGTTTGGTACCCAGAGCTATGTCGTCATCCGTAAACCCTCGGATTTACCAAGAGAATTGCCGCTGTTGTATGCACGGTTGACGCAAGCAAAGTAAGTGAAGCGAATGCACCTTAAAAAGAGATCCTTAAACCCGTTTTTTTGTGCCATAATACACTTCGCTTGGGTTATTCCTGGATTTCACTCCGTGCTTTACTGACATTAAGTTAAGCGATATTTCGCTAAAGCAACCTTGGGTGGAATGCTGGCGTGGCAGGTTGATTCGAGCAGGCAAAACATGCACTCCAATCCTGAATTTTAGTTCGCTTCACCTAGGCTACATCTATTGATGTAAAAATAATGAACACCACTTTATTGAATTCTGATTCTAGCATGATAGGCTGTCTTATGTGTGATAGCCTTTACGTCAAGGCTAATGGTGAATTACCTTGCTGGGATGATGTGGGAGAAGCCTTAATTTTGCGTACCGTTGATGAACCAGCGCTACTTATGCAGCAAGAATCACCCTTATTTGACTTCCCGGCTCTAGTCAAAATAAGACAAGCTTTTCTCGCCGGTAGCAATCCCCATCAGCACTTATGTTCACATTGTGCGGTGCGTGGACATGGCTTGGTCACTTCGCTTTATCCCAAAATAATGAGAGTGTTACATATTGAACCTTCTTACCTTTGTCAACTTGCTTGTCCACAATGTGTAGAGCCCCAATCTCGCCGCCATCTCAAAAAACCGCCTTATAATATGAGTTTATCGTTTTACCAAGCCCTCTTACAACAACTCCATAAGGAAGGGATTTTAACTATTCGTCTGGTTCATTTTGAAGGACGTGGGGAACCCTTATTAAATAAAAATTTGGGTCAAATGATTGGTTGTACCAAAGAGTATTATCCAAATGCGTTTACGAAGGTAACGAGTCATGGCAATTTTCCCTTTCAAGCTTGGATGTTAGAAAGTGGTCTTGATTTGCTACGACTTTCCGTTGACGGTGCGTTTGAAGAAAGCTATGTGAAATATCGAATTGGTGGCCATCTACCTAAAGTATTTGAACTCATGCGTACCATTCGTGACCATAAACGCTACTCTAATAGCCGGTTGCGGGTCGAATGGAAATATATTCTCTTTGAATGGAATGATAGTGATGAGGAAATTGGTGCAGCGGCTCGCTTGGCTGATGAATTAGAAGTTGACCTGCGGTTTTGCCTGACCCATTCTCCGGGTAAATCAACCCGTTTTCACAATATGGCGGTTTTGAGAGATACTTTAGCGGTGTTGGCCCCACATGCGACTTTATCACTGACTTTTCAATTAAAATCAGAGCCAAATGATGCTGATATTGGACACTTGATAGCGGAGCATTCCGAAGCGCTGTTACTTTCAGCACTAAGACATTTTCGCGGCGGTGAAACGCAAGCGGGTCAAGCCGGTTTAATTGAAGCTTTAACTTTTGATCCGGGTTTGCCAGCGACTCAATTAGCAATCGGCGTTGATAATCTGCTTAAAGCACATCTTCAGCCTATCCTTTCCACCGCTAAATATCCAAGTACTTTAAGTGCGTTGGCTAACATCGCCTTGGTTGTTAACAACTGGAAGGCTGCTGAACAATTATTTCAAGGCTATCTCAAGCTTGCGCCACAAGCACCGGATCGCAACAAAGTTGAGCAAAAGTTGCTTGAATTGAAAGCGAATTATCATTACCAAGATTTTGATACCATATAGGCGACCGCATCTTTCATTTCTTCATCGGATAAATTGGGTTTACCACCTCGTGGTGGCATATCGTTAAAACCATTTAAGCTATGATTAAATAGTGTTTCCATTCCTTTATTAATCCGTTCTGCCCAGTCGCGTTGGTTGCCTATTTTCGGTGCAGCACTAGACATACCGGCTAAATGGCAGGCGATACACGTATTATTATAAATTTGTTCACCTTTAACTAAATCGAAACGACTTAGATCGGGTTTGTTACCACATCCGGTTGTAAAAATCATTGTTAATAAGAAAATTTTCTTAATATCCTTTATTGTGCTTAAGGTCATTAGCATCAATTTATCCTTGTTACTGTCTTAACGATACCGAATTTTTACATCCGTTCAGGTAAAGTATAAAGTAATTATTCTTTATCTCATTCAATTGATTGAAAAAGGAGTATAACGTATTATGTCGACTATTCAAAGCCGCTACTTCATGATATTGATTTTATTCATCATTGTTTATGGTGCGGTAACACGTCTCCTGCCTTTGCAAAGTGAAGAAGCGATGGTGCAATCTATTTCGGAAGATGGTTATCTCATGATGACAATTGCTCGAAATATCGCCTTGGGACTAGGGATGAGTACGGCTAATGGAACTATTCCCACTAATGGAACTCAACCATTAACCAGTTTTTTATGGGCCGGAATATATTGGTTAGTAGCGGGTGATAAGGTGCAAGGGATATTGGGAATTATTCTGGTGCAATTCACCTTGGCCACTTTAGCGGCGGTATTGTTATGGCGCCTTGGAATTCACATTTTACCACCCCACCCCACTAAACGGCAGATAGCGATTTTAGCAGCAGCCTTGTGGTATGCGAGTCCCGTCACCATTGCTCAAACCCAAAATGGCTTAGAAACCCCATTCTATCTATTGGCTGTGTTAGGTATTGCCTTATTAGTAGCCTTATCTATTCGCAAATGGTCATTTCGTCATTCTATATTAATAGGGTTATTGTTAGGCATTACTTTTTGGATACGCAATGATGCTATTTTTTTTATTTTAGCAGTTTGTCTGACGCAGTTATTGTTAGGCTCTTGGCAACGCCATGAATTTTGGCCACGTTTCCTCCAAGTTAATGTAATGGGTACAACAACGGTATTAGTGGCATTACCTTGGCTTATTTACAATAAAGTCAATTTTGGTGGGATTATGCCTATTAGCGGTTCTTCACAAAATTTAACCAGCCAGTTTGGCCAAAATTTACCTTTATTACCGTCGGTATTAATCGAGTACTTGCTGGTATTTTTTCCTATTCCTGGTCAATTACAAATGATGTGGCCAGTGGTTTTAGCGAGTACAGTCGTTTTAATCGGGATAACGATTGGCTTGTGGCCATTATGGTTGCGCTTACAACAACCGACAGAACGCCGATTGTTTTTATTGGTGAGCTTATATGGGATAGGACTAATCGGATTTTACGGGTTATATTTTGGAGCGGGCCATTTTCTGGGACGTTATTTATTCCCACTTTCGCCCTTTTTAGCTTTATTCTCAGTTGCCATTGGCTGGTGGATATGGCCACAAATACCTTGGCAACCCCTACGCTATGGAATACTGGCCGGGTTTATGGTTAGTCTAAGTAGTGTCATCGTTTATAAAAGCTTAACTAATCATCCACATCAACATGCTCAAGTGATTGATTGGGTGAATCAGCATGTTGCGGAAGAAGAATGGGTAGCGGCTGTGCAAACCGGTACTTTGGGCTATTTTCATGATCGCACCTTGAATTTAGATGGTAAAGTTAATCCCGAAGCACTCCAAGCCCGTCGACAAGGACCAACAGAACTCATTAAATACGTTGTTAATAAACGCATCGGTTCTCAACGAATTGAATATATTATCGATTGGTTTGGTATTGCCAGTTGGATAGAGAAACATTCTCTTATTAAACAAAATTTTAAATTGATAATCGCTGATCCCAAATTGAATTTGGCGGTATTAAAACGTCAATAAAATCGGATCGGAGTAGCTATTTTCACAGCGTGGAAAATCTTACAACGGCGGTTGATATGCTCAATGGGGAGCCAAAGACTGGCAAATAAGTAGCCTGGATGAAACGAAGTGAAATCCAGGGAGGAAGGTAATTGATTATGGCTTCCCTGGATTCCGCTACATTTGCTCTTTAGAAAAAAATTTCTACATCTATAATTTTACTTGCAAATAATCATATTACCTGCATTTTCATCACATTGACTTCTGCAATAGTTTTCTGCTTTTTCCAAATCAATAGCAGGCCCTTGACCTATTGTAACCGCTTGAATATTACTACAATGAAGGGTTCTTTGACCATTGGTATCAACGTCTTCAAGAAGATAATAGAAGGTTACATTTTTTTTCTGAGCACTAATATCAACATAAGAATAGGTTGTCTTTTCCCTTTCATTACCTTTTGCCGCAATTAATTTGCTTAATCCATTGGCTACTGGAATAGCTGTTAATTTGTTATTAGGAAATTCCCCCAAAGTAGAAATACCCTGATACTCCTCATTATTTTCATCGTCAATACCACGCCAAACGCGAAAACCTGCATTATCACCTTCAGTATCACTTACCCATACTAAATGAACACCTTCAGAAAGAATAGTTGCTTCAAAAGAATTCAGATTTGCAAGCAAATCTCCCCATATATCTGCATCTGCACTACCTGGTAAATGGATAATTTCAGAATTCCCTGATAGGCTCATATCAAGAGCCATTGTTATTTTCACTGATGAATTTGGTGTTAATTTTACTTCAGGAGTTTTTTTGTGAAAATTCGTTCTACCATTTCCTGTTTTTCCTTCTGCCTTTAAACTATGAGGTGGAACAATCGAACCGCCACCTACAGCTATCGCCTCGGTTACTTCAATCCTATCTACTATGTTATCTCTATGACCAAAATGTCCATTAAGAGTTGCCTTAGCATACTTGGCTCTACCAGAAAATTCATGAGTACTTGCTGTAACTTGTACATCGCAAGCTCCTTGTCCAAAATTTGTCAATTGAAACGATGTTATTGATAGACTAGCTGAACAACAAGGAGGAATCCATTCTCTACATAATAAAGAAACTAAACAATCTGGCGGGCTATTAATACTAACATTATCTCGACAATTACCTCCAACTAGATTACCTCCCCCCCTTCCAATAGGTAAAATTGGAATAATTGCCTCTTCAACTATTTCCTGGGTTCTTGCTGCCATTACTCTGGGCAAGTTTAAAAAAACAGCATCTCCCTTTTCTTTTTTGTTAGGTACATCAAAGACGAGTCTCATTCCTAATGAGGTAGGAGAACCATCCTCCACAATATTTGCTAAATTAAAGCTTTTCCCATCTTTAGGAAGGGAAGCATCCGCTTTTAGTTCCGTTCCAATACTTTGGATATTGTTATACCCTAACATTGAAACTTTCTCGTTCCAAAAGGGAAATACTGACCAGAAAGAACCTGACAGTTGAGCCTTTGCCCACGGCCCTATTGGCTCAAAATCACTGGACTTTACTCTGACATCGAGAGTATTTCCATTAGGGGAATCTCTCTCAACCAGAAAACTTCTGAGGAACAAAATAGCATAATCAGGAGGTGAAAAATATTCGGCAATTATCCCTCTTACATTATGACCATTAATAGATGGTCCTTGGGGATCATCAATATAGATTCCAGAACCGAATCTGACCTCAATGATATGATCATCTTTATTCAAATCATTGTCATCATTATCTCTAATTTCCTTATCACCAATCCACACTGTTAAAACATTACATGATGCAACAGGGGAAATTAACGAAAATAATCCTGCTAAAAAAAACAATAAAACCCTAATCATCTACTTGAGTTTCCTTTTTTGCTTCTCGTTTCTACACATCTGAAGTTGTAAAAAATCTCCAAAAAGGTGATGAAACGAAGTGAAATCGAGGGGGTAATTGTAGTTTTCTCTGGATCCTGCTACGCTTTATCTAAACTACACTTTACTATATCACCAACTATTGGCTTGACAGATAAAAACAACTATAATTCTAAAAACTTAATCATTCACTTACCACCGCCCACCTCGTTATTTTACCGTTATAAACGTTTTTTATTAGGCAGGGTTATTATTATGCAGGTCTACGAGAAAATCCGATTACTGCGTCGACTCAAAGGCTGGTCACAGGAGGAAATGGCTCATCATTTGGAGATGTCAGTGAGTGGTTACGGTGGCATGGAACGCGGTGAAACGGATATTCCGTTGTCAAGATTGCAACTCATTGCTAAGGTATTTGAAGTTAGTTTACCAGAGTTTTTTGATTTAAATGAGAAAAATATTTGCTACGTTGGAGATAATAATACCCTGACTTATTCATCACAAATCAATTTTCTGTCTCCTCATTCAATCGCACTCCAATACGAACTTGAAAAATCCCGCCTCCTACTCGAACAGCAAACCAAAGAAATTGAATTACTCCGACAACAAAATACCGATTTAAGAGCCATGATGAGGTTGTTGCAACTAGAAACAAAGTAAACTAACCTTGGAAGACTTAGTGTTTGTTTTTACGTCATGCTACTATTGGGGTCGTTCAAAAATTTGTTGGAGAAATCCTTATGTTAACTGAAATGACTGCTATTACTCCGATTAAAGTTTCTTCTTCATCCCCGTCGTCGTTGATTACGGGTGAAGAACTTGCAGCTATGGGAGACATTGGACGTACCGAATTAGTCAAGGGAGAAATAATTTATCTTATGCCTACTGGACATCCTCATAGTTTTTATGAAGGCAATATGACCATTGCCTTAGGAATATTTGTACGAGAACATCAATTAGGTCGCGTATTACCTGGCGAAGTAGGTATCTATACCCATCGTCAACCCGATACCGTCCGCGGTGCCGATGTCGCTTTTATTTCTCACGAGCGCTTAGCCCAAGTTCAATCCAAAAGCTTTCTAGATGTGTGTCCAGAACTGATTGTGGAAGTCATGTCTCCCGATGACGCTTGGAGCGAAGTTCACGAGAAATTAGAAGAATATTTTGCGGTCGATGCCAAACTGATTTGGGTGGTGGATCCGCGTCGGCAAAGGCTTCATGTCTACCATTCTCTCACCGACCTAGAGATATTGACCGTTCAAGACACCCTAACCGGCGGTGAAGTCTTGCCCGGTTTTCAAGTGGCGGTGGCGGAATTGTTTACCTAAAAAAGTAAAGTAAACTAACCGTTGAATAGCTAGATTTTGAGGTCACATTATGAATTTTCCCACTCACATCACCCCCATTCTGCCTTTAGAAAATGGTGATAAACTCAGTCGAGACGAATTTGAACGCCGCTACAACGCGATGCCTAATCTTAAGAAAGCTGAACTGGTTGAAGGAATTGTTTATATGGCTTCTCCCTTACATTTTGAAAGTCATGGTAAACCACATGGGTTTATTCTAACGTGGTTAGGTACCTATTGCGCAGCCACGCCTAGTGTGCATTTTGCTGACAATGCGACGGTGCGTTTAGACGAAGACACCGAGATACAACCGGATGCTTTGTTATTTCTACCACCAGCACAAGGCGGGCAGTGTCGTATTAGCGAAGATGATTTTCTAGTTGGGAGTCCGGAATTGATTGTTGAAATTGCCGCCAGCAGTGCTAGCTATGACTTGCACAGTAAACGCCGAATCTATCAGCGGTGCGGCGTACTGGAATATTTGATATGGGTGGTGTATGAACAGCGTTTCGAGTGGTTACAATTACGGCAAGGGCAATATGTTCCTCTCCAACCTGATGCTATGGGGTTGTTGCGTAGCCAAGTATTTCCAGGGTTAGTTTTAGTGGTAGAGGCGTTACTGACTGGAGATTTAGCCAAAGTGTTAGCTAAGTTACAACAGGGTCTGCAAACGACAGAACATACTGCTTTTGTTGAGAAATTATCGAAATGAAAAGCATTGACAGCGGGTCAATTCTACAAAAAACAGTCGTAACTGATGTTAAGGATTCATCGCGCATCTGGTTATGTTCACGTCGCCATTTCCCAAAATTTGCTACTGTTAGTCAAGAATGTTTAAGGAAGATTGGCAATGATGTCAAGATCTTAAATCCCCCCTGGCCCTTTTCAAAGGAAGGGGGGAATTCTTTAAATTGCTGTTAATGGTGCGCCTGAGTTATTGAGAGACTCAGTTAAAATGAGCTGTGCAAGTTTTAGCAGTATCTAGTGTCACGATAATTTTATTAGTCTTACCGCTACAATCGCCACTCCAACCACCCCAAGTACCGGTTTGCTTGTAAGCGAGTAGTTCAATTTGAGTGCCCACTTGATAATCCTTGGTATAGTCTGAGCAAGTCGGTTTGCAACTAAAATTCGCTGTTCCGGCTAAAGAGGCGTTAATATAACCCGTTCCCCCGCCGGTTTTGTTAACCGTTAAAGAGACGGTCGTATTTGAAGAAGTCGTCTCAAAAGTTGCAGTACATACTTTAGCGCTATTCATCGTTAGGGTGAGGGGGTTTGCGGTACCACTACAATCACCTCCCCATTGCTTGAATTGGTTACCGCTATTAGCAGTCGCTTGGAGTGTAACGGCTTGTCCACTAGGATATTCTTTACTACACTGACTGCCACAAGAGATATTGCCATCCTGACTGGTCACTTGACCGTTACTGGGTGAAGTAATCGTGAGAGAATACAGCGGAATAAAGGTTGCTGTGCACGTTTTAGCACTATTCATGGTTACCGTGATGGAGTTAGTTGTCCCACTACAAGCACCTCCCCATTGTTGGAATTGGTTACCGCTATTAGCAGTGGCTTGAAGCGTAACAGCTTGTCCGCTCGAATAATTGGCAACACAATTGCTGCCACAATCAATTGTTCCATCTGAACTACTGACTTTACCGTTACCAGAAAGAGTAACCGTTAATGGGTAAGTTTGAATGCTCACGGGTTCAAAAGTAGCAGTACACGTTTTTGCACTATTCATGGTTACTGTAATTGGGTTGGTTGTCCCATTACAATCGCCTCCCCATTGCTTGAACTGATTACCGCTATTAGCAGTGGCTTGAAGCGTAATGGCTTGTCCGTCAAGATAATCAGCAGCACAATTACTACCACAATCAATTGTTCCATCTGAACTACTGACTTTACCATTGCCAGAAAGAGTGACCGTTAAAGGATAAGTTATTGAGGTACTACTCGTAGTCGCATTAAAAATAGCAGTACATGTTTTAGCGGTATTTAGTGTCACGATAATTTTATTAGTCTTACCGCTACAATCGCCACTCCAACCACCCCAAGTACCGGTTTGCTTGTAAGCGAGTAGTTCAATTTGAGTGCCCACTGGATAGTTCTTGGTATAGCTTGGACAAGTCGGTTTGCAACTAAAATCTGCTGTTCCGGCTAAAGAGGCGTTAATATAACCCGTTCCCCCACCGGTTTTGTTAACCGTTAAGGAAACGGTCGCAGAAGTTGTCTCAAAAGTTGCAGTACATGTTTTAGCACTATTCATGGTTAGGGTGAGGGGATTTGTGGTCCCACTACAAGCACCTCCCCATTGCTTCAACCGGTTACCGCTATTAGCAGTCGCTTGGAGTGTAACAGATTGTCCACTAGGATATTCTTTACTACACTGACTGCCACAAGAGATATATCCATCTTGGCTGGTTACATTACCGTTACTGGGTGAAGTAATCGTGAGCGAATAGAGGGGAATAAAGGTTGCTGTGCACGTTTTGGCACTATTCATAGTTACCGTGAAAGGGTTGGTTGTCCCACTACAATCACCTCCCCATTGTTGGAATTGGTTACCGCTATTAGCAGTGGCTTGGAGCGTGACGACTTGTCCACTAGGATATTCTTTACTACATTGACTGCCACAAGAGATATTGCCATCTTGGCTGGTTACATTACCGTTACTGGGTGAAGTAATCGTGAGCGAATAGAGGGGAATAAAGGTTGCTGTGCACGTTTTGGCACTATTCATAGTTACCGTGATGGAGTTGGTTGTCCCACTACAAGCACCTCCCCATTGTTGGAATTGGTTACCGCTATTAGCAGTGCCCTGGAGCGTAACGGCTTGTCCGCTTGAATAATTGGCAACACAACTACCGCCACAATCAATTTTTCCATCTGAACTGTTAACTTTACCGTTACTAGGAGAATTAATGGTCAAGGTGTACTGAGGTGTGATTTGTACCAAAAATGGAGCAAGATTAATTCGCGACTTAGTAATATTATTCCTGGTATCTGTTATTGGAACTCCATTATTTTTTAAGTCGGTTAACAGGGAGTCAACCGTTGCTGTTGGAAACATTGATTTCAGAATAGCCCATGCTCCAGAGACATGAGGTGCTGCCATCGAAGTACCACTTTTTAAACCCATTTCTCCACCGGGTAGAGTGGATTCAATGTCGACACCTGGCGCTAATACATCCAGGAAACTGGCACTATTAGAAAAATAGGCAACGTTATCTGAGTTATCCGTTGCCCCAACACTGATAGTACTAGAAACACAAGCTGGCGCACTTAAACTATTAGTATAACCACTATTACCAGAAGCAACGATAGTTACTATGCCAACAGATTTAAGATTATTAATAATCGCTGCTCTTGAATCGGTATCACAAGCTGCAGTGTATTGACCACCTCCCAAACTCATGTTGATAGCGGCGATAGGCGGATTAACACTGTTATAGTTAAGCTGAACCCATTCTAAAGCCGCTATTTGGTCAGAAACATAGGAAGCTGGCATACTATAGTAGTTAGAAAATACTTGTTCGGCGATGAGTTTGCTTCCCGTTGCGACACCGGTAACAATCCCGGCGACATGTGTCCCATGATCGCAGTAACTCGAAAAAGGACAAGGTACTGCTGCTCCTTCTCCGTCTTGAGTAGTACTCCCATTTGGGCACTGTTTAGAAAAACAAAGTTCTCTTATGACTTTTCCGGCTAACTGGGGATGAGTTTTATCAACGCCGGTGTCTAAAAGGACTACCGTTTGTCCTTGTCCAGTATAACCACTTTGCCAAGCCTGATTGGCTCCAATTAAAGGAACGCTATCCGTCAGGAGAAGTTCATCTGGAGAATCTAACTCAATTTGTTTTATTCCTGGGATTTTTTGCAGCTCAGACAAAAGTTTACTATCCACTTCCATACCCAGATAGGGAACCGTCACGAACTCTTTAATGTTGAGGTTAGAACCTTTTTTTCTAAGAATAGACGTACCCTGGGCTTGAGTAAGCCGATCTTTAAATGTATCCTGCGCTAATTTTATAGTGTCCCTTTGTGTTTTAATACGTTCCGCTGCTTTGGAAGTTTTAGGTTTTCCTTCTGCTTTCCAGGGGATATCCAATTTAACCAGGATACGAACACTATCATTCTGTTGGATTTGCTCCAATACGTCCTCAGGGATAGTCACATCAGCCAAGCTGGTTGTTACCCAGAGTAAATTGAATAGTAATAAAGTGATTATGCTACTTACCATATTGGTTAGAAACCAATTATTGGGGGTAATAAGTCTAAAGCAAAAAAACTTTTGCAGTTTCATTCTGGTTCTCCGTTATTACCAGAGTATGTTGCCATTAACATACCTTAAAAATTTAAGAAGGATGATTAGTTGGCATTAATGATTGCCATCTCATGTTGAATATTGTTTCCTACCTAAATCTTACCTTGAATAAATAGCTCACCTAAACTAACACTAAGAAATAACTGTAATTTTATTTAAAAATATGGTGAGCACTAGATTCCTTTCTATTTTTTCCCGGTTAACCTAACTCATTTTAAAAAAAACTAATTTTTCCCGGTCAGGTTTAAAATCAGTTTTTTTATAGAGTTAATATCGATTTTTATTATTTTAACAATTTTAATGTTAGCATACTTAAAGTTTAATTACTAGAGATTATAAAAAATGAGGGGCAGTTTCAATTTTTATTAGTGAAACTAAAATAAGCAAAATTTATTCCTTAACTATTTAATTTATTCAATGGTTCGGACTGTTGTTATAATTAAAATCGGTGCACTACAACTATCACCTAACGCACCTTACCGAACGAAAACCATCTGAAATTGTTGTATTGTTGTTATTAAAAACTAAAAATTAAATAACTAAGCGATTAGGTTGAATGAGGACTTTCCCAATAAAGATGAGAACTCATTTCTTGTAAGCGACTTAAAGTCCGTTGAAATTGAAAATATTGCCGCTGTCCGGTATATAATTGTTCAGCCAGAAGCGTTGCTGAAATGATTAGCTTAACTTTATGTTCGTAAAATTCATCAATTAAATTAATAAGTCGCAGTACTTTATCTTCTTCCATATCATTCATCCCATGAATATCGCTAATAATTATTGTGCTGAAACGTTTAGCTAATTCAATATAATCTGCAACCGCTCTGGGAATATTGCATAGGGCTTGAAATTGAAACCAGACTACCTGATTGGTATAACGTACCGTTGGAATTTGACGACCATTAATCTCTAAAACACCGTGCTTTACTCTTTGCTCAAGCGCAAGGTATTCAAATTGGTTGAGTAATTGTTGATGAGTTTCATTGGTCAACGGATAATAATAAGTTTTACGCTTTCCCAAATGGCGAAAACGATAATCTACACCACTGTCTAAGTGAATGATATCGGTATTTTCCTTAATTAACTTAATTGCCGGTAAAAAACGTTCCCGCTGTAATCCATTCTGATACAAGTCATCTGGTGCGATGTTTGAGGTCATTATTAAAATCACTTGCCGATCAAACAGAGCTTTTAATAAACCACTCAATAACATAGCATCAGTAATATCAGCAACATGAAATTCATCTAAATAAATTATTCGGGTTTGTTTGGCAATTTGATCGGCTAGCAACAGCAAAGGATTCCGTTTATGCGTTAATTGTTTCAATTCGTGGTGAATGAAACGCATGAAATGATGGAAATGGAAACGTTTTTTTTGTTTAATGGGTAAATAATGATAAAAATTATCAACGAGATAAGTTTTGCCACGGCCAACGCCACCCCATAAATAAAAACCTCGTATTTTAGGTAACTTAGACGGTAACAGCTTAGAGAATACATTTCGGTAACTAACGCGAGTTAAGTCTGCTTGGATTAATTCGTCATAAAGTTGTTGAAACCGATGTACGACTGATTCTTGTACCGCATCCGCAACAAAATCAGCTCGCTGCAAATTAGTTTGATAGTGTTTTAAAAGCGTAGTCATGAATTCTTTACCTATTACTCGTCGGTTGCTTTACTATATAAATATAGCAGATAAATAAAAATACTCTGCGTATAAAAAAATCGCCCTATCATCTTTCTCGATAATAGGGCGATGAGTTGCTACTCAGTAAACGGGGTCAGTGTTTATCTACCCCCGGTTTAAAAAAAAGTTTATCAACTGACTTTGATTTCGATTCGCCGTGGTTGTGCCGCTGCTTTCTTGGGAATGGTGATTTCGAGGACACCATTCTTACCCGTAGCGGAAATGCCTTCTGCATCGGCGGTATCTGGCAAACTAAAGCGGCGATAGAAAGAACCATAGACACGTTCCACTCGTTTGTAGTTATTGCTGTCTGGTTGACTCTCTGATTGGCGTTCCCCTTTAATGGTAAGTACCCCATTTTCCATGAAAACTTCCACTTCTTTGGGATCAATACCCGGAACATCAACATGAATCACAAAACGTTGTTCTTCTTCTTTGATATCCACAGCGGGCATCCAAGTACTTGTCGCTATGGCTGAGTCACCCGGAGTCTGATTGCCATAATGTCCTAAAAATTGTTCCAATTCTTTATGGAATTGATTCAACATTCTCCAGGGTTCGTATACAGTTAACATAATTGACCTCCTTAACAAAGTAAATAGGATTTAATGGAATATATAAGGACAATCGTCTAGGTTTCAAGTCTAATTTAAATGTTAATAATCAATTAATTAATAGTAAATATTGCTTAGAACACTATATAAGGATATGGGTTTTCATTTCAATAGGAAATTAAATCTTTTTTAGCGCATAAAAAATGTAAAAATCTAAACCACTTGTTGTAGATAAACCAGATATTTTTCAATTTATTAATTTTTTATATTGATCTTAATTTTTTACATCTCTTGGTTAATAACTTTGTTTAAATGGTAATATTTAAATATCAGCCACCTTAATTTTTTAGTAGAATATATAATTATTCAATTATTTACATAATAAATCGGGCGTAATTGACTTTTACCGCTGGCTATTTCGCATCAAACTGAGTTGGTTCAATAAACAATTTTTGGTTGAACTGACTCCCGCTTTTATGAGATAAAATAATAAAATTCTCAATTAAAACACTTCGGTGTTTATTATTATTAACTCTGCTAGGTAGTTATGAGAAGTTTCTACCCCGCTATTTTTTATATTTCATTGAAAATAAAAAAATTTATTTTTATTAACCCGAGTAAACTTCCGCTTAGAACTGTCCTGATTATTGCGTTTGTTACCCAAATTCTTGCAGTAGTTGGACTCACGGGTTGGATTTCTTTCCGCCATGGACAACAAACGCTTGATGATTTAGCAACACAATTACGTCATGAAATCACGGCTCGGATTCAACAGCATCTGCAAGCACGTATGGCAATGCCCCATTTTGCTAATCAAATTAATATTGATGCGATTCGTCTTGGGCAATTAAATTTAAACCACATCCGCCAGTTGGATCATTATTTTTGGACACAAATACAACGTTTTAAAGATGTGAGTTATATTGCCATCGCCACGGCTACCGGTGAATACATTGGTGCACAAATCCGTAAAGATGGTTCGGTTATTGTGGAGATTTTAGATAGTCAGTCAGCCGGTTATTTGGAAACTTGGGAAACGGATAAGCAAGGTAATCGGACTAAAATTTCCTCACGTCGCGCTCACTATGATCCCCGCGAACGACCTTGGTATCGCGCTGCTGTCAAAGCCGGTAAGCCAATTTGGAGTGATATTTATGTTTATTTTACCGGTTTGAGTACCGGTATTTCGGCTAATTATCCTCTGTATGATGACCAGGGTCGTCTCATCGCGGTAGCGAGTGCGGATTTTACTTTATTAGATATTGGTAAATTTTTACAAGAATTGAAAGTGGGTCAACATGGACAAACCTTTATTATAGAACGCTCGGGATTATTGGTGGCCACTTCTAGTTCAGAAAAACCGTTCCGCTTTGATGCCAGTGCTCAAAGAACTAAACAATTGCAAGCGATAGAAAGTAGCAATCGCTTAACGGGAGCAACCAGCCATTATTTATTAGCGCATTTTGGTGATTTGACTCAGATTGATAAGAGTTACCAACTCGATTTTAAAGTCGAAAATCAACGTCAATTTCTTCAAGTCATGCCTTTTCAAGATCAATGGAGATTAGATTGGTTAATTATCGTTGTTGTCCCCGAAGCTGATTTTATGGAACGGATTGATGCGAGCACTTACGACACTATTAGGTTGGTTATCGTGGCATTGACACTCGCGATTTTAATCGGTATCGTCATGGCTCGTTGGATATCTGAGCCACTCCAACATTTGAATAGTGCTGCTAAAACCTTAGCTCAAGGTAAATGGCATCCGATAATCGAATTGAATAGACAAGATGAGGTAGGACAACTCGCTCATTCTTTCAACTGTATGACTCAACAATTGCAAGAAGCATTTACTCAGTTGGAAGAAAAAGTAATTGAAAGAACTCAGGCACTTGAAGCTAAAAATTTGGAATTGCTTAGTTTGAATGAGCAGTTAATCAAATTGAATCAAGACAAAAATGATTTTTTAAGCATTGTCGCTCACGATCTCAAAAATCCTTTATCGGCTATTCAAGGTGCGGCTTTGCTTATTCAAAGTGATTATGATGAATTACCTAAAGATCAAGTTGTTGATTTTGCTAGTATGATTGCCGGAACTTCTCATAATATGTTTGAATTGATAAAAAATTTGTTAGAAGTTAATCGGATTGAAGCCGGTAAGATGAAACTTTCCATTCGTTTGGTTGATATTTTACCGATTTTACGGCGACTAGTTAATGATTATCAACAAAGGGCAAAAGCAAAAGAGATAGAATTAATTTTTGAACCGACCTTGATTGAATGTCCAGCCTTAGTTGACACCAACAGTTTACAACAAGTTTTAGACAATTTAATTTCTAATGCTATTAAATACTCACCACCCAGTAAATGTATTACGATTCGCTTAAAGCAAAATGCTTCCCATGTGGGTTGTGAAATCCAAGATGAAGGACCCGGGTTAAGTGAAGAAGATAAGCAAAAATTATTTGGTAAATTCACGCGACTCAGTGCTCAACCGACTGCCAATGAGCATTCAACCGGTTTAGGTTTATTCATCGTCAAAAAATTAGTTGATAACATGCAGGGTCAGGTTTGGTGCGACAGTGAGTTAGGTAAAGGTGCTACGTTTATTGTCGAATTTCCTACCCCACTTCATTAATCGTTAAATCATTGCAATGAATACACCCCGAATAGATCATTTTTTTATGCCGGCGGAATGGCATAAGCATCGTTGTTGTTGGATGGGATGGCCATATCGTCCAGAAAGTTGGTCAACTGATCTGGTTCAAGTACAAGCAAGTTACGTTAAGGTAGCTCAAGCGATTGCTCGCTTTGAACCGGTAAAGATGATTGTCCCGCTTGAACACGCTAAATTGGCCGAGCAATTATTAGGTAGTACTGGGATTGAAATAGTCACTTTACCCATCAATGATATCTGGTTACGGGATACCGGGCCGACTTTTGTTATTAATAACCACGGTCAAGTCGCTGGGATTGATTGGCAATTTAATGCTTGGGGAGAAGCACGAGAAAATTTAAGCGATTATCAACAGGATGTTCTGTTAGCTCAGCACATTTTAGACTATTTACAGCTACCTCGTTATGCTGCACCCTTGGTTCTAGAGGGCGGTGCCATTCATACGGATGGTGAAGGCACCGTGTTAGTAACCGAAGAATGTTTACTCAATCCTAATCGGAATCCTCACTTAACCCGTGTTGAAATTGAAACGTTACTCCAAGAATATTTGGGCATTACTCAAATTATCTGGCTAGGTCAGGGATTACAAGATGATGAAACGGCTGGACATATCGATAATCTAGCGAGTTTTGCTCGTCCGGGTGTCGTCATCGCCCTGACGAGTTCTGATCCTCAAGATAGCAATTATTTAGCTTTGCAAGATAATCTACGCCGGTTGCGGGGTGCGACGGATGCTCAAGGTCGTCAATTAGAAATTATCGAAATAGAGCAACCTGCGCGTCGTGATGATCAGAACGGTTTGCGTCTCTCGCTTTCTTACCTTAACTTTTACTTGGCTAACGGGGGCATTATTGTACCAACCTTCAATGATCCCGCTGACCCATTCGCGGTGACTACCCTCGCTAAAGTTTTTCCAAATTATCAAATTGTGCCCATTTATGCCCTCGATCTCTGTTATGGCGGTGGTAATATTCATTGTATTACTCAACAACAACCACTGCCTTAGTTTTATTTAACCAGGAGTCAGCTTATGTCAGCCATGACCGCAACTCAATTGTTAGAAGAAAGTGCTCAATCAACTTATTCTCCCGTCGTCTTATTAGAGTCAATTTCCTGGCAAACCTATGAAAGTCTGTTACAGGATTTATCGGAAACCCCGGGAATACGTTTAACTTATATTAAGGGAGACTTGGAAATTAGTATGGCTCCACTATCATTACTGCATAGCGAATCAAATGCTTTGCTTGATCGCTTTATTTCAATATTAGCTGAAGAACTTAACCTCGATATTTATTGCTTAGATGCCATTACGTTACGTCGTCAGGATTTACAACGTGGTTTAGAGCCAGATAAAGGTTACTACATTCAGCATGAAGCATTGATTAGAACGATAAAAGATCGGCATCAATATCTTGATTTAACCCAACTACCTCCCCCAGATCTGGTAGTGGAAATTGATATAACCAGTCATTCCTTAAATAAATTGTCTTCTTATCTGACATTAGGTGTCCCCGAAGTTTGGCGTTATGATGGAAAAAATTTATATATTTATCAATTAAGTGGAGAACAATATCTGACTTGCACCCGTAGTCCAACTTTTGCCCAGTTGCCTTTGGTAAACATCATTCCTCAGTTGATGGCACAAAGTTACGAACAAGGGCAACTCGCCGTACTGCGGGAATTTCGCCGCTGGGTGAAAACATCAGCATAATTCTTCAAAATCATTTGATATGACTACAGTCACTGTCGCTGCCATCCAAATGGCTTGTACTTGGGATCTTTCGGCTAATTTGGATAAAGCCGAATCGTTAGTCCGTCGTGCTGCCCAACAAGACGCGCAAATTATATTGCTGCCAGAACTCTTTGAAACGCCCTATTTTTGTAAAGATCAACAGGAAGATTATTTTAAATTCGCTAAACCCGTTCAAAATAATCCCCTGTTAACTCGTTTTAGTGCTTTAGCCGCTGATCTAAAAGTGGTTTTACCGATTAGCTTTTTTGAACGTGCTCATCAGGCTTATTACAATTCGGTAATGATTATCGATGCCGATGGGCGTCAATTAGGCCTTTACCGCAAAACACATATCCCGGATGGACCCGGTTATCAAGAAAAATTCTATTTTAATCCAGGTGATACTGGTTTTAAAGTTTGGTCAACCCATTATGGGGTGATCGGTGTTGGGATTTGTTGGGATCAATGGTTTCCTGAATCAGCACGGGCAATGGCTTTACAAGGTGCTGAATTGCTTTTTTATCCTTCAACCATTGGTTCCGAACCACAAGCACCTCAGCAAGATTCTTGCGAACATTGGCAACGGGTTATGCAAGGTCATGCTGCCGCTAATATCATGCCACTCATTGCTTCTAACCGGGTGGGTACCGAAATCGGTAATAGTTGTGAACTGACTTTTTATGGTTCTGCCTTTATTGCTGGGCCGACCGGTGAAATCATGACAATTGCTGGCCGAGAAGAAGAAATTATCATAACCGCTGAGTTTGATTTAGAAAAAATACGTGCCTTACGCACCAGTTGGGGCATTTTTCGAGATCGCCGTCCTAGCCAATATCGTTTTTTAATGACATCGGATGGGCATAGCGGCGTGTAGATAATCTCAATTTTGAACAAGCTTAACCGGATTAAAAGATTACCCGGATTCATTCAAGCTAGCTTTACTTGAGTTGTTTCCAACCCATTGACGCTACTCGCTTATCAGACCCAATCCTTATTCATCCTGTCCATCCTGATAATCCGTTTAATCTTGTTCAAAACGCCGTAGCAAAATCAATAATAATCCAGTTACCTCAACTTGAAGGAGTTTACTCATGGAAACTGACACGACCATTAAAGGTACTTTATTAGTTATTGATGATATACCTGATAATATCAAAATCTTATTGGAAATTTTAACTAGACTTCACTTTAAAGTATTAACCGCTCGAGAGGGTCAACAAGGTATCAAAATAGCGGAGTATGTCCTTCCCGATTTAATCCTCCTGGATATCATGATGCCAGAGATGGATGGTTTTGAAGTATGCCGACAACTAAAATCTCAAGCGGCGACTCAAGCTATTCCTATTATTTTTATGACGGCATTAGATGATGTTCAAAGTAAAATAAAAGGCTTTGAATGTGGAGCAGCCGATTACATTACCAAACCTTTTCAACATAAAGAAGTCGTTGCCCGGGTTGAGACTCATATCCACTTACATCAGTTACAACAACAATTGCAAGCGCAGATGAAAGAACTTGAACAGCGGAATAAAGAATTAGATGCTTTTGCTCACACCGTGGCTCATGATCTCAAGAATCCTTTAAATGGGGTGATCAATTTAACCGAAGTTCTATTAGAAACTTGTCCTTTTAATACTTATAATTCAGACGTAGTTAAATGTAAAGAAAGACTTCAAATTGTTACCCAAGCCGGCCGCCAAATGCTCAATATTATTGAATCCATGCTGTTGCTTGCTGGCGTTTCCAAACAAAAACTGGCCGCATTACAACCACTCAATATGGATAAAATTATTGCCCAAGTTATCCAAAATTTAACTCCCATGTTGACAGAATACCAAGGTGAAATCAGATTGCCGTCGAGATGGCCAACCGCTAAGGGCTATGCACCTTGGGTGCAAGAAATTTGGATGAATTATTTAACCAATGGTCTTAAATATGCTGGTAAACCCCCGGTTTTAGAACTCGGTGCCCATACGCAAGCCGATGAAATGATATGCTTTTGGGTACAAGATAATGGCCATGGCATTGCTAAAGAAGAACAACAGCGGTTATTTACACCATTTACTCGGCTGCAAGAAAACCATGCTCATGGTCATGGTTTGGGTTTATCTATCGTTCAGCAAATTGCAGAAAAACTGGGGGGACAAGTGGGGGTAGAAAGTCAACCCGGTCAAGGTAGTCTATTTTTCTTTACTTTACCGGCTGAATAATTTCGTTCGTCAAATTTTTTGCGCTTGACAAAGCACCATAAAGCCTACTCTGTGCCGGATTTACACTATCACTCATTAACATCCAGTTTGAATTTTATCACTTTGGCCCCTTTTTAATTAAGGAAAGAAGTCAAGCCGCTGCCATTAAGTTAAGCTTTTAGGTGTGAGGGCGAACCCGTGGGGTTACCTAGAAATCGGCGGTATTTCGTCGAAACAAACCCAGGTGTTTGCCCTTGACTTAATGGCATATCGTAGGCAATCCAAATCGCTTTTTTCATCGATCATTCTACCTAACTTAACCCTAATATCAGTTACTTCATGACAATTCTTTTGTTGCAGAAGCATTATCTGTTTTATTGAACATAGCAGTAGTTGATTGGCCTATTTTTGGGGGAGTGATGTTAGCGGTCATCCCTTTGACACCTTGTTCAAGATCAAATCCTAATTCCTTTAATAACCCGTCCAATAAAGG
This sequence comes from Thioploca ingrica, assembly GCA_000828835.1. Lineage (GTDB taxonomy): Bacteria > Pseudomonadota > Gammaproteobacteria > Beggiatoales > Beggiatoaceae > Thioploca > Thioploca ingrica. The sequence goes on from AP014633.1 coordinate 408,740, forward strand.
CGTTTGCAAGCGATAACGTAAGGCGGCATTAGTCACTTGCTCAGCTAAATTAGGGGTACCGGTTTCACCGCCAACCGGATGCCCACCCGCTAAACCCTCTATTTGGTAAATTTTAATCCCTTCAATTCGTTCCATCGGTTTAACCATTTGAGCAATAATGGCGGGCAATTGTTCAATGGTTTTCAGTTTAATTTGCATTTCAATTTGAGTCGCAGAAATAATATTAGCGGATTCATTGAGTTGGCGTTGACCTTCCGCTTCCACCAAGTAACGTTGTTTATCCGCTTCCGCACGGATTTTAATGGCTTCTGCTTCCGCTTGAGCAGCAATTTTACGGGCATCTGCTTCACCAGTCGCTCGTAATCGCCTTGCCGCAGCTTGATCTTCAGCAGCCTGCTTTTCAGTGGCGGCAGCGATAGTGATTCCAATTTTAACCGCCTCTGCTTCCGCTTGGGCAGCAATTTTGCGGGCATCAGCTTCACCAGTGGCACGTAATCGTCTCGCTTCGGCTTGATCTTCAGCCGCTCGCTTTTCAGTCGTTGCGGCGACAGTGATTCCAATGGCGTCACGTTCTGCTTTTTTATGTGCTTCAATCAGTTCAATTTGTTTTTGCCGATCCGCTTGAGCCACTTGCCGCGCGGTGATAACCAATTCTTCGGCTTTAGCCGATTCAGCACGGGCAATATCAGCCGCTGCTTTGGCTTCGGATTCTTCTTTGGATTTGTTGGCAATCGCAATGGCACGTTCTTGCTCGGCGAGTTCAATGGCTTGTTTGCGTTCAATTTCGGCCGATTCTACGGCTTTTCGTTGGGCAATACCTCTTTCTTCAATGGCTTGCCGCTTTTGAATTTCAGCCTGTTCTACTTGTCGTTGCGCAACAATTTTCGCTTCTTGAGCGGCACGTTCTTGCTCAGCTTGTTGTTTGGCAATTTCGGCAGATTGCTCGGCACGATAGCTTTCCACTTCGCGTTGTTGGCCCAGTTTGGCATATTCGGTATCACGGCTTAATTCTAATTTTTTGCGCTCTGCTTCTAAATTCTTCGTCTGAATGGCGACTTGGGTATCTTGCTCAATGTCATTACGTCGTTTTTTCCGTACTTCAACTGATTCCGTTAGTTTAGTTAACCCTTCAGCATCAAAAACATTTTGGGGATTAAAGTATTCAATATCAGTTTGATCTAAGGCGGTCAAAGAAACGGTTTCCAGTTCCAAACCATTTTGTTGTAAGTCTTCAGATACGCCAACTTGAACTTCTTGAACGAAATTAACCCGTTGTTCATGCAATTCTTCCATCGCCATTTTAGCGGCGACGGCGCGCAACGCATCGACAAATTTGCCTTCAATCAATTCTAAAATTCTATCGGTGTGCATAGTGCGATGCCCCAAGGTTTGGGCAGCCGTCGCAATGGCTTCTTCATTGGGAGAAACCCGGATATAAAATTCGGCGGTGACATCAACGCGCATCCGATCTCGGGTGATAAGCGCCTGATCTTTGGCGCGATTTACTCGCAGGCAAACGGTATTCATATTGACCGGTATCGTGTCGTGTACGATAGGCAGGACGAGAGCACCACCATTCATAATGACTCTTTGTCCACCCAAACCGGTGCGAACAAAGGAAACTTCTTTGGTCGAACGTTGATATAGCTTCGCAAAAATAAGTCCGATAGTAACCAGTGCGATGACGATAACAACGGGGATAATGACAATCCAGCTATTCAATAAATTTTCTGACATAATTTATTACTCCTCAAAAAGTTATTTTTCTAACAATGGGTTGATATTACGTGCCGCTAAAAATTTTCCGCCTAACCGCTCAAGTAAAACGACTTTATCACCTTGGTTAAATACTTCAGCGGTATTTTCTGGTTCCACCATCACTAAATGAGTCGTCCCGTAATTATCTTGAAATTTCGCTCGTGCGGGTCGTCCTTTGGTGGCGGTTCCCAAAGTAATTGTGGCAATTCGGCCAATAAAAGTTTCTTCAGAAATGGCTTCGGTTTCATCGTTGGGCATCAGTTTACCTAAAAATTTTCCCAAGAAGCGCACCACGGGTAATGATAAAAATAAACTCAGTAACGCCGCCAGTAACGTGGGCAGCATCTGACCGACTATACCCAAAAAAATGGCTTGTAGAGTATAACCGAGCAGACCAAAAACGGTTAAAAAAATCACTAATAAAACCATCAGCGGCACCCGACCGACATTGATCCAACCCAGCAGGTGTCCTAGAGAAGTATCTGCATCAGGATGATCCACATCCAAATCCGGCTGGGCATCGATGTCTGGCAAGAAATGTCCTAGTAAGCTAGAAAGACCAAATCCCAATAGCGTGGTAATTCCTTCTAACAAAGCAATGCCTACCATTGTCAGTAAAGCGATGGTAAAAGGAAAATTATGGGAATCTAAGATAAAAGTGAGCATATATTTTCTAAATTAAGCTTTTTGTCCGTAAACCGCAAATCCCGGATCGGATTGTAAAGTTTCATGGCTATATTTATCATCCGCCGGGCGAGGATAATTACGCACCGAATAAGTTCCCAACTGTTGATATCGACCTGATTGAAGAAAATATTCGAGCACCAATCCCATGCGCTCTACCCGCGGTTTAACTCGTCGTCCGCGTAACAAATTATAATTAAACTGTTGATTTTATAGAGTAAAAATATTTTGCTGAGCATAAATTGGAATAATATTGTCATGGCGAAGTGATACCGTAACCGTATCACCACGGCTTTTATCCATCAGTGCTGTTTGGAGAGCGACTGGCATGAAATCACGCCAAAAATTGACTTTGGGGGCAAAATAGCAATCGACGTGCGCAGCCACCTGACTTTGCCAATTTAACTGAAATTCAACGCTTGCCAGGGCATTGGGATGTATTTTCTCCATTTATTATTCTCCTACGGGTGATTTATCGCAGTGACCATGCAAAAAACTTGTATGCCTTCGCCACGTCCAAATGCCGTTAAACCTTCGCCACTGGTAGCCGTGATGCCAATATCTTGGACTGCTAATCCCAATAATTGCGCTAAGCTGTGTTTCATTGCTGGAATTTTAGGCGTTATTTTCGGTCGCTTACCTTCAATACTGCAGGACACATGGCAAATACGCCACGCTTGTAAATGGTGAAGTGCGGTTTGCACATAAACCCGGCTGTCGGTAATGCCTTGCCGTAAACATAAATCATCGCTGATGGCGCCCAAAATATTAACGCCGGTAATCCCTGAAATGGCATTACACAACGCATGTAAAACGACATCCGCGTCGCTATTCCCTTGTAAAGGCGGTTCGCCTTCAAATAAAACCCCGCCTAAAATAAGTGGCTTATGGTTATTTTCAAAATCAAACCGATGGCTATCTTGTCCTAAGCCCATTTTAACTTGCATAAAGGCACAAATTAAGAAAAATCTTGTTGTTGTAAATATAATTCGGCCAAATTTAAATCTTGAGGAAGTGTCACTTTAATATTATCCGCATGTCCTTCAATCAACACCGGACGATATCCCTGTCTTTCCATGGCTTGCGCTTCATCCGTCACCGTTTCTTGTTGATTTAATACGTGTTGTAAAGCGAGAGTCAAGGCTTCTAAACGAAACATTTGTGGTGTCAAAGCATGCCATAAGTTCTCGCGGTTAACGGTTTCGATCACTTCGACTCCCCGTTCTCCCCAAAAAGGATGTGGTAACGGCTGGGGTGGTAAAGCCGAGACTCGTTTCATCGTATCACGCACGGGTACCGCTAACAGTCCACCCACCGGATGATCCGCCAGTTGAGTCATTAATTTGTCAATATCGGCGGGACGCACACACGGTCGCGCCGCATCATGGACTAACACCCAGTCGTTTGGTTGAGCTTGTGGTTGTAAGGCTTGTAACCCATTTAAGACCGAATGACAACGTTCCACACCCCCGACGACGGACATGACTGTTCTCGGTAAAGTCAGGGTTTGCCAATCAGAATCATTTGCAGCAATACAAACCACAATTCCCTTAATACGCGGTAAATTCAGTCGCTCCAACGTATGTTGCAAAATGGGCTTACCGTGTAAAGGTAAATATTGTTTGGGTCGGGTATGACCCATTCGTGAACCTTGACCTGCGGCTGGGACAATCGCCCAATAGTGAGGAATATTATTCGACAATTTGATAAAAAACCTCGTCGCGTTTAATCATACCTAATTTCATTCGTGCTTGTTCTTCAACCGCAGCTAAGTTCTGTTTTAGATCCGCTACTTCCGCTGCCAATGCTTGATTGCGTGTTTCTAGCCGGGTATTTTCTTGCTGTTGTTGCTTAATGGCTTGTTGTAAAGTGTGGTATTCGTGATAACCGCCTTGACCAAACCAAAATTGATATTGTAAATAAATAGTCGTCAGAAACAAACTCATGGCTAGCCCGATTTTTAGCATTAGAAGGCTCCTTAACCGATACCCAGAGTGTGAATACTTCATGCTAATTTAAGTCAATTTTCACAGTTAGTTATTATATAATTATTTGGCTATCAGCGAACGACGTATTTTAGCGAGTTGTTCTTCTAAATAGTGATCAACGGCGATTAATACTTTTTCTAAGATTTTATCGGCATGGGCATGGTAAAAACTTAACCGACACGGGATTGGCTCATGTAAAGTTTGCCTTGGTTTAAAGCCATCCCAAGCACAAATAGGTAAATCGTGCATACTTCGATCAACACAATACCATACCTTATCTTCTAAGATGATATCAATATCACGTAAGCCGGTATCAATTCGCATGGGGTTTTTTAAGCGTAACAATCCCAGTCGAACGCGATTATAACGCTGGGCTGAGATTGTTGAATCTCCCCATTTCATCCGGGGTACATCTTGTAGTCTAGAAGTGCTCATGAGCGCCCCCTTAATTATTTAATAAACCCTATTAGTGAGTATGGTACCTATTATGGCATTCTACAAGGTCAGTTATCAGTTATCAGTTAATGTTAAATTATTAACCATGATAATTGTCGATTTAACTAGAATTAATAACAATTAACTAACAACTGATAACTGACAACTGATAACTGGTAACTGAATCGATGCACGGTAAATATTACTCTTTCACTGCTGAGCAACTGCAAGGGATTTTAAACGATTTCCTTGGGTTAAGGTTATCTACTCATCAGAACTTGGTCACACCAGCACAAGTTTTAGCACGTTGTAGTCGTCAACAACAAGACTGGGTTTTAGCTTGGCTTAAAATTCTCGTGCGTGACCACCGTGAAATCGCTTATCAATTCGTTCAATATGCACCTCAAGCCGTAGCTTTACTCGAAGCCAATCTTTTAGAAGAGTGGGTCGCGGAAGCGTTAGAAATCTATGAACATCAAGATCTCACCGCCGCTCTGGCTCATTTGCAGGCGGTAGCCACCTATGCTCAAACTTATCAACGTCGACAACACTGTTTACCTTTAGTTGAAATTCAGGGAATCCTCGAAAAATTTGTGCTCGGTTTAGCCGGTCGACCCTTAAAATTAGCCGGCAGCGAAATCACTTACACCGATACTGAAACTTTATTTCTCCCGTTGGTATTAAACCGTTTTGTCGAACGCCATAATAATTTCTTTTTATATAAAGCCATGGTCGTGCATTTGTGGGCCCAAACTGGGTTTGGAACTTGGCGACGCCGCTTATCGACTATCACGGCGCAATTTAATCATCGTGATAAAGCACTCCGCTTATTTCATACCTTAGAACGGCTACGCTTAGATGCTTGTATTGCAAGAGAATTACCTGGCTGTTATCGTGACATGGGACATTTATTAATCTTGTTTGGTGAACAACGCATTCCCTTGGGTTGGGAGGAAATTGCTCAACAACTGGCTCAGCCGATGGCGTCTGTGGAAGATAGTTATCGATTATTAACAACCGTTTATCCTGGGTCAGTTCCAGCACCGGTTTGTTATCAAGGCATATTACTACCCGAATCCACTGAGCAAGTCATGGCATCACGGCAGGTACGAGATAAACAAACTTTGCAAACCGCTTTAACTCAATTGAGCCAACCTTCAGATTCACTGACTGGTTTAACTCCCCAACCGACCTCAGATTCAAGGCAAGGCCATCGGGAGCAGGTAGCTCATTCATCGCCCACCACCACCGCCAATCACTCGCCTTCGAGAGAACCGGACGTTACCAATTCACTGCATTTTTCAGTGACCACAAACTCTGCAGCCACTACCCAATCCATCACTCATTTTACCCTGGATGAACAACGAATGACTTCAGAATTACAACAAGTTATCTCCTCAATCATTCAAGATCATGGCGAAATTCCTGAAGATTACTTACTCATACCAGGTAACGAAACCGGTGAAGCCACCGAAACTAACTCAATTGGTGCTTATTCCCATGAAAATAAAATAAATACCAAAGAAAAAACTTTTCTTTATCCGGAATGGGATTATCGTCGACAAAAATATTATAACCATTGGTGTGTGTTACGAGAAGTTGAAGTACCACTCCAAGCAGAAGAATTTGTCACGACTACTCTTCAACGTTATCGTGGTCTACTGAAATCTTTACGCCGCATTTTTGCCATGTTACGTGGTGGAGATAAACGTCTTAAAAAACAGCCTTTTGGTGAAGACATTGATTTAGATGCGCTCATAACGGCTTATGCAGATACTCGTACTGGCTTAGAAATGGATGAACAAATTTTCACAAAATTGCAGCGAATAACCCGCGATGTTGCGGTGATGTTTATGGTTGACATGAGTGGCTCAACGAAAGGTTGGATTAATCAAGCGGAACGTGAAAGTCTCATTTTATTGTGTGAAGTGCTAGAAACTTTGGGTGATCGTTATGCGATTTACGGCTTTTCTGGCAAAACGCGCCAGCATTGTGAAATTTACCCGATCAAACGATTTGATGAAGCTTACAACACGGTAGTACGGCAACGGATTAGTGGTATTGCACCACAACAATATACCCGGATGGGCGTCACGATACGCCATCTTACTCAGTTATTTAAACCCATCGAAGCCAAAATTAAACTGCTTATTACCCTCTCGGATGGTAAACCGGATGATGAAGGTGATAATTACCGCGGGACTTATGGTATAGAAGATACCCGCCAAGCTTTGCTTGAAGCTAAACGTGAGGGGATTCATCCCTTTTGTATCACCATTGATACTGAAGCGAGAATTTATTTACCCCGCCTGTATGGTACGGTAAATTATATCGTGATGGATAAAGTGCAGCAATTACCTTTAAAAATAGCAGATATTTATAGAAAATTGACGACTTAGTCGTGTCAATGTTATTAAGTAATGTCGTAATATTGAAAATCGCCGATCTTTGACTCGTAACCCATTGAGTTTATATTGTCGAAACGGCCAAAAACTGAGTTTTTTTACAGCCTCAAAACTTGGGAACGATGAAAGGCTATCAACCGCTATGCTGTCCAAGGGGAAGATGGATTCGATTAAAATGAATTAATACAAGCTACGTGAGCTAAGTAGTTTGGGTTACAATACTCACTCAGAAATTGAAATTTGCTATAAATAAGTGTAGCATGAGTTTGTTATAGTAAGAGATCTTTCTTGGAATAGATTGATAATTTGATAGGTTTGGTTCGTTCGCTTATTTTATTCAGGTTAATTTTTTAATTGTATGTTTTCAAAAGAATAAATTCAAGAAAAGATCAATTCTTATCCTTATTGGTATCATAAGATTGAGTTACCCCACGGGGTGATAACCCCAGGTTGGGCACCCATTCATTGTGACTCCTATGGTATTCCTAAGAGGATGGATGGATTGCGGGTGCTAGATGTAGGAGCATGGGACGGTTATTGGACATTTGAAGCACTCAAGCGGGGAGCACGCGAAGTAGTTGCTATTGATGATTTTTCAGATTTTCTAGGCTCACTGCCACAGAGAGATAGAAAGGGGTGGGAAACATTTGATGCGTGTCAAGAAATCCTTGGCTTTACTGAAGAATGTTGTAAAAGATTGGAAATGAGCGTTTATGATGTCAGTGAAGAGTTACTCGGAAGATTTGATGTCGTATTTTTCTTCGGTACTTTTTACCATTTGAGGCATCCCCTACTCGCACTGGATCGCTTATCGTCCGTTTGTGATAGCGATATTTATGTAGAAAGTGCTATTTTGGATAATTATAGTCCCTACCAAGGGGGAATAGGTAAAGGCTATTCAGGAAACCAAATGGTAATGGAATTTTATCCCAATAAAGAGTATGGAAATAATGCCACTAATTGGTGGGTACCTACCTTATGGTGTTTGGCCAATATGACTCTCGCCGCTGGATTTAAGCAATGCCAAGCCTGGAAATTGCAAGATTCTCCACAACAGCTTCCCTTATGTCGTGGTTTCGTGCATGCGACCAAGCAATAATTTTTTGTTAATTATCAATCAAATAAACTAGATAGCGTGTACCAACATGTTTCTGTCTTCAGGGTAGTTTTCGAGTTTCGCCGGGAATTAAATATAAAAATTAAATAAATTCTAGTAACATGTTGATATCAAGAGATTAGTTTTAATATTTTTAGCTAAAAGTTGCTTGATCTTTAGTTAAAAATAACGTAGTATAAAAAACCTTCCTCAAGAGGAATTTTATTTCCTTTCTTTAAAGCCGGTATAGCTCAGCAGGTAGAGCACCTGATTTGTAATCAGGGTGTCACGGGTTCGATTCCTGTTACCGGCTCCATTTTTTCGTGATGTTCATGAGTGGGAATGGGTTTTATTTACCGCTAGTTGTAGTTGTTGAATTAATTGGTTAATTTGTTTGGATTTCATTTTCATTATCGCTTTATTTACAATTAAACGCGAACTAATTTCAGCAATTAATTCTATCGCTTGTAACCCATTAGCTCGTAAAGTGTTTCCGGTATCAACGACATCCACAATTCGATCAGCCAAACCGACTAGCGGGGCTAATTCCATTGAGCCATATAATTTTATCACTTCAACCTGTTCACCTTTTTCGGCATAGTAACGTTGAGTCGTGTTAACATATTTAGTGGCAATCCGCAGGCGTCCTCGTGGTAGCGGGGCATTGATCGGCGCGGCAACCATGAGGCGACAGCGGGCAATTTGTAAATCGACGGGTTCATATAACCCTTCACCCCCATGTTCAAGTAAGACATCTTTACCCGCTACTCCCACATCCGTGGCGCCATATTCTACATAAGTGGGCACATCGGTTGCTCGAATAACGACCAGTTTGACCTCTGCCTGATTGGTATTCAAAATCAGTTTGCGTGAAGTTTCAGGATCTTCAATGGGTTCAATTCCGGCTTGTGCGAGTAAAGGTAAGGTTTCATTAAAAATGCGACCTTTAGACAAAGCGATTTTAAGCATGTTTTTTAGCAAAATAGATGATAACTAAAATGATTGGTTAGCCAGGAATACGACGAATTTTTGCTTTTAATTGCGTCAGTTTTTCTTCAATTCGTTCATAACCGCGATCAATGTGATAAATTCGATCGACTAAAGTTTCACCTTGAGCAACTAAACCCGCTAAGACTAAACTCGCCGAAGCGCGTAAATCTGTTGCCATGACGGGTGCTGCTTGCAGGTGCGCTACTCCAGTTACCATAGCGGTATTTCCCTCTAAACGAATTTTGGCACCCATGCGTTGCAGTTCTAAAGCGTGCATAAAGCGGTTTTCAAAGACATTTTCTGTCAACATGGCTACACCGTCGGCAATCGCATTGAGTGCGGTAAATTGCGCTTGCATGTCGGTAGGAAAAGCCGGATAAGGTGCGGTATGAATATCGACTGCTAGCGGTCTGCGTCCTTGCATATCCAGTTCTATCCACTTGTCCCCACAAATTATGGTTGCTCCGGTTTCGCGCAATTTGACGAGTACGGCTTCAAGTAAGTTGGCATCGGTATCTTTGAGTTTAATCCGTCCGCCAGTCATGGTTGCTGCCACTAGGTAAGTCCCGGTTTCAATGCGATCCGGTAGTACTCGATGATGGGTACCGGTCAATTGGTCTACTCCGGTAATTCGAATGGTATCGGTCCCGGCGCCTTCAATCTGAGCACCCATATTAGTTAAATAATTTGCTAAATCAATAACTTCTGGTTCACGAGCCGCATTTTCAATGACCGTTATTCCGGCGGCTAAACTGGCTGCCATCATCAGATTTTCGGTACCGGTAACCGTGACGACATCCAACAATAAAGTGGCTCCGTGTAAACGTGATGCTCGTGCCGTGATATAACCATTTTCAACTTGAATCTCCGCTCCCATTGCTTGTAAACCTTGAAGGTGTAAATTGACGGGTCGTGAACCAATTGCACAACCGCCGGGCAATGAAACTTGAGCTTGGCCAAAACGAGTGATTAAGGGACCTAATACTAAAATCGAAGCCCGCATGGTTTTTACTAAATCGTAAGGAGCCGTAAAAGTATGAACTCGACTACTATCAACTTCGATATTGAGTTTTTCATCGATGACTAAATCAACCCCCATCCGTCCCAGTAGCTCTATCATGGTCGTAATATCCTGCAAATGTGGGATATTACTAATACAAGAAGGGGTATCTGCTAATAATGTCGCTGCTAATATCGGTAAAGCAGCATTTTTGGCACCCGAAATACGAATTTCGCCATTCAGTGGATTTCCACCAGTAATCAATAATTTATCCATTTATTTTTTAAGTAACGGGTTGTTAATAAATTTTTCCCATTCTTGGAGGGTATCCGTTTTAAGGGCTAACGCATAAACTGGATTAGGAAGTTCGATAATCTCAGTTCGCAGCGGGCAGGTGTTGGGTTTTAAGCCAACTGTCGAGTAGTTTGCTGCCGCGTTGTTGTAATTTTCCAGCCTGTTGTAAAGTGGCTGCTCGTAACTGGGGGATGCTGATACCAGGGGTATGGCCAATTTCAGCACGATGTCCCACTAGCCAGCGTTCCATTCCGATTGCGGTGATTTCTATATGAAATTGTAATCCCAGTGCATGAGTACCCCAACTAAATGCCTGATTGGGAATAAGTTGAGTAGCCGCAAGCAAAACTGCACCCTTGGGTAAATCAAAAGTATCTCCATGCCAATGCAATACCGGTTCCTCTTCACCCAATGCCGCTAGGCAGGAATTTTGGCCAGCCGCAGTTAATTGTATGGTTTCCCAACCCAATTCTTTCGTGGTTGCCGGATAAACTTCGGCTCCCAGCGCTTTAGCAATCAGTTGGCAACCAAGGCAAATACCCAGAGTAGGTTTACCAGCCGCTAAACGTTTTTCAATCAACTCGAGTTCTTGGGTCAAAAAAGGATAGCTATCGGTTTCATAGACGCCGATTGGTCCGCCCAAAATTACCCATACATCGGCTGCCAAGGGGTCGATATTTTCCAATGATATCACCGGAACTTCCACAGTATGGACATGATAACCATATCGAATAAATATTTCATTGAAATATCCCAGATCTTCAAACGCTAAATGTTGAAGAGCGAGTACAGTACGCATTTTTTTCATCCTTTCTTGAGCATAAAAATATTTTTCAGGTTGACCTAAATAAGCCCAAAATTATCCCAAAACTAATCTCTGGATAACTGAGTAATGGAAATGGGTAAGCAAAAAATCATTCCCAACAGAAACAAACTTAAAATTAACAATGTCCGAGCTTGTTCCAGTATCTGAATACTGATAAAAGATAACCAGCCTAAACTTCTAGGCATAGCAAAAGCAAACCATGAATTAGGATTATTATCAATGGCAACTAATTTGAAAGGGCGATTGGGTGTGCGTACATAACAAGAAATCCAGCTTTCTTTGGCTAACCGTGGCGGTGTAACTATAATAGGATTGGCTTGCCCTTCTACTACTAATTGCAAGGTTAGATCTTTTTCGCCTAAGTAACCCGCCACCGGAATTTCTAAGAAACTGTGCTGGTATTGCAGTGAGGTGCTTTCGAAGCGTCCGATAGCGTGATCACCTAAACTATTGTAAGAGCCAAGGGTTATCTCATTTTGGTATTTTCCAGTCGTGGGATAAAAACCATCCGCAATAAAAGATGAGTTTTGTTGCTCAGATTGAAGTAATGAAGGTACGGTAAGCGTGTGGGGTAAAATACGGCGAAGTTTGGGGTTGGCTAATAAATAGGCTAACCGGTTGGGATCCGGATAAGGAATATGTAAAAAAGGCTTTTGAAGAGCACTTATTTGACCCGTACGAATGAATTCACGGGTATTTTTCAGTTGTTCCATACCTTGGAACTGTTTTTGTTGAATAGCCGGCCATGAGCCTACTACAGTCAGTCCGCCTAAACCAATCACCACCAATACTTGCCAAAAACAAGCAAAAACATGGAAAGCGGGTTTTATCCAACAAGTTAAGTTATACCACGGTTGCGTTATGAAATAAAAGGCAAATAAATTAACAACTACTCCAAATGCGAGGATATCCATATATCTTGAAGTCGGGGAAGAACCACCGGCACCCCTGGCGTAACCCATACTAGCTGCTTGGAGTGTTACCCAACCGCCTAACGCTAATACAAAAATTTCAGCAGGGGAGGGGTAACGTCGTAGCCATACGATTCTCAGTACCAACGCTAAAAAAGGTAAATAAAGTATTAAACTGAGCCAGGGATAGGTAACCCATGGCCATGCCAGGGATTTACCAAAAGTTAACAGAAAATCAGTTACACTATGGGCTTTTAAGACCGCATGACCTGGTACTTTAACCAATAGCATCACCGCTATCATCGTGATGAGGGCACCGATGAGTAATGTGGGCAAATGGGAACGTCTGTTACCTTTATCAATGGCTATCAAGTATAACTTAAGTATGATAATAACCACTGACATAAAAAAACCGGAAGCCAAGTTAAAATAAGCTGCTAAGGCACAAATCGCTCCGAGCCACCACTTCCAGCTAAAGTTATCATGAAGTAATAGTCCCCATGCCGATATCACACTGAATAGTATCATTAAATAGTAGGGAAAATGGTGAGAACCTCCTAAAATACTTTCCCATCCATAAGGTAAACTCCATAACAAAATGATACTCAGTAAAAGCCAATTTTGAATAGTGGGTTCCAATTTATTCTTGAGGACAGCAATTAAAATAATGGCTATTGTGGTAGACAACAGCGCATTAACTATCATTTCTAGTAATGGATTCCACTGTATTTCATTCAGAATTAGTAATGATAAGCTCAATAACCGAGTAACAAAAACTCGATGTTCGTTATGTGCTGCAAACAAATCATCCCATTTGAGCGTACCATCTAACCAGGGTAAAAATAACCCCGATGCTTGCATATCCCATTGATCCCAAAATGGAATAGAAGAGCCAAAGTTGTGAATCAACCAAAGTCTCGCGCTAAAAATGACTAAAGCGACCGCTAATAATTTGAGATAAAAAGGTTGGTAAAGAAATTTTAAATACGTAAACACCGCTCTCTCCTGATTGAATTTAAGATAAGTTATTGCTAATCAATTCAGCACTTCTACGACAAACTCTTCACTTCTAGCGAATCAGTATAGACTTCAATTCCCAATTGTTGAGCAACCGGTTGTGCTCTGACATCAATCATCGGTGAAATAACCAACATCCGATTCACTTGTCGCTGATGTCGCTTTTCGTAAAAACGCACCTTCCTTTCAAAGATATACATATCGGATTTACTCACGGAGGATTTAATCTCACAGATAATCAACAAACCATTCTTAATAATCACATCTAACTCAACTTGGTCTGGTCTACCAAATACCGTCCCTTCGTCATCATACTCATTGACGTTAATCACTTTGACCTGAAAACTTTTTTCTAAAATAGCGGCTAAGGCGTTACGAAAAGTATTTTCCGATTGGATACCCCAGCGAGCACCCAGAGCACCGAAACTACGATCTTGTTTCTGAGCAATCGCCATGATATCTTCGTGCATGCGTTGAAATTCTTGCTGAGCTTCGTTCCACTTGCGGTTTTGCGCTTGAGCATACTCTTCCCATTTATGGTTTTGTTCATTCCATTTATGGTTTTGTTCATCCCATTTGCGGTTTTGTTCGTCCCATTTGCGGTTTTGTTCTTGGGTATATTCCTTAAACTCCTCCCATTTGCGGTTTTGTTCCTGAATATACTCCTCCCATTTGCGGTTTTGTTCTTGGGTATATTCCTTAAACTCCTCCCATTTGCGGTTTTGTTCGTCCCATTTGCGATTTTGTTCATCCCACTTACGAGTCTGTTCTTCTCTATCTCGCTTGAGTTCATTTAAGAGTTGATAGAATCTATCCTCGGTTTCTTGACGTTCGGCAAAATTTTCCCGTGCCAGTTCTAAAACCAGTTCTTGAATCTGCTTGTTTTGACGCACTAATGCCGGCAATCGCTGCAGGATGAGTTGGTCAAGTTGGTTGATGTCAAAACTAGGTAGTGTCATAATCAATCTCCAAAGCGTTAAAGTAGTAATCTGTCTCTTTAAATAAAATTTAAACAATTGTTTTAGTTCAATAATAGCTAATCAGTTTTATATTTGCCCAGTCCAAAAATAATTTCGTATTTTTAGCCCACCCTACCTATCCCATTGTTTCCAGAAAGGTACTACTTATCAAACTCGGTCAACGATTCCACTAGTTCAAGCTAGGTATCATACTCTATAGGTTAGTGAGTTTATCGAACTATGATTGTTAACTTTCTAATTGATGACACGCCCTAGAAAATATTCCCAGCTTAAAAAATAATTTAAATGAATTAGTAGCCATTGCTTATCCCAAAGCGGTAAAACTGTCCGTGAAAGAAACTAAGCTACCCTCATCAACCTTTCCCCGTGATTGTCCCTATACCATTGAGCAATTACTTAATGACGATTTTTATCCTGAATCATAAGTTCGTCGGTTAAGTTTCCAACTATTCTTTTATTAAAGCAAACCGCTGCCCATTTAATAACTCCATAGTCTCATCACCCATCGCCAACGCATAAATTCGTTTCTTGGTTAAATAATTCACCAGATCGTCATCTAAATACAACGAAGCAAAAATGGGGATGATGGTTTTACCTTGATATTCGGGAAAATAATCGGTGACTTCTGCTAACGCGTTGATAAAGTCGTTAATCGCTTCTACCGAAGGCGTTGATTTAGTTTCATTAATCAGGACTTTATCCGCACAAACCGCGATGACATCAAACTCGCGGCGTTTGGAGGGATCTTGCTTATTTTTGACTTTGCGTCGGACCATAAAATCTTCCAAATCTTGACAACCAAAGTGAACTCGAGCTATCCGTGGTAAATTGGGGGCAACAATATCTTCAGCAATCGTTCCCATTTTCTGAGCTAACTCACCCCAGCGTTTGTTCCAATGTTGACGGTCTTCAGCCCGTTGTTTTTCCCAACGTTGATCCATTTCCGCCCGTTGTTTTTCCCACCGTTGGTTGGCGTCGTCCAATTGTTGTTGGAATTCCAACCAGCGTCTTTCCCAGCGTTCATCGGATTGCCTCAGATGTTCTTGCCACTGTTGTCGATCCTTCTCAGCTTGTTGTTCGAGTTGCGTGGCGCGTTGTTCCAATTGTGTCGCACGTTGTTCCAATTGCACTGCACGTTGTTCTTGTTGTCGTTCGAGCCGGTTAATTAACATCTCGGTTTGAACAATAAAATGACCTAATAAACCTTCGAGTCTATCGACTTTGGTTTCAACAATTTCAATCCGATCTTCTAAATTCAGCATAAGATTATCTCCTTTTAAATTCAGTTCCTTAGCTAATTAAACTCCGTGGTTCGGTTAAAGTCAACCGCTGTCCATTTAATAACTCCATGGTCTCCTCACCCATCGCCAACGCATAAATTCGTTTTTTAGTTAAATAATTCACCAGATCGTCATCTAAATACAACGAAGCAAAAATGGGGATGATGGTTTTGCCTTGATATTCAGGAAAATAAGCGGTGACTTCTGCTAAGGCTTTAATAAAATCGTTAATGGCTTCTACCGAAGGCGTTGATTTAGTTTCATTAATCAGGACTTTATCCGCACAAACGGCAATGACATCAAACTCGCGGCGTTTCGAGGGATCTTGCTTATTTTTGACTTTGCGTCGGACCATAAAATCTTCCAGATCTTGACAACCAAAGTGAACTCGAGCTATCCGTGGTAAATTAGGAGCAACAATATCTTCGGCAATCGTTCCCATTTTCTGAGCTAACTCACCCCAGCGTTTGTTCCAATGTTGACGGTCTTCAGCCCGTTGTTTTTCCCAACGTTGATCCATTTCCGCCAGTTGTTTGTTCCAACTTTGGTTAGATTCTGCCAATTGTTGACGATCTTCAGCCCGTTGTTTTTCCCAACGTTGATCCATTTCCGCCAGTTGTTTGTTCCAACTTTGGTTAGATTCTGCCAATTGTTGACGGTCTTCCGCCCGTTGTTTTTCCCAACGTTGATCCATTTCCGCCCGTTGGTTGTTCCAATGTTGACGATCTTCCGCCCGTTGTTTTTCCCAACGTTGATCCATTTCCGCCAGTTGTTTGTTCCAATCTTGGTTAGACTCCGTCCGTTGTTTTTCCCAACGTTGGTTGGCGTCGTCCAATTGCTGTTGCCAGCGTTCATCAGATTGCCTCAGATGTTCTTGCCATTGTTGCCGGTCTTTCTCGGCTTGTTGTTCGATTTGCGCGGCGCGTTGTTCCAATTGTCTTTCTAATCGGTTAATCAACCGCCCGGTTTGGGCCATAAACTGACCAAACAAACTTTCTAACCGATCGACTTTGTCTTCAACGACTTCAATCCGATCTTCTAAATTCAGCATAAAGTTATCTCCTTTTAAATTCAGTTCCTTAGCTAATTTAACTCCGTGGTTCGGTTAAAGTCAACCGCTGCCCATTTAATAACTCCATGGTCTCATCACCCATCGCCAACGCATAAATTCGTTTTTTAGTTAAATAATTCACCAGATCGTCATCTAAATACAACGAAGCAAAAATGGGGATGATGGTTTTGCCTTGATATTCAGGAAAATAAGCGGTGACTTCTGCTAAGGCTTTAATAAAATCGTTAATGGCTTCTACCGAAGGCGTTGATTTAGTTTCATTAATCAGGACTTTATCCGCACAAACCGCGATGACATCAAATTCACGGCGTTTGGAGGGATCTTGCTTATTTTTCACTTTACGTCGGACCATAAAATCTTCCAAATCTTGACAACCAAAGTGAACTCGAGCGATCCGTGGTAAATTAGGGGCGACAATATCTTCGGCAATCGTTCCCATTTTCTGAGCTAACTCACCCCAACGTTTGTTCCAATGTTGACGATCTTCTGCCCGCTGTTTTTCCCAACGTTGATCCATTTCCGCCAGTTGTTGTTGCCAGCGTTCATCAGATTGCTTCAGATGTTCTTGCCATTGTTGTCGGTCTTTCTCGGCTTGTTGTTCGAGTTGTGCCGCACGTTGTTGCCAGCGTTCATCAGATTGCTTCAAATGTTGACGATCTTCTGCCCGTTGTTTTTCCCAACGTTGATCCATTTCCGCCAGTTGTTGTTGCCAGCGTTCATCAGATTGCTTCAGATGTTCTTGCCACTGTTGCCGGTCTTTCTCGGCTTGTTGTTCGATTTGCGCGGCGCGTTGTTCCAATTGTGCTGCACGTTGTTCCAATTGTGCTGCGCGTTGTTCTTGTTGTCGTTCCAGTCGGTTAATCAACCGCCCAGTTTGAATCATAAACTGACCAAACAAACTTTCTAAGTTATCCACTTTATCTTCAACGACTTCAACTCGTTCTTCTAATTTCAGCATAATCTAGTTTCCTGCTTATTAAATTAAAATCGATACTCTAATAATATATTTTAGTCCTTCCAAAGAGATCAGCATTCTGAAAATTCGCTAAGGCTGAAAATTTTGATAATTATTTGATTTAACTGAATAAAGTAAATGAAAGCCAATTTCACCATTTATCCTATAAAAAATACCGTTTATCAAAAAATAGGCAACATTGTTTTCAACACTAAACTACGCTCAACAATATGGTAAGCGTGTCAATGTTTTAGAGACGAGATAGTTAAAAGTAAGTAAAGGGATTATTTGACAACCGCTTTACTAATGTTAGAATGACCAACATGGGTGGAACAATCTATCTTGACTTTAAGCAAACACGAAACTTTGTTGTATACTCAACAAAGCAATTCACAATATTTAGGATTTAGGAGTATAAACAATGCGACATAACAAAGTTCTCGGTCTGGCAATCGCCAGTGCCTTGGCTCTAGGCGCAAGTTCGTCCTTTGGTGGTGAGTTAACAATAAAATATGTAAGTAGGCAGGATACTACTCCTGGCAATTGTAATCCAGTAGCAGCAGGACCTGCTATTTTGGCAAGTGAGGTTTTTTTCTCGGGTGGAGATCCGGTTATATTTAACACATCTACTTGTAATCCTGATCAAGATAATCTGGATGGGGCAACTGCGGGAGTGGACGGTCCTGCTCCTCATAATAATCCAGAGGTGGATCCTGGCACTTATAATGATGGGTTTTTTTACGCGATATATAATTTTGACAGTGATACGTTCGATACACTTCCATTTTTAGTTGATTTTACGTTAAGTAACGCAGCTCAATTTGGAAACATTTCTCTAACCTCTGGAACCGGGTTAGATTTTGTTGCTCATCCCAGTGGTTCGCATAGTGGAGTAGTCAAAAATAGTGGTGGAGGAGCGGGAGATAGCAGCGTTACTTTTTATGTTACGCCGGCTACGGGTGTTGGTAATAATTTCAGGGTAAATCAAGATGTTTTATTCCTTCGTTTCAGTATGAAAAACTTAGGTGTCTTGAAATCTCCTGATGCAGAAATAAAAATGACAGCAAAAGTGTATGGTGATATTGGTGGTGGTCGCCCATTTGATTTACCAGCACCTACTGAAACTGTAGCGACTTCTGCTCGAGCCACTAGAGTCGAACTTGATTCTTCAAGTGGCTCAGTTCAAATTGATGTGGCTCAAGGAAATAAATTATTTGCAGGGATTAGTGGTACAGATGCCTTCATTAGCACAACTAAAGCCAAACTAGGTTCAGTAACTATTTCAGGTAACAATCCTTCTCCTCTTAATGTAGACGGTACTCCATGGAATTTTAAAAAACATGCTACTGCTACGGGAATACTAACAGTAACAGACGCTCCTCTCTCCGCCTCAGCCGACCCTGGGAGAATTTTTCTTGATCTCAATGGTAATAACACATACGACTCGACTGCTACACCCCCTGCTGATATATTAGGCACAATCAAAGCTGATCAAACTACGGCAGAGTGGAATTTGACTACAAGCCAGCTAGGAGACCTTTATGGCATAAAGGCCAATATAGTGCTTGAAGTTGATGGTGCGAATGCTATTGAGGAACAAAGTGACGCCGCCAAGGCTACCCTGGTCATTAACTATGGTGGAGACAACATAGATAGATTTAATCGTGATTTAATTCATATTAAGCGTAATGGTGTGATATGTAGTATTTATAATGTACCTGCTCCTGGTGCGATGGATGTTGGTAATATTCGAATTACTAATACCTCTGGCACGGATGGAGTCGAAGTATCAGGGAGCCTTCGAGATAAAAATGGAGAACCGATTTTCACTAATAAATTATTGGTAGAGAAGATGGGACCCAATGAGACGAAGCATATAACTACTGATCCAACAGTGACAAGTGCTGATAGTATCCAACTAGATGGGATTGAAAAAGATCCAACCTGGACAACTAATCACTCTAACGAAAGTTGGAAAGGTAGGGCTGTTTTGACCATTAATAGTAACTCGAGCTCACTAGAAATCTATGGTCTCGTGCGTAATAAGGCCGGTGGTCCGCTCACGAATATGAGTGTCGGTGCTACGGGTAATGGATGCGATTAGTTTAGAGGAGAATCTATCAATGCGTAAAAATAATGTTTTATTAGCGGCTGCAATAACCGCAACCCTTGTAGTGTCCATGAATGCTTCGTATGCGGAAGTAGCTAATTATCCTACTGGATGTGTAGATGCAACAGGAACAACTTCTTCAACTTTTCCTTGTAATACTCTATATACTAGCAACACCGTTGTTGGCAGTGTTGTTCCCATAACAGATGCCACCAAAGGAGTTATTTATGGAACTCATTTGTTTGGCGCTTCAGGTAATGACGTCGTTTTACCTGCTGAGACTTCAGGTTATGCTGCTGTCCAATTCGTAGTTGAAGGAACACCCTCTAAGCGGCTCCAACTTAGAGCCACACTTGATGGTGCTGAATTTAAAGTTGTTGGTACTAATCCTGCCGTTACATCCCCAGACTTAAAATTTATTTCACCAAATGGGACAACAGATCCTACTCCTGTTAATTCCGCTAAAAGTTGTACTACTGATAAGAAACAATGTCAGTGGCAATTTGGTGATGACGCTACTACTTTACTTAAGACTGGTGATAGCTTCTATATTCTTTATAGAATTACTAAGGCACAGGCGAATTTAGCAACAGCCGGTGGCCAAGTAAAAATGACGGTAGATTTTGGTGTTGTGGGCAATCCACAAATCATGGGTACTAAAACTATTGTGGTTGCTACCAGTCAAGAACCTTTCAAAGTCTTTTTTGAAGGAACAGGAAATACCGATATCAAGGTAGCAGTGGCAGATGAGAGTAAGAGTTTCATTATGTCAAAACCAGATACTACTCTCCTCCCTAATAGCAGTGAAGCAGTATTTGGTTATATGTCAATTCTCAATGAAGTTAATGTGAAAAGCGATAATGGCTACAGTGATTGGGCTTTAGGTAGCACCGATAAGGTGGACCAGACAATAAAGACCACTCTAACTATAGATGACGAAGGTCAATTTACAGCTTCCTTAACCAATAGTACCGGAAGTGTTTATCTGTCCACCAAGGGCGGAACTGAGCAAATAAAAGCTGAATCAGTCAAGGAAACTGCAGCAGTCTGGGAATTAAGCGATACTGAGTTAGCGACTCTAGCAGGTGAGTGTGATTTCAAAAAGAAAACGAGTAAGTGCATTCCTATCGTTATCAAAGCTGATGGTAAAACTGCGATTAATGTACCTCCTGAGCAAGGTCCAAAGGCGGTGTTTAATCTATCTTATGACAAGTCAACAAGCCAAGATAACCTCATATACCCTGGCAAAGATGATCCAGAACAACGATTGAGCAGATATCGCCAAGACGGCACTTCCTGCTGGGTGTATAATGTACCATCTCCAATTGCCCAAGATGAGATCAACATACGCGTCATTAATGACTCAAAAATTGTTCCACCAGGAGATGATTGCGTGTGGGGATCATTATATGGAAAGGATGGAAAACTAGTGGGAAATAAAACACCATTAGGATGTACAACAGCAAAAGGAACCCTATACCTTACTTCCACCACAGGTAAATTGGCAGATCTAATAAGTGGGTTGACTGCCGGTCGAGGCACAATGCTTATCACCTCAACCCTAGCAAAGATGGAAGTGATGGCAATGCTACGTCTGAAATCACCGCCTTGTTTTAGGAACACAGATTCTAATTGTAGTGCTACGAACTCTAACCCACTTACCAATCTCAGCACCGGCGCACACGGCGTATCCTGCTTTAATTAACCAACTATTAACAAGCTAAAAACCCAAGGGTGACCTGTAACCGGTCGCCCTTAATTTTTTTATAAAACAATATGTTTAAAGGTCCCTATCCGCTTTTATGTCGTGGACATTCGGGTGGGCGTTTAGTTTGCGAAGCCTTTATTCGCAATGGCATCGCTATGGGACAAGTCCATGCTGAGCGCAAAGATACTGACTTTTTTGCCATCACTAATCCCCGCATCCGTGAAATTGTCCTCAATGCCTATCAATATTCACAGGCTACCCCTGAACAACAAGTTTATTACCAAAATTTAATGAGACGTTGTGTTGAGGAATATCAGCAGCGTGAAATACCGCCAGCGGGTCTGTTTGGCTGGAAAATGGGTATTACCTTGTTTACGATGCCCGTCGTGTTAGATGCTTTTCCGGCCGCTAAAGTGATTCACTTGATTCGGGATGGGCGAGATGTGATGTTATCCCGTTTGGAAGCGCGATTGGGTGGTTTGAATCTCGCTGATCCGGTGAATAAATTAGTCGTTTTTGGTGATATCAATGTCGATAGTTTTGCTGGACAACCGTTAACACCGACGACTATCGCCGCGCATCGAAATAAATTGGAAATGTTACATTGGGTTACGGCGGTACGTTATGGATTACAAGGTCGTGCTTATCCGGATCGTTATTTAGAAATAAAATATGAAGATATTTGTGCGGAGCCAATAGCGGCCTTTAAACAAATATTTGATTTTATTGGAATTAACTTTAAAGCCGCTACTCAACAATGGCTGTTAAAAACCGTTCATGCTGACAAAATCGGTAAATGGCAAACGTTAGCGGCTGAGCAATTAGAACCGCCCTTGAAAATTGGAGAAGCTTTGTTGAGAGAGTTGGGTTACTTGAATAGCTCCATTCTGTAGGTCAGCCGCCATCCACCAGAAACCAACAATGGTGTATAACACTTCGCTTATACACCCTACGCGGCAATGCCATTAAGTTAAGCATGATCCTCCCCCTCCTTACCAAGGAGGGGGTAGGGGGGTGGTAATTAACCAGTTGAAGAATATAAACTTTCTCCACCACCCCCGGCCCCTCCTTCTCAAGGAGGGGAGAAATTCTCCTTAACTTAATGGCAATGCACGCCAGCGTGGGAGGAAATCGATTGAAACACACCCGACTTGCTTAATATTGGAGGCTATCTGATGCAATTAACCTTTCATCAACTCATTATTCCACCAGGACAGAGCTTACTTTTAAGACAGATAGACTGGCAATGGTTTGAAAATTTATTAGAACTATCCGGAGAACACCGTACTTTACGATTTTCCTATAGTCAAGGGATGTTAGAAATCATGGTGCCCTCAGTTGAGCATGAATATGATAAACGGATTATTGGTAATCTAGTAGAAATTATCTTAGAAGAGCTTAATATGGAATTTATTCCGCTTGGTTCCACCACATTTAAACATGAAAAAATGGAACAAGCCATTGAAGCAGATGATTGTTTTTACATTCAACATGAAGCTTTGATCCGAGGTAAAAAGAGAATTGACTTAACGGTTGATCCGCCACCCGATTTAGCGATTGAAATTGACATCACCTCGCGGACACGATTGGATAATTACGAAAAACTCGGTGTACCCGAACTATGGCGTTATGATGGAGAAAATTTAGAAATCAATGTATTACAAAATGGTCGCTATGTTACCTCAGCAGCCAGTATTTACTTTCCCCACTGGCCGCTCCGCGAGGTAATTCCCCATTATATACAGCAAAGTCAAATCGTTGGAAGAAATAAAACGATGAAGGCTTTTCGCGCCTGGGTAAGGAACTCATTAAACCAAACCGGTAAGTAGCTGGGTCAATATCATTAAGTTAAGGTCGGGTGCGTCTTCCGCACCGTCTTAACTTCCTCTCGTTTCTTAAACAGTGTGTGGGACGCACTCTACTACCCAATCTGGCTTAACTTGATAGCATTGATTGCGGCATGTAGGAACGAGGGAAAGAACATCGATCGCATTTTACTCTGGCTTTCCCAGACTTTGATTAATTAATATCGTTATTAACGTATTGATATTAACCCCTTCTTGTTTAGCCTCTTTAAGTAAATGATTATATAAGTTTTTAGGTAACTGGATAAGCTGACCGTGACTTCCAGGTTCTGGTAGAGGATAACCGTTTGATTCTAATGCTGCGATTGTTTCACGCAACGCATCTAAGCCGTTTTGTATGGCTTCCTCAATTGTTTCTCCATCTGAGAAGCATTCTGAAAAGTCTGGGAAGGTGATTAAAAAGCCGCCCCCCTCTTCTGGAATTAGGGGACGAATTTCAAAGGGATATTGAGATAAATTGATCATAATTTACTCCAGAACTAAATGAACAAATTTTTTGATATAGACTGGTTTGATTGGGCGTTTTGCGGGTACCGGTAATGTTTTACCATCATCACGAATAAACACGACATGACTGGTGCCTTGTTGCCGCCATTCAATGGCATGAGCACGAGCGACAATCTTTAAACTTTCAATCCGCCAACCGTGGGGATTATTCCGCATTTTCTCAAGTATTTTATCGGCGTTACTCATAAATGTTCTATAAGCCAGTAGCCTCACTGCCATTAAGTTAAGAATTCCCCCCCTTTGAAAAAGGGGGGGCATGGAGGGGTTTAAGTGGTTAAAATCGAAAAATTCCCCTCAATCCCCATTTTTCAAAGAGGGAAGTGAAAAGTCTTAATTTAATGGCAGTGACGCTGGCGCGAGGGAACAAGAGATAGAATTCAACCACCTACTGTTTGCTGCGCACTGGCCACACCGAGTAAGGATGGCACTTGATGCTGGTGTAGACGAAGCCGCTACCGAGGCTCACACGCCACCGGTGGCTCTGTTTTTCGCGTCTTCAGTAGATGACCAGTAAGTAGCCAATCTGCACACCCGAGAATGGGGAATCTTTCGGTAACGCCTGATTGTGTTGTGAAAAATCAATTAAACTTTGTAATTCTTTCACGCTAGGTAACCGCCAATCATTAGCCGCAGAACCGTCGGCGTGGCATCATCCGCCATAACTCACTCTTAATGGTGCATGACGCTTCGCTTATGCACTCTGCGTGAGTTGCCGATTTTCATAATTAAGCCGTTTTTGCTTCTTTCGGGGTGAAATAGAATAATTCAATTTAGAAAAATTTTCCTAAATAAGGTAAGATAATCGACTTGGTGTGACTACTTAAAACAGGAGGGATTGGCGCTATGCCAAAAAATGCTTTTTATGCCCAGTCGGGTGGTGTGACGGCGGTGATTAATGCTTCTGCTTGTGGTGTTATTGAGACTGCTCGCCAGCATCCAGATAAAATTGGTAAGGTCTACGCAGGTCGTAATGGCATTATCGGCGCACTCACGGAAGATTTGATTGATACCAGCCAAGAGTCAGCTGAAGCGATTGCTGCACTGCGTTATACGCCGGCAGGCGCTTTTGGTTCTTGTCGCTTCAAACTCAAAGGCTTAGAGCAGAGTAGGGCCGAATATGAACGTTTGATTGAAGTATTTAAAGCGCATGACATTGGCTACTTTTTCTATAATGGTGGTGGTGATTCTCAAGATACTTCTCACAAAGTTTCGCAAATTGGAGAGAAGTTGGGCTACCCGATTATCGGCGTGGGTGTTCCCAAGACGGTTGATAATGATTTACCCATTACCGATAACTGTCCGGGCTTTGGTTCGGTGGCTAAGTATGTTGCGGTATCGATTCGCGAAGCCAGTTTTGATGTAGCTTCAATGGCAAAAACCTCGACTAAGATTTTCGTGATGGAAGTCATGGGACGTCATGCCGGTTGGATTGCTGCCGCCGGTGGCTTAGCCGCAGAAAAAGAAGGCGATGCTCCGCATATTATTTTATTCCCCGAAATCGTTTTTGACCCAGACAAATTCATGGCTAAAGTCGAT
This sequence comes from Thioploca ingrica, assembly GCA_000828835.1. Taxonomy (GTDB): domain Bacteria; phylum Pseudomonadota; class Gammaproteobacteria; order Beggiatoales; family Beggiatoaceae; genus Thioploca; species Thioploca ingrica. The sequence continues at coordinate 434,157 of AP014633.1, forward strand.
GAATCCGTGAAAAAGTACGGCTACTGTTCTATCGTGGTATCAGAAGGGGTTAAAAATAAAGAAGGGATTTTCTTAGCGGAAGCGGGTACCCGTGATGCGTTTGGACATGCTCAATTGGGCGGCGTAGCACCGGTGATTGCCCAAATGGTCAAAGATAAGCTGGGCTATAAATATCACTGGGCTGTGGCAGATTATCTACAACGTGCGGCTCGGCATATTGCTTCTAAAACCGATGTCGATCAAGCTTATGCTTTGGGTAAAGCGGCAGTAGAATTAGCATTAGCGGGTAAAAATGCCGTGATGCCTACCGTGGTGCGGATTTCTAATAATCCTTACCGCTGGGAAATTGGCTCGGCTAACTTGGCTGATGTCGCGAACGTCGAAAAGAAAATGCCGATGGAATACATCAGTGCGGATGGTTTTGGGATTACCCCGGCTTGCCGCGAGTACCTACAACCCTTAATTTATGGTGAAGACTATCCACCCTATGAGAATGGATTACCAAAATATGTCACCTTGAAAAATGTGGGTGTACCCAAAAAACTGACGACGACTTATGATCTTAAATTAAAATAAAGTATTTCGGCTGATTGAATAACTCATCTGACGCATGACCACCCCCCACCCCTCCTTGCTAAGGAGGGGCCGGGTGGTGAATCAACTAGACGTAACATGAGTTTATGTAGTTTATGTAGGTCGGACAAAGCGAAGCGTGTCCGACTTTGTCTATATCATTTCATAGAATTAACCAGTATGAATTCGACAACTATTTTATTTCAAAAACATTACACTGGTCGATTTATTAATATGTTACGTTGGCATCAATTGGAAGATCTATGGGAAACCGTCAAAGCACAACCGCACGGTTGGTATATTTACTTCGTTGGTGAACCCGTACCCACGACACCCGTTCAAGACATCGAATTAAATCAATTTATTCAAGAAATTGATCAATTACTTCGGCAAGAACATGATTATGATTATTGTGGGATTGTTTACGCCGATGATAAAGAAACCCCCGCGATGATTAAAATCTACGATCCCCATAACTTGGGGGCGGTTTGTGGTTCCAGTGGTACGACTATTCCGCCACGCTGGTTATTAACCCGTATTCCTCCAGAATCGATTGCAAATAATGCACCGACACCCAACAATCGTAAACGGTGGTGGCAACAATTATTCTCAGTTGGAAATAATATTGTATAATCACTTGGTTTAACGGTTAATCTCAACATTTAGTTTCAACTGAGTTAAATAAGGTAATAACGTGTTTATTGATCTTAACGATTCACTATTTGGGGAGAAGATTATTAATGAAATGGCTTATTGGAGTCTTATTATATATGTTGACTACGAGTACCTATAGTGCTGAGGTTAAATCACCTTTAGTGAGTATGAAGACTAACTTTGGCACTATTATTATAGAACTGAACCAAACCAAGGCACCCAAGACGGTGGCTAATTTCCTTCGTTATACTAGAGAAGGTTTTTATGACGGTACCATTTTTCATCGCGTTATTGATGATTTTATGATCCAAGGCGGTGGTTTCACTCAAAAGTATCAACAAAAAGAGACTCACGAACCCATCAATAATGAAGCCGATAATGGGTTAAAGAACGTTCGTGGCACCATTGCAATGGCACGTACCAATGATCCCCATTCGGCGACGGCACAATTTTTCATTAATGTCAAAGATAATCATTTCCTAGATTATACCAGTTCGACTCCGCGAGGATGGGGATATACGGTGTTCGGCAAAGTGATTGAAGGAATGGAAATCGTTGATAAAATCAAGAAAGTACCGACCGGGAGTGGTGGTCCTTTTCCGACTGATGTTCCACAATCACCGGTTATAATTGAAAAATTATATGTCGTTGACGATAGTGTAACAGAATCAACAACCCCAGTTAATCAACCTAAAAAAGACAGTAGTAAATAAACAGATTCGGTACCCAAAACATCTCATTAACTCAAGTTACGCCCCACTGCTTTCAACTGGGGTATTGGAGATCCCTCTAAATCTCCCCTCTAACCCCATTGCTATTAAGTTAAGCTACCACTCCCCCCCTTTAGCAAAGGGGGACAAGGGGGGATTTTCTGGGAAGTCAACCGTTTAAAATCCCCCCTAACCCCCATTTTTCAAAGGGGGGAACTGACACTGAGTCATTAATTTCCTTAAGGTGTCATGTTAAGCTCAAATGCTCCTCCTTTGGGAGAATCGTTATTGAGGCAGCAAACATTCATTAAGTGATTGAGCTAATTGATGCAACAACTCGAAATAAGCTTCTTTTCCCGCCGCTAATTTTGCCCCTAAAGGATCTAAGGTACCTGGTCGTACCGAGGTTCCTTCAATCAAGGTTTTAACCAATGCTGATTCAAATTGGGGTTCACTGAAAACACAACGAACTTGTAGTTGGTTAATACGAGTCCGTAACGCCTGTAATCGTTTAGCACTGGGCAATATCTCCGGTGACAGCGTGATAGAACCGACTGCTGTCAAATGATAACGATTTTCAAAATAGTGATAAGCATCATGAAATACCAAAAAAGGTAAATTTTGGCTGGCTGATAATTGTTTTTGTAAATCTTGGTCCAGTTCATTGAGCCGCTGAATAAGTAAATTGGCATTGTGATTATAATGGGAAGCCCGGTCGGGATCGACTTGACTCAGTGCTTGAGCGATCGCGCTTACCATGACTTTGGCATTATGTGGATCCAACCAAAGATGTTGATCCCATTGATATGCTTGCTCAAATTTTTCGGAGTGGACTGCTGGTTCATGAGCGGGCGTGGCTTCCTCTTTTCCATGAGAGTGTGTTGCTTCCCAAGTACCCCCTTCACGTATTTTTAATAAAGTTAAACCAGGTACTTCAAATAAGCGTAATTGCTGGGTTTGATTACTAAGAGTCGCTACGGTTTTTCCTAAAAAAGTTTCAATGTTTGGACCAATCCAAATCAGCAAATTAGCTTGATGTAATTGTCTCACTTGTGAAGGTCGTAAACTGTAGGTGTGAGGAGATTCTCCACCGGAGAGCAACAAGTAGGGTACAGCTATCCCATCCATCACACTCATCACCAAAGAATGAATGGGTTTAATTGAAACGACCACCTGAGGTACTTGACTGGCTTGAGCAATGAATGTTATCCAGAGTAAAAATATCCCTAACCAGAATCGATTTAACATCAAAATATTCTCCTTAAAGTAATTAAAATGGATTATATTATGAATGGTTAAATCTAAAAAATAATTAGATAATTTTTCAGGTAGCAACAGCAACCGATTACCATCTCAGCACCACGAGACCACGCCAAAACTCATGCAGTTTAATGATATTTTAGTACAAATAAATGATATCACTGTAAAATTCCAGCAACATATTGCTTTACAAAATGTATCCTTGTTGGTACCACGAGGTAAAATCATTACCTTAATTGGGCCCAATGGTGCTGGTAAATCGACCTTAGTACGAGTTGTTCTAGGCTTATTAAAACCGCAAACGGGTGATATCTGTCGGCAACCCGGTATTCGCGTCGGTTATATGCCACAACGATTAAAAGTTGATCCCATTTTACCCTTAACCGTGATTCGATTTCTGCAACTCAGCGGCGTTCATAATCACTCAACCATTCAAAAAGTGATTCAGGAAGTCAATATTGCGCCTATCTTGAAACGTTCACTCTTTAATTTGTCTGGGGGTGAAATGCAACGGGTACTCTTAGCCCGCGCGCTATTACGTCAACCCGATTTATTAGTTTTGGATGAACCCATCCAAGGGGTTGATGTCAACGGACAATATGAATTATATGAACTGATTGCCCAAATTCGCCACCGACGTGGCTGTGGCATTTTAATGGTATCGCATGATTTACATTTAGTGATGGCGGCAACTGATTACGTCATTTGTTTGAATCAACAGGTTTGTTGTTCTGGACATCCCGCTATGGTGACCCAACATCCAAGCTATCTAAAATTATTTGGTACCCGAGCTGCAGAAGATTTAGCCATTTATACCCATCATCATAATCACCATAATCAGTTAACTAATTAACTTTACTCCATTATTACAAAATGATTGTTATAGATGCTTTTCTATGGCGCGCCTTACTGGGTGGTTTAGGGATTGCCTTGATAGCCGGGCCATTAGGTTGCTTTGTTGTCTGGCGACGCATGGCTTATTTTGGTGACACTTTAGCTCATTCGGCTTTATTAGGCATCGTTATCGGGTTTGCGCTGGATTTAAAATGGCATTTTTCTAGCCAATTACCACTGGCTACCCTGCTTAGTTTTAGTACCTTAGTGGTCTGTATACTCATCGCTATTTTGCTGGTGATTTTGCAACAACAAAAACGCCTCGGAACCGATACCTTATTGGGCATATTGGCTCACAGCGCCTTATCTTTGGGATTGGTCGCCTTAGCTTTTCTCCAGGGAGAAGGTTTACGCATCGACTTACAAGCTTATTTATTTGGCGATTTACTGGCGGTCAATTGGACTGATTTATACTGGATTTATGGTGGCGGGATTTTTATCTTACTTTGCTTGATATTCATTTGGTCCCCGTTGCTATCCATTACCTTAAATGAAGAATTAGCGCAGGTCGAAGATGTCCCGGTAACCTGGATACGGCTCTGGTTCATGCTCATGGTTGCCTTGGTCGTGGCGATGACGATGAAAATAGTGGGTATTTTATTAATAACCGCGTTACTGATTATTCCGCCAGCGGCAGCGCGTAGTTTTGCTCACACCCCAGAACAAATGGCTAGCCTAGCCAGTATCATCGGCTGTTTAGCGGTGGTTATCGGACTTTATATGTCCTGGCGTTGGGACACGCCAACCAGTCCGTCCATTGTAGTTGCCGCTACTTTACTATTTATGTTAACCTTTATTCTTTCTTATCAGCGGGTTGAATAAATTGATCTCAGCGCAAACGGTCTCGTTATAACGCCTCCTCGCTCGTTTTTTTTACCTTAGAGAGAAAATAACATTATGGAACTAAAGCAAAAAGGCGAAGATACCTTAATTGATATCAGTCGACCCTTTACCGTCACCATGACTTGGACCACCGCAGCCGACTTTGATTTAGCGGCAGCTTATGAAACCAAAGCAGGTCAACAAGGATTAGTCTACTTTGGCGATCACGGTAATCGCGATAAATTTCCTTACATCACCATCAGTGAAGATAAAGGGGTTGGTGATAAGGCGGGCAATAATGCAGAGGTCATGCGTATCCACAACTTAGACGAAATGAACTACGTGTGGCTATTTTGTTGGGATTATGGCATGGTAAAAGTCGGTCAAGCGGCTCGCTTCAAAGACAGTGACATCACCCTCACCTTAGCGGATGATAACAATAACCGTATTTCAGTCGCATTAGATACCGGTGATAGTGGCAATGTGTGTTGCATTGCTACCATTGATAATAGCGCTACTGGCCATGCAAAATTGATCAACTATAGCCAAGTTGGCACGTTACATGGACTTAAAACACTTGAACAATTAATCAATATTGTTCAAAGATTGGTTATTTAAATTTTTAATAACAAAGGTTCACATGAAACTATTTTTTCCTGGTCTAACCGATAATGAAGTTGACTTGGCGCGTGCCCAATACGGTGCCAATATCATCACGACACAAGAGCGAGAAACTTTTTGGGACAAACTCTGGTCTAATTTTAAAGATCCACTCATCATTGTCTTACTAGTCGCTTTGATAATCACCCTAACCTTAACCTTTTTAGGCTATACCAAATGGTACGAAAGTGTCGGGATTGCAATCGCGGTTTTTCTCGCTACGCTCGTCGCTACCTGGTCTGAACATAGTAACGAAAGCGCTTTCCAAAAGTTGTTGGAAGAAGCGTCTTTAATTCAAGTTAAAGTCTTTAGAAACAGCAAATTAGTGGAAGTGAGTATCAACAACCTGGTGGTGGGTGACTTTATTTTGTTACAACCTGGCGATACCATTCCAACTGACGGTTTTCTAGTGGAAGGTCATTTGGAAGTCAATGAAGCTTCTTTAACCGGTGAATCGGAACCGGTAAAAAAACAATCGACAACCTCAGAATCCGCTTTAGAAGAACATAATCTGCTCTTTCGAGCCGGCTTAATTGAAGATGGTGAAGGCGTCATGAAAGCCACTGCGGTCGGTGATAAAACCCGTTATGGTGAAACGATGAAAGAAATTCTCACTGCGGAAGCCAGATTATCGCCGCTACAAGAAAAATTATCCGTACTGGGTAAACACATTGCCACCTTTGGCTATATTGGTGCGACTTTCATTGCGATTGCCTTTATGCTGAATAATATTGTCATTAATCCTGATCCCGGCATTGATTCAATATCAGCCTACTTTGCCCAAGACACGGGGGTGATCATTAAGGACATGATTACTGCCATGATTTTAGCCCTAGTCGTTATCGTTGTCGCCGTACCAGAAGGCTTACCCATGATGATTGCTATGGTGTTAGCTTTAAATATGCGCAAACTCTTAAGCGTTAAGGTCTTAGTCCGCAAACTATTAGGCATAGAAACCGCCGGGAGTTTAACCATTCTATTCACTGATAAAACCGGTACCTTAACCCAAGGACAACTGAGCGTAGAAACCTTTTTAACTGGAAATGCCCAATCTTATCAACAGTTAGACAACATCCCAGCAACACTTCGCAACCGGGTTGCCTTTGCCTTACGCCATAACACCAGTGCGGTTATTGATACCAGCGATCCAGCCAATCTCAGAATGGTTGGTGCGGATCGAACTGATCAAGCGATGTTACGTTTCGTTGCACCACTATTAGCACAAGCAGATGAGGTAGACATTGTTGAAGTGATTCCTTTTAATAGCAGCCGTAAATTCTCTGCTACCCAAGTCAAGGGAAAAAACAACTTAACCTTAATTAAAGGCGCTTCGGAAGTCGTATTAGAAAATTGCACGCATTATCTTGATGTCAATGGTTATAAACAAACCCTGAATGATAAAGCGGCTTTATTGAAGGAAATGATGAGATTATCAAAACGAGCTATGCGATTATTAGCGGTTGCCATCACTGAAAATCCTCTGAGTGACGCCAATGAATTACCATCAGAATTGACCTTACTGGGCATTTTTGGGATGCGTGACGCCTTACGCCCCACTTCCTATCAATCCGTTAAAGTCGCCAAACAAGCGGGCATTCATGTGGTGATGATTACTGGTGACGCCAAAGAAACCGCCCAAGCAATCGCCACTGATGTTGGTTTACTCGAAGATGACCCAGACGCCAAGATCCTCACTTCCGCTGAATTAGCGGCATTATCAGACGCTGAAGTGAAACAAATCCTACCTCATCTTTATGTCGTATCAAGAGCCTTTCCCACGGATAAAAGTCGCTTAGTGAGACTCGCGAAAGAATTAAACTGGGTGGTTGGCATGACCGGTGATGGTGTCAACGATGCGCCGGCGGTCAAAAATGCTGATGTTGGCTTTGCGATGGGCAGTGGTACCGAAATGACCAAAGAATCTAGCGACATTGTGATTTTAGATGATAACTTTTCTTCTATCACCAAAGCCGTCCTTTACGGAAGAACTTTATTTAAATCTATCCGTAAATTCTTGATTTTCCAATTAACAGTCAGCATGTCGGCTGTTTTGGTTTCGTTTTTAGGCAGCTTTTTTGGCTTTGACTTACCCTTAACCGTGACTCAATTACTTTGGCTGAACATCATTATGGACACCTTAGCGGGGTTAGCTTTTGCTGGCGAATCGGCACTGGCTCGCTATATGTTAGAAAAGCCCATTCCCAAAGATGAGCGGTTAATCAGTAAAGACATGTGGGCAGCCATTTTGGTCAACGGTACAGCGGCAGCAATGGCTAGTTTAATTTTCTTAAATTACACACCTATTCGGGAATTATTTGCTCGAGGTCATCCGCTTGGCAGCAAAGAAGCAGAAGCTGTATTCTTAACCGCTTTTTTTGGCTTTTTCGTGTTCATGCACGTTTTTAATACTTTCAACGCTCGTACCCAAGGTTTGAATTTATTTGAACACATCCTCGATAACAAACTCTTTTTAGGGATTATCGTCTTAATTTTCTGCATCCAAACCCTGTTTATTTACATTGGTGGCGAAATTCTGCGGACAGTACCTTTAGAACCGATGGAATGGTTATATATGGTGATGTTTGCGGTTATCCTGATCCCGATTGATCTGATGCGCAAATTAATCCGTAATGCCATTTTTGGTAATCCGGTACCCATATCGGCAACTTAAAAACCAAAGTTGGACATGGTTGCGCGCGTCCACTGCTATTAATCTAAGACTTGTTACTTCCCCCTTTGAAAAAGGGGGGGGATCCTTAACTTAATGGCAATATTGCGTGTGTCCGACACCATTAAATCGTAATCACCGCTTATTTTGGAACAATAAATGAACTGGAAACTCGAATATGAACAAGACTTTCACCAGTGGATTGAACACCACATTACCCTGCTGCGCGATGGTCGATTAAACGAGATTGATGTTGAACACCTCATTGAGGAGCTAGAAGGGATGGCAGGACGTGATAGAAATGAATTGGTAAGCCGCTTAAAGATCCTGATAGCCCATCTATTGAAGTGGCAATTTCAATTGCAACAATTGAGTGAGAGATGGAAAGAGTTTGACGGTAGAAGTTGGCAGCGTTCAATTATAGAACAGCGTTCAGAAATTGCAGATCAGCTAGGGCGTGTCATCAAGCAGTAGCCGTTTAACGGTGAAGGTCGGTAGGAGGACTGAGTAATATCAAAGCGGCAGAACAGGCTTCAATCACGGTTTTACTTTTTATTAACTCGTGGAGTAATTGCTCAATGATATTTTTTTCAATATTGCGGGTGATAAACACAATCTGTGAACACCGCTGTTGGGTTGGCCAAGCTTTGAGCGTCACCGGTGGATGAAAGATATGTTGAACACCTTGAATAATAATGGGTAAATCACTTTCAATCGTATAAACGATACCTTTTGTTCTCAATAAATCTTTACCACGCAAGCGAGTCAGTTGTTGTATCCAACGTTCCAGAGTTAACCAGTGTAAAGGTTCATGGTGTTCAATACAAAAGGTTTTTATATAAATATCATGTTGATGGGAATAAGGTTGGTGGGTAGTGAATGGTGACACTTGGGTTGGAGAAATAGCAGAAATAACTTCTTGATGTCCAAGGTAAACATCAGCTTGTAACCACTTTTTCACATCCAATTGTTGAGTTTGATTATTATAACAGTTGGTATTCAAGAGAATATTTACATCAAATTGATCTTGATGGAGATTAACTTCATGGATAACCGCGGTTGGATTGAGGCGACGTAACCGTTGTTGCAAAATGGCTTGCGTTGTAGCATCAACTTGGTCAATTTTGGTTAGAATGAGATGATTAGCGAGCGCCGCTTGTTTGACTGCTTCATCATAATCATTTAATTGTTGGTTACCATACACCGCATCTACTGTCGTTAATACCGCTTCTAGGCGATAATGGGTGGCAATAAAACGATCATGGATTAAAGTTCGTAAAACCGGAGCTGGGTCAGCTAAACCGGTAGTCTCTACCAATATTCTTACAAATTCAGGAAGTTCTTTACCTTCACGTTGAGAAAATAATTTTTCTAAGGTTTGAATTAAATCGGTACGTACATAACAACATAAACAACCGCCTTCTAATAGAATAATATCTTCTGTGTTGGTCTCTATGAGTAAGTGATCAATACCGATTTCTCCCAACTCATTTACAATCACCATCGTTTGCTGCATACCAGGTTGACGTAATAACTGATTGAGTAAAGTCGTTTTACCACTACCAAGGAAACCAGTAATCACATAAATAGGCAGGCGAAACAAGGAGTTTTCTTGAGGTAACTGCTTATTCATCGTAGGATAAATTCCTTACCCTAAGCCTTATTCGGGATAAGTATGTGAATCCCCGGTTTTTAATATTCCATAAAACATATCATCCGGTACTTCTGGATAACTATCATAATGATAAAGAAAACACTTTCTTTGAGTTTCCTTATCCATATTTTTAATTAAATCCGTTATATGAGGGTGTACCCCCGAAGGAAAATGCGAAGTTTCACAATCCATATAAATTCGATTAGCGCGTCGATAATGTGATTCGAGTTGCGGTGGCATGATAGATTGAATATCGGTTGGCATTAAAACATTATAACCACTTGAATGTTGGAGACTAATTCCATAACTGGGCATTTCTTCTGAACTCGAGATAACATGCATGGCAAAAATGGGCGTTAAGGTCCATTGCCCGTCCCCATCTTGAAAGATATGGGATTTGGTTTGTCCATTTTCCTGTTTACCTAATACATGGATATCGAAATAAGTTTCTAGGCTCACATTCGGTACCCCTTGTAGCGTATCTAAACCGGGTCCAACCGCTCTTTTCAAGGGATTAAGGACTTTTCTATGGACAAAAAGATCGGGTTTGGTATTCCCAGGTGGGATTGGCCACCATTCATATTCAAGAAACAGTTTATCAGCAATAAACTGATTTTTAAGCCATTCCTGCTTAGGGGAAGTATAAAAAGGATTAAAAAACGTGGTTAGCGCTAAGTATTCTATGCCCCCGATATGATCATTATGCGGATGAGAAATATAAACCCCATCCATATCAGATGAAGTCAAGCCGATGCCTTTTAACGCATGCCTAACATCACCACCGGCATCCAGAAGTAAGCGGTAAGGTCTTTTCCCTCGTTTACTGGGCATATCAAATTCAATTAAAAAATTCGATTGCCATTTGGGTAAGTAAAGACGTTGAGTTAGTTTGTTAATCTCCGCAGCAACAACTTCTTCTGAAGCCGGTTGTAATTCCGACGATTTAGAGATTTTTAAAGCCAATTCATAAGCTTGTTTGGCGGTAATGACCTCTTCATAGGCGCCCGTGCCAAATGCAGAATGAACGCCTATTGCGGTTACTTTCATCTTCTTTTCCTCTTAATTTTAAAAAAATAACGATCCAATCCACCTTGATCCGTTATCAGTTACCTATCAAAGAAATCAGATAAGTGAACCATGACTTGCAAGGTACTTGCCGTGAGTGATATTCAGCCAGCATAAAAAAAAGAGAATATACGTTTTACCATTGAATTTGAGAAATCCTGTCATATTACAGGCATACGTCGGTTTTGAGTCAACCTTAAGAAAAAGTTGTATTTTTTGTTTGAATATCATTGATCAAAAAGAGAGTAAAGCAAAAATAAGTTGTATCAGGTGAATTTTAATCAATCAAATTATTTTAATTAAGAGCATTTTGGTAAAATAATGCTATTTTTGCTAGAAATCGGGTAATTCTGTAGAGGCGATGAGCGATTAATTTTTAGAGTGATGTACCCTAAAAAAGGCAGTGTCACTCAGGCTATTGTAGCACTACCCCTTGAATTCAACGTATCTAGCGATGGCTCAGCTTGTTATAATAAAATAATTATTTTAGTATTTATTTGGGTTGAGGATAACGATTTCCACCCCAGCTTTCCCATGAAAGCAGAAAAACTCGCTGACTCGTTAAATCAATAACGATATTTTTCTAATGGATCTTTATTTTCACTAGGAAAAAGCGCTACATAATATAAATACGACTTAGAAACTCAGTTTGTGTTTATTTGTTGTTCATAATATTATTATATTATAGCATAATTGGCCAATTGGCTGTGGTTATGAATTCTAAGTGAGAATCACTGAAGCATTACCGGTTAAAACACCATGATGAATCAAGCTGATTTTCGGTTCTATGCCGAACTCAATGATTTTTTACCTCCTTGGCAACGAATGCGGGAGTTCACCCACACTTTTGCTAACAACCCGGCTATTAAAGAGGTCATAGAAGCGTTGGGTATTCCCCATACGGAAATCGATTTAATCTTAGTCAACGGTCAATCCGTTAATTTCAGTTATTTATTACAAAATAGAGATAGAATTAGCGTTTATCCGGTTTTTGAAGCTTTTGATATTACCCCGTTATTGCGGGTTCGTCCTCAACCATTACGTGAAACTCGCTTTATACTCGATGTGCATTTAGGTAAATTAGCGGCTTATTTGCGCCTGTTTGGCTTTGATACCGAGTATCATAATGACTATGAAGATGCCCAATTAGCCCAAATTGCTCGCCAAGAGAAACGGATTTTATTAACTCGCGATATTGGTTTGTTAAAGCGTAATCAGGTTACCCATGGTTATTTTTTACGGGAAACCTACCCTAAGCAACAGTTACGCGAAATTTTCCGGCGGTTTGATTTGTTTCGCGCCGCTAAACCTTTTCAACGTTGTATGATTTGTAATGGATTAATTTATCCCATCGATAAAAACGAAATAAACCATCAAGTACCCGCCGCAACTTTAAGCTATTATCATTCATTTTATCGTTGCCAATCTTGTCACCAGATTTACTGGCCGGGTTCACATTATCAACAAATGCAAACCTTTATTAACACAATCTTGCCGCAGCAAGACCAACCCTAAAATCAACTGACCCAATCAATCATGGACATTATTTACTTAAACGCTTTGAAAATAGAGACCGTTATTGGAGTTTATGATTGGGAACGTCAAATTAAACAAACGGTGGTGCTCGATTTAGCAATGGCAACGGACATTCGCCAAGCCGCCACCACCGATCGTATTGAAGATACGCTTAATTATAAAGCCGTTGCTAAACGGCTGGTTGAATTTGTTAGCCATAGTGACTTTCAACTGATTGAGACTTTAGCAGAAAGCATTGCTGAAATTGTGATGACTGAATTTTCAGTGCCTTGGATACGGGTACAATTAAACAAACCGGGAGCCGTACGTGGTGCTCGTGATGTGGGTGTCATCATTGAACGCGGCAAACAATCTTAATATGGCACGAGTGTATATTAGCATGGGCAGTAATATTGAACCATTACACCATATCCGTACGGGTTTAACCCACCTCCAACGTCAATTTGGGCCACTCATTTTATCAGCCGTTTATGAAAGTCAAGCAGTTGGTTTTGAAGGAGATAACTTTTATAATCTCGTTACTGGCTTTGATACTTCGATGACAATTTATCAAGTGGTTGATATTTTACGACATATCGAGCAAGTTAATGGACGTCAGCGATATGACAAGCGTTTTAGCGCACGCACTTTAGATTTAGATTTGTTACTTTATGACGATTTAATTCTCAAAACGGATAATCTAGAAGTACCCCGCGATGAAATTAGCCAATACGCTTTTGTCTTATTACCGTTAGCTGAAATTGCACCGACAGCGAGACATCCTCTCACCGGACAACGTTATATTGATATGGTAAAACAGTTTAACCACCCCGACCAACCGTTATGGCGCATCAATGTAGATGTAACCACCTAAATTAACGATATTTTTCCCAGTAAATAATCTATTGACTTAAAGTTCGTCCGCCATCAACCGTAATCACTTGGCCGGTGATATATTCGGCATCATAGACTAGAAACGACACCGTTTTAGCAATCGCAGTGGGTTCACCGTGACATTTCAGCGGAATACTCGAAATAATACGTTGTTTGGTGACTTCATCCATTTCATGGGTTGGCCATAAAATAGCACCCGGCGCAATCGCGTTAACTCGCACCTTTGGCCCCAGTTCACGAGCGAGAGATTTAGTTAACATCACCAAACCCGCTTTAGCAATACTATAAACCGGGTGCAATTTCAGTGGTCGCTCGGCATGGATATCCACTAGATTGATAATACAACCTTGCGTGGCGCTTAAATGCGGAGCAGCGGCTTGAGAGAGAAAAAAAGGTGCTTTGAGGTTAGTTCCCAGCAAATCTTCCCACTCGGGTTCCTCCACTTCTCCTAAAGGGGTTGGATAAAAACTCGAAGCATTGTTTACTAATACATCTAAACGTCCATAATGATCTATAATTTGCTGCATCATACGAGTTAACTTAGCGGTATGGAGTAAGTCGGCTTGCAATAACAGCACTGATTCTGAACGTTGATTATGCAATTCAGCTTGTAAAGCATGGGCAGCCGTTTCCGAATGACGGTAGTGCAACACGAGATTCATACCGCTAGCATGTAAGTGGCGTGCAATCGCAGCACCCAAACGTTTGACTCCACCCGTAATAAAAGCAACTTTACGAGTTAAGTCGTTGTTTTGCATCATCTTGATTCCTTATGTTTTATAAAATCGATTATAATCTATTCTTTAAATTTATTTTACTATGTCTTATTCACCTTTACCTCCACCTAGTCAAGAAGCGCTTGTTCATAGTCAACGTTTAGTTAATCAACTGATACTAGCGATTAAACAGTCTGGTGGTGCTTTACCCTTTACTGAGTTTATGACCCAAGCATTGTATACCCCAGGTTTAGGCTATTATAGTGCTGGGTTACGTAAATTTGGGGCTAAGGGAGATTTTATCACGGCCCCGGAAATTTCACCGCTATTTTCACAGGGTATTGCCAAACAGTGTCAACCTTTCTTAACGGCTTTTGAGCAGAGTGTGATTTTAGAATTTGGTGCCGGTTCTGGTATCATGGCAGCCGAAATATTGAAAGAATTAGAACGCTTAAATTGTCTACCGCATCAATATCTTATTTTAGAAGTCAGTGCCGAGTTACGCCAGCGGCAGCAAACCACTTTACAAACGCAGATCCCCAAATTGTTCAATCGAATTCACTGGTTAGATCGCTTACCTTCTCAACCCATATCCGGTGCGATCTTAGCCAATGAAGTATTAGACGCTATGCCTATTCATCGCTTTCGTTTAGACGCAGAGACAGTGTCAGAATTTCAGGTTAGTTATCAAGAAGATCGGTTCGTTTGGCAAGAATCTCCCACCACCAATCAATCTTTACGAATTGCAGTTGAATCACTTCGCCATCAATTGCCTGTCGGTTATATCTCCGAAATCAATTTGGCGCTACCCGCTTGGCTGCAATCAGTAGCCGATAGCTTATTAGCGGGGTTAGTTTTATTGATTGATTATGGTTTTCCCAGCCGGGAATATTATCACCCGCAACGTAGCCACGGCACCTTAATGTGTCACTATCAACATTATGCACATGATGATCCACTTATTTTAGTCGGTTTGCAAGATATAACGGCACACGTCAATTTTACCGCCGTAGCTGAAGCCGCTATGGCAGCGGGTTTATCCGTTGCGGGTTACACTAATCAAGCCAATTTTCTACTGGCTTGTGGTTTAATTGAATTATTATCAACCTTAGACCAAAATAATATGCCCTATTATCTCCAACAAACTCAAGCTGTTAAGACACTGATTTTACCTAGTGAAATGGGAGAGCTTTTCAAAGTGATGGCACTTACACGTAACTGGGATAAGCCACTACTCGGTTTTGCCAGCGATGAACGAATAAAACTTTGAATTTTAGTACGTAGTATGTCGGATCACTACCATCAACTTAAGAATTGACCTGATGCCGAGGATGAGTTCAACCTTCACTTTTGAACAAGATTAAGGGATTAACAGATGACCCGGATTCATTCCGTCTCGCCTAGCTTGAGCGGTTTTTCTCTGGTGGAAAATCGTTTCGATAAGTCCGTAAAAAAATTTGCACCGCCATCTCACTCTCACTCAATCCTTTTCCTGCCAAACTTGACCGAATGAGTGCCCGTGAGGTGCTAAATATTTCACAGCCCATGAGCAAACGTTCTTCTCCGGCATCAGCAATTGATGAAATAACGCTTGAATGACTTTGAAGGAGATGGGTTTCGCGCTGAGGCGTTCTACCCATCCTACTCTTGCTCTCGCTGCATATAGCCTCGACGGAAAACAGCCCCACTGGTTTATCCACGAAAAATAGGGGCAGGAGGTGCTCAGCAGAGAAGACTTGGTGCGAAAGGATTTCACAGGCGGTCACCTCTACTTTTCATCAACGGTTATGCCAACTTAAATTAGCACATTAGGGTGCGTTCCATTTTTTGCTTTACCTTATCGATACTTCGAGCTTTCGGCCAAGTACTGATACAAACTTTTCTAATGTTGACAGTTTTATATCTTCCGCATGATTCTCAATTCTGGAAATTGCAGATTTTTTGGTATGAAGTTTCTCGGCTATTTTCTCTTGCGTTAAACCCGATGCTTCTCTAGCTTGTTTGAGTAAGGCTCCGATTTTAAAGGCTTGATAACCTTCTTCAAAACCATCTTCAAATTCATTATCAGCATTTTTTCTTTTGCTAATGTATTTTTGTAGATCGCTCATGTTACTTGCTTCCTACTGAAGTAATCTCGTTTTCGATTCTCAGCTATCTTGATTTCGTTCAGAGGCGTTTTCTGAGTTTTCTTTTGGAACGCGTGATTCAAGATTACCAAGTATTCACCGTCGAGAAACCCGAGAATTCGGAAAATATTACCGCCTAACTGGATTCTGATTTCCCAAATATCATCAGTATTCACAAGCTTCTTAAAGTACTGTGATGGGATAACATCTAATTCTTCAATTAGTTGTAGTACCCATGCTGTTTTTTGAGCCGGTTTCGCTGATAAAGTAGGGTAGGCATTGCCTACTTTACTTCTTGGCATCAACCGTTGAGAAAACCGAATTCGCTAACGATAAGCCTCACGTCGATGTTTGATACGCCAAACTTTGACTGTGTGCAGTTTATCATCAAGTTCGTAAATAATCCGGTAATCTCCTACTCGAATTCGCCAGTCATATTCTGCACCGACAATCTTGCGGCAACCGACTGGTTTCGGATTTTCAGCCAATCCTTTCAAGTGAGAAATAATTCGAGCGAAGATAACCGGTGGTAGGCGTTTTAAATCTTTTTCTGCTTGCCGTTCTAGAAGAATTTCATACATTGGGCTGGTATTCTGCTAAGAAATCATCCAATTTTTTAAATGTCAGTGGTTTTTGGCGTAACTCATTGAGCATTTGCAGATCTTCCAAGTCTTCTAAACGTTCTAGCATTTCTTGGTATTCATCAATATCCAGGATAACCGCAACGGCTTCTTCTCCCTGGAAGACAATTTTGCGCGGATGTTTCATAATCAATTTCTCTCTGAGGTGGTTTCGTTCCAGTTGGGCTACATTAATCGGGCTACGCTTGCTTAATGGCATTGATCCTACTTGTGCTCGCTATTCATAAGTGTAGATAACCGGTGTATTAAAAGATATGGTTTCTGATTTTAATTGGCAAACTGCTTCGCCACAAAATAAACCAGCTTCTTCTGCATTAGTGCAAGGTTGTGCATCACAAAAAAGTCCTCCCCGAAAGAGATGATCCAGTTGAAATTGAGATTGATTTTGTCGGAGAAATACATAAATTTGGTTAACATCAACCACCAACTTATGGTAACCGACTTGTGCTGGAGCAAAAACATAAAGAAACGGATCGGAAAAAATAGCATAGACCGGATTATTAACCGGTTCATTAAATCGCAGTGTTCTTAAATAAGGCTTCTTCGTTTGAGGATCAATATCCGGCATACCCCCCTCAATTTGTAAAAAGAATAGGTTTTCTATTTGTTCTATTACGGTTATTCGAGAGGTGAAAGGGTTGCCTTGCGCATCTACCCCGGAATAGGAAATCGTAGCCGCTTGAATGTTATTTAAAGTGAAATAGAGTACCAATCCACTGATAACTAATCGTTTTATGTCATACTTATACATGGTTCGTTGCTCCTCTTACTGGGTTGTTGAAATAATCAGGTCAGTATAGAAAACTTTATCTTAAGATAGGTTGAGGGATAGATTAAGGAGATGATGTAGATATCCCCTTAGTAAGTTATTACAATAAGCTTTTTTCTTAATGTTAAACCCTGTGGAACAAATATAACTTATCTAATTGAATAGATTATTTATTATATTTACTCGCAAGCAGGATTGTTATAACCTCTTCCACCAAAATAAAAATGTCTTCTCCAGGCTGGATTAAAATTATGCACAATATTATAACATTGCGCATCAGTGACAATAATTGTCCCAGGGTTAACATCAATAATAGTTCCGGCAGTGTCCATGTACTGGATAGAACGTTGATATGCTGCCAATGCATAGCCAGCTTCTGGAAAATTACCACTTCCCATATCTGTTCCCGTATGTTTACCACCGGTTTCTCTATCCACAATTTCACCTCCGTAGGTTATTCTATTTGCAAGATTCTTTATCCCATTAGAATCAAAAAGCGTCGTTGGATAATAACCCACTGTAATATTCCCTTGTACGGCTAACCACCAGTGCCCAGTAGCTGGATCTCGCCAGTATGCTATCGTTCCTTCTTGCTGGAGACCACCACTTATACTACTCGCCAATGTCATCCCAATAGTTATACCAGGATTGGTTTGAATAAACGCAGGACACGTTAAATCATAACAACCCGTCGAGTAGTTATCTGGGGTATAATAAATAAAGAAATGAGGTTGAGCATCTCCATTTCTGTTTGGGAAGACCTGCCACCCAGCTTCAACTGTTTCTAAGTTACTTCCACTACCCCGTTCCAACCATATTTGAGAGAGAGAAAATTCATCGTTCCTCTCTACAACTGGTGACCAAATATTCAGTGTACTTTGGGAAGCAATGACATTAACATCTTGACGTATTACAGCGTATTGATGAAGGGCAGTAGCACCTTTTCTTCGTACAGAAAGTCTTCAGTAGCAAATGGTTTGGATTGAAATTCCTTTAATGTTTTAAAACGAGCGACCTCTTCTAATGTATAAAGGTGTATCGGAATACTTTCCTCTGGACATTTAGAAACGAAGGGAGAATCTATGGGATATCCTTTCACAGCAGCCTGTTGATCAAGTATTTTCATTAAATCTGGCGATGGCTGTCTCTGAATATCGTGGTTGCGAAGATAGGGATGATTTAAAGAAGGTTAAGTATAAATATCAACACAACTTACTAGTTTTCCATATTCGGTAAATTGGTGAATAATTTTGATGTCTTTATAGAAGTCTTTTAAATAGGCTGCCATCCTTATCTGTTCTTCTGGACTGGCAACCGTAGGCGTATCTGCAAATGTAGCAGGGAGAAAGAATACAGAAGTGGTCAAGATAAGCAGGCTACCTGAAGTTAAGGCGAATAAAAGGGATTTTTTCATTGTATCTACCTCCGAATTTCTTCGGTAAAAGAACTGGAATAATAGCTTCCCTCTTTAAAGAAATAATTAAGAAGACCTTACTACTTTAAAGTAACCCGCTTACTAACCTAATTTCTTATTAGTGTCAAGAGTTTTTTATGTTCGGTCACTTAGCTAGCAGCGGATGAGTAGAGTAGGCAATGCCTACGCTACGTGACCATCCTGATAATCCGTTTAATCTTGTTCAAATTACTTTTTTCTGGGTTGCGCTGCGCTTCATCCAGGCTACATTTGCTTGGCGATTTTTCCAATACGCCCGCACCCGCTCCATAATTTTCTCCAAAACTTCTGGTGGAAAATCGTTTCGATAAGTCCGTAAAAAAATTTGCACCGCCATCTCACTCTCACTCAATCCTTTCCCTTCTAAACTTGACCGAATGAGTGCCCGTGAGGTGCTAAACATTTCACAGCCCATGATCAAACGTTCTTCTCCGGAACGTTGCATCAGTAATTGATGAAATAACGCTTGAATGGCTTTGGGGGTATCATTCATTTCTGTACCTCTGCAAGCAGTGCGGTGACATCTAACTGGGTAGCCCATTCCCTAATATAATGCCAATCCAACGTGTTAACCGAATTAATTAAACCGCGCACATCATTCAATTACATTTCCGAATGACTGTCTTTAGCCCACACTAACTTAGATAATAACAAATCTTCCGGACTCACTATCCAGACCATCATATCCTCTATTTTAGCTAACTGTCGCCGTGCAAATTCAACTTGCCGATAGGTTGCGGTCTTACGCACAATCAAGTCAACTTTCACTAACGATTCCAAGTGAATGAGATTAAACAGACCGGGTGGCAGAATAGCTGAATAAATTATTTCCTCATCCAGATAGAAATCGGCTGAAAATAACTTGATGATTGAATCAACTTGGTGAAGTAACAATTCTACTACGATATCAATATCACGAGTCAAGCGGGGTTGTGCATAATAATTGATTGCGATGGAACCGCTGACCATGTAAGCAATCCCAACCTGTTCCAGTCGTTCTGTCACTATTTTGAGAATGTTGAGTTGTTCAATCACCTTGAATCTACAGAATTGAGTAGAATGCGTCCCAGGCACCATCTTGATTTCATTTAATTTTATAAACAGTGCGTGGAACGCACCCTACCTTAACTGATGTTTCATAATCAATTTCTCTCTGAGGTGGTTTCGTTCCAGTTGGGCTACATTAATCGGGCTACGCTTGCTGAGGACAACCTTTCCAAAAGTACTTGAGCTTTAATATTATTTTACCTAAATATTCAAAAGTATTCAAAGCTTTAATAAAAGTGCGGATGACGCTACGATTATCCGCCCTACACTGGCTTGTAACCGGTACAAAATAAGTCACGTTACGCGAAATCCATCTTGCATGGTGAATCAGTTAAAAATTTTTTGATAAGTTTCACTCCGTTTTACGTCAAATCGATTGCTGCAGCGTTTGCCAAATTTTTTCCAGCCGCTGTACCGAAACCGGATAAGCCGTTTTTAATTCTGGGGCAAATAAAGATACGCGCAATTCTTCTAACATCCAACGAAATACGCTTAATTCTGGCTGCGGGGTTGATTGTTTAGCGAGGTAATCCCAATAATCATCCCAAAGTGGTGCCAGTTGTGCCGACTTTTTCGCATCTTTATGTGGATCTTGATCGAGTCGTTCTAAGCGGATTTGAATGGCTTTGAGGTAACGCGGCAGGTGCTTCAGTTGTTCAATCGAGATAGCTTTGACAAAACCATCGTAGATTAAATGTTTTAGGTGTTGTTTAATTTCCGGTAAAGTCGTCGTGCGGCTAGCCAAAGAGGATAATTTTTCAGTGAGCGCTTGGTATTCTACTAAAACCTTCGCTAATTGAATGGCATATTCATGAGCAATTGTTAGGAGGCGTTGTTTACCACTGGTTAAGCGTTGTTCAAATTCGGCTTGTTTCGTGGGTAAGGGGTCAGTTAAAAATAGTGAATCCACAATGGCAGCCAGCATATCGGCTTTGAGTTGTTCACAATTCCCAACTTTCAGGTATTGTAAACAGAGTTTATGATCAATTGGCATTTGTTTAAGCAATTTTTTCGTGGGTAGTGCTAATAAAAATAACCGCCGTAACCCACTCCGAAAGTGCTGTTGAGCAAGCTGAGGATTGTCTAATACGCGCAAGGCTACATGAGTTTCTTGATCAATTAAAGTTGGAAAACCTTTTACCGTAATCCCATTAATTGTTAAATTAACTTGTGGCGGTAAATCGCCAAAATCCCAGCTATCGATATGATCTTGTTCTAAACCACTTTCTTGCGCTACTTCACGTTGACAGACGGTACTCGCATGATTGCCCCAGTGTTGTTGTAAAGCGACCAAATCTCGCTCAGTGGCTAAAATTTGGGGCGTAGCGGCAGTTGGGTTAGGATTGTCAAGCAGACGAAAATTCATTAACAAATGGGGCGGTAAAGTCTCTAATCCCCACACTTGATTATGAGGTAAAGGCTGACCTAAGCGGCGTTGACAATAAGTCGCTAACGCTTCGTAAAGGGATTGTTTCGGTAATTCTAAAAAATGACCTTCGGCTCGAAAAGTCACACGTGGTTGAGTAAGGGTTGCTAAGGCATCGCGGGCGACATCCGGTACTGGAACGAAGGATTTGCGTAAAGATTTGGGCAAACTTCGCAATAAAGCAATGATTTTTTCTTCGAGTAACCCTGGTACTAGCCATTCAAACGGTTGCGGTGGCAGTTGATTTAATAAAGCCAGGGGAATGTCTACCGTCACCCCATCATCATGATGATTAGGTTCAAAATGATAATGAAGGGGTAAACTGACGCCATTGAGCCAAATATTATCCGGAAATGCTTGGGCGGTAACCCTTTCGCCAGCATGTTGCATTAAATCTTCACGACTTAGAAATAGTAAGCGTGGATTATCTCGTACTGCTGATTTATACCATTTTTCCAGGGCTTTACCGCTATAAATCTCGTTGGGAAGTCGCGCATCGTAAAAAGCATAAATCTGGGTTTCATCCACTAAAATGTCTTGTCGGCGTGCTTTATGTTCTAATTCTACAATTTCGCTGCATAAGTCGCGGTTGTGGTTAAAAAATGTCAACGGACAATCGTAATCACCTTCTACTAAAGCCTGACGAATGAAAATTTCGCGAGACAATTTTGGATCGATAGGACCATAATTGACTTTGCGTTTAGCAACGATAGTTAACCCGTATAAAGTCACTTTTTCATAGGCAGCGACTTGAGCGACTTTCTTTTCCCAATGCGGCTCAAAATAATGATGCTGACATAATAAGTCCCCGGCTATTTTTTCTATCCAGTCAACATTGATTTTGGCAATGCAACGCGCATATAAACGGGTGGTTTCTACTAATTCAGCCGCCATCATCCATTTGGGTGTTTTTTTAAACAAACCGGAGCCGGGATGAAGATAAGGTTTGATATTACGAGCACCTAAATAAGCGTCACTATCGACACTTTTACAAGCAATATTGCCTAATAATCCCGCCAGAATAGCACGGTGAATGGCGTCATAGTCGGCTTCGATTTGATTGATATTCCAGCCCGATTCTTTCACTACCGTAATCAGTTGGTGATGGATATCTTGCCATTCCCGCAGCCGCAAATAGGATAAAAAATGATCTCGACAGCGTTGTCGAAATTTATTTTTCGAGAGATGTCTGGCTTGTTCTTGAAAAAAATGCCATAATTTTAGGAAACTTAAAAAATCGGATTGTTCATCAACAAATTGTTGTTGAGCGGTATCAGCGGCTTGTTGTGCTTCCAGAGGACGTTCTCGTGGATCTTGGATACTTAGCGCACTGGCGATGATCAAAACTTCGTTGAGGCAATTTTCTTGTTTTGCCGCTAAAATCATTCGCCCAATTCGCGGGTCAATCGGTAGTTTACTGAGTTGCCAACCAATCTCGGTTAATTGCCGCTGCTCATTGACCGCGCCTAATTCCGCTAACAAGGTAAAACCATCATGGATCATGCGCGGATTAGGTGGATCAAGGAAGGGAAAATCACTGATATCGCCTAAGCGTAATGCGAGCATTTGTAAAATAACAGCGGCTAGCGAAGTGCGCAAAATTTCCGGATCGGTAAATTCGGGACGTAGACTATAATCTTCACCAGAATAAAGCCGAATACACAATCCTGGCGCAATGCGTCCACAACGTCCCTTGCGTTGATCGGCACTAGAACGGGCAATTTTTTCGATAGGCAGCCGCTGGACTTTATTGCGCACACTGTAGCGACTAATCCGAGCTAAACCCGAGTCAATGACAGCTTTGATTCGCGGTACGGTCAACGACGTTTCAGCGACATTAGTGGCTAAAATAATACGCCGCTGTGGTCCCGGGGTAAAAACTCGATTTTGCTCAGCGGCAGATAGGCGAGCATATAAAGGTAAAATTTCGGTGTTTGGTAGCCGATGTTTGCGCAAAGCCTCAGTCGTTTCGCGGATTTCCCGTTCACCACTTAAAAAAATCAGCATATCCGCTTGGCGATCATGTAAAGTGATTTCATCAACCGCATCCACAATCCCTTGAGTCAGGTCACGATCTTCGTCGCCTTGTTCTTGCAACAGCGGGCGGTAACGCACTTCCACCGGATAAGTCCGCCCGGAGACTTCAATAATCGGTGCATTATCAAAATGGGCAGAGAAACGAGCCGTATCAATGGTAGCAGAGGTGATAATCAGTTTTAAATCGGGACGTTTCGGTAATAACTGTTTGATATAGCCTAATAAAAAATCGATGTTTAAACTCCGCTCATGCGCTTCATCAATAATCAGGGTGTCATACGCTTCCAAAAAACGGTCACTTTGGGTTTCAGCTAACAAAATCCCATCCGTCATAAATTTAATGTAAGTATTCGAACTGATATGGTCACTAAAACGCACTTTATAACCTACTGCATGACCTAAAGGACTATCCAACTCACTGGCAACCCGACTAGCCACACTGCGAGCAGCAATTCGCCTCGGCTGTGTACACCCGATCATCCCCGCAACCCCACGCCCTAAGGATAAGCAAATTTTTGGCAATTGGGTGGTTTTACCAGAACCGGTTTCACCAGCGACAATAATGATGGGGTGTTCAGCAATGGCAGCCGCAATGGCTTCGCGTCTGTCACTGACGGGTAATTCTTCCGGAAATTGCGGTTTCGGTAAATTGAGCAACCGATATTGGCGTTGTTGTAAAGATTTTTCGATGGTGGCCATTAACGGGTCAACAACTTTCGATTCAAGGGGATGACCCGCTTGGCATTGCGTTTGGTAGCGGCGGATTTGTTGTTGTAACCGATATTGATCACAACGCATAATATCGTTGCAGATATTGGCTAACTGTTGTAGCTGATGAATATCCATATTTTTATTTTAAAATAATAATGAGGCTGGTTGTCAAATAGAGATCACTACTTTAAACTGTGCTATTACAAAATAGTTTTTACTAATTTTTTTAATTTATTTAATAATTTGTATATTTTTGAGGTAGTATTTTTTCTATTTTAGAATAACTGGGTAAAGAAATATGATAAAACAATATCCTTTAAGAGAATATGTGGCGCATCTTTTTATTAATACTCCCTTTGAGGAGCACGCTTTTTGGCTAAAAAAGATAATCAAGCGAATGAAATTCAACCGTCAGAAACATCCAGAGTTAGAAAAATTACGCAGAGAATTCTCTCTAACCCGACCAGTAATGCAACGTCTCATTCAAGATCCGATGAATTGCATTGATGTCGGTGCTCATTTGGGTTCGGTGCTAAGTCAAATACTCAAATTTTCACCTCATGGCAACCATATCGCTATTGAACCGGTTCCCTACAAAGCACAATGGCTGCGAGAAAAATTTCCGACCGTAGAAGTTCATCAAGTCGCGGTGAGTGATGCACCCAGTATAGCCAATTTCCATTATTATCTTCACCAATCCGGTTTTAGTGGACTTCAAGCTAGAGAACCATTAAACAGTCAGAATGAAATTCAATTTACAGTGAAATGTGAACGACTAGATGATCTGATACCGGCGGATAAATCGATAGATTTTATCAAAGTGGATATAGAAGGTAATGAATTCAATTTTTTTCGTGGCGCTCAACAAACTTTGCAACGATGTCAACCTCATATCTTGTTCGAATGCACCCGTAGTAACTTAAGGTCTTTTAATTTACAACCAATTGAAATCTTCGATTTTTTAACACAACATCACTATGCCGTGTTTTTCCTGGAAGATTGGTTTAATGCTAACAAACCATTAGATATTGAACAATTCTCAAACGCTATTATGCATTATCCCTTTCAGGCTTTTAACTTTTTAGCTACTCAAAGAGCTAAGTAGGACGTGAATCCTTTCCCACCAACAAATAGCTTTAGCTTCTTTGCAGATATTAGCTAACTGTTGTAGCTGATGAATATCCATATTTTTATTTTAGAATAACTAGGTAAAGAAATATGATAAAACAATATCCTTTCAGAGAATATGTGGCGCATCTGTTTATTAATACTCCCTTTGAGGAGCACGCTTTTCGGCTAAGAAAGATAATCAAGCGAATGAAATTTAACCATCAGAAACGTCCGGAGTTAGAAAAAATATACAGAGAACTCACCCTAACCCAGCCGGTAATGCAACGTCTCATTCAAGATTCGATGAATTGCATTGATGTTGGCGCTCATTTGGGTTCGATGCTAAGTCAAATCCTCAAACTTTCACCTCATGGCAACCATATCGCTATTGAACCGATTCCTTACAAAGCACAATGGTTGCGAGAGAAATTTCCGACGGTAGAAGTTCATCAGGTCGCTGTGAGTGATGCACCCAGTATAGCTAATTTCCATTATTATCCTCAAAAATCCGGTTTTAGTGGACTTCAAGCTAGAAAAAAATTAAGTAGTAATGAAATTCAATTTACGGTGAAATGTGAACGACTAGATGATCTAATCACTACCGATAGACATATTGATTTTATCAAAGTGGATGTAGAAGGTAATGAATTCAATTTCTTTCGTGGCGCTCAACAAACTTTGCAACGATGTCAACCTCATATTTTATTTGTTTGTACTCATGGTGGCTTAATCTCTTCTGGGGTAGAGCCCAGTGAAATTTTTGCTCAATTAACACAATATCATTATTCAATATTTTTCCTGGAAGATTGGCTTAATGCTAAACAACCCTTAGATGTTGAACGGTTCTCTAATGCGATTATGTGCTATCCCTATCAAGCCTATCGGTTTTTGGCTACTCGACCGGCATAAACTGAGTAGAGTGGGAATTCTTGCCCACCATTTTAAATAACAATACCCTTTTCTCCCCAAAAGAAATTGCCAATGGTTGAGGTACTTATCAAGCAGTTTTTATTAATAATCTGCAGGAAACTGCCATTGCATTTCCCACCCCGCTTGTCCTGCTGGTGCTCTCAATTCATCTTGAACACCAATCTGTGGTATTGCTACTAAAGTATTATTTAGATAAATCAATGGGATAAAAGGTCTCTGCCACGGCGGTAATTGCAGCGTTTGTAAGAGTTTTTTAACCACCCGTTGGTGTCCACGCCAGTGAAAAATTTCACCGCCTTGTCGAAATCGAACTTGTAACGCAGTCCCACTCGGTAATGCCAGTCCTCGTCCTTGAATCCGAACTGCGGTTAATTGTCCTAATGGTAAAGCTAACGGTTGGGGTAATAACCAGGTCAATTGGGACGAATTCATCGGTTGAGGCGGTAATGGTGACATCACGAATAATAACTGTCGATAGCGGCGAATTTCTACACCTGGCCAACATACCACGGGTTGTTGATCGATTTTGGCGGGCAAACAACTTTGGAGAATTTGCTGTAATTGTGCACTAGAAGGAATGGGACATTGGCATTGACTTAACCAATATCGTATCACATTGCGTTGTCGAACTAAATTGAGAGCGGATAAAGCCATTAAATTCAATTGAGTCAGATGATTAGTGCGACAAGTTTCCCAATCAATTTGTGCTAAACTTTGCACCAATTCATGCGCTTCAGCTTGATAGCGGGCGGTTCGACTTAAAGTATAACTGACACTGGGCCAACGTTGTTGTAACCTGGGAATAATTTGATGACGGAGAAAATTGCGGTCAAATTGGATATCGGTATTACTGCTATCTTCTATCCACTGTAACTGTGCTTGTTGTGCATAAGCATATAATTGTACACGAGTATAGTTTAACAAAGGGCGAATTAGCCAACCTGAAGCTAAGCGAGTAACCGGTGGCATCGCCGCTAAACCGGCTACG
This sequence comes from Thioploca ingrica, assembly GCA_000828835.1. GTDB lineage: Bacteria > Pseudomonadota > Gammaproteobacteria > Beggiatoales > Beggiatoaceae > Thioploca > Thioploca ingrica. The sequence continues at coordinate 461,480 of AP014633.1, forward strand.
CCAGCGCCACGGAGTAATTGTAATAATACCGTTTCGGCTTGATCATCGGCATGTTGTGCAGTGAGTACCACCTCTTCTGGGGAGAGCAATTGTGCAATGGCTTGATAACGTGCCGTGCGGGCATTGGCTTCTAAGCTTTCTCTGGAGGCTCTGCGAACTTGAACGCGAATAATTTCACAGGGAATAGCTAAAGCTTGACAAACGGCTTGACAATGTTGAGCCCAATAATCTGCCTGCGGGTGTAATCCATGATGGATATGAACGGCTCGTAATTCTTGTTCAGCTAATTGCGGACGTAATTGCGCTACGGCATGTAACAACACATGAGAATCTAAACCACCGCTATAGGCAACCCAAATTCGTTGAGTATCAAGGTAATTCCTTAAGATCTCAACGAGGTGGGTTCCTAAATTAGCAGTGTCATTCATTCAAGCAATCTGCTCAAAAATGACCATTAAAATATAACATATTGAAATTAAAGTTTAATTTCCATAACTGACACTCGAAGCTCCAATGCCATTAAGTTAAGAATTCCCCCTTTTGAAAAAGGGGGGTAGGGGGGATTTAAAAGGCTTTTAATTATTAACTTAAGGTAATAATTCTTGGAGATAAATTGCCCATCGAAATAAACATCTCATTCAACCGTTTAACAAAGGCACCGGGATCATCTAATTGTCCACCTTCGCTCAGTAAAGCTTGATCAAATAAGATAAATACCCAATCGTTAAAACGCTTCTCATCCGTTTCTTCTTTCAATGCTTTAATGATGAGATGCTCTGGGTTAATTTCCATAATGGGTTTGTTGCCCATAATAGGTTGCCCCGCCGATTTCAGTAACCGTTCTAAACTCGCATCCATCGCATGTTCGTCCGCGACTAAGCAAGCGGGTGAAGTCGTTAGTCGGTGAGTAACACGGACTTCTTTAACTTTCTCTCCTAAAGTATTTTTGATACGTTCAACAATGGGTTTGAATTGGTCAGAAGCTTTGGCGGTGGCTTGCTTTTCTTCTTCATTTTCTAAATGACCTAAGTCCAATTGACCTTTGGTAACGGATTGTAACGATTTACCTTCAAATTCGTTGAGGTGAGTTCCCAACCATTCATCAATTTGATCCGAAAGTAATAAAACCTCAACCCCTTTTTTACGGAAGATTTCTAGATGAGGACTATTTTTAGCCGCAGAGAAGTTTTCAGCGGTGATGTAGTAAATCTTTTCCTGTCCTTCCTTCATGCGTCCAACATAATCTTCTAATGAAATCGCTTGAACTGGATTGTCATCGTTGGTTGTTGAGAATCTCAGCAGTTTTGCAATTCGTTGCTTGTTACTATAGTCATCAACAAGACCTTCTTTAAGTACTTTACCAAATTCCTTCCACACGGTAGCATATTTTTCTGGCTCGTTCTTAGCCATATTTTCTAAGGCACTTAGGATTTTCTTGACTGAGCCAGAGCGAATTGCTTCAATTTGCTTGTTATGTTGCAGAATTTCCCGCGAGATATTCAAAGGTAAATCATTACTATCAATGATACCCCGAATAAATCGTAAGTAAGGTGGTAACAATTTCTCGTTATCATCCATAATAAACACCCGTCGTACATATAATTTCACGCCACGACGGTTGTTACGATCCCATAAATCAAAAGGTGCACGTGCCGGAATGAAGAACAAGGTGGTATATTCGTTGCTGCCCTCGACTTTATTATGAATATAAGTTAAAGGCGCGTCGAAGTCATGAGCAACATGTTTGTAAAATTCAGTATATTCTTCTTCAGTAATTTCGTGTTTAGCTCGGGTCCATAATGCTTTGGCAGAATTAACCACTTCTTCTTCAATCGTGGTGTTATTTTTATCTTTATCATCTGTGGTGATCTTGGGCATGATAATCGGTAAAGTGATATGATCAGAGTATTTTCTAATGATACCCTGTAACCGATAATCTGATAAAAATTCATCTTCTTCCGTTTTCAGGTGAAGAGTGACTTCGGTACCATGTTGTGGGTACTCAGTTGTTTCAATGGTATAATCTCCCTCACCGCTGGATTCCCACTTGACACCATGTGAGCTAGCTAAACCAGCCCGCCGAGTAAGCAAAGTCACTTTATCAGCGACAATAAATGAGGAATAAAATCCGACGCCAAATTGTCCAATCAATTGAGTATCTTTCGCTTGATCGCCCGTTAAAGCTTTAAAAAATTCCTGCGTACCGGATTTTGCAATGGTACCAATATTACTGATCACTTCTTCACGCGACATACCAATCCCATTATCACGGATGGTGATTGTCCGTGCTTCTTTATCAAAGCTGATCCAAATTTTTAAGTTGCTATCGCCTTCATATAAACCATCATCTGATAACGCTTCAAACCGAAGCTTGTCAGCCGCATCCGAAGCATTCGAGATCAGTTCACGTAGAAAAATTTCCTTGTTACTGTATAAGGAATGGATCATTAAATTCAGTAATTGTTTGATTTCAGTTTGAAAACCAAGTGTTTCTTTATGTGTTTCAACAGTCATGAAAAGTCTCCCTAGGCTAGTAGAATTAACTGGCTTAGATATAGGGATATCGAGGAGAGTTTCAAGGTTTGAACAACCGGTATCCAATTCAAACCGATTGTTATCAATGATAAACTAATAAATTACACTTGGTTAGAAATCAATGAGAAGTGAACCCCATGGAACGAATAGATAAATGGAACAATCGCTACCAAACTACTATTCCTTTGCCTCCGCCTTGTCAGGTATTAGCTAACTATACGCATTTATTACCGGCAACCGGCACGGCTTTAGATTTAGCTTGTGGTTTAGGCGCTAATGCCCTGTTATTGGCTCAGCATGGTTTAGAAACCTTTGCGTGGGACTATGCGCAAGCCGCTATTACCCGATTACAAAGTGAAGCACAAAGTCAACAGTTACACATTCAGACTGAAATACGAGATGTCGTTACTAGGCCACCTCAACCGGCTACTTTTGATGTCATTGTTATTTGTCATTTTTTAGCTAGACAGTTAGCACCGGCACTGATAGCCGCTTTGAAGCCAAAAGGTTTGTTATTTTATCAGACCTTTGCACGCACTACCGTAACCGCTTGTGGTCCCTGCAATCCTGAATTTCGTTTAGCTGAGGGTGAATTACTGCAATTGTTTCAAGCATTACAGCCGCTTATTTACCATGAGGAAAAAGATATCGGTGACACGACGCAAGGATTACGTAACGAAGTTTTGCTGATTGCCCAAAAAAATTAAAACTATTTTAAGCGGGCACAATTTGCTCCAGATGCAAAGAAAATTCTCCTTTCGCACGATCTTGAAAGTAATAGGTTAAAGTCCGATGTATAACTGGAAAAGCGAGATTTTCCCAAGGAATTTCATCTTGAGTAAATAATTGTACCTCCAAACTTTCATAACCCGGTGCAAAGGTCAGATCGCCTAAACTAGCACGAAACATAATATAGACTTGACTAATATGAGGTAAGCTAAATACGGTATATAAGCTCAGTTGATTAACATTGGCTTTAGCTTCCTCCCAAGTTTCACGCTTAGCGGCTTGTTCAAGTGTTTCCTTATTTTCCATAAAACCAGCCGGTAATGTCCATAATCCATAACGTGGTTCAATCGCACGTTTACACAAAAGAATTTTATCTTCCCATTCTGGAATACAACCAGTAACAATTTTAGGATTTTGATAATAAATCGTGTGGCAATCTTCACACACATAACGAGGTAAACAATCTCCGGCTGGCACTTTCAGCACTAAGCGGGCTGAACCGCAATGACTACAATAATTCATAAATCAGTTATCAGTTATCCGTTATCAATTATCAGAAAATGCTAAACTATTAATTAGTATAACTGATAATAACCCATCAACTATAATAAAATGAATTTAAGGCAAGCTGCGAAAAAATAAATGAAAGACTGGGTAAAAATAGGGACATTGTTAACAACTCGATTGGCTATTTTTATTCGCAATGGGGTAGTTCAATTGGTTCAGCCAAAATTAAACCCTTTAATTGCAAAAACTGGCCTTTTTTTTAGCAAAATTATCAAAATTGGATTAGTTATGAGTATATTATTTAGTATTATGGTTATTGCTTGTAATTTGTGGATAAATATTCAGACCCGTGATCGACTTTACTCTAATGTCAGTGAAATTCCAGCTAAAAAAGTGGCTTTATTATTAGGCACAGTCAAATGGTTACGCAAGGGTCAAGTCAATCGCTATTTTAAATACCGAATTGAAGCGGCTGTTGCACTGTATCAAGCCGGTAAAATCCAGCATATTATTGCCAGTGGTGATAATCGCACTCGATTTTACAACGAACCCAGAGAAATGAAAAAATCGCTTATAGAACAAGGTATCCCTCCGCAAGCGATTACTTTAGATTATGCTGGGTTTCGGACTTTAGATTCAGTGGTGCGTTGTAAAGAAATTTTTTCCCAAGACGATATCATTATCATTTCTCAACCTTTTCATAATAAACGGGCTTTATTTATTAGTGACTTTTATGGTATTAAGGCTATCGGCTTTAATGCTCAAAGTGTCCCCTTTCGCATTGATATGAAAACCCGAGTGCGAGAATATTTCGCTCGTCTGAAAGCGGTATTAGATTTATATATTCTTAGAACTCAACCTAAATTTCTGGGAGAAAAAGTCCATCTTCCGGTCTAGTTTCTTTATCCATTTTGGCGGTAATTAGGGTGTGTCATCAATTAAAGTAACTCATTAAAAAAAATGTCAACTCTCCCAAAATAAATCAATTATCTACCCGGTAGGTCGGACCAAGCGTAGCGTGTCCGACCAGCTATTCAAAGGAATCCGTCGGACACGCTGCGCTTGGTCCGACCTACACGATAGATGGATTTGAATTGATTTCATTGGAATCCTTGACCGGTTGTTCAAGGAGCCACCGGAATTATTGAATTAAACCCGTTAGACTTTTACCAATGAATTGGGTAGTTGGCAGTGGTAAGAAATAATATCTGATCACTCCCCCCTTTTTCAAAGGGGGGAAACTTAGGTGGAATTTTATTTTTAGGCAAGGTATAAGACGACCTTAAATTTCTGATGTTGGCACAGAAAAACAGTAACTGTCTTGAGGCTAAGCGTGTGTGAACTAATTTGAAATAGGGATTGGTTTTAACTTTCTACTTAGAATAATATTTGCTACTTAAAATAGCACTGCATAAAATCTTTATTTTTTCAAATCAAATTGCTAGACTTATTAAATAGTATTTATAGCATTATTTTTTATTATGAAAAAGGGTAAAAAACTTTTTACCTCATTAAATAACTAAAAATAACTGAGAGGATATTTGGAAAACAATTAACACCGAGTGTTGTTACGGTCAATCCAGGAGAGGCAAGACTTAATAGCACTGGGTGTGAATTAAAACAGAAGGAAAATAACGATGAAGTACTTTTATCTTTCAATTTATATCGCATTCTGTTTATTAGTTAATTTAGCGATTTCCAGTGCAGCATCGGCGTGTACACAGCCGTCTTCTATTACCGTGGGAAACACTAATAACGATGGTCCAGGTTCTTTACGACGAGCGATTCTAGAGGCTTGTGATGATATCACCATTATTAATTTTGATCCTAGCTTAGCCAATCAGACTATTCTTTTAACAGATGTATTACTTATTGAGCAAGGCATACACATTATCAATACCCAAGCTAAATTTTTAACTATTAGCGGTGGAAATGCTACGCGGGTATTTAAAGTGAGAGGAGGTGGTAGTCTAGAATTAGAAAATGTAACTATTGCTAATGGTTTTGGTGATTATGGTGGGGGAATTTATGTTGAAACCACTGATATTCTCAGTAAAACTGTAACCATCAGAAAAAGCACTTTTTTAAACAATAAAGCGACTATTGATAACGGCGGAGCTATTTATATTGACGTAAGACAGGTCACTATTATTAACAGTACTTTTGTAAGTAATGAAGCAAGTAATCAAGGAGGTGCTATTTATAGTAACGATGGTTCTATAACAACTATTACTAATAGTACTTTTTCCCAAAATACAGCTTCTGCTGGAGGAGGCATTGCAGCCTCATCTGGCGGTACTTTATTAGTCAGAAACACAATTATCGCTAATAACATTCCAGACGATTGTAGTAGTGTTACAACACCATTAGCAGACGATATCAATAATCTCATTAGTGATGATAGTTGTAACCATTTAAGTTCGCCTGATAAGCCCTTGTCCGGTGATCCCAAATTAGTAACTTCTTTAGAAAATAACGGTGGTTTCACTCTAACATTAGCACTATTATCGGATAGTCCCGCTATTGATTTTGGTGATCCAACCGTTTGTAGTGGTGTTACTGAGGATCAACGTGGGTTTAGTCGAATCTCTCCCTGTGATATTGGTGCCGTTGAAGCGATTCCTTTTTCGTGTGATACTCAAGCCGATATTCCGCCAGCAGAATGTATGGCTTTAGTTGATTTTTATGATAAAACCAATGGTCCCAGTTGGAATGATAGCTCTTCCAATAACTGGAAAGAAACGTTGGCACCTTGTGGTTGGAGTGGTATTAACTGTGAAGGTGGATACGTAACTGAAATTGTTAGGGAAAATAATAATTTAATAAGTGGTAATTTACCTAATTTAAGTAATTTGAATCAGTTACAAAAACTTAATTTAAGTCATAATCAATTGAGTGGTACTCTTCTTTCTGCTACTTTTCCAACGACTTTGCAAGTTCTTATGCTGGGTAACAACCAATTCAGCGGTGCTATTCCTACCAATTTGAATCTATTAATCAACTTGCAACAACTTGCCTTACATAATAACCAGTTCAGCGGTCCTCTTCCTAATCTCTCTAACTTGACACAGTTACAAAGTTTATTACTGCAAAATAACCAACTTGATGGTGAAATACCATTATCCTTGAGTCAATTAACGGGTTTGACAACGCTTAATTTAGACTACAATAAATTAACTGTTGATCCAACTAAAACTGAATTCATTGGATTTCTTAATAACAAAAATCCTAATGGGTTGAAAACTCAAACTATTCCTCCCTTCAATGTGGTAGCAACTGCTTTGAGTACAACTCAGATTAAATTGACCTGGACACCGATTCCTTACACTGGAGACGGTGGTTATTACCGAGCAAAATGTGGTACTACCTCAACTGATCGTTCAATTAAAGTTAAGACTGTAGATAAATCTGCTAACAGTATTACTATTGATAATCTATCAGCCGGTACTAAGTATTATTGCGTGGTAGAGACTTATACCCCTGCTCATGGCGAACAACAAAATGATTTGACTAGTTTGGAGAGTTTGGAAGTAACCGTCACCACACTGACTCCACCACCGCCGCCCCCGGTTCAACCACCTACTGATGATCCAGTGATTCCAGCAGAAAATACTACACTTGATCTCGGCAGTAGTGTTATTGGTAAAAGTATTCAAGTTAATTTTAATATTTTGAAAAATAAGGCTGTGGAAATAGTAAATTTCAACCTAAGTGGAGACCAAAAAGGAGATTTTGACCTGTTATCGCCTAGTTTTCCGGTAACGGTTAATAATAGTAACCAGGGTTTAACTTTAAGTGTGCAATGTACCCCATCACATCATGGTCCAAACACGGCTTCATTACAACTAATTCCATCTGATCCGGCTCAAACTATTCCTCAGTATTCCTTAAAGTGTACTGGCAAACAACCGGCAAAATATATGTCTTCCCCAGCACCAAATAGTACGATTGTTATAGGTCATAGCTTAATAAATCAAACTATTTCAAAAACTTTTTCCATTGGAGAAGGTGGGGAAGAAGATTTACAGGTCGGTTTTATTGCTATCACTGGTCCGGAGGCAAACTATTTTAAAGTCACTACACCCACTTTTCCGGTTACCATTGCTGATGGTAGTCCTGATCAAATAGTCACGGTGACCTGCACCCCGCCGGCGTTTGGAGATTATACCACTACTTTACAATTGAGTAGTAGTGACACCACCCAAGCTACACCGACTTATACCTTGAAATGTAAAGGAATATTACCTGGAACGATTGATTTTGTTTCGACGCCGCTACCAAAACAAACCATCGATTTTGGAGCCAGTTTAATCGGTAAACCAATTACGGTTGATTTGAATATTACTCATGAAGGGAGCCTCGATTTAGTAGTCGATTCTATTGAGTTCACTGGTGACAATGCCGACAGTTTTAAAGTGCTCAAGCCACAATTACCTATCATTTTGAGCCAAAATCAGAATAATCAAATAATCACCTTGCAATGTTTACCTTCAAAAGTGGGTATGGATAGAGCCATTTTACATTTGAAAACCAATGATCCGGATTATCCCACGGTGAGCTATCCATTAACTTGTAGCGGGTTATCTCAAGCTGCGGGTTTCACTTCGACACCCCAACCGGGTAGTTTGCTGGATTTAGGTAGCACTCCCATTGGTAAAACGGTTACTGTCGATTTTAACATTACTGCAACGGGTAATTTACCTTTAGAAGTTAACTTGGCTGCTATCACCGGTGCTCAAGCAAATAATTTTCAGATTACTCAGCCGACTTTTCCTCTCATTCTCGCTGACGGTGCGCCAACAACGACAGCTACAACGACGATTACGGTGCAATGTACTCCAATTCAAGCTGGGACACATACCGCAGAATTAAAATTACGTACTAACGACACCACCATTCCTTCACCCATTTACAATTTACAATGTCAAGGGACAACCACCGCAGCGATACCCATTTATGCTTCCATTCCAGCACCTCATCAGTCACTCGATCTGGGTAGCGGTGAAATCGGTCAGCCGCTGATTAATTCTTTAACTATATCAGAACAAGGCACAGCGACTTTAGAAGTATCGAGTAATCAAATCAGTGGGAAAAATGCCGACAATTTCCGCGTCATTCAAGGTGGTGCTCCCTTTTCATTACTGGATGGTAATCCTGAGCATACCCTGCTGATCCAATGTCTACCTCAACAACTCGGTGCACATACCGCTCGCCTAACGTTGAACACCAACGCGCCGGATAATTTAACGGTTTATTACGATTTAAGTTGTACGGGGTTACCAGCGGTTAAGCCGCCGGCTCCCCAAATTATTCTTTCTTATGATCGCGTCTATGAAGACAGTCCCGGTGGTACTTTTATCGGCAAATTAACCACAATTAATTCTAATAATCAAACTTACCAGTATACTTTGTTGAACGATGCTAATGGCCTATTTACGATACAAAATAATGATGAATTACGCCTAGCCACAACGGCCCAACTAGATTTTGAAACTACCCCACGCTACACCATTGTAGTCCGTAGTACGAGTGCTAGCGGCTTATTATTAGACCAGCGCTTTACCATTGCGGTGAATGATGTTCATGAAGCTCAGTTTTTAGGAAAAATTATCACTGAAACCGGTGTAGGTAAACAAGTCACTATCGATGCGGCAGAAAAAATCACGGTGATTGGATACATCCAACCGAGTCAAAAACATTTAGGACAATTAGCGAACCTGATAATGACTTATCATTGGACTCCTTATGAAGGTGGACTATCTTTGACAGTGCCAGTGACAATAGCGCGGCAAATTCCTTTAACAACCGATATGGAAATCACTTTATTTGAAGGTCGACTCATTGGACTAGCTGGTTTCTTTGAAGTCAGTTTAGGTTATCAACTAAAAGACGGTCAAAAATTTTCGGCTCCCATCGCGACGCTAGCAGTACGTCCTAATCGTCCACCCACTCAAATTCAATTATCCAATCGGATTATCGCCGAAAATACCCCACCAGATACGGTAATTGGTTGGTTTACCACCACCGATCCCAATCAGACAGACTATTTTCGTTATGGTTTGATTGATAATACCGAGAGTTATTTCAAAATCGTCGGCAATCAATTGCGAACGAATAATTTTCGTTTAGATTATGAAAGTGGCACTGATTATCCCATTACAGTGAGAAGTGTCGATAGTGGTGGCGCTTATGTGGACGAACATTTTGTGGTTCAAGTCACTGATCAAAAAGCGAGCGTAGTCAATCTTTATCTGACTCAAAATGAAATAACTGAAGACAGTCCTGCTGGTACGTTAGTGGGTCGTTTATGGATGGATGGTTATGAACCAGGAACTTATACCTATGAAATTGCTACAACACCCGGTCCGTTTACTCTTAAAGGCGACTTACTGTTAATCGCTGCAGGCGTCCCACTTGATTTTGGAACTCAACCCTTTTATTCGATTGCGGTGCGGAGCCAACAACATGAAACCGGACAATCGATAGAAAAAATTTTTACGATTCATTGGCTCGATGATGTCGATGTTAATTATGTCGGTGAGGTATATAATTTAAAGACAGGTCAACTTTTAGAACCCAGTTTGATTCAGGCGACGGATGATATTATGGTTAAAATACAATTATTTCCTGACCAAATTCATCATGGACAAGCGGTAGAATTATTCAGTGTGGCGCTGTGGCGTTCATTCGATGAAACCCAAAGTGTGACTTATATGCTGGAAAATAATACCTGGAAAGAATGGAATGGTGACCTAAGCCATTTAGCTAGCATTCAATCGGTCACTTTACAAGATCATCACGACTTACTGCTTTGGCAAGGTCAATTGACTCATTTTAGCGGGGGACAATTTAGTGTTTTTATAGGCTATCGATTAATCTCCGGCGAGATAATTTATACGCTTAATCCTTTCAAGATTTCAGTACAGTAAGTTAGGTTCTAGCAATGAAGGGTGTGCGATGCACACCCTACCTGGCTACAGAACTCATTGAGTTTTATCTTATAGAATCGGTTGTTTATAAGCCATTCCGGCGACTTCTTGCACCAACCTAGGCACGAGATAGCCAGGCAAAGCGATTCTCATTTGTTCTAAGAGGTGAAGAGCCGCTGCTTTCGATACCTCAAAATGGGTTGATCCTTGAACCCGATCGAGCCGGTGTAAATAATAAGGTAATACCCGATAATTAAACAACATTTCACTTAAATTAATTAAATGGGCTGCATTATCATTCACACCACGTAACAACACCGATTGATTGAGAACCGTTACGCCGGCTGCAACCAAGCGTTGTAAGCCATAGCCAACTGATTCATCAATCTCATTGGCATGATTAGTATGGACAACCATAATCGGTTGTAATCGTGTTTGAGTTAATCCATTAAGTAACTCATGCGTCACCCGCTGGGGTAAAACAATGGGTAAGCGAGTGTGAAGGCGTAACCGTTGTAAATGTGGAATTTGAGCCAGTTGGTGAAAGAGTTCGGCTAAGCGGTTATCAGTCCACGTTAATGGATCACCGCCGCTGAGGATGACTTCACCAATAGAAGAATCCGCTCGAATAAACTCCACAGCGGCTAATAAAGATGAGGTAGCCGAATAATTATAATGTTGACGAAAGCAATAGCGACAGTGAATAGCACAGGCGCCAGTCACTATTAACAACACTCGTCCAGAATATTTGGCTAATAAATTGGGCACTTTCTCTGCTAATTTATCCCCGGTGGGATCCAAATTAAAAGTGGGTAATTGCCTTTGTTCTTCTGTAACCGGTAAGACTTGTCGTAATAAAGGATCATCCGGATCGCCTTTACGCATTCGTGCCACATAACTTCTGGGTACCCGTAAGGCAAAACCGGGTTTCAATACCAGTGGTTGGGCTAACTGGCTCGGAGATAAATCTAATAATTGCAATAATTGCATTGGATCCCGAATCGCTTGACGTAATTCATGCTGCCAATCTGCTGGGGTAGTCTGCCAACGGGTTAACATTTCAGTTATCATAGCTCACTTTTTTAATAGCATATCTGTTACCAGTTTTATTGTTAAGGAGTTATTATGGCAGTTTTTAGTACGAATGAGTTTAAAAGTGGCTTGAAATTAATGATTGATGGTGATCCCTGTTCTATTATCGAAAATGAATTTGTTAAACCGGGTAAAGGGCAAGCCTTTAGCCGCGTCAAATTTCGTAATCTCAAAACCGGACGAGTAATCGAAAGAACTTTTAAATCCGGTGATACGGCAGAAGGGGCGGATGTAGTAGAAACCAACATGGAATATCTTTATAACGACGGTGAGTTCTTTCACTTTATGGTAACTGATACTTATGAACAATATGCCGCTAGCAACGCGGCGGTTGGTGATTCGGTTAAATGGCTAAAAGGTCAAGAAAAATGTATCATTACGTTGTGGAATAATGACCCCATTGCAGTAACACCACCGAATTTTGTCGTTCTCGCTGTTACTGACACTGAACCTGGAGTACGTGGGGATACTTCGAGTGGTGGTAGTAAACCGGCGACTTTAGAAACCGGTGCCACAGTGCGAGTACCGCTCTTTGTTAATGTGGGTGATTTAATCAAAGTAGATACCCGTACCGGTGAGTATTTATCTCGTGCTAAAGAATAACGACTAACACATTTATTTTCTCTACTAAAAGACCAGGTAGTCCAGACTACGTTGAATTTAAATTTATTTCAACTGTGCTACTTCTCATTGCCATTAAGTTAAGCTAAAAAATGTTCTCGAGTAGGATGGGTAGAGTGAAACGAAACCCATCCTACGAAATTTCTTAACCTAATGGCAGTGGAGCTACTCCTGGTTAGAAATGCCGGTAAGCGAATTTGGAGTTTAAATTTAATTAACACTAATTTAAACCCTATATACTTTTATCTTTTATAGAGATACAATTTTTGGCTATTTTATTAGACTAAAATCATTAAATAGCTAAAACATCTCCCTTTCATGCAAATGGATTATACCGATTCACCGGCAAGTCTCTCATCTGCGGCATAGAAAAATTGAACAACTATTCTCCGTTTAAAAAGTAACTCAAAGGTTAAAGTTAACCATGCGTCGCCCCTATTGGATTCCTGCTCATGCGAGTCCTTATGATTTTCCACCGTTAGAACAGGCTTTAGAACATCCCGATGGATTATTAGCGATTGGTGGAGATTTAACACCCAGTCGGATTATGGTCGCTTATCGTCAAGGTATTTTTCCCTGGTACAGCGAAGATCAACCGATTTTATGGTGGTCACCCAGTCAGCGACTCGTATTATTTCCAGAATGTTTAAAAATATCAAGAAGTTTAGCGAAAACACTTCGCCAAAATAAATTCACCGTGACAATGGATCAAAACTTTGCACAAATCATTCAAGAATGTGCTGGTCCACGTCGTCATCAACCGGGCACTTGGATTACTGAAGATATAAAAATCGCTTACAGCCAACTACACCATTACTATTTCGCTCATTCAGTTGAGACTTGGTATCAAGGACAATTAGTGGGCGGATTATATGGGGTAAGCTTAGGCAAAGTCTTTTTTGGTGAATCCATGTTTAGTAAAATGAGTGATGCTTCCAAAGTCGCCTTGGTCTACCTGGTTCAACAACTACAACGGTGGGGATATGAATTGATTGATTGTCAGGTACACACTCAACATTTACAAAAGCTAGGTGCAATAGAAATTTCACGTCGACACTATCGAACTTTATTGGATCGTTTAAGTGATCAAACTGGCAAAACCGGGATTTGGCAATTAGAAAGTCAAGAGATAGATTTATGAGCCAGAGTACTCATTTTAATCTCTATGCCACACCGCCGCATCAATGTAGTTATTTACCTTCCTTACAAGCCATGACGGTTTTTATTGATCCCCATTTTCCTAAAGATACTTCTTTGTATAATACATTGTCTCAACACGGGTTTAGACGCAGTGGTGAACATTTATATCGTCCGCATTGCCACAGTTGTGAGGCTTGTATACCGGTACGGTTACCGGTACGATTGTTTAAACCACGGCGTAGCCAACGACGTATCTGGAAAAAGAATCAGGATTTAACGGTATCAGCCGTAGCTAAGCAATTCAACGGCGAACATTTTGATCTCTACTGTCGCTATTTGGCAGCACGTCATCCGGGTGCTGGAATGGATAAACCTACGCCGGAAAGTTATATGCAGTTTTTAACCAGTAGCTGGTCAATGACCGTATTTTACGAATTTCGTTGGCAACGGCAATTACTCGCTATAGCAGTGGTCGATCAATTTGATAAAGGGTTATCCGCTGTTTATACCTTTTTTGATCCCGATTATCCTCACCGGAGTTTAGGCGTTTACGCCATTTTATGGGAAATAGAACAAACCCAACATTTACAACGGGATTGGTTATATTTAGGCTATTGGATTAAAGAATGTCAAAAAATGTGTTATAAAATCGAATATCAACCCTTAGAATACTACTTTAATGGCAGATGGCAAACCTTTCCTGGGGAGTAAAATAAAAGATTGCTCACTTACCTTGATTTAACGATAATAAAAGCTTAATGATATCCCGATCATCCATTGCTCCAATCGAAACTTATTTTACAAAAATATGGCGCCAATGACGTTATTAATTCAATGAAGGAACCCAGTATGACTGCGAAACGATTGGATGGCAAAGCTATTGCGGCACAGTTACGTCAACACATTCAACAACAGATACAAACTCGCCTTGAGCAAGGATTACGTCCACCCGGATTAGCCGTCATCCTGGTAGGAGACCATCACGCCTCACAAGTCTATGTGCGTCAAAAACAGAATGCTTGTCAGGAGGTGGGTATTGTTTCAAAAATATGGTCGTTATCAACAGCGGTTTCGTCAGCAGAACTGTTGGATTTACTGAATCAACTCAATGAAGATAATGAAATCGACGGCATTTTAGTACAATTGCCCTTGCCATCCCATATTGATAGCGAATTAGCCATTGAAAAAATTGTTCCTCATAAAGATGTGGATGGTTTTCACCCTTACAATGTGGGACGTTTAGCATTACGAATGCCGTTATTGCGTTCTTGTACGCCTAAAGGGGTAATGACATTACTGGCTCATACCCAGGTAAATTTGGAAGGATTAGATGCCGTTATCATCGGACAATCTCATATTGTAGGCCGCCCCATGGCACTGGAATTATTAGCGGCACGTTGTACGATTACGGTCTGTCATAGTCGCACTCGACAGTTAGCGGATAAAGTGCGCCAAGCGGATATTGTCGTGGCTGCCGTTGGTAAACCCAATTTAATTCAAGGCGATTGGATTAAACCCGGTGCCATTGTCATTGATGTGGGCATGAATCGCTTAACGGATGGGAAATTAGTGGGTGATGTAGATTTTGCCAGTGCTTCTCAACCAGCGAGTTGGATTACCCCCGTCCCAGGCGGAGTTGGCCCCATGACCGTAGCGAGTTTATTAGAAAATACTTTACAAGCAGCACAACATCATTCTTAAAGCGGGTGTTACCCAATCAATAAAGAGATTAACCCAGGTTTGCTAGGTAAGGCACGATGGTCAAAGAAACTGAACATGAAGTATTAGATTTACTAGCACGTTTAAAAGCTTTAAATAAAATTGGGGTTGCGCTCTCTGCTGAGCGGAATGGCACGCGATTACTCGAAATGATACTAGAAGAAGCTAAACGAATTGCCTTAGCAGATGGTGGAACACTCTATACTCGCACTGAAGACGATCGGCTTAGATTTGAAATCATGCTAACGGATACGCTTAATATCCGTTCTGGAGGAACCAGTGGTATTCCCATTGCCTTGCCATCCTTACCCCTGTACGATGAAAATGGCAAACCGAATTTAGATAAAGTAGCGGTATGCACAGCGATTCGCGGTGAAACCATCAATATACCGGATGCCTATACCAGTCGGGAATTTGAATTCTCAGGTACCCAAGCTTTTGATAAAAAAACCGGTTATCGCTCGAAATCTTTTCTCACGGTACCCATGAAAAATAACGAGGGTGAAGTCATTGGGGTATTACAATTAATTAATGCTCTCGATCCAATCACCCGAGAAATTACCACCTTTGGTACCGCTGAACAAGAATTAGTTGAATCATTGGCTTCACAAGCGGCGGTTGCTTTAGTTAACCAACGACTCTTGGAAGATCAACGCAAATTATTTGAATCTTTTATTGAATTGATTGCCACCGCGATTGACGATAAATCACCTTACACCGGCGGACATTGTCGGCGGGTACCAGAACTCACCATGATGCTCGCTGATGCAGCGGCGAAAGTAACAATCGGTCCACTCAAAGATTTTACCATGACTGAAGAGGATCGCTATGAATTAAGAGTTGCCGGTTGGTTGCATGATTGTGGTAAGATCACTACACCAGAATATGTCGTTGATAAATCAACGAAACTAGAAACAATTTTTGATCGGGTTCACTTAATTAATACTCGCTTTGAAGTTCTCAAACGGGATGCTGAAATTGCCCTATTACGTAAACAATTAGCAGCTCAAACGCGTGGTGAAACCGTTGATATCAAAGCATTAGAAACTCAATTCGCCCAGCAAATTGCCACTTTGGCAGAGGAATGTCAATTTATCCAAAAATGCAATATGGGGAGTGAATTCATGGTAGAAGACGATAAAGAACGGGTGCGACAAATCGCTAAGCGACGTTGGGTCAATAAAAATGGCAAGATCACTGATTTTCTTACCGAAGATGAAATTTACAATCTGACGATTAATCGCGGTACTTTAACCCCGGAAGAGCGACAAATTATTAATTATCATATTGTAGCGACGATTAATATGCTTGAAGCCTTACCTTATCCTAAATATCTGCAACGGGTACCCGAATTTGCCGGCGGACATCATGAGCGGATGGATGGTAAAGGTTATCCGAAAGGGTTAATTCGTGAACAAATGTCAGTTCAAGCGAGAGCGATGGGGATAGCCGATATTTTTGAAGCCTTAACCGCCCGCGACCGACCCTACAAAAAGCCAATGTCGCTTTCGCAAGCACTCACTATTTTAGGTCGGATGAAACAAGATAATCACATTGATCCGGATTTATTTGATATCTTCATTTATGAAAAAATTTATTTGAAGTATGCTGAAAAATTTTTAGATCCAGAACAAATCGATGAAGTCGATGTCACCCAATTACCCGGTTATAAACCATTAGTCACGTCTTAAATAAATTGTGAGCAAAAACAGTTAACCAATCGATTTAGAGAAACCAATGATTTTACGTGTTAAGCGGGTGACGTTCAATGGTTTGAGTACCTCTCTTCGAGAGGAGAGGTCGATACAACCATTCGCTACGTCACCTTGGTTATAAAAGTGACAAATTGTGTTTTCAGTTTGGGCGGATTACTTTTGGCTTTTTATATCAATTACCCCTTAATTTATGAAATAACCTATTGTTATTTTTAATTAAAATAACTATAACCCCATTGATTTTAAGCAACGGAACAAAAATTGCCTATCCCTCTTTAATATCTAAAAGATCAACCTTACTTTAAGGGTTAAAGAATTTTTCAGTATTTAGGAGTAGAATCAATGGTTATTATTATTGGTGCCGATCGGCTAGGCAATATAGAATCTTTGCTTAAAGAACGTGGATTTTCTGATTTAAAACATATTACGGGACGTCACCCTAAAGCTCAAAAAAATAATCCGATTAGCACTTCCGGTGCTCAATTAATGATTTTATTTACTGACTTTGTTGGTCACAACGTGATGCGCAACTTTAGAAAACAAGCACGAGAGCAGCAAATTCCATTTATTGCTTGCAAACGCAGTGTTGGCGACTTAGCTAAAAATTTAGATAAATGCGGATTTGCTGGTCAATCGATGTCTTGTGATAATTGTCAAGCGAGATGTATTCATTAAGAAAAATGACGGGTAGTCTTTGTTAATGTTTGCCAGTTTTCAAAAACGTAGGGTGTGCAACGCGAAGCGTTGCGCACCAATTCATTTCATTGGGGGAAATCAAAAAATGGGGGGGCATAACTCGACACAAGCTCACCTGACGCAACCACCCTGGAAATGAAACCATTTTGCCACCCACTCAATCGGGCTAGATTTCATTTTATTTAGCCATCGTTGCTTGAATCACATCCCATTTTTTTGTATTTCTGTTATTCTTTGTCAAATGAAACGGTTCGCTTCGCTTGATTAAAAAAAGTGACCCATCTTTCAGGCATTCAAGTCTATTTTCAGATTTTCCACTCTTATAGAGATAAATTGATATGGGTGCATTAAGCAAACCCGCTCATCGGCTGGGTGACATTTTGCTAGAACAACATATTATCACGTCAGACCAACTTAAAATTGCTTTAATCGAGCAGAAAAAAAATCATCAACAATTAGGTAAAATTTTAATTGGTTTAGGCTTTGTTTCCGAAGCGGTCATTCGAGATTTAATGAGTGAATCGCTGGGGCAAACGAGTGTCGATTTATCCAAGCTCGTGGTCGATCATGAAGCCATCCGAATGGTTCCCAAACATTTAGCCGAACGTTACACGTTACTGCCCATTAACTTTGATAAAGCGATTAACCGGCTTACCGTCGCCATGGCGGATGTGTTTAATGTGTTAGCCCTCGATCAATTGGCTTCGGCACTGGGTGGTCGGATCAAAATTGAACCCGTAATCGCTGGTGAAGCTGAAATTATCAATGGCATTGATAATTGGTATGGTTTTGATTTATCCATTGATGGCATTTTAAATGAGATCGAAACGGGAGAAGTTGATTACCAAAGTCTAGCCATTAGTCGTGATGAATACAGTCAACCGCTGGTTAGATTAGTTGATGCTTTACTCTCTGATGCGGTGAAGCGAAGTGCTTCGGATATCCACTTTGAACCAGAAAAAGGCTTTTTGCGAGTACGCTACCGCATTGATGGCGTATTACAACAAGTTCGGAGTTTACATAAAAATTACTGGTCGGCTATTGTGGTTCGTCTCAAGGTCATGAGTAGCTTAAATATCGCCGAAACCCGTGTTCCACAAGATGGTCGCATGTCATTGACTTTAGGGGGACGCCCTATCGATTTTCGGGTTTCCGCACAACCCACTGTTTATGGTGAAAATATTGTATTGCGGATTCTCGATAGTCAACGCGGTATTATGACCTTAGAACATTTAGGCTTGTTAGAAGAAAATTTAATCGCGTTAAAATTGATGATCGCACGTCCTGAAGGCGTTATTTTAATCACCGGACCGACCGGTAGCGGTAAAACGACTACTTTATATTCTTTGCTGCAACATCTTAATACCGAAGAAGTCAACATTATGACCTTGGAAGATCCGGTTGAATATGTCTTAGGACAAGTACGACAAACGGCGGTCAATGAAGCCGTTAAATTGGATTTTGCGACTGGAATTCGTTCCATGATGCGCCAAGATCCGGATATCATCCTCGTAGGAGAAATTCGGGATGTTGATACCGCGCAAATGGCTTTCCGCGCTGCCATGACGGGACATCAAGTTTATTCAACTTTACATACCAATTCAGCGATTGGCGCTATTCCTCGGTTGTTAGATATTGGGATTTTGCCGGATATCATGGCGGAAAATATTATTGGTATTGTTGGACAACGCTTAGTACGCAAGCTCTGTTTGGGCTGTAAACAAGCTTATCTACCCAGTGATATGCACCAAATGTTATTGGATTTAAAAGAACAACAATCGGTCACTCTGTATACACCCAGTAGTTGTGAACAGTGTGGACACCGGGGTTATAAGGGTCGTTTGGCTTTAATGGAAATTTTTAGATTAGATGAATCGGTGCAAGATCTGATTGCTCACCGTGCGACGACTTATGATCTTAGACAACATGCACAACGAATGGGGTTCCGTACTTTGGCGCAAGATGGAATTCGGCGAGTACTTGAAGGGGTTTCCAGTTTAGAAGAAATTTCTCGGGTGGTGGATTTAACGAGTCGGTTGAATTAAAAACGTAACCTCACTGCCATCAACTTAAGCGATTATTTTTCAGTGAATGGCAGTGGTGCATAACCGGAATTAGGCAATATAAATTCGGCCCACCGGACTATAGGAAACATTACCTCGTTTATCAACCGCTTCAATGAAATAGCGAATATTGCCGGTGCCGGCGGGTAAAACGGCTTGATAAGGGGTAGCAATGATAGCCGGGTTGGTTTGAGATGGATAAGTACCCTTATTTTCCATAGCCACTCTCTTCTTGGTTTTGCCGTCGACCTTGTAGTAATGCAACGTCACTCTTTTAATACCAGAAATATCATAAACAAAAGTACGAAAAGTCGCTTGAGGTGCAGCATCGACTAATCCACCTTGTCCCCAATCTTTACCACCTGGATTGGCTGGACGAACCCAAGGAACAAAAATAGTGGGCCCCGTTTTGTCCTGCTTGGCTTTCAATAAATTATCTAGAGCCGGTTGCGCCATACTCATCCCTTTATTGGTCGCCTGTGTCACTTGGGCATCCCATCCAGATTGTCCAGTCCAATACCAGTAACAACTGGTTTCAGCCGTGTAAAGCAGGCGTTTGAGGGTATTGACAAAATCCGAATCTTGTTGGGCATCTTCAAGACTATGTACCACATTTTGAAAAGCAGTTAATACCGCCCAACTATTGAGATCCGGTGAATAATCCTTCTCTGCCCAAGAAAACCATTTCGTAAATTGGGGATCACCATTATCGGCACCTGACCAAGCACCGGGTTCAACCTGAACCGTATTATTGGGATCAACCGCAAAGCGGCTCAGATAATCTTTAATGGTGATCAATTGAAACCGCGGATCTCGTTGACACATTTGTACTAATCGGCCCGTGTTATTAGTGTAATAACTCTCAGCACCACCACCATGATTATCGCCATCGGAATGGAGGATGAAAAAAGGCGGGTGTTTCGGATCATAAGTGTTGGTTTGACAAATTTGGTCATAAATTTGGCCCATCACGATTTCGTACTGTAACGCACCATAACCGCCACGGGCATCTTCATTACCGAGATAACGTTCTGCCGGTACCCCAATTATTTCATGGCGTTGCCCTTCATGATCCACATAATAAAGAAGACAAGGTTTGAGCAATTGCGGAGAAATTTTGCTCGGTGCCCAAACGCCATGGAGTTGCAACCAATCATGAACCGCCGAATTTTCCTGTTCAGCCAAATTAGGGGGTAACAGGCCTTCGGTGGCTCCCGCATAAGGGTAATCTTTACAAGCCCGGAAATGATGAATCGAGTCATAAATAACGACATTAACACCCGCTTGTTTCAAGGCTGGAATCATCTGCGGGTGAAAAGCCGTTTCCGGTGGAAATAAAATATCACTGCTCTCTACACCAAACGTGTTGCGGATAATACCGCGATGCCATTCAATTTGTCCGATAATATCTCGCCCAGGAATTAATGCCATCAGTGGATGAAAAAAACCAAACGCGGTAAAATCCACTCGTGGATTACCCAAAGCGGTTTTAGCTTCCGCAAGCTGCCGCAATTCATGATGCCAATGACCAAAAGCACCTTGTCCTCGTCCGGTTTCTGCACAACGGTGGAGTTGTTCAATCAAGGAACCAGACCAACTCGTAGACAAACCCGCATGCGCCAAACCACCTTCTATGTATTGCCGTACCGCCGCGGGAATGAATCGGCTGTAAGCACTCGCTCGTTGACCAAAAATGCTATCTTTATCGCCATCCCAGGCGTCGGTATCGGTGGCATTATAATAGGGTTGATGCAGGTGTTTATGGATACCAAAATAAATCACCGGTTGGAGTGATTCACCAATGGTTATCGTTGGAGTAGGAACCGGTGCGGGTTGTTCAACCGGGGGTGTGCCGACAATGGGCAACTCCCGATGAACAATAATCCAATCTTCTGGACGTGCTGCACTCAGCTCGGCAACTCGACAACCTTCAATTTGTAAGTAGACAGTACCCGCATGATAGGCTTCGGGTGGGACGTGAAACTGGTAACGTCCTTTACCTTTATAAGTGACTTGTTGTTCCTTAACAATCCATTGCCAACCATCTGCATGGCGTACAATGAGTTGTGGAAAAGGGACTTCACCATTGGCTACCATAACGACAGTAAAGCCTTCACCTAATTTTGCTGTCTTAGGTAATTCGATTTTTTTAATATTGGTAAAGATCATATCCTTCATTTCCTCAAGCGCATAAAAGTTGTAACACTAGGTTATTTAAAGGTGTTATGAGTATAGTTTAATACCGGTGAGGTAAAAGATAACATACCTTTGATTTTCAAGTCACTTATTTACGGTAAAATGATTGGCTAATTGGGCAAACTCAAGTAATTGGAGCGTTTCCGCACGTCGGTGCGGATCGATACCGAGGGCTTGTATTTCCTGAGTATCAAGTAACCCTTTCAAGCTATTGCGCAAAGTTTTGCGCCGCTGTGAAAACGCTTGGGTGACAATTTGGGAAAAATGTGGTTGATTAATGACCGTTACGGGTGGACTTTTATAAGGTACGAGGCGTACTACAGCAGAATCCACTTGCGGTGGTGGATAAAAACTACGTGGTGCGACTGCAAATAAGAATTCAATTTGATAACGATATTGTAACATAACGGATAAGCGTCCATATTCAGCCGTACTCGGCGCAGCCACCATTCGTTCCACAACTTCTTTTTGTAACATAAAGGTCATGTCTTGAATGGCATTGGCATAATCGAGTAAGTGAAATAATAACACGGTAGAAATGTTATAAGGCAAATTACCGCAGATTCGTAGGGGTTGTGTAGTTATTAACGAGTTAAAATCAAACTTTAACACATCAGCATGATGAATGTGAAAATGTTCAGAGCTAACGGTTTGTTGTTTAAGTAATTGGACTAGTGTGGTATCGAGTTCTATCACCTCCAATTGACAACGCTGTTGCAGTAACGGGAAAGTTAATGCACCTTTACCGGGCCCAATTTCCACTAAATGTTGATCCGGTTGCGGGGCAATCGCCGCAATAATCCGTTGAATAATCTCTTGATCATGGAGAAAATGTTGACCTAAACGCTTGCGAGGCGTGTGAGAAATCATAACTATTTATTTTACTGAGAGACTGATAGCGATGAATGAAAAACAATTAATAACTTTAACCAAACAGTTACACCAACAAAAATATCCGGTATTCATTATTGTCCTCCTCGTGGTTGCTTCCTTTTTGGGTAGTGGCGAGTGGCTGAAGGGATTATTGTCAACGTCGTCTAATGAATGCGAAGTCATTAAGGTTTATGATGGTGATACTTTAACTTTACAATGTCCCGGTCAACCTCAACCCACCAGAGTGCGTATGTATTGTATTGATACGCCTGAAATTAAGCAAACACCGTGGGGTACTCAAGCACGGGATCATTTACGTTCTATCATTGGTAAAACAGTGCAAGTCAAGGAAATTGACAAAGATCGTTATGGCAGAATTGTCGGTGAAGTATACAGTGGAAATGTTAACTTAAATCTAGCCCAAGTTAAAGCCGGAAAAGCCGCCGTTTATGACAGCTATTGTAAAAAACCCGAGTATAAATTAGCAGAAAAGCAAGCTCAAACTGCCAAATCTGGTATTTGGTCACAATCCGGTTTGCAACAAACACCGTGGGAATGGCGTAAACAATCCAAGAAATAACACCACCGGGTATAACTCAAAGTGGTAATGTCTATTAAACAGTTAAAAACTGGACTTATTATACCATTAAAGAAATCCAAAAACACTTTGGAATTGATGTGGAGTAGGTCATTATGAATAATGCTGAATTGTATGAATATGATTTCAATGGGTGGATTCACAACCAAATTAGCCTATTAAAAGCCGGCAAAACGAGTGAAATTAACATTGAACATCTTATTGAAGAATTAGAGGATATGGGTAAAAGCAATCTAAGAGAGTTAGAAAGTCGTTTTGTTATCTTGATTGCTCATTTGCTTAAATGGCAGTTTCAACCAGACCAACCAAGCAGTAGTTGGCGTGGCTCAATTAATGAACAACGAATTCAAATATCACGGTTGTTGAGAAAAGTACCTGGCTTAAAACGAGAAATACCAAACGCAATTATAGACGCTTACTCTGATGCGGTAATGCTGGCGATTAAAGATACCAAGCTATCAAAATCGACTTACCCTCAAACATGCCCTTATACCATTGAGCAATTATTCGATGATGATTTTTACCTGGAGAGTTAAGTTTGTATAGGACGGAATGATGGTGCATGACACTTCGCTTATACATTCTACGAGATTTAACACTTTGAGGATCGATTATGACACTACCCAGTTTTGACCCCAACCAATTTGACCAACTTATCCTTCAGCGCTTGCCGATATTAATGCAGCAAAATAAGCAGATTCAAGAACTCGTTTTAGAACTGGCGCGGGAAAATTTTGCCGAACGCCAAGAAACCGAGAATAGATTCTATCAACTCTTGAATGAACTGAAACGTGATAGAGAGGAACAAACGCGGAAGTGGGATGAACAAAATCGCAAATGGGAGGAGTATACCCAAGAGCAAAACCATAAATGGGATGAACAAAATCGCAAGTGGGATGAAGCCAAACAAGAATTTCAACAAATGCACGAAGCCATTATGGCGATTGCTCAGAAACAAGATCGCAGTATTGGTGCCTTGGGCGCTCGCTGGGGCATCCAATCGGAAAATACTTTTCGTCATGCTTTGGCAGCTATTTTAGAAAAAAGCTTTAATGTTAAAGTGATTAACGTCAATGAGTATGATGACGAAGGGACGGTATTTGGTCGACCAGACCAAGTCGAATTAGACGTGATTATTAAAAATGGTTTACTGATTATCTGTGAGATTAAATCCTCCGTGAGTAAATCCGATATGTACACGTTTGAACGGAAAGTGCGTTTTTACGAGAAGCGACATCAGCGGCAAGCGAATCGGATGTTGGTCATTTCACCGATGATTGACGCCAGAGCACAACCGATTGCTCAACAATTGGGAATTGAGGTCTATACGGATTCGCTAGAAGTGAAGAGTTTGTAGAAATGGAGTGATTAAGCGAGGGTAGCTTGCGAAGTAGGCGGTGACTTTGGCACCACATCAATCGAATCGAGAAGAATCAATGAAATTGTTTTTTTAGATTTTATTGAAGACATAGAATCTATTTTAGAATAAACTCCTCATGTGAAAATGACTTTTCTTTAAATTATTTTTTGATAGGAGGATTCTTTATGAAACAAAGAAAGGTATTACTCTTTCTGATGTGTTGGGTAGGATTATTCCTTCCTTATTCCTTTCTTGCAGCGGCTGCTCCAACTGATTCTGTGGGAGCAACTGATCCAACTGCTTCTGTGTTAGAAATCAAACCAGGATTTAATTTATTCAAAACCGTGGGAAACGGAGAAACCTTCATTGACCTTAGCTCAGTAGGCGGACCAACCAAAGTTTCATTACAAGGTAATGCTAAACCACTAGCTAAACTTAACAATGAATTACTAACCAAAGTTAAAGATGTGGATCAAGCCGGTTTAGCTGCTATTGACACCGTAGTTGAAATCAAGGAAAAAAAGGGAATTAATCTCAGCAAAGGTGGTGAAGTAACGGGAGAAATTGAAATGCTGGCTTTGTCTCTGAAAAGCATCAAACCAATTGATATCGGGTTCTTAAAAAGTTTCCCGACAGGAACGATGGCTGATCTTTATGTGACGGTTGGTATAGTCGATTCCAACAGTGACTCCACTAAAAAACTTTCTACCGGGAAAATGATAGCCCGTTATGAAAAAGATAATGGAGGTTCATTTAACTTCAATTTAGGAGTTTACCCCGATCTTACTTTTGTAAAACCTGGTGGTGATCTCAATAACCCTCAAGATTGGTTACTGACTACACCCTATACTGGAAAACCAATTAATATGAGTGGCGATGGGACTTGGCATTCTGAAAAGGGGATATTCGTAATAGATACAATAGTTGTAATACATATAAGCCCCAGTGAAGTCCACGTGATTATACTTGTTGATTCTGTTACAAAGGAATCAGTAAATCTTACTCGACAAGACGTTTTATCCCTCGTGGCGTTACCACAACTAAGTACTTCGTCAACGTTCCCTCCTGCCGGTGTTGATGAAACTCTCTCATTAGGAAAATTCTCCATTAGGTTAACTCAACAAGCTGGGCAAGCTTGGTTTGGGATTCCGAATTGTCCCTGGGGTAATCCTAATTGCTTGATTCATAGTCGTTTACTCTATGATGGCCACACCAAAATTGGTCGAAGTGATCCTCATCAGGATGGTGATGTTATCGATGAAATCAATGGAGCTAAAATCTGCCAGAGTGGTACTGCCAATACTTGTAACACCTATCTTCCTCAGCTGGTTAAGGACCATGATTTCCAGATGTTTCCACCTTTAGACGGTGTACCATTTGATGAAGAACCAAGTGGGACAAAAGAAATACACACCCAAGTTCTCTCTTTAAATATGACCGATCTGGGTAAATGCGGAACGAAATCTCAAGATGTTGTCCGAGCCGGATTAAGTCCATTACTACCGAGTATTGGCGAAGTTGAATCGCTCAATCTGTCGCTTTCAAGTGATTTTCCGGCAGAAAGTTTTTTTAATATGTTCGTTGAAGTGGATGTCGATTTAGGTTCTGCAGGGGTGACGACTCTCTACAATAATCAACCACTTCTTGTTCAAAATGGTCAATTAAACAAACTTCCTCCTTCAGTGCTTTATACACACGATGTTAGCAATACCTCACCGCTGGTTTATGATAAACAAACTGGGGATACCATTGGCTGGATTGAATTAGCCGGTCATGGTGTTAGTGAGAAGAATAGTGATGATCAGGAATGTGATCAACGTGATCAACAGCGACGGTCTGCATTTAATACCACTTATGATCAGATGCTTATGAAAGACCTTGGTCTCCTTGCGAAAGGATGTTACTCCATCTTACCGCAACCGGAATTAGAAGTTTTGGGTAGCGAAAATTATGAAGCGAACGGTCAACAATGGACACGTTATAAATTGGCCATTACTAACTCGGAGCTTCTGCCACCAGAGCTATTTAAAGCCGCTCCCAATTTGCCCCCCTGTGGTTTGAATGCGAATTCTTCTCGGACCTGGGTAGATATTTACGATAGTGCTGGACCACGCCTCTATGGATTCTGCGCCCTCAATTCTCCCAACCAGTTAAAAGATATTTGGTTCGCCGTTCCCAAAGGTCAAACACCACCACAGTGTGTTCATGTTGAACTGAATGATCGCCAATGCAATCTTAAATACCTTTCCAATCGAGTTTGTGATTATACTGCCGGAACTATACAATTTTCTCAACCCGAGTATAAAGTAAACGAAAACCAAGGTCGAGTAACCCTCTGGGTAGAACGCCATGGCGGTAGCAAAGGCGATATCGCAGTCAAGTATGGTACCACCAGTTTAACGGCTCAAGCTGGGGTAGATTATCAACCGCTGAGCGGCGAATTAACGTGGCAAGATGGCGAGATGACTGCTAAACCGATTGATGTTGCGATTGTCAATGATAATGAGCGAGAGGCAGACGAAATCTTTTACGTGACTTTATTAGATAGCTGGGGTAATCCTAATACACCTCAGTTTAATAAGCCACTTCATGTGCCGGTAACGATTGAGGATGACGATTTTGTCAAAATCATTCTCCCGCCGATCTTCAAACCGCTACCCATCTTTACCCCAATCAACGTGACTATCGTCATCAACCCACTCAAGTTGCCCCATCGAATGTTTAGTTCTTCCTTTAGAAAGACTAAAGATCGTGACGATACGGCACAACTGCTGTTTGATGACCAAAGCCTCGATTTTATCAGTTCTTTACCAGACACGCTGGCGGAGTTGAATTTACCGGAGTTTACTCTCGAATCTGATGGTCAGATGAGCCGTCTGGAATTGCCCATTTTCTCTGCGGAGAATCCGCAAATCCCTCAAGCTTGGTATAGTGTGTGGGTAGGCAATCCCGTGGAATTAGCGAGCCAAGACGTACCCGTTACTGGAATTATAACCAAGCCAGCGGAAGAGATAGCTTATTGGGTATTTGAAGGTCAGGATGGTAAATATTATCAGTCACCTTTATATCCGGCTTTACATCCGCAAATTTTAGCGGCTTTAGCTGAAGCCTTTCCACAAGCGACTTTAACTTTATCGGCAGCGGGAAGAATTATTTTTACCCAAGGTAATGAAACTTCTCAAGTTAAAGTCAGTTATGTCGTGACTCCCAGTGGGTTGGATACTGAGCCGCTAACGGTGAAGCCGCTCAACGGGAATTTCTTGGAATTGTCTGCTCATGGGAGAAGTCAGCAAGTTCAGTTGGTGAAGGAATAATCACCGTCCTTTAAATTCCCCCTCTATCCCCTTTGCCAAAGGGGGAACTTCTTAAATCCGGTAGGGTGGGCAATGTCCACCTTACTCGGTTACTTAAGAAAATTTACACACTGGTTTGATTAACGCCGCTGGATTAACAGCTTTTTAATTTCGACAATGGCTTTCGCCGGATTTAACCCTTTCGGACAAGTATTCGTACAATTCATAATCGTATGACAGCGGTATAAGCGAAATGGATCTTCTAAATTATCTAAACGTTCGCCAGCCATTTCATCGCGGCTATCAACCAACCAACGGTAGGCTTGTAATAAAATAGCGGGTCCTAGGTAACGATCGCCGTTCCACCAATAGCTTGGACAACTGGTTGAGCAACAAGCACATAAAATACATTCATATAATCCATCTAATTTGGCACGATCGGCTTTTGATTGTAGAATTTCTTGATCGGGCGGAATGGGCGTTTGTCTTTCTAACCAAGGTCTGATGGCGGCATGTTGCGCATAAAAGTGAGTTAAATCCGGTACCAGATCTTTAATCACTTCCATATGCGGTAAAGGATAAATTTTTACCGCCCCTTTAATTTCTTCAATCGGTTTGGTACAGGCTAAGGTATTCGTGCCATCAATATTCATAGCGCAAGAACCACAAATGCCCTCGCGACAAGAGCGGCGAAAGGTTAAGGTGGAATCAATCTCATTTTTAATTTTAATGAGCGCGTCTAATACCATCGGCCCGCAATGGTCTAAATCAATTTCATAAACATCGGTTCGAGGATTGTCTGGTGTTTCTGGATCCCAACGATAGATTATGAATTTTTTTACGTTGTTAGCGCCGGTACCCGGATTAACCACTTGGCCTTTTTTGACAACGGAATGAGGTGGTAACGTCAATTGAACCATTTTATTCGCCCCTTAATAAATACGTGCCTTAGGCGGAATGACTTCAACTTCATCGGTTAAAGTATATAAATGTACTGGTCGATAATCGAGGGTAACCTGACCTTGAAGATCTAACCAAGCTAAAGTATGTTTAAGCCAATTGTTGTCATCACGCTGGGGATAATCCTCCCGTGCATGACCGCCACGACTTTCGGTGCGATTACCGGCGGAGTTCATGATAACCATCGCCTGTCTAAGCAGATTATCGAGTTCTAATGTTTCCATTAGATCAGAATTCCAAATTAAAGAACGATCAGTAATTTTGACATCTGCAAACGCGTTGAAAATAGCCTGAATTTTTTCCACCCCAGCTTGTAAGGTTGCACCACTCCGAAACACGGCCGCATGGTTTTGCATGGTGTTTTGCATGTCTAAACGGATTGCTGCCGTCGTTAAGTGACCGTTAGCGTAACGCAATTTATCCAGACGAGCTAAAGTTTCTTCACCCGCTTGGCGTGGTAAGGGTTTATGAGGGGCGTTCCGAGTTAAAATTTGTGAACAACGAATAGCGGCGGCTCTACCAAAGACAATAATATCTAATAACGAATTGGAACCTAACCGATTGGCACCATGTACCGATACACAAGCGGTTTCTCCAATCGCTATGAGTCCCCGTACCACTTTATCGGGATTACCTTCTTTTAGAGTGACCACTTCTCCGTAATGATTCGTTGGAATACCACCCATAATGTAATGCGCGGTGGGTAATACCGGAATTGGTTCTTTAGTGATATCGATGCCAGCAAAAATTCGGGTTGATTCACTAATCCCCGGTAATCGTTCATTGATAACCTCAGCACCGAGATGTTCAAGATGTAAATGAATATGGTCTTTATGTTCACCAACACCACGTCCTTCTCGAATCTCGACAGTTATCGCTCGGCTTACCACATCACGCGAAGCCAAATCTTTGGCGGTGGAAGCATAACGCTCCATAAACCGTTCCCCATCCGAATTGGTCAGGAAACCGCCTTCGCCACGAGCACCTTCGGTAATTAAGCAGCCGGAACCATAGATACCAGTTGGATGAAATTGGATAAATTCCATATCTTGCATCGGTAACCCAGCTCGCAATGCCATGCCACCACCATCACCAGTACAACTATGCGCCGAGGTTGAGGAAAAATAGACTCGTCCACAACCTCCAGTAGCAAGCACCACCATATGAGCAGCAAAACGGTGGATAGTTCCTTCTGCCAAATTCAGCGCCATAACGCCGCGACAAACACCATTGTCGTCCATGATTAAATCTAAGGCAAAGTATTCAATGAAAAATTCAGCTTGGTATTTGAGCGATTGTTGGTAGAGGGTATGTAAAATCGCATGTCCGGTTCGATCAGCAGCGGCACAGGTTCGTTGGGCAATGCCTTGGCCATAATTAGTGGTCATTCCACCAAAAGGGCGTTGATAAATTTTACCTTCTTCAGTCCGCGAAAAAGGCACCCCATAATGTTCTAGTTCAATAATCGCGGGTACGGCTTCCCGGCACATGTATTCAATCGCGTCTTGATCACCTAACCAATCTGAACCTTTTACCGTATCATACATATGCCAGCGCCAATTATCCGGACCCATATTGCCTAAGGAGGCACTGATTCCGCCTTGTGCAGCCACGGTGTGACTTCGAGTAGGAAACACTTTAGTAATACAGGCAGTCGTTAAACCTTTTTCGGCCATGCCCAAGGTAGCACGTAACCCTGCCCCCCCTGCACCGACGACCACGACATCATAACGGTGATCAATAATTTGGTATGCGGTAGACAATCTAGCCTCCCAACGTAATCCGTAATATCGCTAATACTGAAATCGTCGTCATGGTCATGATGACCAATTGCATTAATACTACCGTAGTCATTTTAAGAATTGGGTTATGTACATAATCGACGACCACTTCATGTAAGCCGATATAAGCGTGATAGAACAAAAAGAGAAAAAACAAGATCAGCCATTCTGCATGCCAAGGTGTTTTTATCCAACTAACCAAACTAGCATGGCTCGCTCTGAGCATAAAAAAAATGAGCGAAGCAACGAACCATAAGCTCAGTGGTACTAAAACCATTGCAGAAAGACGTTGCAGGATAAAATGGTGAGTTCCCGCTCGTGCTGACCCTAATCCTCGTACCTGCGATAAAGGTGTACGCAAATTCATGATAAGCCTCATTTCATCATCATAGCCAGTAGCCAAGTTAAGCCGGTCAACAGCAAAGTTGCTAACCAGACTAATCCACCCGTCAGATAAACTGTTTTAATATCCATTCCTAAGCCGATATCCCAAGATAAATGTCGGATACCATTACACAAATGGTAAAATAAAGCGAGAGACCAGCCAAATAGAAATACTAATCCTAGCCAGGAATTAAATAAATTTTGTGCGTGTTGATAAGCGGTTTCACCCGCTACCACAGCCATGAGCCAATAAACTAAGACGACGGTACTCAGTGATAAAAAAACACCACTGAGACGGTGGGAGATTGACATCAATGAAGTCAATTGCGGTTTATATATTTGTAAATGAGGTGATAAAGGGCGTATTGGTTTTGTCATCATCAAAATACCCTAGCCTATAAAAAATGATTTAGGTTAACTATAATATATTGCGTTGCAATAAGATACGGCATTTGAAATGAGGATGCAAGCGCTGATTAATGACTACCATAAAGTAACCGCTAACCCTGAATATATTGCGTTGCAATAGAAATTGCTATTTGAAAACAAGCTATCGGTGCTAGAAAAAATGCTCTAGAATTACATTCGTTCTTAGGGAATAGCCATTGAGTCAATTAACACCGTTGCTTTATGTAGCGCTCGAATCTGAGCCACCGGTAAATTATCACCGCGTTGCCATGCCGCTACGGCTTCGCGTTTATTGCGACCCGTTATCAAGAAAATGAGCTCCCGGGTTTGACTTAATGCCAATATACTGAGACTGACTCGTTCTGTCGGTGGTTTAGGGGCATTGAAAATCGGATGAACTAACTCATGAGGAGAATGAACCTGATTAGGAAACAAACTAGCGGTATGTCCGTCTTCACCCATGCCTAATAACACCAAGTCAAATGGTAAAATCGGCTTGATTATCTCCGTATAACGCCGCGCCGCTGCTATTGCACCGAGTTGAGCGGGGATTGGATGAATTTGTGGTGATGGAATGGCAACCGCATTTAACCAGGCACGTGCTGCCATGTTACTATTACGTTCCTCATCTGCTTCGGGTAAACAACGTTCGTCTCCGTAATAAACATGCCACTTTGACCAATTCGTATCAGCCTTTGTTAATAAAGAATAAGTTTGTTCTGGCGTGCGTCCACCCGCTAAGACAATCCGAAAATAACCACGGGTTTGGATGGCTTGATTAGCCGCTATTAAGATCCGTTGGCCAGCTTCCTCGGCTACCCGGTCCACGTTAGCTAATAGTTGCCAAATTAAATGAGCATTGACTTCCATATTGGCTCTCGTTTCGGGAACACCCCGGTATTCCCGAACCATTCCGTTTATAACGATTCTACGCTGATGACCGCTTCTAAGCGGTGTGTTTCACCGGGTTTTACGGTGACCACGTTATCAAGCGCATTAGCCGTTTCTACACAAACCATTTCCAAATAACCTGGGTCACCAAAATCTCCCATTTGAGTCGCTTTTTCTATCCAAGGGTTCCAAACGACGGTCGATTGACTGCCTTGTTTAGCAATACGAATTCGCCGATTTAAGCCTGGATCTTCGATTAAACAATTGGCTCTCGTATTTAAATAAACGCGATCCACTTCGCTGTGAATCGTTACCGGTCCAGCTTGTTGTTTATGTTGAGAATTATCAACTTTATCTAAATAGTGACAATCTTCTAAGCCTTGAATCTGAATTCGACTGACATCGCTGACATGAAAATAAGTATGTAATGCTTCACCGATACTAAAAGTTTCTTGACCGGTATTCCGGGTGATTAATTCTATTCTCAGTTCCATACCAACGGTGATAATGATTTGTAATTGGGATGGATAAGACCATTGTGCTTGGGTAGCCGGAGTGTTAATTAATTCCAAAGCTATTTGAGTTTCGCCATCATCAAGGGTTTTAATTTCCAATACTTTCCATAATACGGTTCGAGCAAACCCATGAGTCGGTTTATTACGGTCAGTCGTATGTGGACCAAACCAAGGCCAACAAATAGGAACACCACCACGGATGGATTTTCCTAACTCAAACCGAGCGGCGTTGCTTAACCAAATCACTGGATCTTGTTCACGGGGGCGAAAAGTCATGACATGCCCACCCTGTAAAGCCACCGTCGCAACGGCATGATCATTCGTAATCTCAGCGATAGTCAGACCACCCGGGTTGGTTTTAAATTCAACGTGATTACTAATAGCAAAATGAGTATTAAGTGCTTGTGAATCGGTTATGCTCATTGACTTTTATTCCTACAAAAAATAATTAAAAATGGGGTAATGCTAAAGAGAAAGTGGTTTTAATGTAACTTGGGACTACAACCCGGGGTTGCAACCCCGGGTTTGTTGCGACATCGCTAAAATCACTACCCGTTTAGAACGACTAAAAAATTGACTAAAGCTAAGGTAAGGTGGGTGGGACGCACCCTACGAATCGGGTTTAACTTAATAAAAAATCAATAATTTATAGATCAAACGGTGCCCCTAATTCGTCATTTCATCATCGAGTTCTAAAGAATGTCGCCAATTTTGATCTTGCCGATCAAATAAGCGGCGACTTTCCTCCGGTCCCCAACTACCCGCTGGGTAAGTGGAAATATAATCCCGCTCCATTGCCCAAACGCGTATAATCGGATCAACAACTCGCCACGCGTATTCCACTTCATCATAACGCAAAAACAGAGCCCGATCGCCTTTAATCACATCTAATAACAGTTCTTCATAAGCGTCTTTAGCGACATCATCACTGGAGCGTAAGCTTGCATCCAGACTAATTTGGCGAGTATTCATTTCCAAACCAGGTTCTTTCACCGTCATTTCGGCTTTCAAACACGCGGTGGGTTGAATCCCTAATAATACCCAATTAGGACGCATCCGTTGAATTTGACTAGCCCGAAAGAATTGCTGTGGCGGGTATTTGAAACCAATAGAAATCATGGACTGGTCAGCAGCCATCCGTTTCCCAGTTCGCAAATAAAATGGAACTCCAGCCCAACGCCAATTATCAATAAATAATTTGACGGCCGCATAAGTTTCAGTGGTGCTACTCTTGGGAACTTTGTCTTCATCGAGATAACCGATTACTTTTTGTCCCTTAATAACACCCGTCGTGTATTGTGCTCGATAAGTTTGCGCATGGACGGCATTAGGTGGAATAGGACGAATCGATTTAAGCACTTTCACTTTTTCATCACGCATGGCTTCTGCTTCCATCGATACTGGAGGTTCCATAGCGACTAAAGTCAGCAATTGCAACAAATGACTTTGAATCATATCGCGCATAGCACCAGCACCATCGTAATAATCAGCACGACCGGCGACACTTAACGTCTCGGAATGAGTAATTTGAATATGGTCAATGTAATTACGGTTCCAAAGCGGTTCGAGCATCACATTCGCAAAACGAAACACCAGCACATTTTGTACCGTACTTTTACCCAGATAATGATCAATCCGATAAATTTGATCTTCGTGCAAGTGACGAGACAATCGCTGGTGCAAGGCGCGAGCACTATCTAAATCATAACCAAATGGCTTTTCAATCACGACTCGACGCCAACCCAGTTCTTCATTCAGTAATCCAACGTCACTCAAATTTTGAACTACCATTCCAAATTCAGCCGGTCGAATGGACATATAAAAAGCAATATTGGTCGGAAAAATGGGATCGTCAATGATTAACGTTTTTAAGCGGGTATACATATTGAGATCAGTGAGATCACCCTGAAAATAATGTAAGCGTTGTTGAAAACGTTCAAATAGGGTTTCATTTAAGCCTTTGCGCGCCTTAGCAATTAACATTTCTTTCACTTCGGCAATCCATTTTTCTCGATCCCAGGGGCGACGTCCACTGGCTAAAATCAGGGTTCCTTCTGGTAACAGACCAGCCACTTCCAAATGATAAAGAGCAGGCATCAACTTAACGCGAGCCAGATTGCCAGTCGCGCCAAAAATAACATAAGTACAGGGTTTATTCATCATCATTTTCCTGGTTGTTTCTCAATCAAATCGGGATCCACTCCTGGCGTCCGAAGTTTTGCAGCTAATTGTTCAGCACGTTGGCGTTAGTAATCTGCTGCGTCTGCCATGCTAAGATACCTTTTTTTAGAAATATTCTAATCATAGATGTTTTCTGTTAAGTTATCAATTTTAGCCATCAAGCACCAGATTGGGGCAACTCATTTTTGGCATCTGAATTTCAAAACGCTTTCGCGTGCACACCGCCAACTGATGCGCACCCTAGCAAACACCAACTGATTTAAAATCATTCACTTTTCCCGTCGAATCCACCCTCATTGCAGAACAGCCGAGTAGCTAAGTCGGGTGCGTGCCAGGTGAGAAACCAACTTGGCTTTATTTCTCATGACAGAGCATAATCTGTCCCTATTATCGAATTTAGCTTACAATAACTCCAAGTTTAGATCACGAGTGAATTGATTATGTCAACTTACCCTTTAACTGAATTAACCTTATTACCGAACTTCTCCTTACCGACTCAAGACGAATTGCCCAGCGATGATGGTGTTCCGATGGAAACCGAACGACATAAAAAACAAATGGATTTATTGATTTATACCTTAGAGCCTCGGTTGCGACAACAAGGAAGTGGTTACGTGAACGGTAATATGTTTATTTATTACAGTTCGCAACAGAAACGTCACCAAGATTTTAAGGGCCCAGATGTCTTTGTCGTGTTAGGTGTCCCAACCAAGGAGCGCAAAAGTTGGGTCGTCTGGGAGGAAGGTAAAACGCCGGATGTTGTTATCGAATTATTATCGGAAAGTACGGCTAAATTCGATAAAACCGACAAGAAAACGCTTTACCAAGATCGCTTAAAAGTCGCTGAATATTTCTGGTTTGATCCGTTTAATCCGAATGATTGGGCGGGTTTCAAACTGAGTGGTGGCTACTATGAACCCTTACCGGTTGAAAATGAACGCTTGGTAAGCCAGCGGTTGGAATTAGCCTTAATCCGTTGGTCAGGGACTTATCAAGGAATTGAAACAATTTGGTTGCGTTGGGCAACCTTAGCCGGAGAGTTATTATTACTGCCAGAAGAAGCGCAAACTCAACGGGCTGAGTTAGAAGCGCAACGTGCCAAGGTAGCTGAACAACGAGCTGAGGTAGCGGAACAACGGGTTGAAGTAGCTGAACAACGAGTTGAGGTAGCGGAACAACGGGTTGAGGTAGCAGAACAGCAAGCTAAAGCCGAAGCTCAACGTGCTCAAGCAGCAGAACGACTGGCTCAAACGGCAACTCAGCGAGCCGACTTAGAACGCCAACGCGCTGAAGCTGCCGAAGTAGAAATGGCTCGTTTAAAGGCATTGCTAGCGGAAAAAAATAAGTAAAGTACCCATTTGGGAACTAAAAAAAGAACGATGGAAAATAAATGTGTAATGTCGAAAATGTAAGTGTATTGCTGATAGATTTGGATAACTGTCCGAACCAAATTGAACAATTAGCTCAAAATTTAGAAAAATATGCCAGAATTATTGTCTGCTACGGTAGCCAACCGCCCAAAATTTCACTTAATTTAGCACTGTTATTGGCTAACCCCATTTACCATAAACGCTTAGAATTTGTAGGAATGCAGAAAAGTGGCAAAAATGCCGCCGATTTTGGATTGTGTTTTTATGCCGGGAGATTATCTGCACAAATGTCGGTTGAACAGACTGAATATCTTATTGTTTCCAACGATGCCGATTTAGATCACGCGGTGAATTTGCTCATTCAACAAGGCTGTAAAGCCAAACGTATCGGTAATAAGCATACCAGTGAGTCCGCCATTTTGGATCTAACCATAATAGATGATCTACCACAAAAGATAACCCTGATTGCTACAGAATATCGCTCTAAAAAGAGCGCTCATTTCAAGAGTCGTCCCGCTAAAAAAGCAACTTTATTAAATGATATTAGAGCTTTTTGCAGAAATAAATTTCCCAATCATGAGCAAGAAATCTTTGATTTTCTAGAACAACAAGCTTATTTCAAAGTTGAAGGCGAAAAAATTATTTATTTAACAGGAGAGAAATAGAAACCGATATGGAGTGGATCAGCAATAACGCCGTCTGCCCATTATGAATTGGAAAGATAATTTTTCTCAACAAGCAGCGGCTTATGCTCAATATCGTCCTCAATATCCTCCGGCGTTATACCAATTCTTGCAAAGAATAATTAAACGCCATCAGCTTGCTTGGGATTGTGGTACGGGAAATGGCCAAGTGGCCACCCAATTAGCCATTTTCTTTGATAAAGTGATAGCTACCGACGCAAGTGCTTCTCAACTAGCCGTTGCTCAATCAGTTCCTCACTTGGAATATCGTCTTGCCAGGGCTGAAGATTCAGGACTATCTTCTCATTCAGTCGATTTAATTACCGTTGCGCAAGCAATTCATTGGTTTGATATAGAAGCATTTTATCGGGAAATCTATCGGGTGGCTCATGACGAGGCTATCGTTGCTATTTGGGGTTATGGATTGCTTACCGTTTCACCGGCGGTAGATGAAATAATCCGCGAGTTGTATACCAATACTTTAGGTCACTATTGGGATCCGGCCAGAAAGCATTTAGATGCGGCTTATCAAAATATTCCTTTTCCTTTTCAAGTGATTCCAACGCCTCGTTTTAAAATGCAATTATTATGGTCTTTACCCGAGTTGATTGGTTATTTAAATACCTGGTCAAGTGTTCAAAAATTTATTATGGTTAATAATAGCAATCCGATCACGCAGATCGAGCCATTTCTGCAACGCGTGTGGGATAAACATTCCATTTTAAAACCAATTGTTTGGGACATTTATCTACAAGTGGGAAAAGTATTTGCTGCTTGAATGAGTGAACTGTAGCCTCACGGCTATTATAGAAACGAAAATTAATTCCTCTAAAGCAACTGGTTGTACCTGGTTTTCACCAAAACGATCCTATTTAGACAATGTTATACGCTTATGAAAAATTAGACCTCAAACGGTTACGCAAAATCAAAATTGGTTCCTATCGGATAGAAGTGAGTAAACTGGAACTGGGTCAACCTGTTATTAATAAAGGGTTGCTATGGATTGGTTTATTCATCGGTGGTCTCGTGGGATTATTAGGAGTCGGTTATTATTTTTTCTCCGATACCCTCTCAGCGATTCCGAATGAATCTAATCGTGAGGTGGCAAAGGTTCAGTTGCAGAATAATCATTCTAATCCAAACTTATTATCGACTTCGGAAACAACAACTTTATCTCAACCTAATCCATCGCCTATCAAAACAATTCCAGCAGCTACTTTAGTTAACCCGGTTGAAAATCAATTACATGCTCCAGTTCACCCGTCCAGTCAACCCCCGTTAAAATCGATTCCTATCCAACCACCAGAACCAGAACAACCTAAACTAACCCAGTTATTGCAGCAATGTGAAAAATATTTACAAGCGAATCATCTCACCACTGGAAAAGAGGGTAATGCGTTTGATTGCTATCAACAGGTTTTAGCGCAAGTACCCAACCAAGTTGAAGCCAAAAGCGGTTTACAACAGATTGAAACCCGTTATCAAGATTGGCTCAGGGCTGCTCTCCGGCAAGAACAATATACTAAGGTGCATCGCTATTGGGAAAAGATCCAATTAGTTAATCCGCAATCCGCTATTTTGACTCAAATAGAAACGGATTTACAACAAAAAATAACACGGGCTTTAGCTGCTAAGCAAGTAAGTCAAGCGAATCATTATTTAAAAAACTGGGCCAAACTAAATCCCAACTCCTTGGTGTTACCTACGTTAAAACAAGATTTAGTCAGGGTTATTTCCGCTTGGGTGCAACAATGTGACCGACATTTGCAAGCTAATCGTTTAACTATGGGAAAATCAGGAAATGCGCTGGAATGTTATCAACAGGTATTAACTCAGGATCCGAATAATAGCCAAGCCAAAGTCGGTTTAAAAAGCCTTGAAAACCGTTATCAACAATTGATTGAGCAAGCTTTACAGCAAAAGAAATTAGCCAACGCCCGCCAATACTTAATGCGGTTGCAACTGATTAATCCCCAAGCAAAAAAATTATCCCAATTACGGCAGCGGCTCATCAAATTGGAACAACAATCGATTAGCGCAAAATCAGCCGTTATTGTTCCACCATCGTTGCCAGCAAAAGATCCTGCTAAAATAATTCAGCCAATTCCTCACCCATTACCTCGAGTTTCACCCCCTTTTTTACCTATCTCATCTAAACAGTGTAGCGATATTTTTGTGCAAGAATCATTGGGAATAAGACCTTTAACGGACGAGCAAAAGCAATTTAAATTACGGTATTGTAATAAATAAAATACTTGTTAATTGATAGCTTTCTGAGTTGAGCTAGTTTTATAATGAAACTGTTTTTGCATAGTAAATCCTCTAAACGGCCAGATGAGATTAAGAAATGAGAATTATCGGGGTATTAAATAAAGTTATTTTTTATTTATTAGTTATCCATTTTCTAGTTTCATGTCAGTTTATTCCAGTCCAACCGGCTACCCCTACTTATTTGACATTAGATACCGCTATTCTTGCGCTATCTCGCAATTTAATCAACCAATTACAACAACCTACGCAATCAGCGGCTTTAGTCATTAATCCTTTTGTCGCCATTGAAAGCGGTCAAGTGGTGCAAGCCAGTTTAGATATTGAAGCTTTATTTTTAGATGAAATACCAAAGCATTTTAATCAGTTCCAAGTGAGTCGCTTGACTCCGGAAAGCTTAAAAACAGCCCATTATCTGCTCAACGGATTTATCAAATCTGAAGGCCATTTGAATGAACCGGGTAAGAAATATTATCAGGTAGTTGCTTCTATTCTTGATTTAACTCATCACACGATTGTTGCTAGTAGCAAAATAGGGATTGTTAGTCCAGGATTAAATTATCAACCGACACCGAGTTACGAAGATAATCCTATGTATATTAAGGATAAGCTATTGGATAATCTCATTAGCATGGTTGAAAGCTCAGTAGGAACCCAGGTTAATACGAATGCTTATGCAACGATAACAACGAAGGCATCACTCGCAGAGGCACAAGCGGCTTATGATAAAAATCAATATGAATTAGCCTACCGCCTATTTAAAAATATTGTCCAACTACCGAATGGTAAAGTGATGGAAGCTTATGGAGGTCTTTATAGCAGTGCTTTTAAATTAGGTAAACTTAAAGAAGCAGAGGAAAATTTTACCCACATGGTGGTGTTAGGTGTCAAAGCCGGTAGTTTACCAGTGAAATTGTTATTTCAGCCCCAGTTAACGGAATTTTTAGCTGAACCCTCACTCAGACAACAATATACCATTTGGCTTAAACAAATTAGCCAGTACTTTAAGGAACATCAGCAACAATGTGTTAATATTATTGGTCATACTAGTCAGTATGGTATATATGAATACAATAAACGGCTTTCTAAACGACGGGCTGAAAAAATTCAATCACTCATGCAATCCATTTTTGCCGGGATTATCCATCGTTCCAAAACCATCGGTAAAGGTTCGGATGAAACGATTGTGGGGACGATACCCGATAGTGCTGAAAATGCTATTGATCGGCGGGTGGAGTTTAGAGTGGCAGATTGTTAAATTAAATTTATCTTTCCAATGACCCTCGTAAATAAACTCAATCATGATAATTGTAGATAAAATAAATGACACCACTTTTAAAGTCACTATTAAAGGGAAGCCAATAACAACCCATGTAGTAACGGTTAGTTCTTCCTATTATGAAAAGTTAACGACGGGTCAAATACCCGTAGTCACATTAATAGAAAAATCTTTTGAATTCCTACTGCAACGAGAGAGTAATACGAGTATTCTAAGTCGGTTTGATCTGCCCGTTATTGGCCATTATTTTCCCGAATATGAATCCACTATTAAAAAATGTTTAACTAGCTGAATCAGTTAACAGTTATCATGGTTAATAGGTCAGTCTGTATTGATAACTGATAAAATAGGTTGAGTTTAAATAAAAATAGAACTAATCCATGTTCAGCAATTTTATTGTCAAATTATCCGGGAAAATACCGCTTCGTGTCATTATCATTGTACCCTTTGTGATACAAATTCTAGCGACTATTGGCATGACCGGTTGGCTTTCTTTTCGTAATAGTCAAAAAGCGATTGAAGATCTCGCTACTCAGTTACGTGGTGAAATTACGGATCGTATTATACAACATATTGATACCAAAACTAAAACCGCTCATATCGCTAACCAAGTCAATATTGATGCTATTCGGTTAGGATTACTGAATTTAAATGACATTAATAAATTACAGTATCACTTCTGGAAACAAGTACAAAATTTAGGGGTAGTAACCTATGTTGGTCTGGGTACTGAACAAGGAACTTATGTTGGTGCGCAATTTCTTAAAAATAATGGTTCCACTTTAGTAGAAATTTCCGATAAGACCACCAATGAACATCTCCAGATTTGGGAAACAAATGAATCGGGACATCGGACTAAACTTCTCAAAACTTTGCCCAATTATGATCCGCGGAAACGACCTTGGTATCGGGCGGCGGTCAAACAGGGTAAACCCGTTTGGACTGATGTTTATTTTTCAAGCCGTCGGACCACACTCTCTGCTAATCAACCTTTTTATGATGAGCAGGGTAAAATCATTGCAGTAGCAACCGCTGAACTGGCTTTAGTTGAATTAAGTGACTTTCTGCAATCGCTACACATTGGGCAACAGGGTCAGGCTTTTATTATTGAACGTTCGGGTTTGATGGTAGCGACCTCAACGAAGGAAGTACCCTATCATCTGATTCAATCTTCTCAAGAAGCTCAGGTACCCGATTCATTGTCACCAGAACGTCGCTATTCAGAATTATTGAATAAAATTGAGCGCTTCAAAGCTATCGATAGCCAAGATACGATCACACAAGACACCGCCAGCTTTCTTAACCAATACTTTGGTGATCTGGTCAATATTGGTAAGGAAGGTAACTATCTGGATTTTAATTTAAATGATCAACGTTATTTTCTGCAAGTAAAACCTTTTATCGATGAACGTGGATTAGACTGGTTGATCGTCGTGGTCGTACCCGAACTGGATTTCATGAAACCCATTATTACGAGTGGGCATATTGTGTTGGGGTTGGTTCTGCTGGCTTCAGTTATAGCGATTTGGGTTGGTGTTGCTACCGCTCGATGGATTATTGAACCATTATTGCGCTTAAATCGTGCCGCCAAAGCCCTAGCAGCAGGAAAATGGCAACCCTTTTTAAAAGTAGAACGTCAAGACGAGTTGGGTGAGTTAGCGAATTCTTTTAAGCGGATGACGAATCAGTTACAAGAACTGTTCAAAGCTTTAGAAACCAAAAATGCTGAGCTAGAACAATTGGACCAATTAAAAGATGAATTTTTAGCAAATACTTCTCATGAATTACGAACCCCGCTGAATGGAATTATTGGCATTGCCGAATCTTTAATGGATGGCGCTACCGGCACACTGTCTACTGCAACTCGCTCTAATCTAAATATGATAGTGATTAGTGGTCGGCGTCTCGCCAATCTTGTCAATGATATATTGGATTTTAAACAAAAACAAAAACACATCGAATTACAATGGGGTGCTGTCAATCTCCACGAACTGGTGGATTTAGTGTTGGCTATTAGTAAACCACTGATTGGTCCCAAAAAGTTACAACTGCTCAATGCCATTGCTACCGATTTTCCCTTAGCCTATGCAGACGAAAATCGGGTTGAACAAATTTTACTCAATTTAGTCGGTAATGCGATTAAATTTACCCCCAGTGGCACCATTAAAATTACGGCACAATTACTTAACCAAGAAGATAAGTCATCAGCAACCGTTGCAGAATCTACCCCGATTACCATAACCGTCGCGGATACCGGTATTGGTATTCCGGCAGATAAAACCACCCAAATATTTGAATCATTTGAACAAATAAGAAATTCTTCGGTACAACCCCAAGGTGCGGGTTTAGGTTTGGCAGTGGCTAAACAATTGGTGGCTTTACATGGCGGCGAAATTTGGGTTGAATCCACGATCGACGAAGGATCACGGTTTATTTTCACTTTACCGCTACTTCATGCTCAACCACCTTTCCCTGAGGTTGAATCAACGCCAAGTCAACTCAATGAATCACCCACGGTGTTAATACCCAAAATCGAAAGTGAGGTTGATTTTACCCCGATTCCATCAGGACAGTTGTTTATCCCGCCAGCGGCAGATGCCGTCGATGAACTGGGCAAAAAAGTAACTATAACCAAAAAAATATTGCCTTCACCGCGGGTACCTATTCCCTTTGATCCTCATCTGTTTACCATCATGATAGTTGATGATGAACCTATCAATTTACAAGTCTTGACTAATCATCTTACTTTATATCATTATGCAACTATTCAAGCCAACTCCGGTTTAGAAGCACTTAAACAATTAGAAGATGGAATCATCCCCGATCTAATATTACTAGACGTGATGATGCCTCACCTCACCGGCTATGAAGTGACCCAAAGAATTCGACGCAAGTGGGAAGCCAATGAATTACCGATTGTGTTATTGACTGCTAAAAACCAAGTCGCTGATGTAATAACGGGTTTTGAAGTGGGCGCGAATGATTACCTGATTAAGCCGATTTCTAAGCCAGAACTGCTCGCTCGGATTAAAACCCATCTTCACATCAAACAACTTAAAGCAGAAACCCTGCGTCTCGCTGTCGAAAGTGAAAGGCGTTTAACTCAATTTCTGGAAGCAGTCCCCGTCGGGGTCTTTGTAACTAACGGTCATGGTCAACCTTATTATACCAATCAACGGGCACAACAACTGTTCGGTAAGGGGGTTATATCCGAAATTACTTCGGAGCAATTAACTTCAGTCTATCAGTTTTATCTTGCTGATACTAATCAGCTTTATCCTAACGAGCATCAACCCACTATTCTGGCTCTAGCGGGTGAACATTCCACGATAGACGATATAGAAATTCATCAAACCGATCAAATTATCCCTATCGAAGCTTGGGGGACACCTATTTTTGATGAAAGAGGTCAAATTGCCTATGCGATGATGGCTTTTCAAGATATTACCGAACGCAAACAAGCTGAAGCAGAACGAGAGAGATTCACCAATGAACTGTTTGAACTCAATCAAAAACTAGAAGAACATTCTCGAACTCTAGAACAAAAAGTCGCCGCCAGGACTCATGAATTAAGAGAAAGTGAAGCGAATTTAGCCGATGCGCAACGCATGGCGCTGTTAGGCAGTTGGGTTTGGGATATTAAAACCGGTATAGTTATTCGCTCAGTTCAAGACTGTCGCAATTTTCAAGTGGAACTCAAAGAATGTGCTCCAACTTATGAAAATTTTGTCGAACATATTTACCCAGA
Source organism: Thioploca ingrica (assembly GCA_000828835.1). Taxonomy (GTDB): domain Bacteria; phylum Pseudomonadota; class Gammaproteobacteria; order Beggiatoales; family Beggiatoaceae; genus Thioploca; species Thioploca ingrica. The sequence continues at coordinate 506,014 of AP014633.1, forward strand.
TGATAGAGAAATTATTCGTACCATCGTAGCCAACTGTATCGCCACTGAGCAAGCCACTGAATCTGAGTTTCGAGTGGTTTGGTCTGATGGTCAAATTCGTACCATGCGTTCACGGACTGAATTAGAATTTGACCCGGTTGGTAAGCCCCTGCGGGTAAGAGGCTTTACCCAAGATATTACTGAACGTAAACGGATCGAGATGGCTTTACAAGATCAGTTTCAATTTATTGAAGATTTGTTGCAAGCTATCCCTAATCCCATTTTTTATGAAGATAATCAAGGTCGTTATCAAGGTTGTAATCGCGCTTTTGAAGAATTGACCGGCTTTAGAAAAGCCAACATCATCGGCAAAACGAGTTTTGAACTCTGGTCTCCTCAAGAGGCAGAAGTTTATCACCAACACGATTTGGAATTATTAATTCATCCCGGCGTACAAGTTTACGAGTCTAAAATCCGCTATGTTGACGGTCATGATCATCATGTCATTTTCAACAAGGCAACCTATACTAACGCCGTGGGTGAAGTGATTGGGTTGGTTGGTGTCGTTACGGATATTGATGAACGCAAACGGACTGAAGAAGCCTTACGATTAGCTCAATTTTCTCTGGATCGTTCTGCCGACGGTATCATTTGGCTCACCCCGGAAGGACAGTTTTTATATGTTAATGACGCGGCTTGTGAAGCACTCGGTTACCGCCGTGAGGAATTGTTATCCTTAACGGTGGCTGATATCAATCCCGATTTACAACCCATGGCGGTTTGGCAACAACGTTGGGAAACGTTAAAACTGCAAAGTTTTCTCACTTATGAATCACGTCATCGTCATAAGAACAGCCTGGTTTTTCCAGTCGAAGTCACCGCCAATTATTTAGAATTCAATGGTAAAGAATATCTCTGCGCTTCCGTGCGCAATATCACCGAACGTAAAGAAGCGGAAGCTAAATTACAAGAAGCTAAAAGCGCTGCCGAATCCGCTTTGCAACAATTACAAGCGACTCAGCAACAATTAGTCGAATCTGAAAAAATGGCTGCCTTAGGAAATCTAGTGGCTGGAATCGCTCATGAAATTAATACGCCCATTGGGATTGGGGTTACCGGGGCTTCTCGTCTCGAAACGCTTGCGAAAGAACTACAACAATTATATGAAAGCGGTAAAATGAAGCGGACTGATTTAGAAAAATATCTCAAATCAGCCCTCCAAGGAAATGAGTTAATCTTGAAAAATTTAACTCGTGCGGCGGAATTAATCCAAAGCTTCAAACAAGTCGCGGTCGATCAGTCCAGTGAACAACAACGAACTTTTGCTTTAAAAGAATATTTACATGAAATTTTGATTAGCCTACATCCGGAATTTAAACGGACTAAACATCAAGTCTCGATAGTATGCGATGACAATATTACGCTGGTGAGTTATCCCGGTATTTTTTCTCAGATCTTCACTAATTTAATTATGAATTCACTTATTCATGGGTTTCAAGAGCGACTTGAAGGACACATTACGATTACGGTTATTAAAAAAGATAATCATCTCACCATGCACTATACCGATGATGGCAAAGGAATTCGTCATGATATTATCAATAATATCTTTGAACCGTTTTTTACGACGAACCGGCAAGGTGGCGGCAGTGGTTTAGGATTACATATTGTCTATAACTTAGTCACTCATAAGCTCAGTGGCAGTATTCATTGTCACAGTATAGAAGGTCATGGTACCACATTTACTATTCAAGTTCCTCTCTCGGTTGCCAATCCTAATAGTCATAATAAATCGTTATCAAGTTAAAATAATTTTTATTATTTGTACTTAATAAATGGATTGGTTATGGCAAACTAATTGAATGATTGTTTAGAGATATCATTTATAATCGAGTAACCTCAACAATGAAATCAACCTCATTCAGAACAATAATTCTACCTCCCTTGAGTATTATTAAAAAATAAGGAGAACACTGTGACTGTTCAAGATAATAAACCGCTGTTTGTAGACGAGGAAGAACCGTTATTTCAAGAAGATGAATCTGCCGTCGCCGAAGAAAATGCAACCCTGACCGGCAGCGGTACTTGGGAAGTCGTCATCGTTGACGATGAAGAAGATGTTCACCAATTAACTCGTTTTGTATTAGATGATTATGTTTATCAAGGCCGGAAAGTCAAGTTTCTGAGTGCCTATTCCGCCAAAGAAGCTAAACAGTTATTTCAAGACCATCCTAATCCGGCAGTGATTCTTCTCGATGTGGTAATGGAAACGAATGATGCTGGTTTAAAATTAGTTGAATATATTCGAGAAGTTCAAAGAAATCAATTTACGCGCATTATTTTACGTACCGGTCAACCCGGTTATGCTCCTGAAAAACAGGTCATTTTAAAATATGATATCAACGACTATAAAAACAAAACTGAATTAACCGATCAAAAATTATTTACTATTATTACGGCTAGTTTACGTGCTTATTCTGATTTAATTACCATTGAATCTTATCGACAACATTTAGAAGAAAAAGTGTTTGAACGTACCGTGGAATTACGACAAAAAAATGAGGAATTAATACAGATCAATCAAAAATTAATGCAACTGAATACTGAAAAAGATGAATTTTTAGGGATTGCTGCGCATGATCTAAAAAATCCCTTATCATCGATTCAATCACTGGCCGGTTTTATTAAAGGTTCTTTTGATAATCTAACTAAAGAAAAAATTATCCAGTATGCTCATATTATTGAAGTGAGTTCGCAAAAAATGTTTGAGCTTATCAAAAATTTACTCGATGTTAATGCGATTGAATCAGGTAAAATGAATTTATCATTTCATCCTATTGATATACGATTTTTAGTGCAATATGCCATGAGAAATTATCTTGAAGCAGCCAAGAGCAAGAAAATAGAATTACAATGTCATTCTCCAGAAGAAAAATGTCTCGTTTTCATCGATCAAACAGCCATGCTTCAAGTTTTAGATAATCTGATATCCAATGCCCTCAAATATTCTCCTCCGAATAAACGAATTTATCTACGTGTGGTTAAGAAGGCGAACACAGTTCAATGTGAAATACAAGATGAAGGCCCAGGATTAAGTGAAATGGACCACAGTAAATTATTTGGTAAATTTGTGCGTTTAACACCCAGACCGACCAAAAATGAGCATTCGACTGGTTTAGGGTTATTTATTGTCAAAAAATTAGTGGAAAACTTACGTGGTCGAGTTTGGTGTGAGACTGAACTAGGTAAGGGTTCAACCTTCATTGTGGAATTTCCTCTCTCCAATGAATAAGCGATCCGGCTCCGCTTTTGCCTACCTACACTCACGTTACCTTGAGCCAATAGCAGAATTCAAGAATATCACCTGTCAGAACTACTAAAATTACCCACTTCATCGTCTAGAAAATCTCCTCCCCGCTTAGAATACCTGAAAGTGGAAAATTTTCGTGCCCTCAAATCACTAGAACTCAAAAAAATCTCTCCAATGACCGTGTTTTTAGGGCCAAATGGTAGTGGTAAATCCACGGTATTCGATGTATTTGCCTTTCTTTCTGAAAGTTTCACTTTAGGACTACGTCGAGCATGGGATAAGCGAGGACGGTTTAAGGAATTGCGGATGCTTTCGTACTACGTCAGGCGCTGATGTTTCCGCGCGCTTGCCAGGGGTCGTTTCAACTTTCCGCCCGCCGGGCTTGAAGGTGTTTGACACCCGATCCGATTTGTTTTCGCTAAGGCCCGTTGCGGTCAACTGAGGGGTAGGTAGTTACTATTTTTTTATAGTTAACAAGGAACTGAGATTAAGCATAAACACAAATAACGCCTCTCCACGGCCATACCCATTACTTTGGCTTAGAAAGCAAACGCGTTTTAGGCAAATAAGGTCATGTTTTTCTTAAGTTTGTTAATGGCATTATTTTCTATTTGGCGAATCCGTTCTGCAGAAACTTGGTATTGTTCCGCTAATTCTTGTAATGTCGCTTTTTCTTCATTTAACCAACGTTTTTGCAAAATATCTTGACTTCGTTTATCTAATTTCGCCAAGGCGCGTTGTAACTGTCCATGACCTTGTTCTTCCCATTCATTTCTTTCGATGACCATCGCCGGATCATAGCGATGATCTTCCAGATAAGATACCGGTGCAAAAATGTCATCTTCTTCGTCGCTATCAACGGGCGCATCAAAAGCAATATCTTGCATACTAAGACGTTTTTCCATCTCCAGAACATCTTTACTGCTAACGCCTAAATCTTTAGCGATTTCTTCTACTTCTTGGTAAGACATCCAACCTAAGCGTTTTTTCATACTGCGTAAATTAAAAAATAATTTACGTTGCGCCTTAGTCGTAACGACTTTAACAATGCGCCAATTACGTAAAATATATTCATGAATTTCCGCTCGTATCCAATGGACTGCAAATGAGACGAGACGTACACCCAAAGTCGGGTTAAATCGCTTAACAGCTTTCATTAAGCCAATATTTCCTTCTTGAACTAAATCGGCTAGCGGTAAGCCGTAACCTCTATAACTATTGGCAACATATAACACAAACCGTAAATGTGACATCACGAGTTGACGTGCTGCTTCTAAATTACCTTTTTTATAAAAGCGTTCTGCCAATTCTCGCTCTTCTTCAACAGTGAGGATCGGAATGGATTTAACCGCATAAATATAGCTGTCAAGACCATGATCGGAAATAATTAATTGGGTATTAAAATTTAAAGTTAGTGCATTTGACATCGTTTCAGTGCCTCCGTTTGACGCTATTTTAGCACTCTATATTAGAGATTGCTAAATTAAATAGCAATATAAGGTTTATTCACTAAAAATCAAGTATTATTTTAGTTATCAGTTACCCGTTATCAGTGATATGCTAACTTAATTAATTATTATAACGAATAACTAAGTGAATCAGCATGACAATTTTTATTCAACCTATAGCAATTTTGATTCCGGCCAAAAATGAAGTCAACACCATAGGAAAAGTGATTGCAGCCATTAAAACTTGCTTAACAGACGTAACTGTGGTAGTCATCGATGATGCCAGTCAGGATGATACCGTTAAAATAGCACAATCTGCTGGTGCAAAAGTGCTATCATTACCTTTTTCACTCGGTGCTTGGGGGGCTATTCAAACCGGTTTACGCTATGCCTTAAAACAGGAATTTAATACCGCTATCACCATGGATGCAGATGGTCAACATGAGGCAAATTCCATTCCAGTATTGTTAGAGAGAATTGCTTCACCATCTTGTGATGTGGTTATTGGATCTTATCCACAAAGAGGCAGTGGGTTAAGGCAAATTGCTTGGGCTTTTTTTCGACACTTATCCGGTATCCCATTAACAGATTTAACATCCGGATTAAGAGCTTACAATCGAGCTGCGATTACTTTACTTGCTGCTCCAGCAGCCACTTTATTAGATTATCAAGATATGGGTGTGTTAATGTTATTGCATAAAGCCGGCTTACGAATCCAAGAAATACCGATTTTGATGTATCCCCGAACTAACGGACATTCGCGTATTTTCAATTCTTGGTGGGCAGTGAGCCGCTATATGTTACACACAGCTATTTTGTGTCTGGCTAAAATAAAATCGGGCAAAAAAACTCAATGTCATACCAAATAACTTCGTCTATCTTAGGGCTATTACTGGCTGGGATTATTTTATGGTTGATTCGCCGTGATCATCTACATTCTCACCATGCTTTGTGGTGGTTATTGGTTGCGCTCATTGTGATGGTACTGGGTATTTTTCCTCGCTTGATTGATTTTTTGGCCTACCAACTCGGTGTTAATTATCCACCGACTTTATTGTTTATCTTGGGGATGGGAATGATTTTAATCAAAGTGATCTCGATTGATCTTCATCAATCTGATTTAGAAAGAAAAATACGCCGATTAGCACAAAAATTAGCGATCTTGGCAAACGAACGTGATCCGGATAATAACCCAGATGATTAAAGTTTATTCTGGGTCAGCTATTAAAAATAATTACTTAATTTCGCTTTTAAAAAAAAATAGAATTTAAAATTCTAACTAATGAAAAATTACCATTTTATATTACGATTACCATGAGGAAAAAATCTTGACTAGCAAAATTTCTCAGACTAACACTCATTCCAGTTTCTGGCCGTTATTGTTCCCTTTTCTCAGTTGGATAGGCTCACTGAATGCAAAAACGGTACGTGCTGATTTGTTAGCGGGTATCACCGGTGCAATCATTGTATTACCACAAGGTGTCGCCTATGCACTCATTGCGGGTCTACCCCCTGAATACGGTTTATATGCCGCTATTACGCCAGCTATTATCGCTGCCTTATTTGGTTCTTCTTGGCATCTTATTTCCGGACCAACTGTAGCGATGTCCATCGTGATTTTCAGTACCATCAGTCCCTTGGCTGAAACTGGGAGTGAACATTTTATTAAGCTAACCTTAACGCTAACTTTTTTAGCGGGTATTATCCAATTTGCTTTGGGGTTGGCACGGATGGGTACTTTGGTTAATTTTGTCTCCCACTCAGTTGTCGTTGGTTTCACTGCTGGGGCTGCCATAATCATCGCTGTCAGTCAACTTAAAAATGTATTTGGAGTGACAATACCTGCTGGTGAATCCTTTTTACACACTTTGGTAGTTTTAGCTAAGGAATTACCGCAGACCAATTTTTATGTGTTAAGTATTGCCCTAAGCACATTTTTGGTATCTTTCTTGTTTAAACGTTATTTACCACGTTGGCCAGGCATGTTATTCGCGATGATTGGCGGTAGCCTACTGGCCTTATTTTTTGGTGCTGAGGAACATCATGTCAAGTTAGTCGGCTCTTTGCCAGCCAGTTTGCCGCCCTTATCTTTACCAGAATTTTCCATGAATAGTCTACGCACCTTAGCGCCTGGTGCCTTAGCGCTGGCTTTATTAGGTTTAGTAGAAGCGGTTTCCATTGCACGTGCTGTCGCGACTCGTTCTCGGCAACTGATTGATGGTAATCAAGAATTTATTGGTCAGGGGCTATCTAATCTCATTGGGGCATTTTTTTCTAGCTATGCCGCCTCCGGTTCATTCACTCGTACTGGCGTTAATTACGAAGCTGGCGCGAAAACTCCCCTAGCAGCAGTGTTTGCCGCTATTTCACTCGCACTCGTTTTATTACTGATCGCGCCATTGACGGCTTATGTTCCCATCCCCAGTATGGCTGGAATTTTGTTACTGGTCGCTTATAATTTAATCGACTTTCATCACATCAAGAAGATTCTTCAAGCGAGTCAATCAGAAACCGGCGTATTATTAATTACTTTTTTAGCTACACTCTTCCTAGAACTTGAGTTTGCTATTTATGTGGGAGTAATACTCTCTCTCATGATTTATCTCAATCGGACCTCCAAACCACGTCTAGTTAGCTTAGCACCGGATCCCGACGATGCTAATCATCGATTAATTAACATTGAAAAAAAGCCCCTTGCTGAATGTCCTCAATGTAAAATTATGCGAGTGGATGGTTCACTTTTTTTTGGGGCAGTCAATTATACAGCGAAGAAATTTCAGGAAATCAAAGAACCACACTTATTAATCATCGGTAGTGCGATCAATTTTATTGATGTGGCTGGCGCCGAAACATTAGTACACGAAGCGGAACGTCGACTTGAGCTTCAAGGTGGACTGTATTTTACCGGTCTGAAAGCTTCAGTCAATAAAATTTTACAACGGGGTGGCTATATCCATCATCTCAATTCGGATTGGCTCTTTGAAACTAAGAGTGAAGCGATTCAGGGCGTATTTAATCGATTAGATAAAAATCGTTGTCGAACTTGTACCGCACGCATTTTCCACGAATGTCAAAGTATTAAACCTATATCCTAATGCAGTTTGAACGGTTATCAGTTATCAGTTATCAGTAATAATATTTATGAGTTATCAACTGTTAAGTGATCGTTATCAATCCCTGTTTATCCATTATCAAACATTGATAACTGATAACTGATAACTGATATCAGCTGGGTGATTAAATTTATTCTAAGATTCTGGTATTATTCAATTTCATTCCTCTCAATTTATTAAAAAAATCTCACCTATTCCTCAGAATATAAGGTTATTTTTTCATTAACTTACCATCAAGTTGGCTTGAATTATGCCTCGTCAGTCACTTGATAACTAGGAGTTATCTATGATTATAAACTTCCTAATTTTAAAATAACTTAAAGCAGTTGAGGCTATGCCAGGAACCTCTTTACTCCATTGGTTTTCTCGTCTATCTGGAAAACTTCCTCTACGGGTGGTTTTACTTGTACCATTCCTGCTCCAAATTTTAGCGATAGTCGGATTAATCGGTTATCTTTCCTTGAGTAATGGTAAAAAATCTGTCAATGAACTGACCACGGCATTACGCAATGAAATCACTGCGCGGATTGAACAACATTTATTAAGTTATCTAAAAATTCCCCATTTGGTTAACCAACTTAATGCTGAAGCACTCCGCTTAGGGATACTCAATTTAACCGATCCTGCCACGATAGAACGCCATTTTTGGCAACAATTACAAATATTTGACTCAGTGAGCTATATTTCTTTTTCCAGTATTCAGGGAGATTATATCGGTGCTGAACGTCGAGAAGATTATAGTGTCCAAGCGGGTCAAGCCAAACATAATACCTTTTATCTCTACAGCAAAGATGGTGAATATTTAGCCGACGAACAAGGACGACGTAAAAAATTAACCAATGCGATCAAAAATTATGATCCGAGAGAGCGTCCTTGGTATATTGACACAGTCAAGGCGCAAAAACCGATTTGGAGTGAGATTTATGCTCTCCTCGATCCAACTAATCTAACCACTTCAGTGACTCAAACGGTCTCAGCTAATCAACCGTTTTATGATGACAATGGTACATTTCAAGGGGTTTTAGGAACTGATATTTTTCTGTCACAGTTGAGTGAATTTTTATCTGGCTTACAAATCGGTAAAACTGGGGAAACTTTTATTATGGAACGTTCTGGTTTAATCGTTGCTTCCTCAACCACCGAAAAACCTTACCGTTTTAACCCCAACAATCCTAAAGAAGTGTTACGTCTTAATGCCCTTGATAGCCAAATGCCTTTAATTCGCTATCCAACCGAGTATTTATTAACCCACTTTAGCCATGATTTGAAGGAAATTAACAGCAGTAACCAATTGGAATTCAAGCTCAATGGTCAAAAACATTTTTTACAAGTCAAACCACTTCAAGATAAACGCGGGATTGATTGGCTGATTGTGGTAGTCATTCCGGAAGCGGATTTTATGGAACATATCAATGCCAATACTCGCCTGACCGTGTTACTCTGTGTCATTGCGTTAATCATAGCCATTATGGTTGGCTCAGCGACTTCAAGATGGTTAATTGCTCCCATTCGTCGTCTCAATTTAGCTGCTTCCAAAATCGCTAAGGGTGAGTGGGAACAAGATTTACCGGTTGAACGTGCCGATGAAATTGGTGATCTCGCTAAATCATTTAAGATTATGGAAGAGCAATTACAAGCCGTCTTTGATAATCTGGCTAAGATCAATAAAGCTTATGAACGGTTTGTCCCACGGGAATTTCTCAGTTTCTTAAAAAAAGAAAGTATTATTGATGTTCAATTGGGTGACCAAGTCCAACAAGAAATGTCGGTATTATTTTCGGATATTCGCGCTTTTACCAGTTTGTCAGAACGGATGACACCCGCAGAGAATTTTGAATTTATTAACACCTATCTAAGTCGCATGGAACCCGCTATCATTGAAAATCATGGTTTTATTGATAAATATATTGGTGATGCCATTATGGCGTTATTTAGTGGTGGTGCCGATCATGCCGTTAAAGCCGGGATTACGATGTTACGCAATCTGGCTAGATATAATCTGATTAGGCAAACTGAAGGTCAAATCCCGATCCAGATTGGAATTGGGATTAACACCGGCAGTTTAATTTTGGGAACGGTAGGGGGCTGTAATCGCATGGATGGTACAGTCATTTCGGACGCGGTTAATTTAGCTTCACGGATTGAAGGATTAACCAAGATGTATAACGCCTTGTTGCTGATTTCCGAATATACCTATTCTGGTTTGCAAGAGCATTATGCGATTCGAAGGATTGGTCGAGTCAAAGTAAAAGGCAGATTACAACCAGTAGCTATTTACGAGGTTTTTGAAGGAGATTTTCTCCCGATTAAAGAGTTAAAAATGAAAACCTTATTAGACTTTGAAACCGGATTGGTTTGCTATCAAAATAGAGAATTTATTGAAGCACAAAATTGTTTTAATCGCATTTTACATGTTCACCCGGATGATAAAGCGGCGCAACTTTATCTAAAACGTTGTCATTATTTTCAAAAATATGGCACTGATGGTGATTGGGAAGGTGTCGAGGTGATGGAGAATAAATAAGGGTTAATGAAACGTAACCCAACCTTTATTGATTCAACTACACGAGTTACCCAAGAAACGCCTTTACCGTAACTTCCCTTGATCTGGTTGTTGAGACCCCGATTTGGGAAAGTCTCTTACCATCAAATTTCAGGAAAGTATCACTAATCCTCTCCAGTCAAGACTAGAACGAGGATTCTTTAATGGATGACACGCCCTAATAATTCTGTCAAACTTTTTTAAGTTAAGTATTGTTTACTCATCTTCAGGTTTTCCTAACATGTTAGAAGAATTACGTACCCATCTACAACAAGAACTCCGTATTCCAGCAATTCGTAGTGAACGTTGTGTACACGCTCATATTGAAACCGCATCATGTCGTGCTTGTGTGGAAAGTTGTCCTAAACAGGCTTGGCATTTAGATGATGATAGTTTAGGAATTGATGTCGAAGCATGTGACGGTTGCGGATTATGTGCGCCAGTTTGCCCACAAGGTGCTATTCTACATGCCCATGAACCTTTATTACGCCAATTCAATCAAACAGTGGTGGCACTCGCGGCTTGTGAGCACACCGGGCTGAATGGCGAAGGGATTATGCCTTGTTTACATGCCCTCGGGTTACATGATTTACTCAAACTTTATCGGCAAGGAGTACGTGGTTTGATGACGAGTATGGGCGATTGTGCACAATGTCCACGTCAGGTTAATCGTACTCATTTAGCAGATGTCTTAACGACGGTTAATGCCGCTTTAACTCAGCGAAATTACCCGGCTTTTACCTATCAGGAATTACCGGCGGATGCTTGGCAAACACAACGACAACAGTTAACACCACCCCGGTCGCAACAACAACTGAGCCGGCGACATTTTTTACGGCGTGGTTTGCAAAATGCGGTGCAGGAAACTTTAAAATGGCAAGGCTTATTGCCTCAAGATAGCGAGAAATTTTTACCACCGGGGACGCTACTCCCGAAAACAACAGAACCAGCTAATTTACCTTATGTTCCTCAAATTGATTCCAGCTGCTGTGACGGGTGTGACGCTTGTTTTAACGTTTGTCCACACGAAGTCTTGTTTTTAGACATTGATAATCCACAATACGTTATTGTGGCTGAACAATGTACCGGTTGCCAAATTTGTGTCGATGTTTGCAAACCACAAGCGATTCATATTGAACATTGGATGATACCCCAAGTGACTCATTTACCTTTACACTATCAGCGATGTCGTCGTTGTGGTGTGCCTTTTCATCGTCCAGTTGATTATGCGGCTAATCAAAACCTTTGTCATATTTGTAATCAAGTGAATCATTATCGCAACTTATTTCAAGTTATTGACTAATTATATTAAATGAATTTATTGATATGAATACCTGGCAAAAATTAGCTTGGATTGAATGGTACCGAAGTTTTCGCTTAACTGGTAAAGATAATCACGATTTTTTTTGGTTAGCAGTGTTGTTGTTTTTAACCTTGGCATTAGCCTTGTTGTTATGGGGAAGTCGCGAAGGGTTATTAAATAAATTTGTGGATGTCTCTTTGGGTCGCCTTGAAGGAGTTGGTATTCCAATTTGGGTGGCGGCTAATAATGAGGAAGGTTTAGATCGACAATGGCTGCAATCAGCGGGTATTCAATTTTATCCTTATCGTGAAGTCGAGTCGTATGAAGCCAGTTTACCCGTCAATAGCCATCCGGTATGGGATAACAAAGTCCCTTTTGAAGGTTGGGCAGTTTCCTCAACTGATCCCCTTTGGCAATTGGGAATCAATAACCCAATTACTTCAGTCACAACAAAATCTTTTCCAGTACCCTTGGAAATGGTTGTAAGCGAAAGCTTGTTTAAACAGTATTTTAACTGTGCTGCTTACGTTGCGGCTGTACAACAACAATTGCCTTTCTGGTCGCCACCAGCCGCCCTAACCGAAGGAAATTCACTGGCTTGTCTAGCCGATAATACCCTGTGGTTAGATGTCAAAGTAGGTACGGAACGACGTGAATTATTGCCTTTTCATATCCACTGGCAACCCCGCATTCCGACTATGCACCAACTGGCTTTTTTATTGCCATTAAGTACCTTACACGCCTTAAAAGTGTCTACTTATTTTACGAATTTGAAATATTATCCGGAAGCGCAACTCGATAAAAGCCATCGGATCAAAGAACTGATGTTGTGGACTGATACCAATGCAACGACTCCATCCGTCAAACAACTTGAGCATTGCTTAAAACAAGTTCAACTGATTGATAATAATCGAATTAGCTTGACTTATCCGTTACCCAGAACTTGGGTGATGTCTTGTATCAAGCAAAGTGGTATTCCCTTGCAAAGTGGCGATAAGCCATTGTCACCGCCTTATTTAACGATTACCGAAGAATCAGAAAGTCATTATTTTCAATATGATGATAAAGATTATTTGACTATCGCTTGTGAATCGGATCAACCCCGTTGTCAACCTTGCGAAAAAGTGATTCAATCACCGGTTTGGCGTTCCTTAAAAACCACCATCTGTACTCAAACCCAAACGATTGCTGATATGATTGCGTTAATTGGCAGTTACCAAAAAGCGCTAACTTATGTTAAAAATCGAGATGAATTAGCAACTTATTTAGAAAAAATCACTAATCTGCCTCAAAGTACCACCGATACCAGCAAAGCGCTTTATATCCATCCCACTTATCATGACGCGCATGTTCGCTTCTTATTTATCCAAAAAGTGCTAGAAATGTTAAAAATGGTCTATAGCCCGTTTTTTTTTATATTATTACTTATTTTATTAGTGGTACAAATTGGTATTGTTATTACGCATCGTCAACATAATTACGGGATACTGCTAGCAAAAGGAATGTCTGGGCAACAAATTTACTCTCTCATTCTGATGCAAATTACTTTAAGTTTTATCATTGCTTGGAGCGGTGCGCTCTGGTTAATCGAAAGTGTCAGATATTTATTAAGTTGGCGTTTTGCGGATATCGTTACCCAAAAACCCTATATCGATCACTTATTAGTCAATAATTTTGATTTGCTACCACTAACCTTTACTGATTATGGGCTAGTTAGTTTAATTATTTTGGGGATGTCTTATCTGATTGCTACCGCTATGTTAAAACGAATTATTTCGACGCAACCACTGGAACCGGCTTATCTATTTAAATTACAGTGATTCTTTTATTTAATGATAAATTATAACGAGAAATTATCTGACGCAATGTATTGTTAAATCTCTCAATATGATTAATTTTTCCGGTATTTCTCTCCACCACTTGGTGGCGAGTCTGAGGGAAAACTTCCTGATAAACTTTCCATTTAATGGTTTTAAATTGAAAATGGCTGAATTTTTAATTTTTATTCCATTTTCATTCGTATTCTTTTATTCGCTGAATATTCGCTTGTTCAATTGGGGAAAGCAATGAACCAACGTCAGCAGATTGGGGTTGATACCAAGATTGTTTAGTAAAGTAATCTTTCATTTCACCGGGTTCAAATAGATAACCATGTCTGGCAAAGATCTCATTTCTCATGATCTTGAGTTCTTTAGTTGATTTCTTTTCTAAATCAGAATCATTCAAATATCGAGTTGAAGTTTCTGGGTATCGACCAGGTGTTTGAGCTTGAGTTGTTGCTGGCGAGGGGATTGGAGTTTCTATCGGAGTGGAATGTGTATCACAACCCCCGAAACAGAATTCTCCACGTAAAGAAGAGTGATACCAAGGACTTTGTTCACCTTTGCTCTCATTTTCAACGGCAATACCGACTTGTTTAAACATTTTCTCAACATCCCAACCCGGGGTTTTCATCGCTTTAACTAAGTGTTTGGTATATAAGCCGTTAGTATCTTCTTCATTACCATCTGAAGCAATCGAATTGGGGGCAGTCGCATAGGCAATGAGGGTTCCATGAGCTTGCATGGTAGCTAACCCACGATAATTGCTGCCACGTCCGCGTAACCAGGGGTTAACTCGACAAGCATCTAAAATCACGATATTTAAATTATTCTTAGCGGCTTCCATTTTACCCAACACTTGACCCGCATCAATCGCTTTATATTTGACATCCGTTTCATCGGTAATGGCAGCGTCGGTGGGAATCAAGTAATTCTCACCATCGACTTGTAAGCCGTGTCCAGAGTAATAAAATACCCCAATGCCTTTGTTAGCCGCGAGTAAAGTTGCAAATTCGTTGACAGTCGTTTCCATCCGCCGCTGATCAGCATCGAGAGCCGAGACGACTCTAAACCCTTTGTTTTTAAGTAGTTCAGCGATAGCTTTGGCATCATTAATGGGGTTGTTAAGCGGGCTGTCAGCGTAATTTGCATTTCCGATCACGAGGGCAGTTCTTGATTCAGTCGATTCGGGTTTAATGACTTCGGTTGTTATTTGTTCAGCCAATTTTTTCGCCCATTCATTATCGGGAGAAATAGCGAGGAGTTCTTGAAGATATTTTTCCGCCGCTGAGTTATTTCCTAATTGAGAAGAAGTGGCAGCAAGACTGCCTAAGGCAATTTCTTGCTCACGTTGATTTGAGGCATTCTGATAGGCTTTTAAATATTCTTGATAGGCTGCTTTAGTTTTGCCTTGATCATTAAGAGAATTTCCTTGGTTAAGATGGGTTTGATAAGGCGTTACTAGCTCATCTGAAGTGATCTTATCGGTGTTATGAGGAGATATTTTAATATAATCTGCACTGGCGTAACCGATTTTGCCATTACTCAATTGAACTTTATACCAGGAATCCACCGTTTCTAAAATGCGTAACCGTGAACCGTTTAATGCTTTAGCAATAATCTTCGTATCGGTACCCATGCCAGCGCGAATATTGAGGGCAGTATTTTCAGTGGTAACATTACCGTAGATTTCTTCAGTCGCTGCCACGGTGATTTGCCATCCCAGTGAGGTAATAAAACTGATAACAGTTGCTAACCTAAAGATCCGCTTAATTAAATTAAATTGTGGCCACATGTTATATTAGTCTCCTACAAAGAAACAAACCCAAGCGGGTTAAAGTTTACCTTAACCCGTTGTTCTGATCCAAACTGAAAAATAGCTCGCTTTATTCTAAATAAAATTGTTGACGTTGTGTTGGCGTCAGTTGACCTGGAGCCAGTGTATGAGCGTAGTCAATTAAAGTTTGAGTCGCCGCAAACACCGGCCACAGACGAGCGGTTTTATCCTCAGAAGCGGTGAGAATATGCTGACCATCTGGACTAAAGCGGGCTTGTGTGACCGCATCTTCATGTCCGGAGAGGATGGCAATCACTTTCCCACTGTCAATATGCCATAACCGGGCGGTGTTATCGCGCGAAGCCGTTAAAAGATATTGACCGTTAGGACTGAAATTAACGTCTACCACTGAATTGTGATGACCCTCTAATTGAGCGAGTTGTTCACCGGTGCTGGCTTTCCACAAGCGAATCGTTTTATCATCCGAAACGGTAACAACACGTCGTCCTTCGGAATCAAAAATCGCCTGATTGACTGATTCAGTATGACCTTTCAGAACGACTAGTTGTTTACCGGTATAAGCTTCCCAAATATAAGCTGTATTTTTATCCCAGCCATTGGCGAGCGTGAGTATTTTCTGATTATCCGGACTAAAAACAGCATAATAAACTGAATCTTTATGTCCTTCTAAAACCACTAATGGTTTCCCACTGCTGACTTCCCACAACCGAGCGGTTTTATCACGAGAGGCTGTGACTAAACGCTGACCATCCGGACTGAAAGCCGCATAATTCACTTTATCTTGATGACCTTCCAGGACAGCCAATGGTTTACCACTGCTGACTTCCCACAATCGAGCGGTTTTATCATCAGCAACGGTAACCAAGCTGTGACCATCTGGGCTGAAAGCGACGTAATTTACTTCCGCTTGATGTCCTTCAAATACAACAAGTTGCTTACCGCTGTTGGCTTCCCACAAGCGGACGGTTTTATCACTCAAAGCGGCGACTATTTTTTGACCATCTGGACTGAAAGTCACGTACTTAATCGAACCTTCTGGTGGAGAAAATTCATTTAATAAACTCCCGCTAGCAGTTAACCATACCCGAATGGTTTGGTTATCAGCACTCAGCAGCCATTGATTATTGGAATTAACTGCAATGTGGTTAACACCTTGTTTATGCCCAGAAAGTACCACCACTCGGTTGTCATTATCTAACTTCCATAGGCGAGCGGTGTTATCGCGAGCAGCAGAAATGATATATTGGCCATTGGAACTAAAAGTAACTTGTTCAATGCTCCCTTCATGCCCAGCCAGTACACTAATAAGTTTGCCACTATAAGGATTCCAAAGACGCAGCGTTTTATCAGCAGAAGCGGTTAATAGATATTGATCGTCAGGGCTTAATGCGATTTGCCAAATTTCACCTTCATGCCCAGATAATACAGCCAGTGGCATTCCAGTGTTCACTGCCCAAATTCGTGCGGTTTTATCGCGAGAGGCTGTGATCACCCGCTGCCCATCCCGACTGAAGAGCGCGTCAGTTACTTCACCATCATGTCCGCTCAATACCGCGAGCAATTTACCCGTCTCTACTTGCCATAATCGGGCGGTTTTATCTGCGGAAGCGGTAATGAGTTGCTTGCCATCTGGGCTAAAAGCAGCTTTAGTGACCACATTTTCATGCCCAGTCAATAAAGCAATTTGTTTACCGTCATTGACTTGCCAGAGGCGTGCGGTTTTATCTTCTGAAGTGGTCACGATTTGCTGACCATCCGGACTGAAAGTGGCGAATAAAACTGGCCAATCATGCTGTAATCCTAAAATCGCTTTACCGGTATTGATGTCCCATACTTGAGCAGTACCATCTAATGAGGCGGTAACTAGGTGTTGATTATCCGGACTGAAAGCCACTTGTGTTAATCCCAGTTGATGCCCTTCTAATACCTGCAATGGTTTGCCGCTATGGGCATCCCAAACCCGAGCGGTTTTATCGTAAGACGCAGTAACTATCCATCGCCCGTCAGGGCTGAAAGCAGCCGCAGTAATTTTTTTCTGATGTCCATTTAATGCCGTGATGAGTTTACCACTGTTCACTTCCCATAAACGCGCCGTGTTATCCCAAGCAGTCGTGATGACACGTTGGTTATCTGGGCTAAAAGCCACCTGGCTGATCACGTTTTCATGTCCAGACAATACTTGATATTCATGGAAAAGGGATTGAACAACCGCATTATAGAGTTGAGTTTCTGCTTCAGGGAGATAAGGTCGATTGGGCTGGGCTATCGTTTTAGGCAGGGCTTCCAAAGCGAGCAAAATGCTATTCGTTTGATATCCCGCTTGGCTTTGCTGTCGCGCTAACTCCGCTAATAGTAAAGATTGAGTACGTAAAGTTTGATTTTTTTGGGTTTCGAGGTCTTGTTGGGCTTGCTCTAAAGGCGTTTTTCCGGCGGGGCTTTGAACTGGAACTACCGTTGTTACGGGAATTTGGGATACTGCGGCTGCAATTTTATCGGTTTGCTTCACTTCCAAGATGAATAACAAGCCAAAACCAATAATGACCAATATAATTAACAGGAGCATAGAACCTAAAATGGCTTGCTGTAACCATCGTGCTTGTTTTTGTTGTTGACTCTGATAGGCGGTTTCACTTTCGATTAACAAACGTTCTTCTTCTTCAGATAGGGCTTCCGGTGGCAACCATTGGCGGATTTTCTGTAAATGTGCTGCATTTAACAGCGTACCAGAGCGGTTCCAGTCTTCCAAACCGCGCTTTAAAGTATATTGTGCTAAACCCCGTTCTAGGGTTTCTTGCGCTTGCCGCCGTTGTTCTTCGTACTCTTCATACCATTCTGTGTGCATTTTTTTCTCCAGAATAAAGTCAATCAGTTAGATATTGGCTACTATAGCGATGAACACGTTCTACTGCATCAAAAAGTGGCGGGCAATAATGCAGCACTTCGGTAAATATCGTTAACATGGCGTTAGGGTTATATTCATGTGCAATTTGATTCCTTAATTCACGAATTTCGACAAATCTATCGGCATCAGCAATTAATCCTTTTTTCTCCGCTCGATTAATACGATCTCTGATGGTACCTGATTCATCTAAATCCAGTTGGTCAATCAGTCTAAATAGCTTTTGAATCAGCAAATCACTTAGGCGTGCAAACCGACTGGTGAGTGACTCAAAATGTTCGAGTTCCTCAAGGGTGTAACTGGCTTTGCCGACAATCGCTTGGCAACGTTCATAAGAATAACGCAAATGTTCTCTAGCTTTATCCATTAATTCGAGTTCGGCTTGTAATAATAATAGCCGGTTAGGGTTCATAATAATACCGCTTCTGCTAGCACTAATTGAACAAAGGGATCTGCGGAAGTTTCCGGAGCAATTATCAAATCAATTTTTTGTTCACCTATGAGTTCATAAAGTTTAAGTTTAATTTGTCTTTGTGCAGTGAACCCTAAATGGGTTGATAACACCAGTAGATCGATATCACCGCCTTTTTTATTATCATCAACTCGTGAACCAAACAGATAAACCTGTGCTTGGGGATCAAGCTGATAAATCGTTTGCTTAATCAAATGCCGATCTTGAGAACTAAGACGCATATTTTTATTAAAATCAGATAATAACAAACCGTCTCGCCATTAACGCCAAATAAACGTTCCAGGGCATCAAAAGTAACAATGGATTTATTATATTAGATTTAGTTTAGGTAAAAAATAAATCATTTAAGCATAAATTTTGGTATGTACTATAATGATATTAGTCCTGTCGCAACTTCTTAAGGAGGGGCTGCGGGTGATTGGGTAAGGTAAGTTAGGAAGATAGCTGAAAAAAATCTCTTCCGACCGCTTGACTTTCAAATTACCGCAGGATGACAATAACTTCTGCTGATTTATAACGACTATTATATTATATAGAGGAACTTATTATGAACATTCATGACGGTAGGAAAACAAGCCGATATGCTAATGAGTAACTAAACAGAAGGCCATTACATTATACCATGCTAACCAAAAACCTTGATCTCACCGAAGCCCAGCAGCAATTTCCCGAAATCATTTCGTGGGTGAAAACCGGAATCGAAGTAATCCTTTACGAAAATAATCAGCCCCTAATCCGATTAACTCCCATGGCTATTCAATCGCTAGCGGCTGATGAACCCTTGTCACCACGCGTGTTAGGATTACATGAAGGACAAGGTTGGATAAGTGATGATTTTAAAGAGCCTTTACCAGATGAATTTTGGTTAGGAACCTGATGAACAAGTTATTATTAGATACTCATACCTTCCTGTGGATGGATCTGGAATCGAATCAACTGTTATCCAGAGCAAAAAGCCTCTTGCAAGAGAGATCCAATCGCTTACTGGTAAGTGTGGTAAGTATTTGGGAGATAGTAATCAAACTGCAATTAGGCAAATTAAAACTCCAATACTCACTAACTGAATTGATTGAAAGTCAGAAACAAATCAACCATATTGATATTTTACCGATCACTTTAGATCACGTTTTAGCCTTACCAAAGTTACCCAATCATCATAAGGATCCTTTTGATCGATTGCTCATTGCTCAAGCGATAGTGGAACAAGCCGCCTTAATAAGCAATGATGCTTTATTAGCCAAGTATTCAGTAGAGGTAATTTGGTAACAAAATTGTCGGTCGGGTAGTGTTGAGCCAGCGTTGGTTAGCCAGCCTATGCCGACACTTGGGAAGGAAGAGGACTGAATAAAAAATTTATTCCGACCGCTTGACTTTCAAATGACCGCAGGAAGACAATAACTTCCTACTTATTTATAACGACTATTATATTATGTAGAGGAACTTATTATGACAATTCATCACGGTAGGAAAAAAAGCAGAGCATCTCTTGCTCAGTTCTTCTTTCCCCTATTTTCAATCTTTACAACTGCCTTATTTGGTTCTTCCGTCTTTGCAGCCACCATTATTACTACAATAGATAGTGAAGGAGATGTTGGTTTTGGCCCTTCCCTTGTTCTCAATAATAACGATAATCCAATCATCAGCTATCTCGATAAAACTAATAGTAATTTAAAAGTAGCCGTGTGTGGTGATACTACTTGTACTATTAATAATACACTTACTTCAGTAGCAGTAGGAAATGTTGATTGGTATTCTTCCATTAAGTTAAATGCTCAAGGCTATCCAGTCATCAGTTACCTTGATAAAACCAGTAATAACCTTAAACTAGCTGTGTGTGGCAATGTGATTTGCACCGTTAACAATAGTTTCAACCCCATAAATAATGCAGGAGAGAGTGGTGCCTATTCTTCACTTACTCTTAATAATCAAGGCTATCCTGTCATCAGTTATATTGGTGTCGACAGTAAACTTAAATTAGCCGTTTGTGGAAATGCAACTTGCACTGTTAACAATACACTTGTAAATCTTGGAGAAACTATCGGTTGGTATTTATCTCTCATCCTCGATAATCAAAACAGTCCCGTCATTAGTTACTATAGCGGTAATAGTCTCAAGTTAGCTAAGTGTAGTGACAGTATTTGTTCTACCAAGGAATTTAATATAATAGATAGTGTAGGGGATGTTGGCGATTCTTCTTCCATCATTCTTAACAAGCAGGGTTACCCGGTTATCAGCTATTTTGATAAAACCAATAAGGACCTCAAATTAGCCATATGTGGTAATACTACTTGTACGGCAAATAATACGCTTACTATAGTCGACGACGCTGGAGGAGCTGATATGACCGGAGCGGGTGGATTCACCTCTCTAGCTCTCAATAGCCAGGGTTATCCAGTTATTAGCTATTTTGATATAGACAATGGTGATCTTAAATTAGCTGTGTGTGGTAATGTTACTTGCACTATTAATACACTCACTACGGTGGATAGTACAGGAATCGTGGGTCGATATTCCTCCTTAGCACTTAATAGTCAAGGTAATCCGGTTATCGGCTATTACGATACAACCAACCAAGACTTAAAATTAGCCGTATGTGATAATCCTACCTGTTCCCCATTACCAGAAATAGACCTCCAAGGAAATAATATTTCCATTCCGAATGGAGACACCACCCCAATGGTCACCGATAACACCGATTTTGGTTCAGTTAATATTGGAGACGCTCCGACTAACACTTTTACTATCTTAAATATCGGGGTAAGAACTTTAAATCTAACGAAGGTGAGTTTATCGGGGAGCGGATGTGAGCCATTTTCGATGATACTACCGACTTCCCTTAACCTTGAGCCAAACGAGTCTACTACTTTCCAAGTCACTTTTGCTCCAACCAGCGAAAGTACATTTAATTGCACGGTTAATATTGACAATAATGATAGTGACGAAAATCCCTATACATTTGCTTTAACCGGTAAAGGACAATCGACGCCGCCTATTCCATCACCCCCTCCAGCCCAGCCTTTACCCCCCACTATGAACCTCACCATCAACTTTGGCGGAACTGGTCATGGTCATGTCACCACTGATCCCAGTGGAATCGATTGTGATAGCAACCAAGCTAAATGTTCCCATTCTGTTGATACCGCCAGTTGGATTAAACTGATTCCCACCGCAGCGGCTAATTCTAAATTTACGGGCTGGGGCGGTTTCCAAAGTGATTGCGATAATGGTGAATTGTTTATGAGCGGCTTTCGTTCTTGTACCGCGAATTTTGAGCTATTACGTTTTCCATTGACGGTAACCACCGTTGGTCAAGGTAAAGTGAGTAGTAATCCGGCTGGCATTGATTGTAGTCAGTGTGCTCATGATTTTGATACTGGGACAGAAGTGACGTTGACGGCGGTGCCAGGAGATGGTTGGCAATTTAAAGAGTGGAGTGGTGCTTGTGACAAGGCTGGTCATGTTAAAATAAACGTAAACAGACAATGCCAAGCTATTTTTGATAAAATAGTCTACTATTCTTACCCCCTCACCATTAAGCCAATGGCAGTAACTTCATGCAGCGAGGGAAATGGTACTCAATTTAATCCAAAATCTCGTCCGATGAGGGGTTCTGTTAAGTGGAGCTTTATTCTTTGTCGATTCCAAGACAGTGAAACACCACCCCGAGATGTAAATTACTACTGCAATATGCTGGTACGAGAAAAAACCGGAGGTATTGCCGATTACTGGCATGACATCTCCTATAACAATTTGGATACTAAAGGTTCAATTGTTGCTGGTTGGTATACGATACCCATGACCGTACAGCGGGGACGAGAGATTGGACGTTGGGATAAAGTTAATGCTTGTCGGGATGCTGCGCGTACCGCAGTGGTTAACCCTTATACACCGCCTTCTGATCATCGAGTTGGTATCATTACTTACCCTGATGTAGATATGTTTGGGTGGAATGGTGGAGCATTTCTACCCTATCAAGTTGATGTCGGGGGAGTCGCACATGAAGCTGGTCATGGTATTGGGCTTAATCATTCATTTTCTAATGATCCCAGTTACCGTAACGCCGATTGGGCCCAGATCGGAGAATATGACGATCCTTGGGATGTCATGAGTTGGGGCAATGCATTCCGTGTCCCAACGCCATTTGGAGATGGCCCGGTGGGATTGACAGGATTTCATCTAGACCGCATGGGTTGGTTACCCCGACCGCGGATCATCACCTTCGGTGCTAACGGTGTAGGCAATGCTACACTCACTTTAGCTGCCATCAATCATCCAGAAACCCCAGGTCCCTTGTTGGTACGTATTCCTTTTGACCCGGCTGATTTACAGCGGCATTATACCGTGGAATTCCGCCGTAAAATTCGATGGGATGCTGGGATACCTGGAGATATTGTGCTTATTCATGAGATCCAGCGCCACGACGACGGTGTCTATTATGCTCACTTGGTCTATCAATTTTCTCCAAACAAACAACCTGCAAGGTCTCTTCTTGCTAATGGAGTAACTATTCGGGTCGATAGTATCAACGCGTCTAGCAACACAGCGACAGTGACAATTACCAACGAAATAGTCAATCGCTGTGTCATGGGTTATGTTTGGCGTGAGGCCAACACCATAGATAAAGTATGCGTCACACCAACAATCCGTACCCAAACCCGTGAAGAGAATCGCTTGGCAGCGAGTCGTCGTAGCCCCACCGGGGGCCCTTATGGCCCAGACACTTGCAAGCCGAGCTTCGTTTGGCGGGAAGCCTTTTCAGGGGATCATGTTTGTGTGCCACCGGCCTCTAGAACACAGGCGCGACAAGATAATGGAGAAGATCCGAATCGGCGTAATCCGGCTCGTTTTGCTTATGGGCCAAATAGTTGCAAACCGGGATACGTTTGGCGTGAAGCAGATAACTGGGATTGGGTGTGTGTGACACCAGAAGTGCGCGCTCAAACCAGGATAGACAACACCCTAGCAACTTCACGGCGTAGTCCAACAGGTGGATCTTATGGTACAGATACTTGTTTAGCAGGTTTTGTTTGGCGGGAGGCATTTCCTAATGATCATGTTTGTGTTCGACCGGAAACGAGAACCCAGGCACGCAATGATAATGCTCAAGCCGGAACAAGATTACTTGTTCCTTAATATACCTGAAGCTTAACTTAACAATGAGGAGGCTCTTATGAAAGGGCACATTATCATCCGATTAACATCAATCTTAGTACTTATGTCTGTATTGTACCGACTCGTTATGGCTCATAACGATGAAGAACTTGATATCGAGAATGCGAAACCGCGTATTGGTATGGTATCTGAAATTGTTGCTAGACAGAAGTTAGCGACCTATGGTGTGACTGATGTGACAGAATTTAAGTTGACAGGAGACTTGTACATCATCAAAGCAACGTATGAAAACAGACCGGTTGAGCTTGAAATGAATACACTTACTGGAGTGCTGACCGAGCCGGGAACTATAGTCCCATTGCCTGCGGCAACTTCAACACAAAGCCAAGTGATCAATGATCGTCAGGTTAATTTATCTAAAGTAATAGAATTGACCAATATCCCAGGTACTGTAACACTGAGAGGTGTCGAGCAAGTAACAGGACAACCTGGAGAAATTATCCCTATACACTTGACGTTAATTAATAACGGACCAACAGCGGATATTTATAACTTAAGTGTCAGTGATTCAGCAGGTTGGCAATTAGAACAATTATCCCCAATCGAAGTTGAAAGTCTTTATTCTGTTAATGCTACATTAAAAATTACTTTACCTACAATGTTGGAAGCTAGAAATGTTGTCACTGTCACCGCTACTTCCCTCACTGATCCAACCGTCAGCGCCACCACCGACATCACCGTAACAGTAGAAGACCCAACCACCTCACCACCACCTGATGATACCCTCTCTGGTACCGTCTACGATCAATCTGGCGCACCCGTCGCTGGAGCAACCTTAAAAATAGGCGATGAAACCCTCACCACCGACGAAAATGGCCATTGGCAGATTGACAATTCCGCACTCACTTCGGGCACGCTCTACGATGCACAGGGTAATCCACTAGCCGGCGCTACCATCCAATTAGGTGACCAAACGCTCACGACCGATGCAGCGGGTCGTTGGGAATTAACCCAGCCAAACGCTACGGGAAACGATAATCCAAATATCCCAGCCGCTGATTTATTCTCCGCGCTACCGCCGCAAACGCCTACCTGCTATGCCAGCGGCTTAGTTGATTGGATTTGTAACGCCAATGGGCAACAACTGACTGACTTGACCGTGGGACCAAGTGGCATGATTGCTTATGGTACGTTAGTGGGTACCTTGACCAATCAAGGCTGGGTATCTAATTTGACTCTAGAACCCCAAAGCCGATTAACTGGCGGGATCGTCACCGGTTACCTCACCAATCACGGCGAGATGGCGGACTTTGAATTCCGGGGTGCGGCCATTGTGGGTGGCACGCTAGCTGGAGATATTTTCAACACCAGTCAAGTTGGTGGCTATTTCCGCGATGTCCAGCTAGCGGCTGGTACTCATCTTCGTGGCGGTCAATTGGCGGGCGAAATCAGCGGTGATGCTCAAGCACCGGCTTTACTGGAAGACTTAGCAATCCAAGCGGGTAGTCATCTCCAATACGTCACCATTGGCGACGGTGTGAAGTTAGCGGCGGCGGTTACTTTGGGTGAAGGTGTGCAATTTAATCATCCGGGTGAGGATCCCAGGCTCGTTCCCAAACAACCTCCTCAAGTTGTAGCTTGCGACACGCAACTACCTTCACTGGGAGTGACTGCTATCAACGCGGCTGGCCAAGTGATTGAGACTCAATGTCAATGTGCTGGTGGTGTTTCAGTTAACGGCGGTTCCTTTGAGCCGACGGTTAAGATGCGATTAACTGATACGGTAGAAATCCGTGGGACGGTATGCGTTGCGCCGGAACAGCTTGGCCAGTTAGCGGATTTGGTGGTGTATTTAGATTATCAGCCGTTGAATGCAGCCGCTGAGGAAAAACGCCATTATATGCTTGATTCGAGTGGTGAAGTGTTACCGTGGGATAGCCAAGTCGCTCATTTAGTGGCTTTCCAACAAACGATGTTAACGGCGGTACAAGAAGTTCTGCTCTACCAAGGACAATTGGCGACTACCGGTAAATTAGAACTGTTTTTTGGTTATCGGCTGATGGACGGTACTTTGGTTTCTAATGAGAAAGCTATCGAGATAACGATTACGGATAAATAAATGAACTTGGTTCTCCATTAAATCCCCCCCTCACCCCCCTTTTTCAAAGGGGGGGAATTTCTTTTCAACTTCTAAAGTGTGTAGGTTGGGTAGAGCGAAGCGAAACCCAACATTTAAAAGAGCAAGCCCTAGTTGGGTTTCGCGCTAGGGTAAAATAGCAAACACCCGGGCTGGAAATCCTGAACCACCTTTGGGTTTAGGAAAGGAAACGACTACCAATGCCCCGGCCGGCGGTACTTTGTCAAGGTTAGCCAGCAATTCAATTTGATAATGATTTTGACTCAAAATGTACTTTTCTAACGAGTAATCTCCACGACTTGTCGCAATACCGGGATCGGTATCCGTGGGTTCATGACCGGAAGCCGTAATTTTCCTTTGTTCATATAAATATTTTAAGACTTCTAAACTCCAGCCTGGATAGTGAGCAATACCTTGCTCATCTTGGTTAGCCATAGCGATTGGATCAGGCCAACGGTTTGACCAGTCAGTTCGCATGGCGACAAAGGCTTGTTCTGGAATCTTGCCATGTTGATTTTCCCAAGCAGCTACGTCTGCCATCGTGAGCGTATAGTCGGGATTAGTAGCCACTTTTTCATGAACATCAATAACCACCAGTGGCAGGATCATTTCTTTTAGATTAATTTGATCCACGCTTCGCAATCCTTTAACAAAATGGACGGGGGGATCAACGTGAGTTCCCCATTGTCCAACGATAGAATAGCGTTGCGCAAAAAAACCTGACCCCAAACTACCTACCCCTTGTTCGTACCAATACAGGGTTTCACGTTTCTCATCAGGAAAATTTGGCCAATGCGGAATACCCGGTTCAAAAGCATGAGTTAAATCTATAAAAACCTTATTTTGTAAGATTTGATAGAGTTGTATCAGTGTAGTGTCTTCTTTAATAGCAACCTTATAAATAAAGATAATAGCTAGAGAAACAATCAGCAGTATAGAGAGTATCCAGTTGCTAACAGTTACTTTAGTATTCATCAAAAGCGGTTCTCCTCGTCTTAGACCTTCGAGATTTTGAACCTATCGAAGGTCGATGTTTCAAAAAAACAATGCTTTATTCACTATAAACTTGGGTAGAGGTTTGCAAAATATTGGGTTTAACAACCCCAATTTGGGCTTCAGGGTGATTATTTTTAATGAGTTGGATGAATTGATTTACTTGCTTGGTAGCTACATCGAGTATTAATAAAATCTCGCCTTGAGTAATTTTAGCTTGAAAACCGTCTAATTCGTGGTTAGGAATATCTCTAGCTACTAAAGCCGACACCAGAATACTAAATCCAATCCCGGTGGAAGTCGTAATGAAAATGACCACAGCCATGGTACCAACTCCCAGGGTTAAACCGGCCGGTGGAAAAAGCACAGTTAATATCCCACTCAATAGACCCGCAATACCACCCACAATAACACCTAATTCTAAGCCATAGGCTAATTCAGTTTTTTCTAACAAAGTGGCACGAGGTAAATCATCCAGCGGAATATCATCACGAGCAACTACATGAATATCATGTCTGGCCAAACCAACTTGGTACTGCAATTCAGTAATTAATTGTTTGCAATGTGCCACCTCTGGCAACATCAGATAAAGTCTTTTACGCATGATTCCTCCTCAATTTAAAAACTAGCCAACCAGTAGACGTGTTTAAATACATTTTATTCAAGCGGGTATTGCTATTTGTTAAGATCAATAACCATTTTTTTATAATTCCCTATTGAAATGGAGGAGATATAACCGAATTTTTAATTTGATATTAAGTAAAAATTAACTTGATAATAATGGCATAATCTGTTTTTTCAACCGATGGCATTATAATATAACTGCATTATTTTAGCTGAGTTGAGAGAGTCAATTTTTATTAATAGTGAATAAATAAAATAAATTTTATAAAATAATAATATTTCTATTTAATTAATTATATATATTATAATATTACCCAATATAATTTTTCACTAGTTAATACTTTTTTTTGGGTATTTTTTATAAAAAAAGCTAACTAAATTAAACTTATAACAGGACAAAATATGACATATGATGACTTAAGCGCCAGTGCTCTTTATTATCACCGTTTTCCTCAACCAGGCAAGTTAGCCATCCAAGCGACTAAACCGCTCGCTAATCAACGTGATTTAGCCCTGGCTTATTCACCCGGTGTTGCTGCCGCTTGTCAAGAAATCGTTCGAGATCCAAGGGAAGTGACTACACTGACTTCTCGTGGTAATTTGGTCGGTGTTATTAGCAATGGTACCGCCGTGTTAGGATTAGGTGCCATCGGTGCTTTAGCCGCTAAACCAGTGATGGAAGGTAAAGCGGTACTGTTTAAAAAATTTGCTGGCATTGATGTTTTTGATATCGAGATTAATGAAACTGATCCAGATAAACTCGTTGATATTATCGCCGGCTTAGAACCCACTTTTGGCGCTATCAACTTAGAAGATATTAAATCACCCGAATGCTTTATTATTGAGCAAAGATTAAAAGAACGGATGAATATTCCGGTATTTCATGATGATCAACATGGTACGGCCATTTGTGTTGGTGCAGCTATCCTGAATGGGCTACGGTTATTAGACAAAAACCTCGATGAAGTGAAATTAGTGACTTCAGGTGCGGGTGCTGCCGCTATTGCCTGCTTAAATTTACTCGTAGACTTGGGCATTAAAAAAGAAAATATCATTGTGACTGATATTGCCGGCGTTGTCTACCAGGGTCGTCGTGAATACATGGATCCTTTTAAAGAACCTTATGCGATTAGAACCGCTATGAGAACTTTAGCTGAAGCGGTCGAAGGTGCGGATATTTTTCTTGGGTTATCGGTTGGTGGGGTACTCAAACCAGAGATGGTCGATAAAATGGTTGAACGACCTTTAGTTTTAGCCTTAGCCAATCCCATTCCCGAAATTATGCCAGAAGAAGTCCAAGCAGTGCGTCCCAAGGCGATTATTGCCACCGGTCGCTCTGATTATCCTAATCAAGTGAATAATGTGCTTTGTTTTCCTTTCATCTTTCGAGGTGCTTTAGATGTGGGCGCTACTCAAATTAACAAGGAAATGCATTTAGCTTGTATCCATGCCATCGCCGATTTGGTCACCACGAATGCGACTAATCTAGCCAGCGCCGGCGCTTCAGAAGTACTGGATGTGGCTTATGGCGGACAAGAACTGAACTTTGGTCCCGATTATATTATTCCTAAACCATTTGATCCGCGCTTAATTGCGGTTATTCCGCCAGCAGTGGCCAAAGCGGCGATGGATAGTGGTATTGCAGCTCGACCCATTAAAGACTTTGAAGCTTATAATGGTTGGTTAGCCCAATTCATGTTTCGCTCTGCTAACGTAATGAAAGGTATTTTTAACCGTGCCAAAGAAAATCCACAACGGATTATTTATTCAGAAGGCGAAGATCGACGGATATTACGTGCCGTCCAAGTTTTAATCGATGAAGCTTGTGCTCATCCGGTAGTCGTCGGGAGACACAAAGTCGTTAGTCAACGTATTAAACAATTACGGTTACACATTCGACCCGATGTTGATTTTGAACTCATTGATCCACAAACTTATGCGAACCATCCGGAATTGGCTGAAGAATATCATGATATTATGGGTAGACGCGGAGTGTGGCCAGCACAAGCAGAAGTCGTGGTGCGAAGTAATACGACTGTTCTCGCTTTACTGCTCCTACGAAAAGGGATAGCGGATGCGTTAATAGCGGGTCCGGTGGATTCTTTTCGAGAACATTTGCGTCATTCCTTAAATATTATTGGCTTGCGTGAAGGCGTCTCTTCTCCGGCAGCGATGCAACTCCTCATTTTAGATAAAGGGACCTATTTTATCGCTGATACTTCAGTTAATTACGATCCCAGTGCTCAACAACTCGCCGAAATCACTCAATTGGCGGCTAACGAAGTCACTAATTTTGGTATTACGCCTAAAGTCGCACTCGTTTCTCATTCAAACTTTGGCAGCATGGATAATCCTTCAGCCATTAAGTCGAGAGAAGCCTTAGCTTTAATTCAAGCACGGATGCCAGAATTAGAATGTGACGGTGAAATGCAAACGGATGCCGCCCTGATTGAAGAAATTCGTCAACGTCTTTATCCGAAGTCCCCGCTAAAAGGGGAAGCCAATTTACTCATCATGCCCAATTTAGATGCCGCCAACATTACTTTTAATGCAATCAAATCCTTGGCGGAAGGGGTGTCGGTTGGGCCGATTTTACTGGGTATGCGTAAATCCATTCATATTTTAAGCCGTATTGTGACTACCAGAGGTGTGGTTAATTTAAGTACTTTAGCGGCAGTTGATGCCCAAGTAATCGCAGCGGCGGAAAAATTACCGGAAAAAAATCAAGCCGATTTAGTTTCATTGTAACGAAAAAGTGATGTAGATTGGCACTTTCGCCGCTTCACCATATAACTGATTTTATGTAGGGTGGGTAGAGCGCAGCGAAACCCACCGTCAAATTGAGAAGAATTAGCCATGAAAGAAAAAGAATATCGTATGACGACAGCAGTACGTGATGCCTTATTATTTTTGCAAGGTATCCCGGACGTGGCACTTGGAGATCGTGTGTTAGTCCGTGACCATCATGGCAACCAACGTAATGGCCAAGTCATACAAACGAGTAAAGAGATTGTTCTAATTCAAATTTTTGAAGGAACTCGGGATTTAGATATAGAACATACTTGGGTACGATTTTTAGGTGAACCATTTGAGATACCTCTGTCTCCCGATTTACTGGGACGGATATTTAGCGGGATTGGACTTGCCCGTGATGGTCGTCCACCGATTATTGCTAGCCTGAAGCGTAACGTCAATGGTTCTTCGGTTAATCCAGCCGCCCGGGCTTATCCGAGCGAATTTATTCAAACGGGGATTGCCACGATAGATGGTCTCAATTCGTTAGTCAGAGGCCAAAAATTACCGATTTTTTCCGGATCCGGACTGCCGCATAATCGCTTGGCTGCCCAAATCGCGCGACAAGCTAAATTACCCGGACAAGAATCACAATTTGCTATCGTGTTCGCGGCGATGGGTGTTTCTTATACAGATGCCCGTTTTTTTCAAGAAGAATTTGAATCGAGTGGCGTATTAAACAATGTCGTCATGTTTATCAACCATGCGGATGATCCGCCTATGGAACGGCTAATTTTACCGCGTACTGCTTTGACTGTTGCTGAATATCTCGCTTATGACCTGGATCTACACGTATTAGTCATCTTGACTGACATGACTCACTACGCAGAGGCATTGCGGGAAATTGCCACCGCTAAAGGTGATGTCCCCGCACGGAAAGGTTACCCTGGTTACTTATATTCTGATTTAGCTGAAATTTATGAACGGGCTGGGCGGATCAAAAATCGACATGGTTCTATCACGATGATCCCGGTGGTAAGTATGCCCAGCGATGATATTACCCATCCCATTCCCGATTTAACTGGTTACATTACCGAAGGACAAATCGTGTTAAGTCGAGAATTACACAACCAGGGAATTTACCCACCCGTAAATATCCCACCTTCCTTATCCCGTTTGATGAAGGACGGCATTGGTAAAGATCACACGCGTGACGATCATGGTCGGGTTGCTAATCAAGTCTATGCGGCTTATGCACGTGCTCTAGAAGTTCGTAACTTAGCTTCAATTATTGGTGCCGAGGAACTTTCTGAACGCGACCAAGGTTATTTAAAATTTGCCGATGCCTTTGAAAAACGTTTCGTTGGTCAAGGTGAAACGACGGATCACAGTATTGGAGAAACCTTAAATCTCGCTTGGGAACTCCTCTCTATTTTACCGCCAGAAGCTTTAACACGAGTAAGTGATGCAGATATCGCTAAATATTATCTAGGATCTACCTCAATCTCAGCCGAATAGAAGAATTTTAGAGTTGTTGACCAAGATATTCATTAAGTCAACCACTGGTGTAGAAAAGTGAGTCAGTCTTTGTTACTCACCTTTATTCCTGTTTTGTAGGTCAGACTGAGCACAGTATCTCCAACCTACAAAACTGATTTTAAAGGATACTTTTCACCGGAGTGATTGGGAATAGTCGTATAATGGTCAGAAACCGGGTTATACCAGATTTCATGGCTGCCAGCCGCTTGACGATCAAATTGAAAACCGAACTCCTTTAACCGCTTGATAATCTCACGATAACGGAAACCTGCTAACTTTCCCATCTTAACTACCAATGATAAGTGAATAATCAAACGAGTTTGGTAAGGGCAAGAATTTAACTGCGGTATTTTGCCTTTCCTCTCGTGCTTCTAATAATTTGCGTATCACATCTCGGGCAATTTCCACTGCTTCTGCTACGGTACGTCCCTGAGCAACTAACCCCGGTACCTCTTCTGAAGTAGCTAAATATAAGCCTTCAGATAACTTCTCGATATGGATATTAACTAACCTTTCCATCAGTTTTTTTCCTCGAATTTCTATAAAGGGAGGGATTCTCTCCGCTTCGACGGAATTTCTGGAAACCCGCGAAAACATAAACCCATCAGAAAACAATCAACTAAAATTGAATTTCCTGGCGTCAGCTCAACCAATAAGCTATCCTTTTAATTGAAGTTATTGTACTCCAGCAACAAATTTTTTTACAACTGCCCCGTTTGAGAACGAGCCAAATAATATTTTTGGTGTTATGATTACTTTAAATCACCAACCAGAAGAGGTGAGTAACATGGCCAGTTTACTAGAACTCGCTTTTCCAGAAATTGAATACCCAGAATCGGACGGACAACCCATCGGCGAGACCGACTTTCATTTCACCACGATTATTTTGCTCATTCAAGCACTGCGAGATTACTTTGCGGACCATCCACAAGTGTATATCGCGGGCGATTTAATGTTTTACTATGAACAAGGTAATCCTCATGCTGTCAAAGCGCCAGATGTGTTGGTCGTTAAAGGTGTCCCTAAACACAAGCGCCGCGTTTATAAACTGTGGGAAGAGCAAACCGTCCCTTGTACCATTTTTGAGATTACCTCCAAACAAACTGGTTCAGCGGATTTGACTACCAAGTATCAGTTGTATGAACGGCTGGGTGTGAAAGAATACTTTTTATTTGACCCGTTAGCGGAATATTTACAGCCCCGCTTGCAAGGCTTTACTTTGGTTCAAGGACGTTATCAAGCTTTGCTTTTGTCTTTGGAAGGTGAGTTAATGAGTCGGGAGTTGGGTTTGATTTTGCGACCTCAAGGGGATTTGTTACGCTTGGTGGATTTTTATACTGGGCAGATGTTAGCGATTTCTAAAGAATATGCTCGACGGCTGGAAGTAGCTGAACAAAGAGCGATAACTGCTGAAACTAAGATCATTGAATTACAACAAGAATTAGATAAGTTACGCGGTAAAAAAGGTTAGTCTGTTGTTGGGTTTCCTGATGTCAGTCCCATCGACAAGTTCCGGCCGCAGATTTTTTTACAACCACCTCGTTTGAGAACGAGCCAAATAATATTTTTGGTGTTATGATTACTTTAAATCACCAACCAGAAGAGGTGAGTAACATGGCCAGTTTACTAGAACTCGCTTTTCCAGAAATTGAATACCCAGAATCGGACGGACAACCCATCGGCGAGACGGATTTTCATATCACCGCGACTTTGCTATTACTTCAAACGCTGCGAGATTATTTTGCCAATGACCCACAGATCTATGTGGCGAGCGATTTGATGTTCTACTATGAGCAAGGGAATCCACGGGCGGTTAAAGCCCCAGATATCTTCGTGGTCAAAGGCGTGGGGAAACACAAGCGCCGCGTTTATAAGTTGTGGAAAGAGCAAGCCGTACCCTGTACTCTTTTTGAAATCACTTCCAAGCAAACCGCTCAAGCGGATTTAACGACTAAATACGAATTGTATGAACGGCTGGGTGTGAAGGAATACTTTTTATTTGACCCGTTAGAGGAGTATTTAAAGCCTCGCTTACAAGGTTTTACTTTGGTTCAAGGACGTTATCAGGCTTTACCTTTAGCGGTTGAAGGTGAGTTAGTGAGTCGAGAGTTAGGCTTGATTTTGCGACCGCAAGGGGATTTGTTGCGACTGGTAGATTGTTATACTGGGCAGATGTTAGCGACTTCTAAAGAATATGCTCGACGGGTAGAAATAGCTGAGCAAAAAGCCCAGTTTGAGGAAAACCGAGCTAATTTAGCTGAAATTAAGATCATTGAATTACAACAAGAATTAGATAAGTTACGAGGTAAAAAAGGTTAGGCGATTGTGGTTGGGCTTTCTAGCGTCGGCCCAAACCATACACACCATTTTAGTAGTCAACTACAAAATAAAGGACTGTTGCAAAACTATAAGAACACCATCTCCCATTCCCGTCAAATATTTTTTGGTAACCCATTTTATGATACAACCAACTGCAACCGCTTGCATTTGTGGCGAGAAGGGAAAATAGAGGAATTTTAGTTTAACTAAAGAGGATGGATTTCACTTCAGCAAAATCCATCTGCTGTGAATGATTGACTAACTGAGTGTGGTTATGGGTAAATGACGGATCCGTTTTTGAGTGGCGGCAAAAAGCGCATTGGTTACCGCTGGTGCAATCGGTGGTGTTCCTGGTTCACCAATACCGCCTATTTTACCGCCTGATGCCACAATATGAACTTCAATCTGAGGCATCTCTGCCATCGTTAAGAGCGGATAGTCAGGAAAATTATTTTGTTCGACACGACCAGCTTTAATTGTAATGGCTTGTTTTAAAGCGCTTAATCCATAAACAATACTGCCTTGCATTTGCGCCTCAATCGTCGCTGGATTAACGGCTATACCACAATCAACGACGCAAACGACGCGATAGACTTTAAATCCGCCCGTCTTATCTACCGAGATTTCAGCTACTTGACCGACAATACTGCCAAAAGATTGGTGAATAGCCATACCGCGAAATCGATCCGAAGCGATGGGTTTTTGCCAAGCTGATTTTTCAGCCAAGGTGTCCAGTACTTTAATAAATTCAGGCTTATGGCTTAAGAGAGTACGACGTAATTGATAAGGATCTTTATCGGTCGCGTGCGCAATTTCATCGATTAAACTTTCGATAAAAAACGCGTTATGTGAATGTCCCACGGAGCGCCAGAATCCCACCGGAATATGCGTATTTTTCATGACATAATCGGTATGTTGATGCGGAATGTCATAACTGAGGTCGGCAATGCCTTCCACCGCCGTTTGATCGATACCGTTCTTAATTTGTTTGGGATTAATGCGCTGAAAAATAGAAGGGCCTACAATTCGACTCGTTAAAGCGAGCGGTATCCCTTTTTCATCTAAACCCACGGTAAATTTGGCTAGCATCGCTGGACGATAAACATCTTGCTGCATATCTTCTTCTCGCGACCAAATCACTTTGACCGGTTGACCGATTTGCTTAGAGATTAAAGCGGCTTGAATGACAAAATCCACTTCAACACGTCGTCCAAATCCACCGCCTAAATAAGTGGTATGAAGCGCAATTTGGTCTTCTGGTAATCCGGTGATTTTAGCAACAGCGGCTCGGCTCCATTCTTGTGCTTGAGTGGGTACCCAAATTTCAGCCGAATCTTTTTTGATGTCAGCCGTACAATTCATCGGCTCCATCGTCGCATGAGCCAGGAAAGGGACACTATATTCCACGGTCAACGTTTTGTGAGCGGTTTTCAGATTCGCCGCCACATCACCACTTTGATAAGCAACTGCGCCAGTTTCGGTTAAGCCTTTTTGAAATAATTGAGTAATCGTGGTACTGTCTTGTGAGTCCTGTTCGGTGAATTTAAATTGGACTTTCAGTTTTTCTAAACCGCTTTTCGCCTCCCAATAATTATCAGCAACTACCGCAATTCCGTTTGGCAGTTCAACGATTTTTAGTGTTTTCGCCGCCTCAGTATCGTAACTCTTTACACTACCACCAAACACCGGCGCTTGTTGTACTGCCGCAATTTTCATATTGGTTAAGCGCACATCAATACCAAATATCGCGCTACCATCTACTTTCGCGGGGGTATCCAAACGTCGCATCGGTTTACCAATCAATTTAAATTGCTCAACCGATTTCAATGGCGGATTTTGCGGCGGTGAGAGTTTAGCAGCGGCTTCAGCCAATTGCCCATAAGTGAGAACGCGATGACTTTGCGGATGTGTCACTTTGCCTTGTTGGGCTTGACACGTTTCCGGCTTAACTTGCCAACGTTCAGCGGCCGCTTGAATTAGCATTATTCGAGCCGTCGCTCCCGCAATTCGTAATGACTCCCAACGACTCCGAATGCTGCTACTCCCGCCGGTAAGTTGTGCTCCTAACAGGGGATGTTTATAAGGCTCACTAATCGGTGCCATGACTATCCGAATTTTATCCCAATCTGCTTCTAATTCTTCTGCGACTAACATGGGTAAGGCGGTATAAATACCTTGTCCCATTTCGGAGTGCGCTATCAATACGGTAACACTCTCATCCGTATCAATGCGTAACCAGGCATTCATCTCCGTTGCCCGCTTCGGTTCGGCAGCCTCAACCCCACGCGGCGTGGTTGGCCAATAAAAACCAATGACTAAACCACCGACGATAGCAGTGGATGACGTTAAAAATTCTCTACGGGTTAGGGTGTTCAAGGTAAATTCCTCCTACTAATTAAATTCAATCAAATTGGGATTAAATCGAGTTTACTATCAATATCTTGATGAATACCCGCGTCGTCACAAGGAAATAAGGTGATTTGCTCAGCATAGCGTTGTAATAAAGAACGGGCTCCCGGTTCACCTTGCAATTGACTTAATTCGGGGTACCAACGGTAATTAAAACCCACTGGATGACCTCGTTTGCCGCGATATTGGGGCGCAACTATCATTTTTTCTTGCCGCAGCAAAGTGACGAGTTGTTGCAAGGTAGTCATCTGAATAAAAGGCATATCCGCTAGCGCAATGACCCAAGCTTGAGCGGAAGAACTGGCAGTGACGCCGCAGGCAATACTGGCGCCCATCCCTTGAATCGCCTGTGGACACTCAATCACGGTAATGTGTTCCTGAAGTAACCACGTGCTTAACTGAGTTGACTGCGGTGATACCACGGCTAAAATTTTATCCGTAGCCAATTGTAATTGACGGGCTGCCATGATACCGATGGGTATGCCATTCGGTAACGGCTGACATAATTTATCACTCCCGAAGCGACGACTCTGTCCGGCTGCTAATAAAATTCCGATGATGCACATGATTTCGTACTGCAGTTAGCTCTGCCAAAATGGCAATCGCAATCTCGGGAGGAGAACGGCTACCAATGGGAAAACCAATCGGCGCATGCAATCGTTGTAAAGTCGTTTCAGTAATCCCCAATTCGAGCAAGCGTTGGCGGCGGCCATCGTTAGTGGCTTTGGAACCGAGCGCACCGACATAAAAAGCCGGCGACGGCAAAGCTTCCCACAAAGCTAAATCGTCTAAGTTGGGGTTATGAGTTAAGGTGATTACCGCGCTGCGTTCATCTTGAACCAACGCTTTGACGGCATCATCTGGCATCCGATGATCCAATTGAGTATCTTTCACGGCCCAATGAATGGCGTATTCCTGACGCGGATCACAGATGATCACTTGATAATTTAAAGCCTGGGCAAATTCAGCGACATAACGTGCAATCTGCCCGGCACCGATAATGAGTAATCGCCAAATGGGGCCATATCGACAACGAAATTGGTGGCCATCATAAAAAAAGTCTGTGGTTGCAGTTGCTCCCTCTGCCCAATCGACTTGACCACTGTTTAAATCGACTTGGCGTTGAATTAATTGACGATGTTCTAACGCTGCTACTGCCGGTTGAATTTGTTCAAGTTGAGTTAAGGGTTCGATTAAGAGTTCAATCTGTCCACCACAAGATAAGCCAATTTGTTGATTTTGTGCCGAAGTTATCCCATATTTGATCACAGTAGGATGTGTAAAAGCGTTGGCTTGTACTTGTTTCGCTAAATCTTCCTCCACACAGCCACTCGAAACAAAACCTACCATTGAACCATCTCCCCGCACGGCTAATATCGCCCCGACTGTTCGAGGAGTTGCACCCCAGGTTTTAACCACCGTCACTAAAACCGCTGACTGTCCTTGTTTTAACCATTCGAGTGCTTGTGCAAAAACTTCCAGATCCGAACTATACATTAGCGGCTCGTTGAATAGCTTGACGAATTTTTAAATAAGTTCCACAACGACAAAGATTCGTCATGGTTTGATTGATATCCGCTTCACTCGGTCGAGGATTTTTAGCCAACAAGGCAGCGGCAGTCATGATCATCCCTGATTGACAGTACCCACATTGAGGAACATCTTCTTCTATCCAAGCTTGCTGTAAAGGATGCGGTTTGTCTACAGCCAATCCTTCAATCGTCGTAATTTTTTTACCGATCACCGTAGCAACGGGTATGCTACAAGCGCGCATCGCTTCACCATCTACATGTACAGTACAGGCACCACATTGCGCCATACCACAACCAAATTTAGTTCCCGTTAATCCCAGCGTATCTCGTAATACCCATAATAAAGGCGTATCAGCAGCGACCGTCACTTCATATTCTTGATTATTGACCATTAATTTCATTATAAAATCCTCCTGCCAAATCAATCGATTCCGAAAAGCATAGATAATCCTACCGACTTTGTTGTTAACTCCCCGTTGTTTTAACTAATAGATGATTAAAATGAATTATTGGTAAAGCCAATAATAGCAAACAGATTATGGTTCATAATAAGACAAACCCAAATGAGGTGCAACTTAGAATCCTGATTATGGTCAAATCAGTTATTTTTTTTCTAACTACTGTTAGCTTATTCCTTGGCATAAAGGGACAAAACTAACTTCATCCAAAGTGTATTGTTCATAATGGTTGCGACGGGTACGAATAATTTTTAGTAATACTTGATAACTATTTTGCGCTCCGACTGGAATAATGAGATATCCACCGACGGCAAGTTGCTCTAACAAAGCCTCCGGAACGCTTGCCGGGGCTGCGGTGACTATGATACCTTGATACGGTGCGTTTTCTGCCCATCCCCAATGACCATCACTGTAATGAAAGTGAATATTGTCTAACCCTAAAGAAGTTAGGCGATCATGCGCTTTTGTTAATAAATTTTTAATTCTTTCAACACTATAAACTTGGGGAACGAGTTGTGCTAATATCGCGGTTTGGTAACCACAACCGGTGCCTATTTCCAGTACCTTGTCCAAGTTGCCTTGCTCTAATAAGGCTTCGGTCATCCGCGCCACAATATAAGGTTGAGAAATCGTTTGACCATACCCAATCGGTAAAGCGTGATTGGTATAAGCATGACTTGATAGTGCTTCATCAATGAACAAATGGCGTGGAGTAGTACGTAACACTTCCAAAACCATTGCGTTATTAATACCTTGATGTTGTAACTGTTGAATTAACCGTTCAGACGAATGTTTTGAAGCCATATAAAGCCACGATGACCATGAAAAGTTGGGATAAGTTATTTATTTTAACAAAATGCGCTGGAATCGCTAAGCAAAATGATTATACAAAATTAAATCAGGATTGTTTTTTTATTTATGAAGCATTATTTTGATTGAGTCAAGCCCCTTTTTTAGCAGCAAGCCAGGAATTTTATAGGCTAATTGATTAAAATTAAAATAAAACTGGATTAATAATTCGATACCATTCAGATAAAAATAAACAGCAAATATATTTTATTATCATGGCATTACTTGAAATATTACACTTTCCGGATCCCCGCCTGCGTATTCAAGCCAAACCGGTTAAGCAAGTGGATGAGAATATTAGTAAAATTGTTGATGATATGTTTGAAACGATGTATGAAGCACCCGGGATTGGTTTAGCGGCTACTCAAGTGAATATTCACCTACGAATTATTGTGATTGATCTCTCCGCCGAAAAAAATCAACCATTATGCCTTATCAATCCACTTATCCTTAACAGTGAGGGAGTCACTTGTACCGAAGAGGGTTGCTTATCCGTACCGGGTATCTTTGAATCCGTCGAGCGGGCTGACCAAATTACCGTACAAGCTTTAAATCAACAAGGAGAATCCTACACGTTGACAACCGAGAATTTACTGTCCGTTTGTATTCAACATGAAATGGATCATTTACAAGGTAAGTTATTTGTAGACTATCTTTCCTTGATAAAACGGGAACGGATTCGGAAAAAATTACTTAAACAAAAGCGGCAAGTTGCCGTATAACGGTATAATTTAGCCATGATTCCTAAACGAATTATTTTTGCCGGCACACCCCAATTTGCCGTTCCAAGTCTATTGGCACTATTACGTTCTCAACATCAAATCAGTGCCGTTTACACGCAACCCGATCGTAAAGCGGGCAGAGGTCTGCAATTACAAGCCAGCCCAGTTAAATTAATTGCCTTAGAACAGGGGATTCCGGTTTACCAGCCCACTACGCTCAAATCTGCCGAAACGCAAGCTCAATTGCAGGCATTACAACCCGATTTAATGATTGTGGTGGCTTATGGATTGTTATTACCCAAACCAGTCCTCGAAACCCCGCGGTGGGGTTGTATTAATGTCCATGCTTCCTTGCTACCCCGTTGGCGTGGGGCAGCTCCTATTCAACGCGCTTTGCTAGCCGGAGATAAGGTCACGGGCATTACTCTAATGCAAATGGATATCGGTCTTGATACCGGGGCGATGATAGTGCAACGAACCTGTGAAATTCAACCCGATGATACCGGACAAACTTTACATGATAAATTGGCCAACTTAGGTGCACAACTGTTAGCTGAAACCCTCGATGAAATTGAAAGTTTACCCGTCACCTCGCAAGATGACCGTCAAGCAACCTACGCTAAAAAATTAGACAAAGCCGAAGCACAATTAGATTGGCAAAAACCGGCGGTGGTGTTAGAACGCCAAGTACGTGCTTTTAATCCTTGGCCCATCGCTCAAGCTCCGCTTTTAAATCAAACCTTGCGTATTTGGGAAGCACAGGCATTACCTGTCTTACCAACGACCCAACCCGTGGGCAGTATTTTAGCTTGCCAACGACAGGGGATTGATATCGTCACAGCAGAGGGTATTTTACGCTTATTAAAGATTCAAAAAGCGGGCGGAAAGCCCATTTCAGTGAATGATTTTTTAAATGGCCATCCTGAGTATATCCGTTAAAGAAAGTCATACTCACTTGCGTTCAAGAATAAATGTTGGTCAGCAATCCTGGCTAGCAATATTTTAAAATCAGCAGCTATTTTATGGTAATATCTTGTAAAATAAGCAGATAAACATCGTGATAACGATAGGGAGACTGTCTATGAGTCAGGTAGCATTTGATGAAGTAGAAGAAGAGGATATAGATGTGGGTTCATTCAATCATGCTGTTGTACAGGCAAATTTAACCCATTTGTTAATGAATCTTGGTAAATATAGGGTATGCACTGAGTTAAGTTTAGAGGTTGGTCATGTCGATTTAAGTCAGTTTGATATTGATAACAAAAGTGAAGTCAAGCCCGATGTGTGCATCTACCTAAAACGGGGTTTAAGTATGCCCAATGACATTATTAAAATGTCTGAAATGCCCTTATTGGCTATTGAAGTCTTATCACCCAAGCAAGGCACTTACACTATTATTGAAAAGTTTAAATTGTATTTCGATTTAGGAATTAAATCATGTTGGCTAGTCAATTTCGCTATTGATGTTATAGCGGTCTATTCCTCAGCCACTCGTTACCAGACCTTCACTAGACGGGATAGTGAAGTCGTTGATGAAACGCTTGATATTCGACTACCCTTCGCTGATATTTTTGCATGAATACACTTCAATTTATTAGGTTTCCTGTTATCAGCCTAACCTACAATTACTTGATGTCATGTATGGTATTACTCAATAAGTATTCCATTGTTTCAAACAATTATTGATTCCCAGCCAAGTAGGGTAAGCATCGCCTACCCTACTATCTGTTAAATTTTTTCGCGAATCGCGAATAATGGAATGCCTCCATGCGGGCTGTCCCGGTACCGTGATGGGTCGTGAAAGAGTTTTAAATTTAGCGTGATAAGATTATCTAGCGCATAAGTTTTATCTGGAATGTAGATAATAATGCCCAAACTCACTATTGAAATTTTACAACGCGAAGCACAAGCTTTTTCACGAACTGAATCGCATCATCAAGAAAAGAGTCTGTTTGGGATAACTGATGGCAAAGCAGTTGGCACCTATTTGGAACATAAATTCAAGAATTATTTGAGAGTCAAATATGATTTTGAAGAAGGAAACTCTGCCAGCGGAATAGATTTTCCTGGCTTACCGGTTGACATGAAAGTGACCAGTATTACCCAACCACAGTCATCATGCCCTTTCAAATCAGCACGGCAAAAAATCTATGGTTTGGGTTACTCGCTATTGGTATTTGTTTATGAAAAGGCAGATAATGCCAAATCTAGAACGGCTACCCTGAATATTTTGCATACACTTTTTGTTAACAGTGATAAAACTGCTGATTTTCAGATGACCAAAGGTTTGGTGAGCATTTTGGAAAACCAAGGCAACAGAGATGATTTAATTGCCTTTATGTTTGACAAGAACCTGCCAGTAGATGAAATTGAAGCGAACAAACTGGCTGATGAAATTCTGTCCAATCCGCCAAAGACAGGCTTTCTGACGATTTCAAATGCTCTGCAATGGCGGTTGCAGTATTCAAGAGTGATTGAGCGTGCCGGTCAGGAAGAAGGTGTTGTTCTGGTTTATCGAGCCAATTTATGAATACTCATATCGAGAAAAACAAGAAAATTGAATATGGAGATTTTCAGACACCTAAAGAACTGGCAGATTTAGTTTGCCAAAAATTAGTTGAAATTGACGTTTCACCCCATTGTGTCATCGAGCCGACCTGTGGTTTGGGTGCCTTTCTGGAGTCTGCGACGACAATATTTACTCACACGAATAAATTGGTTGGGGTTGAAGTTAATCTGGCGTATTTAAACCAACTCAAGGTGAGAAGTAAAATTTTTTCTCATCCAGAACGCCTGGATATCCGCGAGGGTGATTTTTTCAAATTTGAATGGAATAAGTTGCTGAAAGAATTGGATGGAGAAATCTTGGTTTTGGGGAATTTTCCTTGGATTACTAATGCCACACAAAGCGTAATCAGCGGTTCAAATCTACCCCATAAAACCAATTTTCAGAATCACAGCGGTTTTGATGCTATAACGGGTAAAAGTAATTTTGATATTTCCGAATATATGCTTATTAAAGTGGCCGAGTGGTTTCAACATCGTCCAGGCTATCTTGCTATGCTGGTGAAAATATCTGTAGCCAGAAAATT
The DNA here is from genome assembly GCA_000828835.1 of Thioploca ingrica. Taxonomy (GTDB): domain Bacteria; phylum Pseudomonadota; class Gammaproteobacteria; order Beggiatoales; family Beggiatoaceae; genus Thioploca; species Thioploca ingrica. Next base: position 549,217 of record AP014633.1, read on the forward strand.
TTTAACTCATCTTTATAAAACCAATACCGGCTTATCTTATTCTGCAATTTACCGTATTGATGCAATGAAGCATTTTGGTGCGGCAGTAGATGCCGGTTTGCTTTATGCTCGTTTTGACCCGTCATTGCATAATTACGATTATGACGTTTTTGATTCATTGTCCAGCCAGTCTCATTATCGCGTTGGTCATCGGCATGGATTGACTGTAAAAGATTTAGACACCTTCGAAAAACTCGGTTATTTGTTAGGAAATTCCAACGAGAAATGGCGTTCTGGAATTAAGCACGATTGTTCTGAAATTATGGAGTTGACGGAAAAAGATGGCAAATTATTTAATGGATTGAATGAACTGGTTGATATCGAGCCGAATTATGTTTATCCATTAATAAAAGGTTCTGATGTAGCCAATAATAGAATTTCAACAACCCATCGTTTTATACTCGTTACTCAAAAAACAGTTGGAGAACCGACCAAGCCAATCAAAACCATGGCTCCTAAAACCTGGGCTTACTTAGAATATCATGCCAATTATTTAGATTCACGTCGAAGTAAAATTTACCAAAATAACCCCCGTTTTTCTATTTTTGGCGTAGGTTCTTACACCTTTTCTCCGTGGAAAATCGCGATTGGTAGTTTGTATAAAAATCTGAATTTTCGATTAGTTGGACCAACACAAAATAAACCGATTGTTTTTGATGATACGGTTTACTTCTTGAGTTTTGAGAATTATGAAGAAGCCAAGAAAGTCTTTGATTTTCTCTATTCTCAAGATACACAAAAGTTTTTATCGACTTTAGTTTTTTGGGAGGATAAACGTCCAATCAAAACCAGCATCTTGAATAGTCTGAAACTCAATGCACGAAAGGCTCTTATTCAACAGCTACAATTGTTTTAGCGTGAACGATGAGAGGTAAATGAGCTAAGTGAGAAGTGGCTCCCTGAATAAAACCAATCCCACTTAGAAAATCTTTGCTTAACAGAGTGAACCCATTGGAGTAGTTTAGGGGTGAATAGGCTACTTACCCAGAAGGTGTTGTTATTATTCGGTGGCGCTACTTTCATTTTTCCACTCCTTGAGAGCTGTTTTAATCACTCGTTTAGCTTGGTTACGTTGGTTAGCTTTGGTTTTAATATGTACACCGCCTTTATGCAAGATAGGCAATCGGGCGAGCGGGTTTCTGATTTTTCTAATGGGCATGATAAAGCTCCTTTTTAGTGAGATCTAATTTATACCAAAAGGGGTGATCTATTTTTTTCATGGCTTGACGAAATTTAGTGATTCTTTGTAAAAATTGCGGTGCTTCTAAAGTGGGATGAAAACAGAATTGTCGTGGTAACTGGGTATATAAAGAACGCGGCGGCTGACATTTTTTAATAGCACAGCCAGTTTCATAACTATGATAAAAAATGTTATGGATACCGAGTTCATCATGAATAAAATGGAGTGTCGCTGTTAACATCGCTTCATCCCACAATTGGGTATAAGGTTTGAGGATTTCATTAAAATATTTTTTTAAGTGTTGGCTATCACCTTCCATACCATCGATAAAAATTTCGAGGGGTTCATTATCGTTACTAGTCAATACTTCGCGCAGCTTTTCTTGAGATTCACGGATCCAATCACTTTGGATTTCTTCAATTAAAGCTTCATCGTCCTTAAAATCTAAATCGATACGTGCCCAAGCTAAGGTTTCACGAAAAAAATTTCGTTGTCCTCGTTTCATAATCGGATGACCGTTACATTTGAACATTGATTCTGTAGTGGGTTTCAGCAACTGGCGGTAGGGTTGTTCATGTTGGTTAGAAAAATTCAGTTGTAACACTAAATTGTAACCCGGTCGTGAAGTTTGTTGCCAAGTCCGTTGGTAACCGCCCCAAGTGCTTAGCGTAAGCAAAAAAGTATAGGTGGGTTTATCCCAAACCATATTAAATAGATATCGATTTAGCCAACCGGTGCTGGCGGTGGCAAGGGTTTTTTTTACCACCGGGCGCTCGAGTAACCTTGCATAAGCGCTCCGTTTCAAATCAGCCACTTTTATCTCATGCTCAAGCAAGTGAGACAATAATATAAGGGCGTACCGATCTTTAAAGTAGTCAAATCGGGTTTTGCCTTGAGGTAAACAGGCGATAATTTCATTGACGCTGTCTTTGTCCATAACAACCTCGCAATTTAAGATGCTGTCGATAAATAGAATGTAAATACCATGAGATATAACTAACTGTTAAATAAGAATCTTTATTCATATTAATTCTCCCAACCGAATAGGAAAGCAGAATGGATGATTGATTCAATCCACTCTACCATTCAGTTAACCTTTAACACAGACCACTTGTTTTAGAGTATGCACAATTTCTACCAAATCATTTTGATTCTCCATGACTGCATCGATTGATTTATAAGCGCCGGGAATCTCATCAATAACGCCTTTATCTTTACGACACTCTACACCTTGAGTTTGAAGGGCCATATCATTTTTATTGAAGCGGCGTTTGGCTTCAGTACGGCTCATTCTGCGGCCGGCACCATGTGCACAACTAGAAAAAGATTCAGGATTGCCTTTGCCTTGAACAATATACGATTTAGCGCCCATACTGCCGGGAATAATTCCCAACTCGCCTTCACCAGCGCGAATGGCACCTTTACGCGTGAGAAAAACTTGCTCACCAAAATGTTCTTCTATGGCAACATAATTATGATGACAATTAATGGCTTCCTTGGTTACCGTAAAAGGAGGTAATTCTCGGTGCAAGGCTTCCAGAATTAACCGCATCATTTCGCGCCGATTGGATAAAGCGTATTCTTGCGCCCAATGCACCGCTTCGACATAATCATCAAAATGCTTCGCACCTTCGGAAAAGTAGGCTAAATTACGGTCGGGTAATTGTATCAGATGTTGTTCCATATCTTTCTTAGCTAAATCAATGAAATAGCGGCCAATCGTATTACCAATACCCCGACTACCCGAATGTAACATTACCCAAACATTTTGATTTTCATCCAAACACAATTCGATAAAGTGATTACCCCCTCCCAAAGAGCCTAATTGTTGAGTCCAGGTTTTGTGTATCTTCTTGAGCATTTTAGCAATAGTTGGATGTTGCTCAATAATTTTCTCCAAGCCACTATTCAAGTTTTTAATAGTAGAATTTTGTGCCTGGATGGACTTGTGCATATCAAATCCAACCGGAACCGCTTCTTCAATAGCCAAGCGCACTCGTTTTAACGTATCGGGTAACTCACTGGCAGTGAGAGAGAGACGGGTGGCATTCATTCCGCAGTTATGTACAAATACCCCTGCTGAAAGAGCAAAGTTTCCATATTCAGGCACAGTGAGGCAATAAACATCTTGTCGTTGTTCGAGAGGTTCAACGGATTTAACTTGATGATTATAACGATGTAAGTTCGGTTCTATCTCAAGGCGACTATAAAAAGGCATGAGAGAAGTTTTGGGGTGCAAGTCTTTAGCTTCACCCCACTGTCCATTCCGTAACATAAATTGATGATCTGGAGTACAGATAATTTCTTCATCATTATCTAATATGACTTTCATCAAGGGTGCGTTGTTACGGGTTAACTTAGCAATGGCTTTAGCACCAGTAATTTGACCCTGGCTATCAATGGCGTAAACCCAATGTTCACCACCTCGTTCAACCAATTCTTGAAGAGTTAATTGTGTACCATCAAGTAACGGTATTTTAGTTTCGCCCACAAAACAACCAATATCAACTCCAACTGCCGCTGGAATAATCGCGCCCTTCGTGGGAATCACCGCCCCGATGGTGGCACCAATTCCAGTATGCACATCGGGCATAGCTGCCACATGATGATGGATAAAAGGCAATTGAGAAATATTGTCCAATTGCTCCAGCGCACTCGATTCAATTTCTTCAGTGTAAATTTTAACGGGTACTTTGCCCTTAGTTAGAGTCATTTTGACTGGCATACGGTCTATTCTCTCTGAGTTTGGCGAAGTGAAATGAAATAAAAAAACCCTGACTAACAGTTGTCAGCCAGGGTTTTAATATTGACCGGGAAGAAAACGACTCTGGAAGACAACTGTAACCATGCCTTCCAGTTCGTTATATGGAAGGCTATGTTTGAGTACGATGAAATCGTTGTAGCATGTGATTATTCTTCCCTTTTGATGTTAAACTATAAATAATAAGTTGATAACACACTAAATATTATAAATATACTAAATTAAGTATACTGAGTTACCCTAAAATGTCAAACTTTTTATTGGCGGACTTGCAATGATACAGTAGCCCACCTGAAATGAAGTGGAATGCGGGAAGCAGATTAGCTTGTCAGTCAAAACAGATGAGGAACGGTAGTCCTGGATTTCGCTGCACTTCATCCAGGCTACATTCGCTACTGCACCTTACTTGCTACCCACCTTACTTTAATAATTCTAATGAGGCGGCATCGGAATAAACACCGGCACCTCTCCAGGAAAATGGTGAAATTGACGGATTTGGTTGTCATTAGCATTAATCGGTTTGAGATGGATATAGTAATAATCGTTGCGTTCAATAATATGTTCGGTCGGTTCGGCTTCGGTGCTAACGAACAGGTTATTGTGTATTTGGAGGTGCATATATCCTTTAAGAAGTTCAAAGTAATCGACCGGTAGATCTTGAGGTTTTACTATCCAATCAACAGTCACTTTTTGCTTTAAATTAATAACGGTACCTTGTTTGAAGTGAGGATCACTGGTTGCTTCGATAGCGGGTACTTCTTGCCATTGTGAGCCCACTTGAATAAAAACGCGCACTTGCGGTAGCATTACAAAGATATCGTATTCTGGAAAAAGGTTTTCTATCCAGAGGGTAATTTGGTAGCGTCCATCGGGAGTGTAAACCACTTTGTCAAGGTCAGCGCGGACATAAAACCATGCCTTTTTTTCCAGTTGAGATTGAACTTCTTGGCGTACTGCTAGAATATGTGCTTGATAAGCGCCAACCATGAAATCGAGAGCAATTAAGAGAAGGAAAATGATCAGAGCTACGCTACTGATTTTCGACCAATCAATCTGTTTAGCGGGATGATTCATTACCATCTGGGTACGGTAGGAATAAACATCGGTGCTTCTCGTGGGAAGCCATTGATAGTTCGCAAATAGTCATCGTTACTGCCAATCGGTTTTAGGTGGAGATAAATCACATCATCCCGCTGCGCGACATGTTCCTTCGGTTCTAATTCTGGACTCACCAGCATTTGACTGTGAAGTTGAACGTGCATGTAGCCAGGAAATGCTTGAAAATAGTTAGATTTGGTGATTTCCATGATCCAATCAACGGTAATGCGACCGGTTAAAGAAATAACACTACCTGCGGTTAAGCGGGGATCGCGGGTCGCTTCAGTGGTTTTTACTTCCTGCCATTGTGAACCAATTTGGATGGCACCTTGCACTGAGGGCATCATCACGAAGACTTCGCGTTCGGGGAATAAATTTTCAATCCACAAAGTGAATTGATATCGGTTATCTGCGGTGTAAGTCACCTTGTCCACATCTGTTCGCACGTAGAACCAAGCCATTCTTTCTATTTCAGCTTGTGCTGCTCGTTTTGCGGCTATTAAGTGATTTTGGTAAGTTCCGACTAACAGATCGATAGTCACTAAAACTAACGCCATGACTACCAGCCACCAAATTATCCGGTTTCGCTTGCTCATTTGGAGACGATTAAGCGGAGAGGCACGGATTTAAATTTTGAACAAACTGGAGTCATTTTAGGGTGAATTCGCTGCACTCTGATGACCACCCTACGATTGATTACGATTCACTAATTTTGCCATCGCGTAAAAGCAGTCGACGCCGAGTCCGAGCGGATAATTCGGGATCATGGGTGACCATAACAATGGTATGGCCTTCCGCATTCAGCGCTTCAAATTGTTGTACGATTTCTAATCGCGTTTCGTGATCCAGATTGCCGGTGGGTTCATCAGCTAAAATCAGTAGCGGTTGATTAATCAGGGCACGGGCAATGCAAACGCGTTGTGCTTCGCCGCCACTCAGTTGATGGACTAAGTGATTGGCTCGTTTTTCTAAACCGACTTTTTGGAGTAATTCCAAAGCACGCTGGCGAACTTGCTTACGGTCACCAACAAAAGCGGTAGGTAACATAACGTTTTCCAATGCTGTTAGTGACGGGAGTAGTCGCGCTTCTTGTAAGACATAGGCCACTTTCCGACGGCGGATAAGGAGTAAGCGTTGTTCTTTGAGCGTGTCGATACGTTCGCCATCGAGGTAGACTTCGCCGCTGGTGGGTTTATCAATTCCGCCGATTATATTTAATAAAGTTGATTTTCCTGAACCACTGGGTCCCATGAAGGAGAGATAGTCACCGGGCGGGATGGCGAGATTGATGTCATCCAAGGCATAAACAGAATGATCGCTTAGTGGATAGACTTTGGAAATATGATTTAACACCACCAATGGTTGAGAATTGACAGCAACTTTGACGGCAGAGTTAGTATTCATCGGTTAATTTCCTTATTGCGCACGAAATGCGGTAGCGACTGAAATCCGTGAGGCATGGAGTGCTGGCAACAGGGTGGCGAGCAAGCTGGTGATAATCGCCGCAACGACGGCTAAGAGAGGTTCCCACCAGTGTAATTCGATAATTGCACCTGACAATAGCCACGGTCCCACGCCAAACGCAATGCCAACGCCCAGCGCATAGCCAATTAAACCACCAAGGATCCCGAGCGCAATGGATTCATAAGCAAAAGTTCGCATCAATTGCCAACGGGAGGCGCCGAGCACTTTGAGCAAGCCAATTTCGCGAATCCGTCCGTGCATAGTTCCCATAATCATGTTAAATACTGCCATACAAGCCATCAACAGTGATAATCCCACTAAAGTGAGAATAACGTGGGTGACATTGCGAAAAATTTTATGTTGAGCTTGAGCGATTTCTCGTTGTGAAGTGGCGCGAACACCCACTACTTTTTTATTGATAGCTAATTCAGCATCCCCAACCGGGCAATAATTGCACATCGCCCTCACATTAATCAAAGAAACCAACCCTTGTTTACCGAATAGCTTTTGTACGGTTGGTAATGCGCTGAAAATCATGTAATCATCGGGTGAATCGGTCTCACGGAGAATACCACCCACTTTGAAGGACTGACCATTGATATTGACTTGGTTTCCGACTTTAACGCCAGTGATAGCCGCAAACACTTTACCGACCATGACTTCTTTCGGATCGTTCATGAGATTGCCCGAGTCCACTTCCCACCAAAAGCGCGTTTGATATTCAGCCACTGAATCTACTCCCGCTACCACCACCCGTCGATTCAGGACGTTAGTTTCTTCATAAAGGCGAGGAGCAAAAATAGCGGATTGAATTTGTTGTTCGCCACCAAATGGAATACCTGACTGTAACACGAGTCCACCCATCCGTTCCCAGCCCGTTTTGATAGCGGCATCGTAAATAGTACGAATACTTGGAATAGCTTCTTCTGGAATATAATGACCACTGCCGATACCAAATGATTGCAGGCTAGTATCCATCGTGGTTGCCGGTAAGATAGTAAGACTATGTCCATAACGGGCAATGGTGAGCAGTAAGTCTTTTTGTCCAGCCGAACCCACTAAAATAGTGGCTACCAATAAGGCAACACTCAGTGCAATGCCACTGGCGGTATACAAGGTGCGGATTTTGCGCCGTCCAATTTCTCTTAAAGCCAGCTGATATAGTCTCATTGCAATCGGCCTTTCTTCATCTGTAAAACGCGATCAGCACGCTGTGCTATGTCAAGGTTATGGGTGACCATGATCAAGGTTGCTTGGTGTTGACGAAGGTTGGTTAACAGCAATTTCATGATTTCCGCTTCGGTTTCTTCGTCTAAATCCCCAGTGGGTTCGTCTGCGAGAATCACGATGGGATTATTGATCAGTGCCCGAGCAATGGCTACGCGTCGCTGTTGTCCGCCAGAGAGTTCGTTGGGATAAGCATGAAGTTTATCAGCTAGACCGACCTGTTGGAGTAGTTGTTGCGCTTTCTCTTGATTAGCCCATTGCAGACCTTTGGGATTAAATAAACAAGGTAACATGACGTTCCCAAGACAGGTGAGTGTGGGGATCAAACTAGCAAATTGAAAAATAAAACCAACTTTGGTATTGCGAATTCGTGCTCGGCCACGATCGTTTTTTGCCCAGAGATCCTCATCCTCAATGAGAACGACACCACCAGTCGGTCGCATTAGACCACCCATCACACTCAATAAGGTTGATTTGCCGCTGCCAGAATGTCCAATGATAGCCACAAATTCTCCCCGTTTTACGGAAAGATTAACATTTTGTAGTGCTTCAATAGATTCGGTACCAAAATGATAAATTTTTTGTAATTCCTTGACTGTAAACATTATTCACCTGCTCGAATGGCTTCGTAGGGATCGACGCGGCTGGCTGCAACCGCCGGATACATCGCGCCGAATATGCCTACCATAATTGACAAAGTGATCGCTGCTAGGGCCAACAGCGTGATATCAGACCAGGCTGGCCACAAAAACGGAATATTTAAGGATTCTAAGTGAAATCCAATGGTTCGACGGTATATCCGCATGAGCACAGCACCCAACATGACGCCTAAGACACCACCCGCTGCCGTTAACAAACCTGCTTCCACCATGACTAATTGAAAGATGTGCCGTTTTCTAGCACCAATGGCGCGTAATAAACCCAGTTCTTTTTTACGTTCATTGATGATAGTGGAGAAAATTGCACTGATCATTAAAATATTCGCAATTATCAGCACCGCACTAAGAAATACCGTACCGGTGAACAAGGCGGCGAGATTTTGACGCACTGAGGTCACGATATTACCGGCAGAAATGACTTTGACTTCAGGATAGCGGCTGATGGCGAAACGGACGACATTAACCGGTGCGGTTCTTTCCAGTTGCACCAACAAGGCGGAAACCTGCCCTTTGGCAAATCCGAGTGGAGCAACGTCGGTAAATTTCTTTGCATTCTCGGCGAGTTCATAAGCTTTTTCGATTTGAATAAAAATAGCATTGTCATACAGCCCAATTCCCGTTCGGTCCAGCTTGCCATAAACCGTGAAATATTGTCCATAAAAATAGACACTCCCACCCAATTGATAAGGGTTATTAGCGCCAACAATGGCATCCGTTAGCTTCAATTCTCTAGGTAATTTTTGATTGAGCCAAGGCATGACCGTAAAATCATTGTGTGGATCAAAGCCCACCAGAAAGGCATTACCAATGATACAGTGTGAACCTTCCGCAGTGGTTAGAAACAATTGTGGAGTGACTTGACGAATTCCTTTGAGGGTACGCAACCGATCAGCTAAGGACAGATCCATATAAAATGTGGACGGTTCCCCGGTTAGCAAGGCGGTTTTCATACCCACCAAAGCCCCTTTAGGAACAACCAAAAGATCAGCGCCAAATTTGGAGAAACCCAGATCTAAACTGCGTTCTACTCCCCACATTACCGTAGCGGTTGAGAATACAGCGCCGCCCGCTATAGCTACAGCGAGTACCAGTGCGTAAGTACGGAAAGGTTTACGCAGTAAATTTTGAATAGCTAGCCCCATTAGGGTCATAGTGTTATCTCCAAGCGTAACCGTTCAGTCATTTTTGTAGTAGGTGCAGTTTCTCGTTCCCACGCTGGAGCGTGGGAACGTCCAGCTCCAGCGTGGGAACGGCATGGGAACGTCCAACGTCCAGGTCACGTATTGAACCAACCGGTGAATACCGGCAGTAACCCTGGTAATCCAACATAATTTCTTGCACTTGAATAACGCCAATGTTCAGGTTGGTCCACATAACCCCGCTTAACTGGATTATTATGCAAGTAAGTTAATTTTTGCCTTAACATTTCCTCGTTTTGAAGAAGCTGTGGATGTGAACCCTCTTCCCAAACTTGATAGTCACGGTCAATTTTATGATTCTTCTTATTGAAATGAAGTGGGTGGAGAATTCTATCCACTCGGTTGGCCTTTAAATACTGAATAAGTTGTTTAGCTGTGTAAGCCTTAAATCGGTGTACTTCTTTAGGTAAATCTTCTGCTTGGGCAATCCAGTGGAGATGGTTTTCTAAAACGACGTAGCCGTATAGTCTAAGTTGATGATGGGTTTGTAGATAAGACCAGCAGTCTAAAATAATTTGGACACTACCAGGATGAATAAACAGCGGTATCCAATTTAACACGGTGTCGGTGAGGAAGTGAGGAAGTTGGTCTTCATAAATAGTGTAGCGGGAACGTCCCATAGGTTTTTGTGAGCAGTTAAAAGTGAAAGAGTGATACACATTCCCACGCTGGAGCGTGGGAACGAGAAAACGAGAAAGCTGGAGTGTGGGAACGAGAAAAACTGTCATCCACCGTATGGAACTGAGTTTAGGTGGTCGTACAGCGGCTAATCCGTAAATCTTCCAAGGTTCTTGGTACGATGACACTATCATGATGTCCAGCAGCACTGGGCAAAAATCCAATCACCTCGTCAGTTGCGGTTTCCATAATGGCAATAGCGGAAGTGGTCTTTTGATAGCCGCTAATCACGCCGATAACCCATTTGCCATCATAAGTCATGCCCATGGTGTGCATATCTGGGCCTAAATCAACTGATTTGAGTAATTTCCAATTAACGGCGTCAATGACAGCAATGCCATTCGGGGTTGGAGATGGCCACCATAAGGTCACGTAGCACTTTTTGCCATCGGGTGTAAACACCATGTGGAAGGTGTTAGGATAGGAACCTCGCCAGTTGGGATCTTCAACAATGGCCGTTTTTTCCCATTTGGTGGGATCGGCATGGTTACTACTATCCCAGACCATAATATTGTTTTGGCGAACCCCATTCATAAATAAAAATCGACTGCCATCCGGTGAAAAACCCGCTTGATGCGCCGGGGTAACGACTTTGGACATTTCCACTTTCCAAGTATCATCGTCAACTTTGATCAGTGGTGCTTGAGAAGGTTCACCTTTAGGCGCTAACAGCGCTGCTACGGGTTGCCAGTTGTCTCGGTCAAAAATGATAGCGAGTCCTAATAAGCGGATGGAAACAGCACCCCATTTACCGCGTGGATCGTAAGGGAAGGCGTCTAACGCACAAGTATTAATCACCCGTGGACCAGGTACTTTACCTTGCTCGGCAAATAATTCACCCCCCGGTACTAATTCCCAATCAAGTTTAATTCCTTTGGTGCCCTTGTAGTCATACATCCCGTTGGGAAGGGTTGGTTTCATCCGTTTGATGAGGAGTGTCCCGCCATCAAGCCACGCTTTTTCTAGCTGAGTGTTATTGGGAGTCCAATCGAAGAACCAAGCAGAACGGACTGTTTCGGTCGCTCGGTCGAATTCGGCAAAGATGTCCTTTTGACCGTCAGCAATGGCAAATCCGGTCGCATCCGGGGTACAGGTGACATGAACTCCCAATCCCATGCCGGTTTTTTCAGCGACATCAGAAACGAGATTCATTTTAGTGCCATCCCAGCGAATTTTGTAGATGTTAAAGCCTTCGCCAGGCTCTTTTACTGTGGTAGGAATACCATAGATATAAAGGTTTTTGCCACCTTGGGTATTGACAATAAATTCAAATTCTTTGTAGGGATCTTCTGAAGGAAAGCAGGTGAGGTGGTGCATAATTGGGATGGTGTTACCATAGTTCCATAACGCAATCCAGCCCAGCGTTTTGCCCGTACTCATGTCAATGGCTGAGACGGTTCCGGCGAATTTTCCGGGGAGTAGACAAATATATTTGCCAAATTGTTCATAGACATCGGACAATTTCAGCGTTTTTTTACCAAAAAAAGCTTGTGCTTCATTGCCGACTACACTGGTTGTTCCAGCGGCCGCCGCACCGATTCCAACCGTTTTGAGAAAGTTTCTTCTATCCTGGCTCATGATGGATTTTCTCCATTGTTTATCTCAATGAGTAAGCCCGTTGATCAGAAATCTTCTTCGAGATGAATGGATGCTTAAACAACTTTCCTATTAAGTTGTTTGGCACTGACCGCCAGGTAGCTGTCACGAAAACGCTCTATGTACATTGTTTCCTGCTGGTCACAGTTTTCTCTGCTGAAGTTTCCAATCAGCCAATATACCACTGACTTAATCTACCCGTTTTGGCATCATTTTCTGCTTGGCCTAACGACTTTGAGAAGCGATTATGCTCATGCTAAGATGAGTAATCATGTTCGTTCTCAGTAAAATAATTCTAATTTAGCCTGATACCATAACCGATAAAGTCAATCTGATGAATTATATAAAATATATTTTATTATGCAAATAAATTTTTTATTTACCCGACAATTTATACTTGGAATAACGAGTCTCGTTGCAGTAGTCACCTTGGCATTATGGCTCTGGTATTCACCCACAACAACATTACCCAGTCTTATCGAAGGAGAAACCAAGTCGATTTTAGCCGGAAAAATATTCCAGCAACCCAAACCACTCTATCCTTTTCAATTGATTGACCATGACGGCAAAGTATTTGATCTCAATCGACTCCGTGGCAAATGGAGTTTCTTGTTCTTCGGGTATACCCATTGCCCTGATGTTTGTCCGATGACCTTGGTCACTTATAAGGAAATACATCAACAATTATTAAAACGTTTAAAACAGGTTACGGATATCCAATTGATATTTATTTCGGTTGATCCGCAGCGAGATACCCCAGAATTACTGAAGCAGTATGTTGGCTATTTTCATCCTGATTTTATTGGTGTCACCGGTACACCTCGTGCACTACGAGATTTCACTCAACCGCTGGGTATTTTCTATCGGGAAGTAGAACGTCCTGGAGAAGGAACTTATTGGGTAGAACATTCTGGTTCTATTTTGCTCATTGATCCCCTGGCCAGACTGAGCGCTTTATTTCCGGCACCGCATCATCCAAATGATTTAGTCGCGGCTTATTTGCAAATTCGTGAACAATTTCAAGCTAATTTACCGAAAACCGGTCGAACGGAGTAAAATTAAGATAAATAAAAACCGAAATACTAGAATTATTTTATATCAAAAAGTTACCCGTGTTGAAGTTAAAGTTGAACCCAATACCAGCTTATCAATAATTACTATGTTAGTAGCGAATAAACCCGTTAAATGAGTAGCTCAAGAACAAGATTGGATTCGAGTACAAATTAATCTCCTCACTGAAAGTGCCTACTCTCGCTGGGCGATTTAAGAGCCATTAGTTACAGATCATCTTGGCTGGTTTTAGCCATGAACCGGTGGGTTACGTCGAACTCAGGTTAGTTAAGTCAAGGTTGTTGATAATAAGAACCACGTCGGTTACCTTGGCGAACTAACCGCCCTTCTCGACTCATTTTCTTCAGCAGATAAGAAGCATGATGATAGTCTAAATTGAGTAAGTGTCGACATTGAAAATTAGTAATGTTTCCATGTTGGTGGACATAGGCGAGAATTTTTTGCTCAGCTTCACCACACGAAATTGAAATGAATTTTTCTCCATTAAATTCATCAAGGACGGGGACGGGAATGTCTATTGTCTCAATAAAACGTAAATGCGGTAGTTGAATGACCGTGTTATCACTACTAATTAAAGCATGTTCCAGAATGTTTCTTAACTCTCTCGCATTCCCTGGAAAAGAATAATTGGCTAACGCCGCTCGTGCAGATGGAGTTAACGTGGCTTGGGGACGACCCATTTCTATGGCTAACCGTGATAGAAAATGCTCAATAAGCAAGGGAATATCTTCCTGACGTTCTCGAAGCGGAGGGAGATGTACTGTATAACCGGCTAAGCGAAAATAAAGATCTTGACGGAATTCACCCGCAGTAATTTTGGTAGCCAGATCGGCATTGGTAGCGGCAATCACTCGAACATCGACTTGTTTTTCCCGATAACTGCCTATTGACATGAAAGTACCGTTTTCTAACGATCGTAACAATTTAGCTTGTAACGACCAGGGCATTTCCCCCATCTCATCTAAAAACAAAGTACCACCAGACGCCAATTCAAAATAACCTTTACGATCATTGACGGCACCAGTAAAAGCGCCCCGAACATGACCAAATAAAATTGATTCGGCTAATTCACCCGGAATGGCTGCACAATTGACTGCAATAAAAGGTCCCTTCGCACGAACGCCACCAAAGTGAATGGCACGCGCAATCAGTTCCTTACCCGTTCCACTTTCTCCCAAAACTAAAATATTTGTTTTCTCAACTCGTTGTAAGCGCAGAATATCGTCAAGAATCTTAATAATAGTTTTACTTTTCCCAATAAAAGCCGAAATACCCCAATGTTCAGCCTGCTGCTCAGAAATCAGGGACAGGTTGGCATCCACGATTTGTAACTTATTTTCCATCTGCTCACGGCGAATCATTTCTTGTTGGAGTTGTTCATTCAATTGAATCAACTCTACATTTTGTTGTTCTAATTGTTGTTGTTGAGAGCAAAGCGTTAAATGGAGTTTCACCCGTGCGAAGATTTCCTCGACTTGAAACGGTTTGGTCACGTAATCAACACCACCTAATTCAAACGCTTTGATTTTATCAGCTATTTCATGCAAAGCACTCAAAAAAATCACTGGAATATCGGCAGTAAGCGGATTGGCTTTTAACCGTCTGCAAACTTCATAACCGTCCATTTCGGGCATACGGATATCTAATAAAATCAAATGGGGCGGTTTCAATTGCGCCGCTTTCAAAGCGCTTATTCCCTTAGTCACCCCCCGGACTTGATAACCTTGCTCAGTAAGCGTTTTAGTTAAAAAGCGTAAATCATCTACCGAATCATCAATCACCAGAATATCAGCGTGTAATACGTTTCCGTTCATACCAATCAACCTGATTCGAGATGGAAATAAATAATTATAAGCGATTTATGAGCTTTTATGAGCGATTAAACACATTTTACTTACTTTCTGGATAAAAATTATCATCCAATACTTGCTCTAAAGTATAAGGACAAATGGAGGGAAAATCGGTATACCGAATACCCGTTTCCCGTTCCGCTTTAATAACCGCTTTGTTATAAGCTTTAGCCAACTTAGCTTCTATACTCGGCTTAAGACTGGGACTTTCTTCTAACAAATCAATAATCTCTTGACGTTGTTCTATGATAGTCAATTCCCAACTCCGTGAACGTCTTGCTGATTGAAACTGCCACTTGAGTAAATGCATCAACAATACAGCTAAGCGATTAATCAAGGCATGTTGTTGGCTTTTACCCATACTTTCCAGTTCCTCAGCGAGGTTGACGACATCAATTTCTGCTAGCTTACCTTGTCGCAATAATTGGGCATTATGATGAGTCCAAGCATAAAAATCTTGTTCATAAGATATCGGTTTCATAAGGATTCTCCAGAAAGGTTAATTCCTAAGTACAGTTAGGATACGGTAAGCCTGAGAACGGTATCAATTGCAAAGTAATGCGCTTTATTCCGGGTAGCATTTTTCAGTACTCGAGATGGAAATCAATAATTATAAGCGATTTATGAGCACTTATGAGCGATTATGAGCAGTTATGAGCGATTTATGAGCACTTGCTCGGATTATTTTTTACTATCATATTGATATTTAATGGTTTTTATATTGGTATGGCGATTGCTGAGTCAAGATTGAAGGAAATAGGGTGTTATACACCCAATTTTCTTCAATCGTAGATGTTAAGTAATTCTATTCATCAAAAGAGAATTTTTATGAAATTTCTAAAATTGGCTGTATTGTTAGCGAGTTTTGCCATTGTTCCCACGGGATTTGCCAATTCCGATGGAGATTTAGTTCCGCTATGGATCTCTCTCTCTTCTAATGGAGTAGGTGAATTTCCAACCAAGCAGGGTAAAATTTATGTAAAGAACATCGGTAATATACCAGTCAAGTATGTTGGTCCCGACACTTGTTATAACAATCCTTTTGGTCCAGGGCAATTTTGTTCCCATGTTGTTACTCATAAAATTGGGGGTTTGTGGTCATGGACCGAGGGTGCAGACACACAGATCGTCATTAATCCTGGTGCAACCGTTGCTTTACCTTTTTATACTGAAGTCAGCTACGTTCCTTTTCATCATTGTCAGTTGGTACCGGTAGAACTAGATGTCGGTAAAACTTTTAATCAAACTCCCTTCCTAAAAAATTATCAAGATGATGTTCAGTTGCTTTTCATCCATATAGCCGGGAATAATTTGCGATGTCCATAGCCAGCAGCCAAGTAGGGTGGACATTGCCCATCATGAGGGATTTACGGTCTTGAGGGATTTACGGTGAATATCCTACAAGGCTTGAGAGCAATATCTAAAATTCTCTCGCTACCAAGCTCTGAGGCTGTAAAAGAACCTCATCTTTGGTATTTTAGCTCGCTACCAAGCTCTGCTTGGTAGTGTCTCCCGGCGAAGCTCTGCTTCGCGTGTGGTCCCACTTCGCCAAGCAGAGCTTGGCAAACCGGCATTACCAACGAGCAAACGAGCAATATTATCCCTTGTTCCCAAGTTTCAGCTTGGGAACAAGGAAAAATAATTAATGGAGCAGCGGTCAACAAGTTAGGAGCCTTTATGTCTACCACACCAATTTCAATCGCAGTAAAGAGCATCAAGTGTATTCTGGCTTCGGAGAGTCCGAGGCCGTTCCATCACGACGAACCCTATGTCGTTTCGCTCGCGATCGATCTGACCGCCGGCGTAAAGGGGGTTGTGAAAGTTCCAAGTCTCTCGGTAATCGTCACCGGTACTTGGGTTAACGTCGGGGCCGGGACAACCGGCGATACCATACCACTGCCGCCACTCCCTCCGGGCGTACCGCAGGAGTTTTTTGACGGTATTCCCCTCGCATGGCGAAAACATTGCTGGGGATTGAACGGCGGTCCCTCGCCGATCCTTTTTCCCGATGATGTCGTCATTCTGGCGGCACTGATGGAGTGGGACGATCGCCTCGGAGATGTGAAGACGATGGTGACTGGTCTAATGGCAGGCGACCTCGCCGGCATCATCAATAATAAAGACCCAAACAAGTCCGACCACGACAACAGGCGTGACCTCGTCGGCCAACTAAAGGTGTTGTTCGACGGCGCAGTCAAAACCGCCGGCGTTGGCTTTCCCGATAGTGACGACCAACTGGGGCCCTCGCAGGAACTCCAGCTCAGCCAGGCTGACCTTGACGGGGCACGCACTGGGACCGTCGTGAAGAGTCTCCGCTTCAAAGGCGGAGGTGGCGACTACAACGTCTCCTTCGAACTCACACACTGACATCAGCGACTGCCGTCAGTGGCCGGGTGCAAGGCTTAGCTCGCTACCAAGCTCTGCTTGGTAGTGTCTCCCGGCGAAGCTCTGCTTCGCGTGTGGTCCCACTTCGCCAAGCAGAGCTTGGCAAACAGGCATTCCCAAGTGGAACTTGGGAACGAGAGAAAAAATCGTACCCAAAGCTCGCCGTAGATTACCATAGATAACCTTTTTACGACGTTTAGGGATGAATACCAGGTGATATTTGCAATCCCACTTAGTGTGACTTAGACTTTGAGAGTCTCGCATAGGTCATGCTCCTTGGTCGTTAATGGAACCAAAGAGAATGAAATAGACCGTCGTAACGGTCAAACCTCTGTGAGTCCCCCAGCAAAGCTGGGGGTTTACTCTAATTAATTATTTATATTAAACGAAAAAATAACTATCATGAGTTTATCTAGCGAAAAAGTGAAAATATTACAGGAACTGGATTTGATACCAGATAATCGGTTACCAGAACTTTATCACTTTCTGCATGACTTCCGTTTGGGATTAGAAGTTTCAAGAGAAAGCAAGTTTTCTATACTATCCTATGCCGGTTGTTGGCGTGATTTACCCAATGATACCTTTGAATTCTTTATTCAAGAAATAACGCAACGTCGCCAGCAAGCTTTTGCCAGGAGACGCCATGATGAAACTGGCCGTAATTGATACGGATATTTTATCCTGGTTTTTTCGTGGACACGAAGGTGTCGTTTCACGGTTTTCAAGCTATTTAGCAGTCTATGACAAGATTAATTTAAGTATTATCACTTACTACGAAATTCTGAGTGGCTTGAAGTATAAAGATGCTCGTAAACAACTGTCTACATTTCTGGCATTTGCCAAGTGTAATAACATTATCTTGCTTACCGAAGAATCGGTCGCTCGTTCTGCCGAGGTCTATGCACAGATGAGAAGACAAGGAACACCGGTTGATGATATTGACCTATTGATAGCAGGCGTTGCACTGGTCAATGATTGGGTATTGGTCACTCATAATACCAAGCATTTTGGACAAATTCCAAATCTACAGATTGAAGATTGGTATCATGTGGGTGTTGAGCCAGCGGTACTATAACTTCTAACCAGCCTTTACTGTATGACAATCGTGTCGCTGAGGTTTCCTTCAGTTCTTGTAACAATGTTTCAAATAGTTGCCAATTAATGTCATGGAGTAATAGAGTCTGTCCTGGTGAAAGAACAATTTGATCAAAATTCAATTGCATGTTGTTCTCCTATGTTATCTCGGTAAAATCCCCCTCTCTCCCCCTTTTTCAAAGGGGGAAGTACTGAATGTGGAGCTACGGTTGCTCCTCTGTTGAAGAAAGATTGGTTAAAGAAATCAATTGCTCAAACTCAAAATTCTCAACTAAAGCGACTATTGATTTGGCTAAATCAGCATGTTCATCTTGAATTTGCGCAACTAATTTTAAAATCAGTGCCGCGTCTGCTCGCTCTGCTGCTGCATTTACCGCTTTTTTCCAATCAGTGGGTAAGTTAGCCAGTGTTGCTGGTGTTAAAGTGATTACCGAGGGCGGTTTAGTGATAATATCGGATTCTTTATAAACGTAACGCACGCCAAGATATTTATTCATCATGTCAAAAATAGCTTTCTCTTGGAAGGGTTTGCCTACGAAATCATCACAACCGGCTGCTAGAGCCTGGGCTTGTTCTTTTTCCAACACACTAGCAGTTATGGCAATAATAACGGTCGTTGCTCCTTGAGTACTCGCTTTGATACGTTTGGTCGCTTCATAACCATCCATGACGGGCATTTGCAAGTCCATCCAGATTAAATGCGGTTGAAAGCGAGGCACTATTTCAAGGGCTTCCAAGCCATTCATGGCTTCTTGCAGTTCAAACCCCAAGGGATTGAGTCGTTTTACTAACAATTGGCGATTAAACTTATTATCATCAACAATTAGAATTCGATAATGAGGTTGCCCCGGCTCTAATGCAATTACTCGACGTGTTACGGTTGAATTAGCTAAATGACTTTCTTCCAATTCTTGGACTGTTATTGAAAATTTAAACAGTGTTCCTTTTCCTATCTCACTACTAACCTCTATCTCTCCACCCATCAACTGAACCAATTTTTGGCTAATCGCCAGTCCTAACCCAGCGCCTTCTTTGGTTTTAATCCCGGCTTGAGTTTGTACAAAGGTTTTGAAAAGCGTATCTAATTCCTCATCACTCATACCGATTCCACTATCTTTAATCTCGAAACAGATTTGGGAGGTCAGTTTCTTTTCTACTCTGGAGAGAGAATTATCAAGGATATTGGAACCAACGCGCACTATAATGCTGCCGACTGGCGTAAACTTGATGGCATTATTGAGAAGATTGATTAACACCTGCCGTAATTTCAGTTCATCAGTTTGCACATAGTGGGGTAAATTAGGTTGCAGTTTGAACCACAACTGTAACTGTTTATCATTAGCCCGCAATTGAAATGTTTTTTCCACTTCTGATAATAATTGTTGGAGATTAAAACGGGTTTCGTTTAAGGTAGCACGTCCGGCTTCAATTTTAGCGAGGTCTAGTATATCGTTGATCAGAGTAAATAAGTGTTCACCACTCCGATGAATGATATCAAGATTCTCCCGTTGCTCGACTGATAAGTTACTGTTCAGAGTCATGAGTTGGGTAAAGCCTAGAATCGTATTAAGCGGACTGCGTAATTCATGACTCATGTTAGCCAGAAAAATCGTTTTGGCTTGATTAGCTACTTGAGCCGATTTTTCAGCCCGTTGGCGTTCCAGGATTTCTTGTTGTAGTTCATCAGTCCGTTCGGCCACTTTCTGCTCTAATTGATTGTATAAAGAGGAATTTTCAATAGAGATAGCCAGTTGTGAGGACAATAAATTCAGGACTGCTAATCTTGCTGGGGTAAAAGCATTCGCTATCAGAGCATTTTCTAAATACAAAATGCGGATTAATCGCCCTTGATTAAGCAGTGGGATTCCCAGCATGGATTTAACTTGATGCTTAACGATATAAGGGTCATGGATAAATCGCATTTTATATTGCGCATCTGGCAAAACGATACTGGTTTTGGTATGAGCAATAGAGTTGATCAGGGTGATAGGAAAAGAAATGGTCGCTGGTGGTTCTACCGTTTGTAATTCGACTGTGCCGGCTTTATCTATCGTTCCCACCGCTTCAACCAGCCATTGAGTTTCACCGGCCACCGACTCTTTAATAAGCAATCCACGTTGTGCGCCAGCATTTTCAATGACAATGGTCATCAACTTATCGAGTAGTTGTTTTAAATTAATTTCACTAGCTAGCGTTTGTGAAGCTTTAAGTACACTGGCTAAATCCAAGGTGTTGGCTAAGTGACTGGTTGAGGTGATAGTCGTCGTGACGGAAGAAGCCGTTGCGGAAAACGTCCGCTTTTCAAAAAATGGCGCGTACTTCATTTCTAAATCTGCCACTTTAGCCTTAGCACCCCACTGTGAGTAGCTGTAATGCGCGTCGCGTAGATAAATTTCAGCAATTTTGGCCTTATCTTGAGCTAAATAAAATTGGGCAGCGAGTTCACTTGCTAAAGCTTCTTCATGAAGGTATTGATTCTCTTTCGCCAAAGTGATGGCGCGATCGTATAAATCCATCGCTTTGGCATTTTGACCCCGTACTCGATAGTATTCTGCTTCAACGAGGTAAAATTTGTGCAAAAAGTTCATCGGGGCGTGATATGCCCATTTGGATATTTTCTGCTGATTAGCCGTTACTTTCTTGAGAATGCGCCATTGTTCAGATTTAGAAACCTCCCCATAGATGGCTAAATGCACCAGAGAATCATAAAAACGAAACAAGGAAAAATGGGGCGTGTCTATAATATGGTCTAAATAATTCTCTAGGAAAATGGCATAGTAGACGGCTTGCTGATATTTCCCAAACAGATAACACAGGACTAATTTATTAAAGTGTAAGAGAAACATTATGATTTTATCATTAGCCAGTTGAAATAGCTGTGGCGATTGCTCATCAGTTAACTCATCACTGAAAAAACGTGAATTTTCGGTGTTATCTCGGAGAACTAAAATAATTTGGAGAAATAGCTTTTGATAATGGAGTGCCGTTGCTTGCTTGACTTGAGTCATGATTTTATTAAGTGAAATAATTTCTTGCTCTAGTTTAGCGAGATCCTGACCGGTACAGAAAGAATACAGTAGATATTGTAACGCTGTGTAGCCAGCATATTCTAAATTGCCGTTTTCTAAGCCATTTTGATAAGCTACTCTGAGCGGATCGAGGGTTTCTTTCATATGATTTTTCCAGCATTTTATGCTGACGAGAACGGCCGCTAAACTTGTTTTTAGGGATTTAGCTTGAAATCGTTCGATTAAATTGACCGCAAGTTGACCAAATTGCAAACCACGCTCAAAATCTTCAGCAATCCCGCCTAGAATCAGTCCATAAATAGCATATCCGCAAGTGGATTCTTGGATATTGCCATATTTGATTGATAAATTAACGAGTTTAAGTACAATAATGGGTAATAACTCTGGGGCATGAAAATAAGCGGCAGACAGGCTCATGGAAAGCAGACGCATCATAGCCCGAATCCGCGCATCGGTGACTTCAGGTAGTTCGGTTAAGTCTGCAATCGATTTTCCTATCAGCCGCAGCCGTGTTGTCATCAGGTTAAGTTGTATCGTTAATTGACTGGGTTTGGTGGGCAAGTTTATTCCTAACCACTTTAATGCTTGTCGCGCTATTCTAATCGCTGCTTGAGGTTGGTTTTGCACCATATTAGCTTGAATCTTGATTTCATAGACTTTTATTTTATCTAATAACGTTTTGGCTTGTTGCCAGACAACGGTAATCAATGATTCCATTTGGTCAAAACGACCACTCAGATAAGCTACTTCAGCCGCTGCTAAACTCAGTGCCAAGGTTAGTTCATATTGCATCTCCCAACCCTGGGGTTCCAGGAGTGCTATACCCACCCTAAAATAGTCAACAGCATGTTGATAGGCCGTTGAAAGCTGAGCTTTTCTTCCGGCCAATAGGTTTAATTGCGCCAACTGGATTTGTTCAGCCGGATCCGTTATTAATTTTTGCCCTTTATTTAAGTGATTGACTATCTCAAACAGGGTTGAGTCCAACGCTGTTATGGGTGTATTAGCCCGTAACCAACGTCCAATTTGCAGATGAATACTCAACTTATCGGTATCAGTCATTAAGGAATAAGCCGCTTGTTGAACTCGATCATGTTGAAATTTAAATTCACTCTGCAGTAGCTCATGATCCCGATAACGGCTTACCGGTAATGACCCTTGAACTACCGAGATTAAACCCATCGCTATCGCTTTCCATAAATGAACAAAAGTAGTGAGGAGTTCATCTGGATAATAAATCCAAGAGAGGGTTTGTAGCTTAAAGGGGTTACCTATGCAAGCGGCTAATTTCAAAACAGTTTGAGTATCCGGTGGCAAGCGGGTTATTTTATCCACCAATAGCGCCACGACATTATCGGTGAAATCTTGAGCCGTTATTTTGTCAATATCCCATTGCCAGTGACGAGTTTGCCAATTAAAGTGGAGTAAGCCTTGTTCATACAACGCGGTTAAGAACACTTGGGTAAAAAAAGCATTGCCTTGAGTTTTATCATAAACTACCTGAGTTAATCGAAGGGTTGAAGTGGGTGCAGATTTTAGCGTATCGGCAATCAGTGCATTGACCTCAGCAATAGAAAAATTGGATACTAAAATTGTATTGATAATCACTTGAGCAATTTGAAGTTTTTCCACCGTTATCATCAACGGGTGACTGGCATTGATTTCGTTATCGCGGTAAGCGGCGATGATTAACAAATAGTGGCTTTCTTTATCAGTCATCAGGTTAGAAAGCAGTTCTAAAGAAGCGACATCAGCCCACTGCCAATCATCAATGAATAACACGAGAGGATGACTGGCTTGAGCCAAGCTTCGAACCAACCGTTGAAAAACTAAATTGAACCGGTTTTGGGTTTGAATCGGTTTTATCTGAGCCACAGCGGGTTGTTTGCCAATAATTGCTTCTAAAGCCGGAATAACTTCAATTAAGATTTGGCCATTATTGCCCACCGCACTGAGCAGGGTTTGTCGCCAATAAGTTAATTGCTCAAGGTTTTCACTGAGTAAATCATGACAAAATTGATTAAAAGTGGCACTAACAGCGGAATAAGGAACATTTTGCTGATATTGTTGAAATTTACCCGATATAAAGTGACCCCGTTTCTCCGTAATAGCTTGACTCATTTCATGTACTAATGCTGATTTACCAACACCGGGATAACCCGCAATCAATAATAATTCACTGTTACCTTGAACTGTGCGTTCAAAAGCGTGTAGTAAAGCTTGCTGCTCCGGTTCACGTCCATAAAACCGTTGAGGAATTTCAAATTGTGCGGAGAAATCATCTGAGGCTAAGTCAAACTGGAAACGGTCTAGTGTTCCAAACGATTCTAGCTGTTGAAGACATTTAGCTAAATCAGCCTTCACCCCAGCAGCCGACTGATAACGCTGCTCGACATTTTTTGCCATTAATTTCATGATGATATTGGCAATGATTGGCGGAATAGCCGGATTGATTTGATGAAGGGGTGTCGGTATTTTGGCTAGGTGACAATGGATTAATTCCAAGGGATCGGGATAGTCAAAGGGCACTTGTCCGGTTAATAATTCATAAAAAGTAATCCCCAGTGAATATAAATCCGTGCGGTAATCCACCAGTTGATTAATTCGTCCCGTTTGTTCTGGGGAAATATAAGCCAGTGTCCCCTCTAGCGGGTTGGGATTGACGCCAGCGGGATTCCTAATGGGGAAGTAAGTTGAAATATTAAAGTCGATGATCTTTAATTGCTTGGTTTCACGATTAATAATGATATTACTCGGATTAATATCTTTATGAATGACTTGAGCAACATGAATTTGCTCTAAACTCTCGGTAATTTGGAGAGCAATGGGTAAGAATTGGTTAATGGTCAGGGGCGTTATTGCTAGCCATTGTTTTAATGACTCGCCACCAAAATCTTCTAAAATAAGAACTAAGGTATTTTGATATTTTTTTAAGCCATAGGCTTTAATAATGCCAATCGCATTCAAATGACGGAGAATTTTATATTCGTGCTGATAACGTTTCAATTCTTCTACAGTAGGATAATCTTTTCTTAATACTTTAAAGATAAGCGGTTTCTTCGCTTGGTGTTTAAATAAGCGATAAACTAAGGTATTAGCACTTTCATAAATGCAGGTGAAAGTAGGGTGATGGGGCAATTTCATATTTTATTGAAATAAGGTTATAGCAATGCTTTTGAGATTAGGTTTTATAGTATTATGTATAGCTCATCATTACCAAACAGCAATAGCTGGTTAGATGAAGATAATATAACTATATAAACAATCAATTAATTATTTGACTTGGCAAGTATGGGTGGTCGGATTATTCGCGCCTTACTGCTTTGCCGTTGCGTTACCAAGCCAAGTAAGGCAGACCTTGCCCGCCAACTCTTGGAGACAGTTTGGCCAAGTCATTTTAACCAGGAGCGCGAGGTTGTTAAATTACGAGCCAGCGGCGGTTGGATGGCGAGAAGATCCCCGGTCGCCAAAGCGAGCGTAGGGTATTTGCAATTTGCGGAAAAGATAGCAGTAGCCCGGCGACCTATGTGACCGATACTGGCAAAAGGACGTGCCTAACGCACGCTACACACGCTGCCAATGACTAGGCCAATCATCAAAACTCCCTACGACCTGGCCTTGAACCAGTAATGTGTAGAGTTTTTCTTCGGGAAAATCGTTAAGCCGAATTTGCCAATTTTGTCCATTGACTTCAGCCACATAAGGAAATTCTGCCCGGTCAGTTTTAGTCCATGCCACCGCCGGTTTGAAATGACTAGAAAGAGAAGCGTTACTCATGGCGATTGCGCCTCTTTTTTCACCCCAAATTTCTCGTTGTACTCACGATTCATACGATTTGAACTGCCAACAATCTCCTCATACACGGGATCACCTTGGAGGCCTTTTTGACGGTTTTTTTCAACGAGATATTCAAAAGTGGGACCTTCCGGGTTACCCTATTTTTCTTGGTCGCGTGCTTGTAGATCAGCGACTTCCTGTTTATTCTGCATCATTGTCCGTGCTTCTAATCTGGCATGGTGTCGAATCTCATGTGCCCGTTTTGCTCGTTCTTCTGCACTGACTTGTTCACTGCTCCATTTTTCATTCAGGCTGGGAATCTTGCCCACAACGTCGTTGTACCACTGGCGAATTTCTTCATTAGTTTGGGGTTGTTTCGTTTCCGTCGCCAAAGCAGTTGTTGGCTCAGTAGTTTGAGGGGTAGCCGCCGGATGGGTGGCACTTGATTGCGTGTCAGGCGGAGTGGCCGGGACACTATCGGCTTGACAAAGGGGTTGTAATGCCATGAATAAAGCCAGAAAAATCAAATGACCTATCTTTTTCATGATGAATTTCTCTCTATTTTAAAGTGGAACAAGTTTCTATTATCCGCCAGCTGTTCTATGATGATCAATAAGCAAGTGTCGGATGGGAAAAGGCAAAACCGAAACCGGTTATTGTGGCTTGAGAATCGAGTGATCTCTCCTAGCTACTTTCAGGGTAAAACTTCTTATCTAAAAGTTGTTCAACTGTGTAGGGGCAAGTCTTAGGAAAGGTGGATTCAGGCAGAGGAGTTTCCTCAATGACTAATTCTAAAGCACTTGGGTAAGCCTCGCTTACTCCCTCAGCAAGAAACCGGTTTAAACTCGGACTATCCTTCAATAAATCAATAAGTTCGGTTCGCTGATTATGGATAGTGGCTCTCCCTTAGATTGACGAGACATAAGAAAATTGTTCCCCCCTGCCACCAACAGAGAACCAAGAGAGCTAAATGGATTACAACGGATCAGTTAATACCACTTTAGGCGGTTGCTGAGTTTGAAATTGGATGCGTTTGGCCATAGCGGGATTCATATAAACCGTTGCTGATTCATCGACTACCATGACATATTTAATTCCCATTTGTTGGGCAATTCGATGCCAATCGGATAAACCCGCTACAGTCAATGCGGTGGCTGCAGCGTCAGCACGGGTGCCACTCGGATCAATTACCGTTACAGATGTGATACCTCGGACTGGCATACCATTACGTGGATCAATGATATGGGAATAATGTACTCCCTTATGTTCTCGAAAACGCTCATAATTTCCGGAAGTGACTACACTTTCTTCTCCACTCACCAGAACAGCGGCTAACACCCCTTGACCACTGGGATCACGAATACCGATTCGCCAGGGCTCAGTGCCTTTTTTCCCCATGACTTTTAAATTGCCACCGGCATTAATAATCGCATTGTGGATACCTTGCTGTTGTAATTTTTTAATGCCTAAATCAATAGCGTAACCTTTAGCAATGGCACCAAAATCAAGTTGTACTGCTCGGTTACGTGAAGAAACCTGATTACCTTTTATCTGAATATCAGCCATACTCGGTGCTTGTTCGATTAAAGTAGCCAGGGTGGTTGATTGGGGAAGAGGAGTATCGTCAGGAAACTCGTTACGGTGAAATCCCCACAATCGAATTAATTGCCCAACTGCCGGATTAAATAATCCTTCACTTTGCTGAGAAAACAATTGCGATTGTTTAATTAAAAATATTAACGAGTTGTCCTCAACGGTCCAAACTTGGCCAGCGGCTATGGCTTTATTAAGATCAACTAAAGGTCCTGGCTCCCACGCATGCCAACGATGGTGCATACTTTGAAAGTCATGTGCAATTGTATCGACCGCTTGCCTCGCTTGTTCCGTTGGAACTCCCCAAATACTGACATTGACAAGGGTGCCAAAAACATAGAATCCTTCTTCATACAATGGGTTGTGTTGACTACAGCCAGTCAAACCTAATCCACTCACTAAAATCCAAATAAAGAGGCGAAAGTACATATCAGTTTCAAATATATCGTTAAAATCAACTATTTTATGGCCGGAAAGGGGCCAATATAACCGGTGTAAGCCTTAGCTTCATCTGGCTGACGGAGCTTATCTTGGTCAGTTTCACCATAAGGGTGAGGTATCACACTCATTAAATAACCAAAGCCATTGAGGTTAGGGTAAAAGTAGATAGAAGTAGTTTCACTCCCATAAGGTGTGGTTTGAATTCGGGTTAGGTGGTGAGTGGTTAAATTATAGGCCCAAACCATATCATTCTGATGCCCTTCCTTGGTATCTTCTCCAATAATTAAAGTATTATAACCTGAAATCGCGGTTATATTATCCGGATTAGCAATACTTTCTAAGTCACATTGATTGTGATCAGCAGTTGGTTTGGTACTTGCTTTTTCATTAGCTTGAATCATTTTACCCATGACTAACCCTTTGATATTTTTAGCAACATAGTGACTGCCTATTTCATTGTCGGTTACCAAATTCAGTGCATAAATACCACCACAACGGTTAAAAGGCAATTGGATATGGTTAGCCCCGCCTTGATCATATTGATCATTAGATTGACCTTGTTTTTGGTGGTTCTCCATCCCGAGGGCAATTTCAGTGATGGCAACATAAAGCGTGTTAGTTGCCGAATCCAAGGTCATGCCTTCTAATTTACGCAATTCAGTCGTAGCGCCCATCATCGCAGCATAGCGGCGCGTTTCTAAATGAGCAGCAGCGGTTGCCATGTTGGGCTTAACTTTCAGACATTCCTGTCCAACTGTAGTATTGATCGATTGAAAACTTTCTGGACAAGCCTGATTAGCAGTCGGGATTTGAGTATCAAAAATAGCATTAAAAGTGATTTTCTGAGCCAGATAGGATTGGATTTGTTGATCCGTGGCCTGTCCTAATTTAATCCATTCTAAATTGGCTTGCCCACCTTGTTGAGCACCGGTTTGTTGCCATTTCATCGCATACAAAGTACCCGCACTGAGATCCGCCGGTTTATCGGCCAAAAATAAGTATAACCCATTGTTAGAACCATCATCAGTCAGGTAAACCGTTTTGTTATCTGGCATAACATAAGCCAATTCTAAGGAGCGACGCCCCATCGCATAATGTTTTTTTACTGAATAATCGCTTTGTTCATTAAGAAGTTGGACTTCAATAACAAAACCGTAATCATAGGGATTCAATGCCAGTAAATTACCGCCATAATATCGAGCCATATATCCAAAATGGGTGACTTCTCTGGTAGTTAAATTGAGTGTTCTCGCATCGGGTTCATATTCTTCACTGCCCAAGTGCGTATTCCAAGCGGTGACACTCCCAGCACAAGGTAGCCATATGCCATGAATTTCAGACACATCCATGAATTGAGTATTGATGGCGGTTAATTGCCCATTGGTTAAATCTTGTTTGAGTTCAGTTAGATAGAGAGCGCCAGGGAGATCTTCAAAATGTGAAATCATAAAGAGTTTTTTCCCAATGGGAATCAGAGAGGAGAAATCATTCTTATTGCTTATTTCCGGCTGACCTTCAGCCGATTTAAGGGGATTACCTTTCGCATCAACCAATAATCCAAAAATACCTTTTCCTACTGAATTCCCGCTACGCAAAAGCGTATGAAAGTCGATAGGATAGCTTTTATCCGCAATCCTAACTTCTTTGGCAACCAAGATGGCTCGTTTTTCCGCATCGGTCTCGGGTACCTTGACTGATTTAAATTCAAAGGTTGATTGAGCTGCTGTAGCGCTAACGATTATTAACATGAAACTGATACTGAGTAGCTGATTTAATGTTGTCATAGTAGCCTTTTTCCTAGCTAGAAGATCGATTTAATAAATTTGGCAGTGGGGTGTTTTAAAGTATAAACCCTCGGTGGACGAACACGACTTAGTTTACTTTGGGGACTTTTTTTTTAGCCATACCGCTTTCCCGTACCCTAAACTTTAGTCTAAAGCCGTATTTTGTTCAGTGCTGATTTAAATTGAGTTCATGATAAATTGATGGCAATCACTTTGTCGAAAAAATTCGCCTTTTACTCATCATCAATTCAGAAAATTCCCTATTCCCCAATCAAATATTAACTATTAAATTAGATTAAATAAATAAAAAAAATAACAACTGATGTTGATAAAGTAGATAAATGTATTAAATCTTAACTTAAGACCAAAGTTAAATTTTTTCTCTTCAGCCAATTGTTACCAGGCAGGAAACGCTTTCTACTGGTAGGGTAGAAACCCAACTACTCAGGAGGATCCTGTGAGTTCACACAGGGTTATATCAATATGATCAACGACTTATTAATTATAATTCATCTTGTGTTGAATTGGGGTGGCCCCAATATAATTCATCACATTGATCTCAAATGCAATTCAATTGCTGGGAAAGCATAGGGGGAAATTATGAGATCACACCATAAGGAAACCGTCTATAAACTACCCATTCGGTTGACACGCCGCTTTATTCTAACGTTAGGAATTTTATTTTTCTTACCCATCCAATATGTAGCAGCCGCTATTATAGTAAATAGTACCGCTGATAATGTAGCTACTGACATCAAGTGTACCTTACGAGAAGCGATTCGAACAGTAGGTGGAATTGCAACGGCTGATTGTCCTAATGACAATAGCGGTATCATTCAGTTTGATAGTAGTCTAAAAAATCAAACGATTGATCTTAGTAATACTACCGATAATCCTACTGCTACTTTTGATACTACCTCACGCTTATACATAAATCCCACAAATAATCTCACTATTGATGGGGCTGATAACCTCATAACACTTAGCAATAGTGCTACTACTGCTGGCAAGCGAGTATTAAGAATTGCACCCGGAAAAACCGTTACTATAATAGGAATGACTATTATTAATGGTATGTATACTGCCGCTCTTAATGAGGGTGCCGGCATTTATAATGAAGGTACGTTGACACTAACTCGTTGTCTAATCAAAGATAATACCGCTAGAATAAAAGGTGGTGGTATTTATAATAAAGCTTCACTCACTTTAAATAATAACACATTTTATAATAACAAAACTGCCGTTAATGGCACTACTCTTATTGAAGGTGGTGGTGGCATTTATAATGAAACTACAGGTACTTTGACAATTAACAACAGTACTATTGGTAATAATCAAGCAGCCGGTTCAGCAAATAAAGGAGGTGGAATCTATAATGCAAATAACTTAACCATAAATAATAGTACTATTGTTTATAATACTGCGAATACCTCTGGTACTGGTGGAGGAATATACAGTGCAGGTGGAACAGTGACCGTTAAAAATAGTATTGTTGGTGGTAACTTAAAAGGAGCTGCTGCTAACGATTGCGGTGTTACTGCTCCTGGTGTTATTACTTCTGGTGGTTATAACCTAATCGTTACCGGAGGTGGCTGTACAACCGTTGGTACCGATAAATCTACTACGGCTCTCAGCACTATACTAAATTCGCTCTCACCACCGAATTATTATTATTCACTCAACGTTTCCTCTAGTGGTAATGTTGCAATTAATGCTATTTCCAATGGCACTAATGGTTGTGGTACTGCTCCCCTTGACTTTGATCAACTCGGTGTCGCTCGACCTCAAGGAACGGGGTGTGATATTGGTGCTTACGAAGTTCAACAACCTACTATTACCTATACATTTACACCACCAAGTCTACTTTCGGCAAAAGAAGATTCTGCCGGTACCCAAAGCTTTACTGTTACTCAAAGTGCAACTGCCAATTGTGGTAATGCTAGCATCCAATATACTATTACTGGCACTGCCTCGCCGCCACCTGCTACCGATGCCGATTATCAAACGACTCTAACCAATGGACAAAAAACCACGGAAATTGAAGGCACGATTTCTTTAGGCACAAGTTCTGTACAATCAGGAGCGGTTAACTTACAGGTTACTCCAGATAAAACGGTTGAACCGGATGAAACATTTATTGTTACTTTTCCAATCTCATCTTCTAATCCGACACTACCGACTTCCACTTGCCCAGAAATTCTAAATAATTATTTTGCCAGTCCTAAATTTATTCTGCCAACTACTACTTCAAGCACTTTTACGATTAAAAACGATGATTTGGCAGTGCTTAACATTACTCGCCTTGATCCTACGCCAACGAATGCTAATAGTGTGAGTTATCTGGTGACATTTAGTGATGGGATAACTAACTTAGATGCGAGTGATTTTACGACGACCAATGGTGCACCTATTTCAAGTATTACCTCAACCGATAACAAAAACTACACGGTTACCGTTGATATCAGTAACAGCATTAATGGTGATTTTCAACTCAAACTGTTGAACAGCGCTACCATAGCAGGTGTTAATCCAGATTTAGTTTTTAACGGTATTGAGATGATCGGCGACACTTATACGATTGATAAACCGCTTCCCTATGTCATCAGCCTTGATATTGCTCCTGATTCCTATAAAGTAAGTACGATTACTATTCAATTTAACGAGGCAGTGAAAAATTTTGATCTCAGTGATCTGAAATTGACGCTTGATAATGGGAGTAATTTACTCACCAATGCTCAAACACTGACTACAACTGATGACATTACTTGGATTGTAGGCAATCTCGATTCATTAACCGAAACAGTAGGTAATTATACATTTACCGTGATAGCGGCAGGGATTACTAATCGCATTGGTAATCTACTATTAGCTAATAAGGATACCACTTGGGAAAGATTGCGACCGGTCTTTAATATGGCTAAACTCGGTGAAGGAATTGGTACCATTACCGTTAATGGAGTTGACTGTGGAAGTACATGTAGTAACAGATATGCCATCGGTGATACAGTCCTTTTAGTAGCGACACCCGATAAAGATTCTTACTTTGATAGTTGGGGAGGAGATTGTAGCTCTTCATCTCTTACTATGACGAAAGATACGAAGGTGATGAATTGTACTGGTACTTTTCATCTAAAATCTAATTTTGTCTTAAAAATCAATAAAGCCGGTGAAGGAACGGGTACTATTACCGTTAATGGAATTGATTGTGGAACTACTTGTAATTCCGCCTATCCTAAGGGGAGTATCATCACTTTAACGGTAACGCCAACCGAAGATTCTTATTTCGTTAGTTGGGATGGAGCTTGTAACGCTTCACCTTTTACCATGACGACTGATACAACTTGTACAGTTACTTTCGAGAAGAAACCAACTTTTACCTTAAACATTAACAAAGCGGGGAAAGGGAGTGGTACTATCACTGGCAGTGGCATCAATTGTGGAACTGTATGTCAGAAAAGCTATCTCATCGATGATAAAATCTCTTTAATAGTAACGCCAGCCGAGAATTCTGTTTTTGTTGGTTGGGAAGGAGATTGTAGCGCTTCATCTTTTGCCATAACGAAAAATATGAACTGTATAGCTAATTTCCGGGAAAAATCAAATTTCACCTTAAACATCAGTAAAGCGGGTAAAGGAACGGGTACCATTACCGGGAGTGGAATTTACTGTGGAACTCACTGTAGTTCCGTCTATCTTGAAGGGGAAACAGTTACCTTAACGGTAACTCCGGCCGAAAACTCCTCCTTTGGCGGTTGGGAAGGAGATTGTACCACGTCATCTTTTGCCATGACGACTGATATGAACTGTATAGCTAATTTCCAGGAAAAACCAGTTCCACCGCTATCCAAAACGATGATCCTAACTTTAACCCAACAAGGTACCGGTGAAGGTGAATTTGTTTTTCAACCAGCCGTTCCAGTAGATAGAATTGACTGCGACACCGATAAGAAACAATGTCGTTATACCATTGATACAGCTACTTGGATCAAAGTCACTGCCAAACCCAATTCAGATTCTCGGTTTATGGGGTGGTCTGGTGCCAATTCCAAATGTAACCCAAATAAAGACAATCAACTTGAGTTCTTTATGAGTGAAGATTATAGCTGCACTGCTGAATTTGAAAGTAACCCAAAAGTATTAAGCTTAGTTACGGTTGGCAATGGACAAGTAACAATCTCACCCGTAGGTAATTCGATTCCTTGTGAAACGGGGACATGTTTCCAATTTGCGGCTAATAGCGAAGTGAAGTTAACCCCTCAAGCCGGTAATGAATTCCATTTTTACAATTGGTCTGGTGATTCAGATTGTCAAGATGGTCAAGTGAAGATGGATACAGATAAAATCTGCGTAGCCACTTTTGGCGATACACTCCCGGTCAATTTAGTGTTGATTTATGATCATAGCCAAGGTCAAATTGCTCTCACGCCGGTCGGTGAAAACTGCGGAGATAATTGTCAACGTTATAAAAGTGGTACTTCAGTCACTTTAACAGCGCAACCTCAGCCAGGATTTCAATTAGCCAGTTGGGGTGATTGTAGTAATCAAACGCAAACTACTCTGGGAATGACTTTAACTAAAGACTGGCGGTGTGAAGTCACTTTCATGCCCGCAACTAATCCGCCACCGATTGATCCTAATCAACCGGCTTATAGTTTAACGGTTAATTTAATGGGAGGTGGTCTCGGTACCATTACGAGTTTACCCGGTGGAATTAATTGTGGTTTGAATTGTACTGCTCATTATCAGGCAAATACGGCAGTCAAGCTCCAGGCTGAACTCGCTCCTAATTCTATTTTTGTTGGTTGGAGTGAAAGTTGCCCACAAGGTCAAGTCTATTTGAATGCCGATAAAACTTGTCTAGCCACTTTTGAAGTGCCCGGCGTTGTAGAATGGACTTCACCAGCCCAAATCGATGTGACTGAAGAAGATAAGCCATTGATTCTAAAGGTTGGTCGTTTAGGCGGTAAATATGGTGCCGCTGCGGTAGACTACACGATAACTGATGTCACAACCACAGCTGGAAGCGATTACAACGCTACAACAGCAGGTACTTTAACTTGGGCGGCTGGTGATAATACCGAAAAAACAGTTACTTTAACAATCCTGCCAGATAAGCTCAAAGAAGAAACTGAAAGCTTAACGGTTACTTTAGCGAATCCTCAAGGCGGGGTGCGGTTAGGTACCTCAACCATGATAGCGGTTCGCATTGCAGATGTGCCGGCGTTTAGTAGTATCCAATTATCGATGCCGGAATATAAAGTGAATGAAGGGGGTAAAAAAGAAGCGGTGGTATTCGTCACTCGTGCAGGCAAAAGTGGGGGAACTGTCAGTACTGATTTCCAGACCATTGATGGTACCGCCATCGCTAATAACGATTACACCCCGGTTAGCGGCACCTTAACTTGGGCAGATGGAGATAGAACTCAGCAAGCGATTAAGATACCGATTCTCCAAGATAGCTTAAATGAAAATCATGAAACCTTTGGAATTCAATTAGCTAATTTAACCGGTGAAGCCCAATTTGGCCAATATGCTCAAGCGACGGTAACGATTGTTGATACTCCAAGTATGGGCAGTTTAGAATTTTCACAACCAGAATACAGGGTCAATGAATCCGCTGGCAAAGCGACCATTCAAGTTAATCGAATTGGCGATAGTTCCGGTGAAGTATCGGTTAACTATACGACCACCGCTGAAGGTAGTGCCCAAGTTGGACAAGATTTCACTCCCAGCCAAGGTGTACTTCAGTGGACCAATGGTGATAGCGAACCGAAGTTTTTTGATATTCCAATCAGCGTTGATGAACAACCAGAAGGAGAAGAAACGGTTGACTTAAGCCTATCTAATCCAACGGGAGGTGCCAGTTTAGGTGCCATATCAACAGCGATTCTGAAAATAACTGATGTTGTAGACGACAATACCAATCCGCCACCAGCGACTGAAACCAGCACTATTCAATTTACCGGTTCAACCTATGAAATCATGGAACAAGCCGCGATTAAACCGTTGGAAGGGCTAATTCGGGTTCCAGTAAATCGCACCGGTAGCAGTAAAGGACCAGCAACGGTTAAGTATATGACTCAAGATGGGACAGCGATAGCAGGTAAAAACTACCAAGCCAGTCAAGGTCAAGTCACTTGGGCAGATGGCGAAACTGGGGAAAAATGGATTAATATCGATAGCTGGGATAACAAGTTAAAAGAAGAAACTAAGAGCTTTTCTTTATTGCTTTCTCAACCCAACGGGGCAGTACTTGGAGAATATCCTCAAACAACGGTTTTGATTAAAGACGACGATGGTAGCGTGGTGGGATTCTCCTCTAAAAATAATTACTTAGCTTTAGAAAAAAGTGGTCAAGCACAAGTGACTGTTAGTCGATCGAATAGTAGCGTTGGTCAAGCGACCCTCCATTACACTACCGTAGATGGCACTGCTAAAGCCGGTGAGGATTATTCACCAACAGAGGGTATTTTAACTTGGGCTGATGGCGAATCCGGCGATAAAACGATTAGCATTCCATTAATAGCTGATCAGATTACAGAAGACAATGAAACGATACAGTTAAGATTGTCCGATCCACAGGGCGATGTGGTTTTAGCTCAGCCCAGTGAAGTCGCTGTAACTATTATCGAAACGGAAACGACTCCGTGTGAAGTGACCGGAAAAGTTATCGATTGTTTCCTGGTTTTAAGTACCGATTCACCTATTTTACAAGATGTCAAGATTACTTCACGCGGTGCCGTAACTGGCGGTCGGTTAGCCGGACAAATCCAAAACGCTGGTCGAGTACAAAATGTCATGCTGATGCCAAATAGCATTTTAATGGGTGGACAAGTCACCGGATCTTTGAGTGGTGATTCCGAGCAACCAACAACAGCCTTTCTTCGTTATGTCAAGATCAAAGGCGCCCATTTGGAACATGTCGTGATTGGAGAAGGATGTCAATTTGACCCATCAACCACCTTGGGTGACGGCGTACTTTTTCAAGCTAACGAACTCGTTCCTGAACAAAATCTCGATTCGATATTAGGTTATATGGAACAATCGGTCTTTGGTCAACGCGCAGTGAAACTCAGAGGTGATGTGCTCTATCTCAGTGCCATCAATGGTTTATTAGGAACAATCAATAATCTGCCTCAATTAGCTAACTCGGGTTGGCAAGTCAAACTTGAGCCACGCTATGGTTTTCTTACCTTAGATGTGGGAGATCTTCGGTTTGCGGCTATGCCTTTGCAAGTCAATCAAACCTTAACTGCAATGATTGAAGGAATCTCATTAGGAATGACTTCACAAGCGGATGGGCAAGTTATTTTCCGGAATCAAAATGGCCGAGAAATCATAACGCAACCGGTGGTACAAAATCCTGCCGCTCTCCAGGATCAGTTACGCCAATTAGGTTTAAATGTAGAAATGTTAGCCAATGGCAATCTCAAAGCGACTTTAGCTAACGGTTACTACTTAATCGGTCGCGCGGGTTTATCCGCTCAGCAGGTCTCTCAAGAAACACCGCTGGGCTTACATTATACTGATCAACCAGCCTATCTCGTCTTTAAAGATGATCAAGGTCAACGTTGGCAACAATTTATTTATCCGGCAGCGGCTGATCCACAAGTGTTAGCTAACCAGACTGAGGAGGTTTTCTTAGCTAATGATGGACAACTCCAGGTACGTCAAGGGGGACGTGTTTACCAAGGTCGATTAGATTACCTGGTGATCACCGGTAAACAACCCAGAAGTGGTAACCTCCAATTTAAGGAGATTGCCGATATCAATGGTGATCATTGTGGTGACTATCAAATCGTTTATAGCTCTCAAGAAAATCAAGTCATGTTTGGACAATGTTCATCACGTTAATTAAAATCTTGGCTTAACACTCATTCATAGATGACACTGATAAATCCACGGCGGATTTCGGTGTCATCTGCACCATTCTATAATTCTGATCAAAAAAATTGTTGGTGAAACCAATATTAACTTCACTCCTATCCACTATAATACAAATTAAGGCAAGGTATTTTTTAACGACCAGTTATATCGAATTTATTTATATGGGAGGAAGTTATGAGGTTACTTGGTGAGGGCACTATTCACGACCATTTTATTACCAGTACTTACCAACTCATTCTATCAAATCTAAATCTTCTGCTTCGGTTTATCTTAGTTTTAGGTATTTTGTTATTGTTTGCCACGAACGAGGTTGCCGCTATTACCGTGGATACAACTGCTGACGATTCAATAACTAATGGTAATTGTACGCTACGAGAAGCAATTCAATCAGTTACAACTACTACTAAGGTAGATGGTTGTATTTATGATAACAATATCATCAACTTTGATAGCAATTTAGCCGGGCAAACTATTTCTTTTATGTTCACTGATCCAAGTGATTCATTTTCCCGACTGGTTATCAATACCGATCTAACGATTGATGGTCCGAATATAACACTAGATGGTGGTAATCAGCGAGTATTAGCAGTAGCTAGTGGTAAAACCGTTAATCTAATAGGTATGACAATTACCAATACTATTGGTAGTTCTACTGCAATTAATTACGGTGGTAATATTCACAATTCCGGTGTGCTAACCATAACCAATTGCCTGTTGAAAAACGGTAAAGCTAACTATAAAGGAGGCGCTATTTATAATGCGAGTGGTGCTTCACTCACATTGTATAATAGCACCCTTTATAACAACCAAGTTTTGACAAGTTCTGCTAACACCGGTGGCGGAGGCATTTATAATGATGGTGGCACACTAACCATTATCAATAGTACTATTAGCACAAATAAAGTCATGGCTAGTGGAGGTGTTGCGACTGCTAACCATGGTGGGGGAATCCATAACAATAGTGGTACCCTAACAATAGAAAGTAGTACTATCACCTACAATAGTGTCACTAGTGCTAAACAAGGTGGAGGAATATATGTCGTGGGTGGCACGGTTACCGTTAAAAATAGCATCATTGCGGGTAACTCAGGTACTGCAAATTATAAAGATTGCAAAGGTACCATTACTTCTAAAGGTTATAACTTAATAGGAGCAACGACCGGATGTCCCAAAAATGGAACGGGCGATATCTCATTTAGCGACAGCATAACTAATCTATTTGATCCATTTCCCAGCTTAGTTAACGGAGTTCACCCATTAAAGCCTTCTTCTGGTAATTCTGCGCTTAATGCAGTTCCTAATGGTATTAATGGTTGCGGCACTCCCCCGTTTGACTATGATCAACTCGGTACTTCTCGTCCCTATCCTCAAGGGGGTAATTGTGATATCGGCGCCTATGAAATGGCACCTATCATTTATCACCAAATTGGAGTCAATCCAGCCGCTAAAAAAGAAAATTTAGCCGGAGAGAAAGCCTTTGTTATTACGCGCTATGGTGGAGCAATCAACTGTGCAACCGATATTGACTACCTCGTTACTGGTACTGCTACCCTTGATTCTAGCCCTACCACCCTTAATACCGATTATAAAATTAGTGCTCTAAGTCTTAACACTACTCCTCTAAATAGTAATAGCGGCTTTTTTAGCTTGGTAAGTCAAGATCTTAGCATTCTTAAAACGAGTATATATCCAGATAATGATCTTGAAACAGATGAAAATATCGTCGTAACGCTTTCTAATCCCCGACTGAGTAGTAACGTTTCTTCGGAGTGCCAAAATATCTTAAACTTTTTTGGTGGCACCAGTGCTCTTCAATTTTTATTAAGTGATGGTACCCCATTCAATAACATTAGTGCTACATTCACGATTATCAACGACGAGATTGATAATATCGCTCCATCAAT
This sequence comes from Thioploca ingrica, assembly GCA_000828835.1. Lineage (GTDB taxonomy): Bacteria > Pseudomonadota > Gammaproteobacteria > Beggiatoales > Beggiatoaceae > Thioploca > Thioploca ingrica. Next base: position 587,934 of record AP014633.1, read on the forward strand.
CAACAGCGTGACGATTACCGATCCTAATCCCCATACTTCATTGGACATTGTCAATGGTATCACGATTGAATTTAGTGAAGCGGTAAACCATTTTGACCTCAACGAACTAACGTTAACTTGTGGTAGCAATAATGTTCCACTGACTACTGTGCCAACACTCACCCCGGATAGTAGCGGTAAAATTTGGATACTAAGCAATCTCGCTTCACTAACCGCGACAGCGTGTGATTATGAACTGACTGTAGCAATAGGAGATATTACCGATCTCGCGGGTAACTCACTAAGCAGTGGTAAGAACATAACTTGGCAAAAACTTGCGCCAACATTCTCACTGTTCATCACTAAATCAGGTAGCGGTAGCGGCACGATTACCGGTGATGGAATTAACTGTGGAACGACTTGTAATAATTCTTATTCATCAGGAACAAGCATCAACTTAACCGTAACGCCAGATAGTAATTCTATTTTTACTGGCTGGTCAGGAACTGATTGTAGTTCATCTTTTACTCTCAACGCGGATATGACTTGTACCGCCACTTTTGATCCTAAACCACCTAGCACTGTAGCCCTCACTATTCTCAAAGTGGGTACCGGTAGCGGCACGATTACCGGTGATGGGATTGACTGCGGAACGACTTGTAGTAACTCCTATTCATCCGGAACGAGCCTCAACTTAACCGTAACACCAGATAGTAATTCTATTTTTGCTGGCTGGTCAGGAACTGATTGTAGTTCGTCTGTTACTCTCAACGCGGATATGACTTGTACCGCCACTTTTGATCCTAAACCACCACCTGGCACTGCAGCCCTCACTATTCTCAAAGCGGGTACTGGTAGCGGTAGTGTTAGCATCAATGGTTCAGCCTGTGGGAATCCATGCAGTCAGACTTATTCGATGGGTGAGACGATTGCCTTAATCGCAACGCCAGACGCCAATTCAGTTTTCGCCGGCTGGTCAGGAATTAACTGTAGTCCATCTGTTACTATTAACACCGATATGATTTGTACCGCTACTTTCAATTCCAATTCTACCTCACCCAGTACCGCGATTCTCACGGTCACCAAAGCGGGTACCGGGAGTGGTACCATCAGCGGCATTGGCATTAATTGTAACAACACTTGTAGCTACACTTATCCCCACGGAAGCACCGTTATCTTAACCCCGATACCAGATGCTAATTCAGTTTTTGCCGGCTGGTCAGGAATTGATTGTGCGGTACCTTTTACTGTAACGATCTCACCAATAATGGTTACTATCAACTCCACCAATATAACTTGTATCGCTACTTTCAATTCCAATTCCGTCCCACCGAGTACCGCGATTCTCACGGTCACCAAAGCGGGTACCGGGAGTGGTACCATCAGCGGCATTGGCATTAATTGTAACAACACTTGTAGCTACACTTATCCCCAAGGAAGTACCGTTATCTTAACCCCGATACCAGATGCTAATTCAGTTTTTGCCGGCTGGTCAGGAATTGATTGTTTGGTACCTTTTGCTATCGACCTCACCAAAAGAATGGTTATTATCCACTCCACCAATATAACTTGTATCGCTACTTTCAATTCCAATTCCATCCCACCGAGTACCGCGATTCTCACCGTTACCAAAGCCGGCACGGGGAATGGTACCATTAGCGGTAATGGCATTCATTGTGGAAACACTTGTAGTTATACTTATTCCCAAGGAACGGCTGTTACTTTAACCGCGACGCCAGATGGTAATTCCACTTTTACGGGTTGGTCAGGGACTGCTTGTGGCTCGACTTTTACCATCACCACCTCGATGAATTGTACCGCCACGTTCGATAAAAAAATTGCAGATATTCCGCCGACACCACCGCTTCCCCAAACCATGACCCTCACTTTAAGCCGACAAGGCAATGGTCAAGGTGAATTTGAGTTTAGCCAAAATCCGCAAAAAACTATCTGCGACGCAAAACTAACTCAATGTACTTATCAATTTCCCACTGCCACCTGGGTAACCGTGACCGCAAAGGTGGATAGCCATTCGACCTTTAAGGGCTGGAGTGGTGTCAATCCCAAATGCTCCCAAAATAAAGGTGAACAACTGGAATTCTTTATGAGCGAGAACTACAGTTGTGGTGCTGAATTTGAACGCCAGCCTCCCGTATTAACATTAGTTACCGTTGGTAATGGGCAAATACTCACTTCAGCAAGCGGTAATCCTATTCCCTGCGAAACCGGTCAATGTTTCCAAGTTGCTGTTAATAGCGAAGTAACTTTAACACCTCAAGCGGGCAATGGGTTTCATTTTGACAAATGGTCTGGCGATCCCGATTGTCAAGCGGGTCAAGTTAAAATGGATATCGACAAAATTTGCGTAGCGAACTTTAGTGATACGCCACCGGTTCAGTTAGTACTTGCTTATGACCACAACCAAGGTCAAATTGTGCTCACACCAACCGGTGAGAATTGTGGAGAACATTGTCAACGTTACCACAGCGGTACTCAGGTTACCCTGACAGTTCAACCTCAGCCAGGATTTCAATTAGCTAGTTGGGCTGGTGATTGTGGTAATCAAACGCAAGCCACTTTTGGAATGACTTTAGATAAAAATTTTCATTGTGGAGTTAATTTCACCACCACCTCACCTCCCAACCCATCTCAACCGATTTTATCGACTTTAACCATTGCCTTAGCCGGCAGTGGAACCGGTACGATTACCAGTATACCTCCTGGAATTAACTGCGGTATAGATTGCACGGAGAGTTATCAAACTGGAACGAGGGTAACCCTGATTGCGACACCCACTTCCAATTCTGCAGTAGTTAACTGGAGTGAATCTTGTTTATCCGGTCAAGTCTCTTTAGAGGCAGATAAAACCTGTCAGGTGACCTTTGAATTGGCTAAGGAAGAAAAGCCTTCATTGAGCAGCATACAATTTGCTATGCCCCAATATCAAGTCAATGAAAATGGTCAAGGGAAAGCGCTTGTCCTCGTGACTCGCTCTGGCAGTAAAGCCGGAACAATCGGTGTCGACTTTACCACGGTTAATGGTACTGCACTCGCTAATAGCGATTATACGCCAGTCAGCGGCAAGTTAACTTGGTCAAATGGCGATACCACTCAAAAGACAATTACAGTGCCGATTCTACAAGATGATTTAACTGAGGGTGCGGAAACTTTTGTCATCCAGCTATCTAACTTGACTGGGGAGGCACAATTGGGTACTTATTCCCAAACCGTAGTTACCATTGTAGACACCCCTCATACGAACAACTCAGAGCCAACAGAATCGACCGGTAGTGATAATGTTTTACCTTCACCTCCTTTTCCTCCAGAAACCCCAGCCGGTCGTATCCAATTTGCGGCACCAATACATGAAATCACGGAACAAGATACACTTTATCCGCTGGAAGGATTTATCAAGATTCCGGTGTTTCGTCTAGAGGGTAGTCAAGGAGAAGTAGCTATTACTTATTCAACTCAAAATGAAACCGCAATAGCCGGTAAAGATTATCAGCAAAGCGAGGGTCAAATCATGTGGGCGAACGGTGAGACCGGTGAAAAAAATATTATAGTTGATGGTTGGGATAATCAATTACCGGAAGAAGCGAAAAGTTTCCGGTTAATTCTGTCTAATCCTACCCATGGTGCGGTACTTGGAGAATATCCTAGTATCAGCGTGTTGATTACAGATGATGATGGTAGCAAGGTGGGATTTTCGCCTAACAATAATTATTTAGCCTTTGAAGGAAATCAGCAAGCAAAAATCACGGTTAGCCGCTCAAATAGTAGTTTAGGTGAGGTGACTCTTCGCTATACCACCATCGATGGTATTGCTAAAGCCGGTGAAAATTACGTGGCAACGAGCGGCATCTTGACTTGGGGGGATGGTGAACACCCAGATCAAACGATTCACATTCCGTTACTATCCAGTCTCAATGAAGTTGGTAATAAAACTTTCCAATTAAGCTTGTTTGCTCCGACTGGTAAGGTCACCTTAGCGACCCCAAGTACAGTATCAGTAACCATAATGACAAGCAAACCTAATCTTTGTGAGCTAAGCGGAAATATCGTCGATTGTTTAATCATTCGGGAGAAAGATTCACCCATTTTGGAGAATATCCACATTACCTCACGAGGTGCGCTGATAGGAAGCCGCTTAGCTGGACAAATCCAAAATGCCGGTTGGCTACAAAATACCTTACTGATGCCCAATACCACCGTGATTGGGGGACAAGTCAGTGGTATTCTCAGTGGTCTGCCTGAGCAACCGGTGACTGCTTGGCTTCGTCAGGTTGAAGTCGTAGCGGGAACAACCCTCAAATATGTCGGGATTGGCGAAGGTACCCAAGTGAATGACCAAACCAATTTAGGTGAAGGCGTATGTTTTGAAGCCAATGCGCTGATTCCCAATCAAACTCTCTCCAACCTATTAGGTTACACTGAACAAGCGGTGTTAGGTCAACGAGCAGTGAAACTCAACCGGGATGTACTTTGTCAAAGTGCCATCGGTGGATTATTAGGGGCTATCAATGACTTACCACAACTTAAAAACCTCGGTTGGGAAGTAACTCAAGATCCGATCACCGGTGTACTTAACTTGGCAAGAGGAGACCTTCACTTTGCGGCACTGCCACTGCAAGTTAAACAGGTTTTAACCGAAGAAATGGTTGACGAACTCCCTTTAGGGATAACCTTTCCTACCCATGGTGAAGTTATTTTTCATACTCACACCGGCAGAAAAATCAGCGCTTATCCGGTCACCCAAGCTCCGCTTACTCTCCAAGCTCAGTTACGCCAATTAGGATTAAATGCTGTTAACTTGTTAGCCAATGGTAACATCGAAGTGCCTTTAGTGGATGGTTTGTACTTCGTTGCTCGTGCTGATTTAGTCGCTAAGCGGGTTTCTTCAGCAATGCCAATTGGATTAAATTACACCACTAGACCAATATCCCTGGTTTTTGCCGATCAATCAGGTAACCATTGGCAACAAATGCTTTATCCCGCCGCTGCTTATCCAGAGATGTTAGATAAGTTAGCCGATTCATCTTCAACAACCCAGTTAACGCATACCGGACAAATAAAAATACGTCATGAAGGAGATTGGTACGAAGGCACACTCGATTATCTTGTGACTCCCAACCAGCAACCCCGAACAAATAATTTACAATTGATTAATACCGATGATCTCAATGGTGATGGTTGTAATGATAGTTGGGTTTATTACCCTACTGGAGAAAAGCAAGCATTGTTAAGTATTTGTTCTAAGCGTTAATGAGAGAGTAGATGTCGTTTCACTGCTATTAACTTTAAGTTGATGGCAGTGGAGCAGAGGGTGGGTTAAGCGTGAGCGAAACTCAATGGCAGTTTTAGTCGTCCTGGGTTTCATTCCATTCAAACCGAGCTACACTTGATTAAAATATTAATTTTTAAGCTAAATAAGCAAACTTTTTAAAGTGATGGCTTTTACACACAACGGGTACTAACTACTGCTGGATTTAGTTCGAGATGAAAAGATAAAACCCCTAAAAATTTTAAAACAAGAAGGCTATCTATAACATCATTTAAAGAGACAAACTTCAATGGCAAAATCATTTAATTCATTAAAAGCACAGCTGCCGGTAGAGGTTCGCACGGAAGTTGATGAACGAATCAAACAAGAAATGATCAAAATAGCTTTACAGGAAACAATTATAACTTATAACCACAAGTTATATAAAAATAAATTAATCAATCTTACCATAGAACCAACCAAAAGCGGATTATCTACAGATAGATTAAGTGAGTGTATGATTTCATGTAAAAAATTTTTTATTATATTGCCGTATATTATACGAAATGAGAAATTTAAACTAATATTTTAGTTTGAGAAAATAGGAGCTTTATCAGATGGAGTTTTCTATTCACGATTTATGTGAGGTAGCTAGTTTAGGATTATCTCAACAATCTGCCTATCCCGATGAAAATAAGAAAATAAAAATCAAAAAACTTTCTTTGTTAAATAATTCTGTTATTCAGTGTCAATTTTATCCCTATGCTGAAGAATCTATTGATATCAAAAATGAAATTGCTTTTATCATGGATTTTCTGGCTAGTTTCTTTAGAGCAGAATTTCGCCTAAAAAATATACAAAATTTTGCTGTACAAGCTTATTCAGAAGAGGATGTAGAAATTATGTATGCGTTGTCTTCACTCCAAGCAGCGGATTGGATCTCGGAGGGCAGAGCTATCGAATGGCTAAGAAATACGCTATTTCAAGAAAACACTGTCGATCATAGAATGATGATTGCCAAAAGACAAATCTCCTGGCTAGAAAATTCTCTTCGGGAAGTGATTGCCAAAATTTGTACTCAGAATTTTGGTAACAATTGGTGGAATAATTGTGTAGATAGCGCTCTTAACAAGAAACTACCCAAAAATGTTTCTCATCAAAACTTAACAATTAGAGAATGGCTTAATAATACTTATATAGTTGATTTAAAAAATATTATTATTAAGCAATGGGATAAATTTAAAAGTATTTTTCCAATTAATAAAATTGACTTTGAAACTATTTTAGAGACATTGAATATTATCAGACGTGATGAAGCCCATAACCGAGAAATAACCGACGACAAAATTAAACAATTAGATGAAATTTATCACAAAATTATGGGAAATATAGGAACAGCCTACCCTGAATTAGTACCTCAGTATTTAGTAGAAAATTGGCGAAGTGGTGTTACCAACATTATAGAAGAATATAAACAAAATCAAATAATCATTAATAAAGGTGAAAGTTTGCCCAATGCAATTATGCAAACTCAAATCATGGTGAGACGATTAAAAGATATTGAACTAAAATTACAATCAATTATTGTTCCACCACTAAAACAGCAATTGCATTACGCTATACCTTGATTCGCACCTTCAAAGCCGATAATCCCAGCATTGATGACTTAGATTTGATTTACTACGCCAAATTAATTTTAGATAGGGTATTGTTTATTGCCTTTGCCGAGGATACCGGCTTACTCCCGGAGAATAGTTTAAAAAAAGCCTATCAACACCAAGACCCTTATCAACCAAGACCGATTTGGGAAAACTTTAAAGGTTTATTTCAAGCCATTAATAAAGGCAATTCGCAGTTAAATATTCCAGCTTACAACGGCGGTTTGTTTCAAGAAGATACCGTATTAAATCAGTTAGTGGTTAGCGACGCCCTGAGTGAACAATTTAAGCAAATCGGTGAATATGATTTTGAAAGTGAAGTGAGTGTTACTGTACTCGGCTATATTTTTGAACAGTCTATTTCGGATTTAGAAGAATTACGCACCGAAGCACAAGAAATATCACTTGAAAAAGTTGGTAAGCGTAAACGCGAAGGTGTAGTTTATACGCCAGATAATATTACTCGGTTTATGGTAGAAGCAACGTTAGGTCGTTATTTAACAGAACAATTTAACCAATTATGGAATGCTCGTCATCAACAACGTTATCAACGCGGCGATCAAAAAGGTGCGTGGAAAAAATCCCTTGATGAGATTACCTTTTGGCGTGATTATCAGGATGCGTTAAGAGCCGTTAAAGTGGTTGACCCGGCTTGTGGCTCGGGCGCATTTTTGGTGGCGGCTTTTGATTATCTACACGCCGAATATTTGCGGGTCAACGACCAATTACAAGCGTTAACGGGGAGTTATGGTATTTTTGATTTGGATAAAGAAATTCTTAACCAAAATCTCTACGGCGTGGATATTAATTCGGAATCGATTGAAATCACTAAATTATCTTTATGGCTTAAAACGGCTAAGCGTGGCAAAGTGTTAACCAGTTTAGACCATAATTTGCGGATGGGGGACAGTCTGATTGAAGACAGCAATATTTCTCAGCGGGCTTTTTCATGGCAACTCGCCTTTCCAGAAGTTTTTGCCGCTGGGGGTTTTGATGTGGTGTTAGGCAATCCGCCCTACGTGCGTCAAGAATTGATTTCGTCATTGAAACCTTATTTACAAAAGCAATATCAGATTTATCATGGGGTTGCTGATTTATACACCTACTTCTTTGAGCGGGGTTTAGGATTATTAAAACCGCAGGGTAAATTGGGATTTATTTGTTCTAGTACTTTTTTTAAGACGGGTAGCGGTGAACCGTTACGACACTATCTCGCCACACACACCACTATTGAAACGATCGTCGACTTTGGGGATTTACAAGTTTTTGCCGGCGTGACGACTTACCCAGCCATTTTAGTGTTAAAGAAAATCAAGCCTAATGAAAGCCATCTTTTAGAATTTCTCAAGTTGCATCAGCTACCCACAACGGAACTCAGTAAGATTTTTCATCTGCATAAATCGACAATGCCTCAAGCTTGGCTTAGTCAGGACAGTTGGCGTTTGGAAGAAGCCAAGTTAGTGCAATTAAGGCAGAAAATTGTCAGTGGTAAACCGACTTTGAAAGCAGTTTATGGTTCACCTTATCGTGGTATTTTAACCGGTTTCAATGAAGCCTTTGTCATTGATAAGGCAACGCGGGATAAATTAGTTGCTCAAGACCCGAAATCAACAGAGGTGATTAAGCCGTTTTTGGAAGGGAAAGATTTGAAGAAGTGGCGGGTGGAATCTAGGGAGTTATATTTGATTTTAATACCCAAAGGCTGGACACAGGAAAAGTCAAACATAACCGATGAACAATTGGCTTGGACGTGGTTAAATACTCATTATCCAGCCATTGCTCAATGGTTAGTGCCTTTTGAGGTTAAGGCAAAGAAACGAGTAGATAAAGGTGAGTTCTGGTGGGAGTTACGAGCCTGCGCTTATTACCCAGAATTTGAGAAGGAGAAGATTGTTTATCCTGATATTTCTCAACATGCTCAATTCTCGTTAGATATTCAAAAGTGTTACTTTGGAAATACAGGTTATTTTATTCCAAATGGTAATTTGTTCCTCGTTGGTTTACTAAACGCTAAGGTTATATGGCTGTACCTTTATGGTGTAAGTAATTCAATAAGGGGTGGATTTATAAGATTGTTCTCACAATATATTGAAAAAATTCCCATTCCCACCGCCACCGACCCACAAAAAACCGAAATCGCCACCCTCGCCCAACAATGCCAACATCTTGCCGAAACCCGCTATCAAAAACAAGAAGCGATACGCCATCGCATCCCGGATATTTGCCCGACTAATCGTGAACCTGAATTAAGCACTAAACTCAAAACTTGGTGGACACTGGATTTTAAAGCCTTTCGTGAGGAGATAAAAAAGTGCTTTAAAACTGATATTCCACTGGTTGAGCGGAATGACTGGGAAATTTGGTTAAATACTGAAAAAGCTGCTATTGAACAACTCAATCAGCAATTAGCACAACTGGAACAACAGCTTAATCAAAAGGTTTATGAATTATTTGAATTAACTGAGGAAGAGATCAGGTTGGTGGAAGATAATATTTAAGGAGAATAATTATGCTAAAAACAATAGCCAGCCAGTGTAGGGTGCGTTAGGCGTTAGCCGTAACGCACCATTCAAACTGCACTGGCTTTATTTCAAAGCGAGTGAAAAGGTATACGGAATGTAGGCCTCAATATAAGAACTCTGGAGAATAATATGACACTTAAACTACCTAAACTCAATCCGTTGCACCCAATGTTGTTATTAACAATGGTACTTGTTGCTATCACCATCATTTATCTTCTTACTTTGGCGGTAAACCATAGCGAAGCAGAAGATTCTATTTTCTACATTCTTGGTGTTAGTCGTGAAGAAACAGCAAACCCTGATCTTTACTATCCCCATCATGTTTTATTCATGACTTTTAACCGCCTCGTTTATCATTTTTGGTTGTTCTTAGGATACGATGGTAATGCTCAACTTCCGATTCAAATTAACAATGTGATTGCTAGCATTGCTATATTGTTTCTGATCTATCTGGTGGCAAGGCGACTAGAATTGACTGTTTTTTGGTCCTTACTTTGTCTTGTTGCTGTTGCCATATCTTATGCATTCTGGTGGTACGGTGTTGAAGCAGAGTCTTATCACTTGTCACTATTATTCATCTTGCTGTCTGCTCACCGATTAATGCTGCTTGCTGAGAGTCGCTTTGAAGTCCGCCACTTTGTTTGGTTGGGGCTATTCGTAGCAATGGCTACCTTATTTTTTCAACAACATGTATTGCTTATTTTCTTTATACCACTGACCATCTTCTTGCTTTGGTACCTCCAGCGTAATTCTCTTGGTAAAGGGTTACTTTTTAGTGGTCTCACCTTCTTTTGGGGTATCGCTGGGACAATAATTGCTGCGGTATATTTTTTCATTGCCATTGTTATTCTTCAGCTTGACGGACTTGGAGAAATCATCAAATGGTCTAAAGGAATGGCAGAAGGTGATAAATTTTGGATACCTTGGTCTTGGACTGCGCCCTTAGAGTCAATAATCGGTTTCTGGCGAACGGTGTGGGGCGGTCATTTTTTATTTGGGTTTACCTGGTTTTATGAGCTAGTCTCCCATCTTTTCCCTAGGATTGTCTTTCTAGAAGAACAAATGATGGGTCAAAGCCTATCTCCTGGGATTAGGTGGTTGTGTCTGGTTATGATGATTATTAGTTCAGTTTGTGCTGTGCTACTAGTAGTGCTAGCCGCTATTGGTTTTCAACGTCTGTTTCCTAAATACAATTTAATTAAGCCCAAAATTATCGGGTTTATGTTTTTTTGCGTGTTAATGTTCTTGGTTAATGCTATTTTTATTACCGTATGGAAGCCCTATACTAATGAGTATTGGATTGCGCTGTTGCCTTTTTTCTATTTAGGAATGGTATGGCTTATAGCACATTCAGGACAAATTAAGTTTGCTACAGTAACAAGTTTAATATTTCTCATGACACTCTTCATTGGGAACTTGCTCGGTGGTATCCTACCACAAAATAACAAAGACGCAGACTATTGGTACGTAACTAACCAATATTTTATTCGTCATGCTCAGCCAAACGATTTGATTGTGAGCAACTGTGAGCAACTGTGTGGTAGATATCTTAACCTCTATACCGGTGCTACGGTAATTTGGAAAATAACCGGTGACAATTTCCAAGAATTGATAGAAAAGCAGGTTTTTAATCATCACACTGGCAAAATCTTCATTTCCTCAACTATTCTTGAGCCACCCCTCCCTTCATTTCGCAAAGGAAAAAATTACTCAGCAGCGATTCAAACAACCTTTGAACAGTTGAAGAAGTCTCTTAAAAAAGTACATGAGGACCAATTTCAGGTTGTTTGGGAATGGCAAAGACCTTAACAGCCATTTTCATTTTCTAGCAACGTAGCCTGGATGGAGCGCAGCGAAATCCAGGGGTACAATAATCTCCTTATTCCACTTCGTTTCATCCAGGCTACTTGGCTGATCATTTCCCGCATTTCACTTCGTTCCAAACGATCTACTGGTTACTCAAAATTAAATAGTTGAAGAAAAGTGTTACACACGGCATTATTGTTATTAACAGCGGGTATCCTATACTTTATTTAAATTGACTATCAACCGTTAACACCCCGGTGAGAAAAAACATGTTATTAACAATTTATCACTTTATCTTAACTATCATCATTCTATTAAGCGAATTAATTTGGATCACTGTACAGGCAGAACAGCTACCACCCACGATGACACTTCAGGTGGACAGCAATGGTTCTGGTAAGGGCAGTATTAGCGTTGCTGGAAGCAAGGGCGAACCGGCTAAGCAAATTGAATGTGACCCCAGTGGCAATCCCTGCACTTATACTTATGATACCGCTACCTGGGTTACCTTAACGGCTACTCCAGATAATGAATCCATTTTTTATCAATGGCAACCGGATCGTTGTCACTTAATTGCAGCGCAATCATCGTCACAAAAGGGAGTGGCAGAGGTTTTCTTGAGTCAAAATTCTTCTTGTATCGCTACTTTTAAAATTAAACCCGTTAAATTAACCCTGATTTACGCCGGTGTGGGCAGTGGTAGGGTTAAATTGTCGCCAACCGGGCAAGTAACCGATTGCAATAATGATTTGTGTCGGATTTATACGGATATTACGACGGTAACCATGACACCCGTACCCAATTTAGGTGCAGCCTTTGCCAATTGGACCGGGCATGAAGATTGTCAAGATGGTCAAGTCACTATGGACAAAGAAGATAAAACTTGCGTAGTTAACTTTATCAAGGTACCGACTCATAAAATTACCACCACAGTAACCGGGAGCGGCAAGGGTCGAGTTGACACTCAACCACCCGGTCCAGAATATAATGAAGGAACATCAATTACCTTGACGGCTATTCCTGAAGCGGGCTCATTTTTTACCGGTTGGAGTGAAGATTGTAGTGGACTAAACAGTACGTTCCCCCTGACCATGACCACGGATAAAAAATGTACCGCTAACTTTTCCCGATTCCATAATCTGACGGTTAATCTCAATGGTAATGGAACAGTTACCGTTGAGCCAACGGGGACAGCTTGTGGTGCCAATTGTAATACCTATCACGAGGGAACTACCATCACCCTCACGGCGATACCCAAAATTGATTCTAGTTTTAGTCATTGGGAAGCGGGTTGTACGGGTAAAAGCGCACAAACTCAGGTGGTTATGGAAGGGGTTAAAACCTGTGCCGCTGTTTTTGAATTATTACCACCGCCCAGTGTGCAGTTGAGTATGCCGCAATATCTGGTGGAGAAAGTAAAAAATGAAACGGTGGTTTTCGTAACCCGTGCTGCTAGTAGCTTAGGCGCTATCTCGGTAAATTATCAAACCCAAGATGGAACCGCTCTCGCCGGTAAAGATTACACGGCGGTGAACGGTACGCTCAAATGGGACAATGGCGATACGACACAAAAGGAAATTAAAATCCCGTTACTCGAAAATATCTTTTTTGGCAAAGGCAAAAATTTAACCATCAGTTTATTTAATCTAACTGGCAACGCTGTTTTAGGGAGCAATCCCACCGCAAAAATCCAAATATTAGATAAATTATCCGAAACTGACCCTAATTTAGCGTCAAGTACTTTACAACTGATTGCTAATCGTTATGCTGTCACTGAAGCCGAGGGTAAAATCAATATTACAGTTGAACGGGTTGGGGATAACCGCCGCGCAACTACAGTCGATTATGCGACCCAGGATGAAACTGCTCTGGTAGGTCAAGATTATACCGCGACTCAAGGCACATTGAAGTGGGATATCGGTGATTCACAAGCTAAAACGGTTACTGTTCCTATTATCGTGGACACCAACCCAGAAATAAATGAGACCTTCAATTTGTCTTTATCTAACCCGACTAATCTGGCACAACTCGGTATTCCAACTAAGGCACAAATAACTATTCTGGATAGTTTAGGTGATCCCACCACTAC